>NZ_CBFHLV010000012.1:0-66328 GCF_965656765.1 Marivita sp. | reverse complement strand
CCGCCAAGGTCGATCCCATCTGGCTGGGCATTGATTTCCACTTTGCCGATCCGCAACAGATCAATGCTCTCCTTCCACGCTTCCGGCGTTTGCGCTTCGATCAACCACGCCTCTGAAGCCAAATCACGGAGTGCGGCAGCCTCGGCGTTCAGTGCGATCACATCGACGTGGGTGGCAATCGCGCCCAACGCAGTAGGATCAAGGGTACGATCCAGAAACACCTCTTTGTGCGAACGCCGGTTCATCACATGCCGAAACAACGGATCGGGCTGTGCAGCACCAGGTACGAACCGGCACACCGCAACAGGGCCATCGTCACCATTGGGGAACAGCGTCTGGTCAATTGCGTATCCCTCTTCGGCGGCGGCCATGCGCATCAGATCCAGAAAGCAGCCCATGCCGATGGTCAGTTGGCGCGCGTGGGGATCGGTAACTGGCAGGTTGCGTGCCGGGTCGCGCCAGATGTGCACCATATCGTCCCCGATTAATTCTGCCTCCCAAGGTTGGCGATTATGCGGATTGGGTGCGAGCAAGGCATAGGACAGCGCCCGCAAACGAGGATCAGGATACTGGCCCGCAATGTCCCAAGGAGCGAGAGCGGTGCCAGGTGTGCGGGTGGCGGCGAAAAGGCCAAGACCAGATGCTGCTGCAACCACAGCGCCGCCTCCAATCAATCCGAGTGTTTTGCGACGAGAATAAGCCATCAGAATCTCCATTTGTTCGATATCGTATCATTTAGTACGAAATCGAACCATTCAACCTCTCATTCTCAAAACTCCCGACAAAAATGCCGCGTTGCGCGATTCTGATGAGACTGGTAAAGAAAACTAACCAATATGACGGAAAGGCCGACTCATGCCCGTGATCACCGAAATCGAAGACCTCCGCCGCATCTACAAACGCAGGGTGCCAAAGATGTTTTTCGACTACACGGAATCCGGCAGCTGGACAGAACAGACCTTTCGCGAAAATTCATCAGATTTCGACAAGATCTACCTGCGCCAGCGCGTGGCGATCGACATGGAGGGCCGCAAAACCGCCAGCCAGATGATCGGTCAAGATGTGTTGATGCCTGTTGCGCTTGCCCCGGTCGGCCTGACGGGGATGCAGCATTTCGATGGTGAGATCAAAGCAGCCAAGGCAGCCGAGAAATTCGGGGTGCCCTACAGCCTGAGCACCATGTCGATCTGTTCGATCGAAGACGTGGCCGAGAACACATCCAAGCCATTCTGGATGCAAGTCTACACGCTCAAGGACGACGACTTCATGCAGCGCCTGTTCGACCGGGCCAAAGATGCCAAGTGTTCCGCAGCAATTATTACGGTCGATCTGCAACTGCTTGGTCAACGCCATAAAGATCTCAAAAACGGATTGAGCGCCCCACCCAAGCTGACGCCTGCATCGGTCGCAAACATGATGACCAAAGTGCAATGGGGTTTGGGCATGCTCCAGACCAAGCGGCGGTTCTTTGGCAATATCGTGGGCCATGCGAAAGGTGTCAAAGACCCATCGTCGCTGTCGTCCTGGACCGCACAAGCGTTCGACCAGTCGCTGAACTGGGATCGTATCAGGCAGTTTCGCAAGATGTGGGACGGGCCGCTGATCATCAAGGGCATCATTGATCCCCGCGATGCTTTGGAAGCGCTGAACGTGGGCGCGGATGCGATCATTGTGTCGAACCATGGCGGCCGCCAATTGGACGGCGCGCTGTCTTCAATCCGCGCGCTTGAAGCAATTATGGATGCGGTGGGTGACAAGATCGAAGTACACCTCGATAGTGGAATTCGATCCGGCCAAGACGTGCTTAAGGCCATCGCCATGGGGGCCAAGGGCACCTATATCGGTAGGGCGTATGTGTATGGATTGGGTGCCAAGGGGCAACAGGGCGTGACAGACGCGCTGAACGTGATCCACAAGGAACTCGAAGTGTCGATGGGCCTGTGCGGCCGCACGGATGTGAACGCGTTGGACCGCGACATCCTCATGATCCCGAAAGGGTTTTCCGGCGATTGGGCGGAATAGGTAAAGCTATTCAATTCATGAATCGGCAAGCCTTTTGGCATGCTTCGCCTTGATCCCTGGGCTGGGCCCGAGGATCTTTGTGGGATGTGATCCTTGGGTCTTTGCCCAAGGTTCAGATACGATGTCTAAAAAAGCGGCGCCGCCCTTTGGGCCTGACACATCTCTTGTTTTGCGGGTTGCCCCGTGACCTGTGCCCATTTGGGCCTGCGTGAAACCGGTTTCTCATGGTCGGCCTTTTCAGGCGTCAGAGAGTGTATCAGTTCAACTGTCGCGGCATGGGAGTGACCCTTCCCGCTCAAAGCGCTTTGTGGGTAAGGGTATGTGCCTGCGTGGGTTAACGATCGGAAAAGAGGACGTGCGTTGCGAAAACCTTGCGACTGGTCGCAGCAGAGTTGTCGACGGCTCTGACCCGAGTTTCCGAAATTTCAGGCCCGCTTTAGCCAGCGCGCAGATTGGCAAAGCGCGACAGGACCGGCAACAGCAACAGCGTGACGCTGAACAATAACACCCCGATTACAAAAAACGACGTCGACAGTCCGAACCCTTCGGACAGAAACCCCATCAGAGGCGGGCCAATGAAGAACCCAGCATAGCCTACAACTGAGATCCGCGAGATCGCGTGGCTGCGATAGCGGTTCGGCACCATACGCCCGATCCACGCATAGGCCATTGGTGCCATGACCGACACGCCCAGTCCGAGGATGGAAAATCCCAAATAGGCCACAGCCAGTGTGGGAGCCATAGCAGCGATGCAGCCTCCGATCCCGGCAGTCATCGACGCCCAACGGATCACCATTTTTTCGGATACTCGGTTGGCGACGATCTGACCGGCCAAACGGCCCACGGCCATCGTGATTCCCAGCAATGCCGGACCCAAGGCGCCTTGTGCAGCCCCTGCGCCCAGGTTGCGTTCAAGGTAGAGTGCAGACCAGCCTTCGGTTGCTTGTTCAGACATAAACGCGATGAGGATGATCATGCCGCCCGGCAACAGCAACGTCCAAGGCAGCGGCGCGACCACAACATCGTCGGCTTCGTGTTCGGCATCCGCGATGGGTGCGGCAAGGGCCTGAAGCATCAACAGGCCCATCAGAACCGCCGAACCAGTAAGAATGGCACCAGGGCCATAACCGGCCTCTCGGGCGAAACCTGTGGACAGCGCGCAAATCGCATAGGCCACCGAAAAAACTGCATGATTCAGGTTCATCAGGCTGCGCCCCACCTGTGCCTCAAGCGCACTGACCCGCGCATTCATCGCAACGTCGAGCGTACCCGACGCCATGGTCACGCAGAGCATGGCGAGCGTAAAGGTCACGCCGGTTGTGGTTTGCCCCGGCAACAGAGTGGCAACCGCCAGCATCGCAGTCAGCACGCCCAGCGCCCGCAGGCCCAGCGCGCGTTCGGCCAAAGGCGCCAGCCACATCGCCATCACAGCGCCGATCGAAGTGATCAGCAACGCCACGCCAAACTGGCCGTCTGACAGCCCGACCTGCGGCTTGATCACTGGCACGAGGGCTGCGAAACTGCCCCAGAACACGCCCACGGCAGCAAAGCCTGCGGCGGCTCCACGACTGATGTAAAGATCACGCAAAAGGTTCATGCTGGTGCCAGTGCCACGGGGCGGCGCATCGGTCCAGCCCACAAAGGTCGGTTTTTGGATGAAAACTGCCACCTTGTGTCTTGTCTTGAGGAAGAATCCAGTCTATCGCGCACGCTTCACGCGGGGTGACAGCCTTGGAGGCACCCTGCCCTTACAATTTGGAGAAATATCATGGCTGGTGAGATTCCTGATCTCGTAGCTCTGGAACGGACGGGGACAGGCAAGGGCGCCGCTCGTCAGGCACGCCGCGACGGCATGGTTCCGGGCATTGTTTTTGGTGGTGACAACGACCCGTTGCCGATCAACCTTCCGTTCAACGTTCTGTTGGCACGCCTGCGCAAGGGCCGTTTCAAAGCGACGCTGTTCAACCTCAAGGTTGAAGGACACGAAGACGTTCGGGTGATCTGCCGCGACATCCAGCGTGATGTAGTCAAGGACCTGCCAACCCACGTGGACCTGATGCGCCTGCGCCGGACATCGAAGATCAACCTGTTTATCCCGGTTGAATTCATCAACGAAGCTGACGCGCCCGGCCTGAAAAAGGGTGGCGTTATGAACGCGGTCCGCCCTGAGGTTGAACTGGTCGTGACGGCGGGTGACATTCCCGAAAAACTGACTGTGGACCTGACAGGTCTGGACATCGGCGACACGGTCACCATCTCGGCGATCACGTTGCCGCAAGGCACCAAGCCGACCATCGACCGTGACTTCGTGATCGCGAACATCTCCGCACCGTCGGGCCTGCGCGCCGCTGACGACGCAGATGAAACCGATGCTGGCGACGTTCCGGCAACTGAGCAGTCCGAAGACTGATCTTGCCTGACCGTATGGTTAGAACGGCCTCGCCCTTTGGGCGGGGCCGTTTTCGTTTAGGCCACGCTGATTGCCTAATAAGCGGTGTGTCAAAGCCCGGTTAGCACAGTTTTTTGAAATGCCGATCAGGGTATTTGCGCCGCCCCGTTGCGCGTTGTTCAAACAGGTCGCCAGATTTAAATGGGTGCCCTATACTAATGGGTGCCCTATACTGCGGATCATTCATGTACCGATAGTCGGGGTTTGCCCGTGTTCAGATTTGCTACACTCACTTTCACCTTGGTTTTAACTGCGTTTGTCAGTGTCCAACCTGCAATCGCCGAAACCCGCGTGGCCATTATCGACACGGCCTACGACACACGCCCCTATCTGGACCGCCTGAAAGAGCGTGGTGTGACGGTGATCGGACGTTATTATGCGCGGTGTGATCAGCCGGAATACGGACTGACGCAAAAGCGGTTGATCAATCAGGGACGGCCCAGCGACCCCAATAGCGAGATTGCGCAGATGTTCGCCAAGGGCTTTGCTGTGCTTTCGGTTTACCAATATTACAGCAACACGCCGAACAAGTTTCGTGGTCAGAATCGGGATGGCAAAGCCCTGCCCGACGCCAATTGCAACTGGACCTGAGCCAGCCGCAGTGTGGAGCAAGAGGCCGAGCTTGATGTGCAGGCAGCGATCTCTCAGGCACAAGAGCTGGGCCAGCCGCGCGGCAGTGCGATCTATTTCGGAGTCGATTTCAACTTTACAGATGGCGATGTCGAAACCATCGACCTGATGACGCGCTATTTCCGAGTGGTCAAAGCACGCATGGACTCTGCTGGCTACAAAACGGGCGCCTATGGCAGCGGCCATGCGCACCAAATCCTGCGCAATGCAGGGCTCATCGAGTATTCATGGATCTCGGCCTCGCGCGCCTTCTCGCGCACCAGTGAATTCCATCGCTCTGGCGACTGGCACCTTTTCCAGAACCAGGTTGACCGGGAATGGTTCGGCAGCACCGGATCGGGGTGTCGCCATGGGTTGCCGCTCGATACCAATGTGCAGAACATGTTTCAGGACGCCGATGTTGGCCTGTGGCGTGCCGGGCAAAGCCATATTGTGGATGAAGGACGGACCTTTGACATCTTTGCCACGCGGCGGTTTGCCTGCGACGGTGACGCAGTGGTGCGCCGCGATAAAACCTCCTCTGCGTCAGACGTGTTGAGCAAAACGCAATGCAAAGGCGGGAAAGCCATACGGGTGCCCCCCAAGATCGATTTTGCCAATGCCGCGCGTGTGGGCGAGGCGACGGACAACCTGATCCAGGTCGATGTGGATGACGACGGCGAATTCGATGGCTGGACATGGCATGGTAACCTGACAGCGCATTTCGGCTACAAACCTGACTGGATCTTTGCGACCGCAAAACGCAACGCGCAATCCTGTGAATGATGGGACATTAAGTGTCAGAGTGTCATGCCCCTGACACGCTGATCAGAGACACCGTCTGAATGTCACCGACCCTGCCACAGTTGGTTTCGGCCTTCCTGCGTATCGGCGTGCTCTCCTTTGGCGGACCAGCCGCGCAGATTGCATTGATGCACCGGATGTTGGTGGATGAGCGCGATTGGCTGACAGAAAAACAGTTCCTGAATGCGCTGAGCTTTTGCATGTTGCTGCCCGGACCCGAGGCGATGCAGCTGGCGACTTATGCTGGTTGGCGGTTGCACGGCATTCTGGGCGGGCTCATCGCGGGGCTTCTCTTCGTGTTGCCCGGGGCGGCGGTGATCTTTGTACTGGCGCTACTTTATGTGACTTATGGCAACCTGCCGTTGGTGAGCACGCTGTTTCTGGGGGTACAGGCGGTGGCCGTGGTGATCGTGGTCGAGGCACTTATCAAGGTCTCAAAACGCGCGTTGGATGGGACAGCGCATTGGGTGCTGGCCGGTGTGGCCTTTGTTGCGATCTTCTTCTTTGCTGTGCCGTTTCCGATCATCGTTCTGCTCGCCGGGCTATACGGCGCTGTCATGGCACATGCGTTGGACACGGAAACGGTGACGCCCGTATCGGTATCCGCGACCCGTAGCCTGACCATCATAGGTTTGGGACTGGCAATCTGGGGCCTGCCAGTGCTGGTGGTGGATGCACTCTTCGGTGGCACCATCCTGACCGAGATCGCTCTCTTCTTCTCCAAGCTTGCCGTGGTGACCTTTGGCGGCGCATACGCGGTGCTGGCCTACATGGCGCAGGACGTGGTGGGTCAATACGGATGGCTGACCCCGACCGAGATGATGGACGGATTGGGATTGGCCGAAACAACGCCCGGCCCGTTGATCCTTGTGACGCAATTCGTCGGCACTTTGGCCGCATTTCGTGAAGGCGGTTACGGGTTAGCGGTGGCCGGCGGGATGATGACCCTATGGGTGACGTTCGTTCCCTGCTTTCTGTGGATCTTTATTGGTGCGCCATACATCGATTGGATCTCTGCTCAGCCACGCCTGAACGGCGCACTTCGTGCGATCACGGCAGCGGTTGTGGGGGTCATCCTGAACCTGTCGCTTTGGTTTGCCTTGCATGTGGTGTTCGGCACGGTGGCAGAAACACAAGTCGGCATCATGCGGCTTTGGGTGCCGGAGTTGGCCACACTGAACTGGGCCGCCTTGGTGTTGATCGCATTGTCGGCCAGCCTGTTGTTACGTGCACATCTGCCGATTGGCTGGGTGTTGGGCATCTCAGCAATTTCATCGCTGGTCTTGGCGCAGATTTGACCAGCGGGCTTTTGCCCTTGGCAACAGTTTCGCCTAGAGAGGGACAAGCGCGTCACACGATGGAGCACCACCAGCGATGAAACTATTTGTGGGTCTGGGAAATCCCGGCGCGAAATACGCGCGGAACCGGCACAATATCGGCTTTATGGCGATGGATCAGATCGCGTCCGATCATGGCTTTGCCCCTTGGAAATCCAAGTTTCAGGGCGAGGTAACAGAAGGGCGTTTGGGTGCCGACAAGGTGCTGCTGCTCAAGCCCGGCACGTTCATGAACCGGTCCGGCCAGTCGGTGCAGGCAGCGATGCAGTTCTATAAACTCGAACCCGGTGATGTGACCGTTTTCCATGATGAGCTGGACCTCGCCCCCGGCAAATGCCGCGTCAAACAGGGCGGCGGGCATGCGGGGCATAATGGCTTGCGGTCGATCCACGGACATATCGGGGACGCCTATGGTCGTGTACGGTTGGGGATCGGGCATCCCGGCCACAAGGATGCTGTGGCAGGCTATGTGCTGCATGATTTCCCCAAAGCGGATGACGATTGGCTGGATGATCTGCTGCGCGGGATCGCGGATGGTGCGCCGCATTTGGCGGATGGCGATGCCGGCAAGTTCATGAATGCGGTGGCCCTAAGAGTGTCCCCGCCGCGGTCGTCCACATCGCCAGCCAAAGCGAAAAAGGCGGATGTGCCAAAGCCCGAACCAGAACCCGCGACAAAGCCAGACCCGGACACCCGCAACCCGTTGCAAAAACTGGTGGACCGGTTTCGGTGACGCTTTCGCAGGCGCTCTACGATCAGGCTGGTCATTGTGCCGCCCTCGACTCTCCATTCATGGCGCGGATGTTGCCCATGCTGGCCGAGATTTGGCCGGTTGGGTCGGCTCTCGACATGGCTTTACAGGGATTTGACGGAGATATCGGCCCCAAGGGACATTCCCTGCCGCTTCGATTGGCGTCGGGCCTGCACGCTTTGGTTCTTACTAAGGCAGACGCCACGTTGATCGCGGCCTATCCACCGCATGTGGTATCTGACGGTCATCTCAAGTCGGCGTTAAGCGATGCTTTGGCAGAGCATGAAGCATTCTTGATCGACTGGATCACGTCGCCGCCGCAGACCAACGAAGTGCGCAGGTCAGCTGTGTTGGTCGCAGGCGCACATGCTTTGGTGCATCGAACTGATGTGC
Organism: Marivita sp.; assembly: GCF_965656765.1. Taxonomy (GTDB): domain Bacteria; phylum Pseudomonadota; class Alphaproteobacteria; order Rhodobacterales; family Rhodobacteraceae; genus Marivita. Next base: position 57,963 of record NZ_CBFHLV010000012.1, on the reverse strand, counting down.
CGAGGGTCTACCTTTCGGAATTGGGTGCAAGTGCTGGTCTGAACCTGATGTTCGACCATTACCCGCTGAATGTCGGCGCGACGCAGCGTGGGCCGCGGGAGCCTACTTTGACGCTAAAGCCAGACTGGGCAGGGCCTGCCCCGGTGAATGCACCTTTTGAAGTGACGGACAGGCGGGGTGTCGACCTCAATCCACTGGACCCACATGATCCGGGCCATGCACTGCGCCTGCGTGCCTATCTGTGGGCCGATCAGGATCACCGACTTGCGCTGACCGACGCGGCGATCAAGGCGTGCATGGCAGAGGTGGATTGCGCGGATGCAGTTGATTGGCTCGAAAAACGCCTGACATCCGCACCAACCGGGCAGATGCACCTGATCTTTCACACTGTGGCATGGCAATATTTCCCGACCGACCGCAAAATCAAAGGCACCGCCCTGATCGAAGCGGCGGGCGCAAAGGCCACGCCCGAAACCCCGCTAGCATGGCTGCGGATGGAGGCAGATTCCAAGACCCAAGGGGCCGCTGTCACCGCACGGCTTTGGCCCGGCGATCATCACATCAGCTTTGGTCGTGCAGATTTTCATGGCCGCTGGGTGGATTGGGCGGACCATCCCACCTAGGTTTCGTTGAAACCACCGCATCACAGGAGGCCAGAATGGAACCAGAAGACGCAATCAACGTGATGGGTGACCCGTTGGAGCAATGCTCGACTGACCCGCTCACTGGGTTTTTCCGGGATGGTCATTGCAACACATGCGCCGCCGATCAGGGAAGCCATACGGTCTGCGCTGTGATGACTGCAGAGTTCCTCGCTTATTCCAAATACGTCGGCAATGATCTGAGCACGCCGGTGCCGCAGTTTCGCTTTCCCGGGCTGAAGCCCGGGGATCAATGGTGCCTATGTGCATCACGGTTCCTGCAAGCGCATGATGAAGGCTGCGCGCCGATGGTCAATCTTGCGGCCACGCACAAGCGCGCGTTGGACATTGTGCCGATGCGTGTGCTTGAGCAGTATGACATCAAGGCGTCCGAGGCCTGACCCCGTTCACGACGCCTTTTCGATTTGGGGCATCGGCTCTGGCTTCGGCAAAGCAATGGGATCGGTCATCAATTCGTCGATAAAGAGGCTGAGCAATTGTGGGCGGCCCGACACCCCAGCCTTGCGATAAATCGCGTTGGTTTGCGCCTTGACCGTGCCTTCAGAGGTATTGCGCAAGCCCGCAATGTCGGCCGTGCTCAGGCCCTTGATTGAAAACAGTGCCACATCCCGTTCAGCGGGAGTCAGTTCCCAATCTGAAAAACGTTCTTCCAGTACGTCCATAAAGGCCCCTGAGGCAAGGCGCAGGCTTTGCTCTGCTGCGCGTTGGCGGCGAAGCGATCGCACCATAAGGGTTGCGCTGACCACCATTCCAAGGATCAGACCGATCACGGCACCAATCTGCGCCAGTTCGTAATACACCCACGCAATCGGTGACGACGCAAGACCAAGGACAGTGCCTAGGATATCCCACAACAGGAACAGACCGCTGGCGAACTGCAGCACCCCGAGCGGGATTAGGATCAACCAAACCTTCACAGGACGGCCGATGCCGAATGGGGGGACCGATCAATCGTCATCGTCATCCCCGCCGCCGCTGTCGTCGTCATCCCCACCGCTGTCGTCATCGTTGTCGTCATCACTGTCATCGTCGCGATCGTCATCTCGGTCATCATCCCGGTCGTCATCGCGATCGTCGTCTTGGCCATCATCGCGATCATCATCACGGTTGTCGTCGCGATCATCGTCTTGGTCGTCGTTAAGGTTGTCATCGCGACGGTCGTCGGCGTCGTCATCGCTGTCCGAGCGGTCGACATAGTCGCGCAGGATTGCCCCGGTCGATGGGTTAAGAATGATTTCACGACGTCCCCGCCCGCCTGTGGCCACGATCCGTGTCCGGCCAAGCAGAGTGCGGCCAATGGTGATCCTATGGTACCCTTGCCGTTTTAACTGGTCGATCACTTGATCTTGGGCTGTCTGGGCAAAAGCCGTCGCTGGAAAAGCGGCAGTCGCCAAGAGGCTTGCCAGAACCTGTCTTCGTTTCATTCTCAGTCTCCAAGAGGGACCCACCAATGCGGCGGACCCCTCTTCCAGTTAGGTATCAGACGTATCAGTCGTCGTCATTATCATCATCGTCGTCATCATCGTCACTGTCTTTGTCATCATCATCGTCGTCGTCATCGTCATCGTCATCGTCGCGGTCATCATCCCGATCGTCATCATCGTCATCGTCGCGGCCGCCACGGTGGTCATCGTCATCATCATCGTCCCGGCCCCCACGACGATCATCGTCATCGTCGTCATCATCAGAGCGACCAACATCTGCAAAATCGCGATTGCGGTCGCGAATGGATACGCCGGGGGCGGTGTCATCGTCAGAATCGACGCGTTCAATCTCTTGCTCGATCACGGCACCTGTAGCCCGATCAAACACTGTCTCGACTTTTTCGGTACCACGGACGGCTTCGACCTTGGTTTGGGTCAGACCATTTTTGACCTCGATCCGGGTGAAACCCTGCGCCTGAAGATCGCTGACAAGCTGATCCGTGTCGGTGTATCCATCGGGCAGGTTTGTAGAGACCACTCCAGTTCCGAGGCCGGAATTGTCCGACCCGCGGGCAACATCAACAAAGTTCCGGTCGCGGTTGCGGATTTCGATACCGGGGCGCGTATCGTCGTCTGAGTCGACGCGTTCGACCTCTTGCTTGAGGATGTTGCCGGTGGCGCGGTCATACACCACTTCGAGCTTTTGGGTGCCGCGGATCGCTTCGGCTTTGATCTGGTCGATACCATTGTCGATCTCGATGCGATCAAACCCCTGCCCTTTCAGGTCATTGACGATCTGATCGGTGGCGGATTGTGCAAACACCATGGTGCCTGTCAGTGTGGCGAATACGGCGGTCATCACTGTCTTTTTCACGGTTAAGTCCTTTCGTGTCCATTGGGCCTGCCATGCTGCAGACACCAACAACACTGACCCCTTGGATGTCGCGATGATATTTGCAGACGGTTTAGGGAGGGGTCCATAAACCGCCGCTCCATGCGTCTAAACCATGGTTTAGGCGGACCCTTGCGGTTCGAGCCCAACAAAAAACCCCTCGAACCAAAGGCACAAGGGGTTTGAAATTAGGGATTAGACCGAAGGTTTATGCGATGCGCGTTTAGCCCATATCGAATCCGAGGTGTTTGGCGACGGTAAAGATGTCCTTATCGCCGCGTCCGCACATGTTCATGCAGATGATGTGATCCTTGGGAAGGTCCGGCGCGATCTTCATCACATGGGCAAGCGCGTGGCTGGGTTCGAGCGCCGGGATAATGCCCTCCATCTCACAACACAGCTGGAACGCCTCAAGCGCTTCTTTGTCGGTGATCGACACATATTGCGCACGACCAATTTCGTGCAGCCATGCGTGTTCTGGTCCGATGCCTGGATAGTCGAGTCCTGCCGAAATGCTGAACCCTTCAAGGATCTGGCCATCGTCGTCTTGCAAGAGATATGTCCGGTTGCCATGCAGCACGCCGGGGCGTCCGCCAGTAAGTGAAGCGCAATGCTCCATTTTGGCGTTCACACCTTTGCCGCCTGCTTCGACGCCAATAATGTCGACCTCTTTATCGTCGAGGAACGGATAAAACAGGCCCATTGCGTTTGACCCGCCACCGATGGCCGCGATGATGGTATCCGGCAGACGGCCCTCGGCCTCGTGCATCTGGTCGCGGGTTTCCTTGCCGATGATGGCCTGAAAATCGCGAACCATCGCCGGGTACGGGTGCGGACCAGCGACGGTGCCGATGCAATAGAACGTGTCGCGCACATTGGTGACCCAATCGCGCAGCGCGTCGTTCATCGCGTCCTTCAGCGTGCCGCGGCCGGATGTGACCGGGATCACTTCGGCACCAAGAAGACGCATGCGGAACACGTTGGGAGCCTGGCGTTCGACGTCATGTGCGCCCATGTAGACGACGCATTTTAGACCGAACTTGGCACAGACCGTGGCGGTTGCCACACCGTGCTGGCCCGCGCCAGTTTCCGCGATGATGCGGGTTTTGCCCATGCGGCGGGCAAGGATGATCTGGCCCAGCACGTTGTTGATCTTGTGCGCGCCGGTGTGGTTCAGCTCGTCGCGCTTCATGTAGATTTTCGCACCACCCAAGCGTTCGCTCAGGCGTTCGGCGTGATAAAGCGGCGACGGACGGCCGACATAGTGCTTCCAGAGGAAGTTCATTTCAGACCAGAAACTGTCGTCGGTCTTGGCGCGCTCGTACTGCTCTTCCAGTTCAAGGATGAGCGGCATCAGGGTTTCGGACACGAACCGCCCACCGAAAATGCCAAAGCGGCCTTTTTCGTCAGGACCGGTCATGAAACTGTTGAATAGATCGTTCATCGCGCGCGCCTCTCTTGTCGAACGCGACACAGGTAGCGGGGTGGTGCGGGATGAGCAAGGGCAAGCGCCTTTGAATAGAGGCTTTCGGGCGACGTTTTGGAAGCCATACCAAACCATCAAATCAGCATTTTGGCTGCTTAATCCTCAACCGCCCTTTCAAGCGCCGGATAGCGTGCGCCAAGAGTAAGGCCGCGTGCCACGAATGAGATCAGCAGCGCCGCCCACAAGCCGTGATTGCCATAGGTCGGCACCAACACAAGTGCGGCGGTCGCATAGATGGCGGCAGAGAGCACCATCATGTTGCGCATATCTGCTGTGCGCGTCGCTCCGACAAAGATGCCGTCCAGCAGGAACGACCCCACCGCCAGCACCGGGGCCAGTGCCATCCATGCCAGATAGGTGCGCGCAGCGCTTTGCACGTCGGTGTTCTTGGCCATCAGATCAACCAATGGCGCACCAAAGAGCCAGAATCCCAGGCCAAGCAAGAACGCGCTGGCCAGCGCCAGCCTGCTCACCACCAAAGCTGCACGGCGCAGAGTTGCACGGGCCTTTGCACCTGCTGCTTGCCCGACAAGCGTTTCAGCAGCAAACGCGAAGCCATCCAGCGCATAGGCGGTGATATAGAGGAACTGCAACAGCACCTGATTGGCCGCCAGCGTCACATCTCCGAAATCAGCAGCAAGGAATATGAAGGACAAGAAAATCGCCTCGAGCAGCAGCGACCGGATCAGGATATCGGAATTGACCTGTGCCATGCGGACCAGTTTGGCGCGCTCAAAGACCCGCGCCCAGTTGCGCCAATCGGGCACTTTGAAGGCAGCGCGGCACAGATAAAGTCCCATCGCCAGCCCGCTCCATTCGGCGAGGAAGGTCGCAAAGGCCACACCGTTCACGCCCCAGTCAAAGCCCAGCACAAACAGGAAATTCAGCGCGACATTGACCCCGTTCATCCAGAACTGAAGCACCAATACAGCACGGGTGCGTTCCTGCGCGATGAGCCAACCCGTGATGCCAATGATCGCGATAGCTGCCGGGGCCGACCAGATCCGGATCGCCATATACCCGCTGGCCAGTGTTTCCACCTCATCGCTGGCCGGGGCGAGGTAAAAGGACGCCCAGATCAATGGGCTTTGCAATATGATAATCAAAGATCCGGCGATGAAGCCGATCATCAGGGCACGGGTGAGCAGCGCCGCGACCTCGGCGCGATCGCCCTGTCCCAGTGCCTGTGCAGCCAGCCCGGTGGTGCCCATGCGCAAAAAGCCGAACACCCAGTAAAGAGCCGACAGGACGATCGCGCCCAGACCAACCGCACCGATTGGGGCGGCTTCGCCCATCTGGCCGACGACGCCCGTGTCCACCGCGCCCAAGATCGGGATCGTCACATTGGACAGCACAATCGGCAGCGCGATGTTCAGAACGCGCCGGTTGGTGATGCTTTGCGGCGCTATGGCCGTGTCAGTCACTGGATGAATCGGACGTTTGGTCGGGCCTTGGCATCAAGAAATGTGCTGTTGCCTGCGCGAAAGGCCGGTCCCGATTATCTTGCCACGCGACAGCCTGCACCGATGCGTATCTCCGCCCGGCACGGGTGATCGTAGCGCGAGCATAGGCGTCGCGCGGCAGTCCGGAGCGCAGGTAGTCGACGGTAAAATCGATTGTCTTGGGCAGGCGGGGCAGGTCTCCTGCTGCCATCGCCTCGACATCCAAGCTGCCGCTTTCAAAGTCTTCCCAGATATAGGCCCAACTGAGCGAGATGACCGCCGTCACTTCGAGAAAGGCCGCCGTGACGCCGCCGTGGATTGCGGGCAGCATCGGGTTTCCGATCAGCTTGTCATCAAAGGACAGAAGGCCCGTCAATTCATCGCCGCGCCGGTCAAAGCTGATGCCCATGAAGTTGATATACGGCACACCGCTGACCAGCGCATTCAGCGCGGCATCGCGGCGTTGTTTGACAACCTGTACAGGTTCGGGGGCTTTGCGTGCCATGTCAGCGGCCCTCCACGGTGAAGGCGCCGGTGGCGGTGGCGACGGGGCGGTCTGTATCGGCGTCGCATGCGGTAGCGCGGACAAAGGCGACCGAACGGGTGATGTGATAGACCTCGGCCCGTGCTGTGATGGCCTGACCCGGGGTTGCAGCGCGCATGTAGTCGATGCGCAGGTCGATCGTCGCGGTACCTGCGGGGGCATCCGGGTGGCTCATCACTGCGGCACCGCCGCACGTGTCCATCAATGCCGACACCGCGCCACCGTGAATCACCCGCGTTTTGGGGTCGCCGATAAAGCGTTCATCATAGGGCATGGTAATTTCGGCCATGCCGTCTTCCAGCGCTGTAATCTGCATACCCAGCGCCTGGGAATGTGGGATGGTCTGGATAAACTGGCGCGCGATCTTGGCTTTGTCGGCGGTCATATGCGTCCCTTGTCCTTTGCCTTCGTTTACGCTGGAATCCGCTGTGATGCCAGACATGGCACGCTGTGGTTGCCCTTACCGAGGGTCGCTTTTATGGTCAGGCTGGGAGAAGGGGACAATATGACCGACCAGCGTCTGAGTTTCAAAGACATGTGCGCGAAGTTCGATGTGACGCCGCGCACATTGCGATACTACGAGTATATCGAACTCTTGCAGCCTGAACGCGAAGGACGATCGCGGTTTTATGGCCCCAAAGAGGTCGCGCGGATGACGTTGATCCTGCGAGGCCGAAAGTTTGGATTTCAGCTTGAAGACATCCGTCAGTGGCTCTTGATCTACGAAAACGAGGGCACCCAAGCGCAGATGCGCGCATGGATCGAGCTGGCCGACCGGCAACTGTCCGAGCTGGACGAGCAGCGCAAGCAGCTGGACGACGCGATCACCGAATTGCAGACATTGCGCAACGACACCGCCAAGACGCTCGACGGCTAACACCGTTCTTTTGGCCGCGTGGCGAAGTGTTGAATCTCGGATGACCTGAGTCGATCTGGCCTTGGACCAAGCACAGGGTATGGAATACCTGACCTGCCGCTCATGGTGCGCTCAAAGCGCTTTGAAAGAATATTTCGACCAAAGGCGGCTGACGTTGCCTGATCTTACGTCAACGCAAAAGTGACGTGGCGTCTGAGTTACGTCAACGTAAATTCCCATTGTAAGAAGACCTCAGCCTTCGCATTTCGATGCCATGACAGCACCGAAAAGGATGATGAAATGACCGACGACCGCATCATGACGATCAGGGAAATGTGCGACGTGTTCGACGTAACGCCACGCACCTTGCGGTTCTATGAAGCCAAGGAACTGATTTTTCCGATCCGCGAAGGCCAGAAACGACTGTTCACCAAGCGTGACCGCGCACGCCTTAAACTGATTCTGCGCGGCAAACGCTTTGGGTTCAGCCTTGAAGAAATTCGCCAGCTTCTGGACCTCTATCATATGGGTGACCAGCAGCAGACACAGTTGGCCCGCACCTACGAGATCGCACAACAGCGCCTTTCAGACATGGAAGCGCAGCGTGATGAACTGACCGAGGCCATTGACGAACTTAAGGAACAGATGCGTTGGGGCGAGAAAATGCTCGCATCAATGGATCAGACAAAACGCGCCGCTGAATAACCCACAGCCGCTTTAGGGAGACCCGCAATGCCAAGCTATACCGCCCCTCTGAAAGACATGCAGTTCATTCTGCAAGATGTTCTGAACGCTTCGGAACAGGACATTCCGGGTTACAACGAGCTTGACCGTGATTTCACAGGCGCGGTGATCGAAGAAGCAGGCAAGCTGGCCTCTGAGGTGTTGATGCCTCTCAACGCGGTTGGCGATACCGAAGGATGTACTCTGGAGAACGGCGTGGTGCGCACACCAGCCGGATTCAAAGAGGCATTCGACCAGATGCGCGATGGCGGTTGGACCGCGCTTGATTGCGATCCGGAATATGGCGGCCAGGGTCTGCCCTATATCATGCAGACCGCCGCGCAGGAGCCATTTGTATCCGCCAACATGGCGTTCCAAATGTATCAAGGCCTGACGCATGGGGCTTATTCGGCGATCTATATCCATGGCTCGGACGATCAAAAACAGACCTACCTGCCCAAGATGACGACCTGCGAATGGACGGGCACCATGAACCTGACAGAACCGCATTGCGGCACAGATCTGGGTATGATGCGCACCAAGGCAGTCCCTCAGGACGACGGCAGCTACAAGGTGACGGGTCAAAAGATCTTTATCTCGGCTGGCGATCACGACATGGCCGAGAATATCATTCACCTCGTTCTGGCGAAAATCCCCGGTGGACCGGACGGCATCAAAGGGGTGTCGCTTTTCATCGTACCGAAATTCATCGTCAACGATGATGGCACTTTGGGCGACCGCAACGGCGTGTCCGTCGGTAAGATCGAAGAGAAGATGGGCATCCACGGCAACGCGACCTGTGTGATGAACTATGACGACGCGACGGGCTATCTTGTGGGTGAGGCGCATAAGGGTATGCGTGCGATGTTCACGATGATGAACGAAGCGCGCGTTGGCGTTGGCTTGCAGGGCTATGCACAGGCGGAAGTGGCCTATCAGAACGCCGTAGCCTATGCGAATGACCGGCTTCAGGGGCGGGATGTGACAGGCGCCAAGGCGCCCGAGAAATCCGCTGACCCAATTATCGTGCACCCCGATATTCGGCGCAATCTGATGGACCAGAAGAGCTTTGTCGAAGGTGCGCGTGCCTTCACCTATTGGGGGTCTTATCTGATCGACCGGGCACATAAAAACGATGACGCGACCGCCGATGGCCTGATTTCCTTGCTGACCCCGATCATCAAAGGGTTCCAGACAGACAAGGGCTTCGAGATGGCGGTGAACGCCCAGCAGGTTTATGGCGGGCACGGCTACATCGAAGAATGGGGAATGTCCCAATTCGCTCGCGACGCCCGGATCGCCATGATCTACGAAGGTGCCAACGGCATTCAGGCACTTGATCTCGTGGGCCGCAAGTTGGCGCAGGATGGCGGCAAGCATGTCATGGCGTTCTTTGACATGATCAAGACGTTTGCTGCTGAAGCTAAGGGGCAAGACGAGGCGTTCGACCGCGAGTTTCTTGACCCCTTGAAATCGGCCTCCAAGGATCTGCAAGCGGCGGCGATGTACTTCATGCAAAATGGTATGAAGAACCCGAACAACGCTTTGGCGGGGTCCTATGACTTCATGCATATGTTTGGCCATGTCTGCCTTGGCTACATGTGGGCGCGGATGGGGCTTGCAGCCTCTAAAGCTTTGACAGACGGTGCATCGGACGTGGCGTTCTACGAGACAAAGCTGGCCACCGGGCGCTACTACATGGCACGACAGCTTCCGGCGACCAAAATGCACCTGGCCCGGATCGAAACCGGGGCCGACCCTGTGATGGCACTGGAGGCCGCAAACTTCTAAACAAGGTGGGTGACAGACCCATCCTAAAAGGGATGACATGCCGAAACGCTTTCGCCTGACCCGCCGCTTTCCGGCGGCCATGACAGAAGACGGTTATCGCCGCCTTAAACGGTTTGCCGACGATGCGGGTTTGGACGAAGGTGAGGCCCTGTCATTCCTTTTTGAGAACTTCGACAGCGTCACGGATTCCGAGGCGCTGGGACACCGGCTCAGGCTGTTCAATGCAGAGCTCGAGGCGCGCAAGAGATAACGCATCAGGTCCGGGAGGGGAGCCACATGCGATCAAGCTGGATGACCGACGAGCACGCCATGCTCGCCGAGATGACCGCGAAATTTATCGAGACCGAGTGGCAGCCTTTGTATGACACATGGCGCAAACAAGGTCAGATGGACCCGGAGACATGGCAACAGGCTGGAGAGCTTGGATTGCTCTGCCCGTCCGTGCCGGAAGAATACGGCGGGGTTGGTGGCGACTTCGGCCATGAGGCTGTGATCCTGATGGAAGCGGGCCGCGCCAATCTGGCGTCTTGGGGCCATGGCATCCATTCCGGCATCGTTGCGCATTATGTCCTGGCCTATGGCACGGAAGAGCAAAAGAAACGCTGGCTGCCGAAAATGGTCACGGGCGAACTGGTCGGCGCCCTGGCAATGACCGAACCCTCTGGTGGGTCAGATGTGCAGGGTCTCAAGACCCGTGCGGTCAAGGACGGCAACGCCTACAAACTGTCGGGACAAAAGACCTTCATAACCAACGGCCAGCATGCCAACCTCATCATCGTCGCGGCCAAGACTGATCCGTCGCTCGGATCCAAAGGAACGTCTTTGGTCGTCGTGGAAACTGACGGCGCAGAGGGCTTTCAGCGCGGGCGTAATCTCGAAAAGATCGGATGCCACGCTGCGGATACCTCAGAGCTGTTTTTTGACAATGTCGAGATTGCGCCGGAGAACCTGCTTGGCGGCGAGGAAGGCCAAGGTTTCTATCAAATGATGAAGCAGTTGCCGCAAGAACGCCTCATCATCGGCTGTGGCGCTGTTGGCGCGATGGAAGGCGCGGTTGCGCGCACCATCACCTATTGCAAGGAACGCGAAGCGTTTGGCGGGCCGCTGACTCAGTTCCAGAATACCCGCTTCAAGCTGGCGGAATGCAAGACCAAGACCACTGTGGCGCGCGCGTTTCTAGACAATTGCATGGAAGAGCACTTGCGAGGCGAACTGACGGTTGAGAAGGCCGCGATGGCGAAATACTGGCTGTCGGACACGCAGGGCGAAGTGCTTGATGAATGTGTGCAGCTGCATGGTGGCTATGGCTATATGCAGGAATACGCCGTTGCTGAAATGTGGGCTGATGCGCGTGTTCAGCGGATCTATGGCGGTACGAACGAGATCATGAAAGAACTGATTGCGAGGGCGCTTTGATGCATCGAGAGGTCGTGCAAACGGAGAATGCGGAATGCCTCCGGCGGGAGTTTATCTGGCAAGATGAAGGAGCGCGACAAGCTCCACCCCGCCAGTTGGCCTCTTTACCACGCGGCCTCAGGCACTGTCGGCGTGGCTTCACCTTGCACATGGCTCAACTCTCCAGTCTGCCATGTATACCTAATGTGGGGCAGTTAACCTTAACGGGTCGTAAAGAAGAGACCGATTCCAGCTTCATCTTGCCGGATAAACTCCTGCCGGAGGCATCCTGTCTTATCCGGCAAGAACCGAATGTCGAGGACCAGACACCATGACCATCCAACTCTATTGCTTTGGCGAAAGCGGCAACGCCTACAAGGCAGCCCTTGCGCTGGAACTCAGCGGCCTCGATTGGAAACCAGTGAAGGTGGATTTCTTTGGCGGTGAGACCCGTACACCGGAGTATCGCGCCGACATTAATCCGATGGGCGAGGCGCCCGTATTGGTCGACGGCGACGTGCGGCTAACTCAATCCGGTGTGATTCAGATGTATGTATCCGAGACATCAGGCAAATTCGGTGGGGCGACCCCAGAAGAGGCGCGCGAGGTGATGCGGTGGGTGTTCTGGGACAATCACAAGCTGTCGTCACAAGCTGGAATGACGCGGTTCTTGATGAACTTCCTGCCAGAGGACAAGCGGCCCAATGAGGTGATCAAGTTCATGCAGGGCCGGCTAAGCGCAGCGTATGACGTGCTCAATGCACATCTCGAGGGGCGCGACTGGATTATTGGTGACGGGATCACAAATGCCGATATCTCGTGTTGCGGTTACCTTTTTTACCCCGAGCCGTTCGGGTTCAACCGTGCGGACTGGCCCAATATCGACCGCTGGCTTTCAGGCATCGAAGCCCTGCCCGGCTGGAAACACCCATACGATTTGATGCCCGGATCCCCTGCGGATCGGGCCTGAGACGGAGAACAGAATGACTGAAGCGTATATCTACGACGCCGTTCGCACACCACGAGGCAAGGGCCGCAAGGACGGCAGCTTGCATGAGGTGACATCGGTACGGCTGTCGGCGCAGGTGCTGGACGCTGTGAAGGACCGAAACGGGCTTGAGGGTCATGCGTTCGAAGACGTGATCTGGGGCAATGTCACGCAAGTGGGCGAACAGGGCGGTTGCCTTGCGCGCACTGCCGTCTTGGCCTCGGGGCTTGATCAATCCATTCCCGGACTCGCGATCAACCGGTTCTGTGCGTCAGGCATGGAAGCGGTGAACCTGGCCGCCAACCAGGTGCGCGGTGGCGCGGGTGAAGCCTATATCGCCGGCGGGGTCGAGATGATGGGCCGTGTGGCGATGGGCAGCGATGGGGCGGCAATTGCCGTCGATCCGTCTGTTGCGATGGAGACCTATTTCGTTCCACAGGGGATTTCGGCTGACATTATCGCGACGGAATATGGCTTCAGCCGCGATGACGCGGACAGTCTGGCGGTCGAAAGCCAACGGCGTGCCAAGGCGGCGTGGGATGACAATCGCTTTGCCAAGTCGATGCTGACTGTGCGCGACCAGAATGGTTTGCCAATCCTCGATCATGACGAATACATGCGCCCGACCACGGATATGCAGAGCCTTGGCGCGCTGAACCCGTCGTTTCAGCAGATGGGCGAAGTGATGCCCGGATTCGATGCCATTGCGCTTATGAAGTATCCGCATCTGGAGCGGATAAATCACATCCACCATGCCGGCAATTCGTCTGGCATCGTTGACGGCGCTGCGGGCGTTTTGATCGGCAACAAAGAATTCGGCGAGAAATGGGGACTGAAACCTCGCGCGCGAATTAGGGCCACCGCCAAAATCGGCACTGATCCGACCATCATGCTGACCGGGCCAGTTCCTGTGACCGAGAAAATCCTTGCGGACACCGGTATGAGCATCAGCGATATTGACCTTTTCGAAGTGAACGAAGCCTTCGCATCGGTTGTACTGCGCTTCATGCAAGCCTTCGACGTAGACACTGACAAGGTGAACGTGAACGGTGGGTCGATCGCCATGGGTCACCCGCTGGGGGCAACCGGCGCGATCATCATCGGCACACTGTTGGACGAGTTAGAACGCACGGGCAAAGGCACAGGCCTTGCCACGTTGTGCATCGCCTCGGGCATGGGGGCCGCTACAATCATTGAACGCGTCTAGGTCCGTGTCCGGCAACGATCATAGAACGGCCTACGAGATAGGTTACGCGTTGCTTGATATGACAAAGGCAGCCTATTTCGCGAATGATTTCACGCTGTTTGCGCGAGCGTTCATGTTGCCGCATGAGCATGTGACACTGCAGGGATTTGCTGTTCTGGAAACCGAAGAAGACCTGCGCATGCTGTTTGACCGGATGCAGGCAGAGTTCCAGCGGCTGGAGGTGGACAATATTGCCCGCCAATTGATCTCTGCCGAATTCGTGACGCCGCACAACATACTTGCCACGGCGGTGACGCAGCTTTTTTCGAATGGAGTGCTTGCCAACCAACCCTTTGCGGTTCAGTCGACACTGCTGCGGTGCGGGCAACACTGGCGGATTGCCACGGCGAATTACGCGATACCGCTCGACGCAGGCGGGTTGCCAGACGCAATTATGCCAGACGCATTTCCATCCGAGATCAAAGGCATGGGATGATTGCCGCTCATCACATACAACCCAAAGCTTTATACATTCGAAAACGAACCGTTACCTAAAAGGAGTAATCCCCAGCAAACAGAAAGAGGCGACCCATGACAGACGTGGCACCGAACCACAGCCCGAAGGCGGGCCGGAGCGAACAATGAGCAATGTGATATCTGACAAAGCGGATGTGACCGGCAAAGGTGCCCGCATCCAGACGCCTCGCGGGGCATTCATGTGCCGTGGCATGGCCAAGTCGCTTGCAATGCCCCTGTCCCCCGGTTGCCTTTGCAAGGAGAGTGCAAAATGACGTCCGGCCTCGCAATGAAGATCTACCAAAAGAACCTCGACGCGGTCTCGGAAGCGCTCATGGATGGGGATCTGCCCAAAATGATGCGCCATATCGCGATCCCGAACATGATGTCGACCTGTGACAAGGAAATCGTCATGTCTTCGCCCGAGGAACTGGACATGGTGATGTCGGATTTCCGCACCCAATTGCTGTCACACGGGGTCGAAACCTATACCCGCATCTGTCTTGAGGCCGATTTTGTTGTCGGACGCAACGACATGATTGCAGGCCGTCACGAGACAAGCACAACTGGTGCTGATGGTGTCGCGGTCAGCCCTTATCTCAATCACATGGTTCTGATGAAAATCGACGACCAGTGGAAAGGGGTTTGGCTGCAGGCGGTCATGAAGAACACGGAATTAGAGAGCCTCAGCCCCGATATTGCAGACGCACAGGCCGAAGCCCACCGCGTTCTCGAAACACTTCGACGCTGAGGTGCAGACAGAAAGACCCACGAAAGGGAAACGCTAGAATGACCGATTTCACACTGACCAAGGACGCCGAAGGCGTTGCCACGATCACTTGGGACGTTCCGGAGAAATCCATGAACGTGCTGAGCTTTGAAGGTCTTCAGACCCTAAATGATCTGGTGGATGACGCACTGGCCGATGATGCGGTGAAAGGCATCATCATCACGTCGGGCAAGGCGGATTTTGCCGCTGGTATGGACCTGAACGTGCTAGCCACCCTGCGCGATGCCGGTGCCGAGGCAGTGTTTGATGGGATCATGAAAATGCACGGTGTGCTGCGCAAGATTGAACGCGCGGGCATGGATGCAAAGACCAACAAGGGCGGCAAGCCTGTTGCAGCGGTGCTGCCGGGAACGGCGCTTGGTATTGGTCTTGAGATTCCGTTGGCCTGTCACCGCGTGTTTTCTGCGGACAACCCCAAGGCCAAGATCGGTCTGCCGGAAATCATGGTTGGTATCTTCCCCGGTGCTGGTGGCACAACCCGTGTCGCGCGAAAGATGGGCGCGATGGCGGCGTCACCTTTCTTGCTGGAAGGCAAGCTGTCTGATCCGAAGAAAGCCAAGGCGGCTGGGCTGATTGATGAGGTCTCTGCAGACCCTATGGCCGATGCGCGCGCCTGGGTGCTGAGTGCGGGCGACGCGGACATCGTCAAGCCGTGGGAAACAAAGGGCTATAAAATGCCCGGAGGCGCACCTTATCACCCTGCAGGATTTATGACCTTTGTCGGTGCCTCTGCAATGGTCAACGGTAAAACCAAAGGCGTCTATCCGGCAGCCAAGGCGCTGTTGTCGGCGGTCTATGAAGGTGCATTGGTGCCGTTTGACACCGCCCTCAAGATCGAAGCACGTTGGTTTACGTCCGTGATGATGAACCCATCGTCTTCCGCGATGATCCGGTCGCTGTTCATCAACAAAGGTGCGCTGGAAAAAGGCGCTGTTCGACCAGACGATGTAGATGATCAGCGCGTCAAAAAGGTTGGCGTGTTGGGCGCTGGCATGATGGGCGCGGGCATTGCGTTGGTATCGGCGCAAGCAGGGATCGAGGTTGTCTTGCTCGACCGCGATCAAGCAGCGGCGGACAAGGGCAAAGCCTATTCCGCAGAATACGCAGCCAAAGGCGTTTCGCGCAAAAAGATCACGCAGGACAAGGCCGACGCGATGCTGGCCCAGATCACAGCAACCACAGATTATAATGATCTGACTGGTTGCGATCTAATCGTTGAAGCGGTGTTCGAAGACCCCATGATCAAGGCGGACGTAACCGCCGAGGTCGAAAAGGTCATCGGCGAGGACTGCATCTTTGCGACCAACACGTCGACCCTGCCGATCAGCGACTTAGCAAAAGCGTCAAAGCGACCCGAGCAGTATGTCGGCATCCACTTCTTCAGTCCGGTCGAAAAGATGATGTTGGTCGAGATCATCAAAGGTAAGAAAACCGGCGATCGTGCCGTTGCCAAGGCATTGGATTTCGTCCGTCAGATCCGCAAGACACCGATCGTGGTGAACGACGCGCGGTTCTTCTACGCCAACCGCTGCATCATTCCGTATATCAACGAAGGTATTCGGATGGTGAAAGAAGGCGTGTCCCCTGCATTGATCGAGAACGCCGCCAAAATGGTTGGCATGCCGCTGGGTCCATTGCAGCTGGTCGATGAAACCTCGATTGATTTGGGTGCAAAGATTGCCCGCGCCACCCGGGCCGCGATGGGCGATGCCTATCCCGATGGTGCGGTGGACGAAGTGATTTTCTGGATGGAAGAGCAAGGGCGTCTGGGCCGCAAATCGAAAGCCGGGTTCTACGACTATGACGACAAGGGCAAGCGCCAAGGGCTGTCCGAAGTGGTCAAAGCACAGTACCCAGAGGCAGATGACCAGCCCGATCTGATTGATGTGCAGCACCGGTTGCTGTTCGTGCAATCGCTCGAAGCGGTACGTGCGTTGGAAGATGGTGTGCTGATGGACATCCGCGAAGGCGATGTTGGCGCGATCCTTGGCTGGGGCTTTGCGCCGTGGTCGGGTGGCCCGCTGTCCTGGTTTGACATGCTGGGCGCAGAATATGCAGCGGCTCGCTGTGATGAGCTGACCGAGACATTTGGCGACCGCTTTGCCTGCCCCGAATTGCTGCGCGAGATGTCAGCAAAAGGTCAGAGCTTTTACGGACGGTTCGCGCCGGACGCGAAGGCCGCGTGATCGCGTAGGCCGGGCAATTGCCCGGCGTGACTGTGAATGTCGGGCTGAAGCCCGGCATTCTACTTATTCGGCTACCAAGGCAGCAAATCGGTCCATCCGGTCAATCTGCGGGGCCATTGTGCACCACTCGTCTGCAACGGCGACCCAATGTGCGTCGCGGGTTTCAGCGTGAACCACGATACGTCCGGGCTCGGTTGTGATCTCGGGCACTGCGATCATGTTCAGGAAAAGAGCAAGGGCTTCGGCAGTCAGACACATGGGAAAACTCCTTTTTCAAGTGTCCTCCCATGAATGATGGCTACCTCTGACGGGTGTTGGATCAAGCTTAATCCCCAAGTCTTGATTCACGCTGAACAGTATTACTGCAATGCAGCAATACTGCATTTGGTGCTTTCTTGACGGGCAGACCCAAGCGGTTTGCCCAGAAATCAGGCATCAAACCGATACCCAAACTGCGCGATGTCGTGTTCACACATCTCTGCCACAGCCCGCGCAGATTGGCCGGAATAGGCCGTGCGATAGTCGCGCGGCCTGTCAGACGCGTTCGCGTGGGGCAGTTCCAGACGAAAACCAAGATGAGCTGAGACCGGGGCCAGGTCTTGTTCCAACGCTTCAAGCCGCACATAGGCCGCTGCGCGATTGATCCCGGCGGCGTCAGTGACATAGCTTGCATAGGGCGAAGCGCGCAGGCTGGCGCCGGTACCGGGGTGCAGCACGAAATCCTCAAACGGAACCGCCTTGGCCAAGGCGACCGCAGGATGGTCAAAGCTTTGCCCGCGCAGCCAGTGGTAATAGCTGACTATCCGGTCCCATGGGTTGCGCACCAGCGTGAAGACGAACATGTCGTTCAGCGCATCTGGTTTCAACACCCCGTCGATGTCTGCCAAAGTGCTATGCTTCCAAAGCCGTCCCTTCGCGGTCAGCTTTTTCAACCTGCCCTTGCGCTTGATCGCTTTGGGTGTGTCTCCGATCAGAATGTCATCCCGATGCGCCCGATCTTCAAGCGCCAAAGCCAGCGATGTGCCACCCGTTTTGGGGATATGCACAAAGATGAATTTCCGGGCGGGTGAGATGATCATGCGCAAGAGTTGTCAGTTTGCGGCAGATCACGCAAGTTTGGGCTTTTCCCCTGTTCGATCCCTGCGCTATGTCACGCTGTACAGATTGTCGCAGGGGAGGTCACGACATGGGTTGGATGCGGGATGAAACCGGGTTGGAACGGCGTGCGGCGAATTATGTGCCGTTGACGCCCCTATCGCATTTACAACGCGCAGCAGAGGTGTTTCCCGACACGATTGCCGTCGTGCATGGGCCGCATCGAAAGACCTACGCCGAATACCATGACCGCGTGACCCGCCTGGCCTCTGCTTTGGTGGCGATGGGTGTAAAACCGGGTGATGTGGTGGCGACCGTCTTGCCCAATATCCCCGCTCAGGCCGAGGCGCATTTCGGGGTTCCAGCCTGTGGTGCGGTGCTCAACACCATCAACACGCGGCTGGATGTGGACACGATTGCCTATATCCTCGACCACGGCGAAGCAAAGGTCGTTCTGTGTGACCCACAGTTCATGCCGGTTCTGGCCGAAGCCATCGAACAAATGGAGGGCCCGGCCCCCAAGGTGATCGAAGTGGCCGATCCGCATGAAGGCGTGAATGCGTCGAGCGACTATCCAGAATACGAAGACGTACTGGCTGGTGCTGACCCGGATTTCCAATGGCTTATGCCCGAAGACGAATGGGAAAGCCTCGCGCTCAACTACACCTCTGGCACCACCGGACGGCCCAAGGGCGTGGTCTACCACCATCGCGGTGCATACCTGATGACAATGGGCACGGCAGTAAGCTGGGAAATGTCGCTGCGGCCCAAGTATCTGACCATCGTGCCGTTGTTTCACTGCAATGGTTGGAACCACACGTGGATGATGCCGATGCTCGGCGGCACAATTGTGTGCTGCCGCGACATCAGCGCAAAGGCGATCTATGACGCGATTGCAGATGAAGGTGTCAGCCATTTCGGCGGCGCGCCCATTGTTCTGAACATGATCGTCAACTCGGACCCAAGCGAACGGCGGGACTTTGACCATCTGGTAAAAGTTTATACCGCGGGCGCGCCCCCTGCCCCGGCGACGCTGGCCAAAATTGGCGACCTGGGCTTCCACGTGATGCAAGTTTACGGGCTCACCGAAACCTATGGCCATGTCACCGAATGCGTCTGGAACGGCGCGGACTGGGACGGGCTTGACCAAGATGCGCAATCCGCGATCAAGGCGCGACAAGGCGTGGCGTTCCCGATGATGGAAAAGATCGACGTTATCGGCGATGACGGCACTCCGGTGCAACGTGATGGCACAACACAGGGCGAGATTGTCATCCGCGGCAATTCGGTGATGAAAGGTTATCTCAAGAACGCAAAGGCCACCGAAGAGGCATTTGAAGGTGGCCACTTCCGATCTGGCGATATCGCGGTCATGCATCCCGACAACTATGTGCAGATCGCCGACCGGGCCAAGGACATCATCATCTCAGGTGGCGAAAACATCTCATCCGTCGAGGTCGAAGGGTGCTTAATGGCGCATGACGCGGTGATGCTGTGCGCCGTGGTGGCCAAACCGGACGACAAATGGGGCGAGGTGCCTTGCGCCTTTGTCGAGTTGAAGGGCAATCATTCTGTGACTGAAGAAGAATTGATCGCCTTTGCCCGATCCCGGTTGGCAGGGTTTAAGACACCCAAGACAGTGGTATTTGAAGAACTGCCAAAGACATCAACTGGCAAGATCCAGAAATTCCAACTGCGCGAACGGGCAAAAGGTCTCTAGGATGTCGCAGTCTGGCCAGCCCGACCGCCAGCTCACTTAAGACACTGCATCCCCCCCTTGTCCCGCATTGCGCGAAACGCCGTGCGGGTGTACTCTTGCGTCTAATCAACGAGGCAGAGCAGCCCGAATGACCGCGCTGAAGGAATTTCAACGGCTCGAGGCCGAAGGTGTCTGGCGTGCAACGCCCGCCGACCAGCGTAAGGATGTGATCGTATCCTTGGGCGATGCCTCGGTGACGATCCTTGATTTGCGCGAAAACGTGCTGGCGCATTGGTCGATTGCGGCTGTGGCCCGCGCCAACAAGGGCCAACGGCCCGCGATTTATCATCCGGACGGCGACCCGGGCGAAACGCTCGAATTTGGGGACGAAAGTGCGCAGATGGTCGAAGCCATCGAACGCATCCGTTCGGCCATCGACAAGTCGCGCCCGAAACCCGGCAAACTGCGATTCTGGATCACCGGGCTGATCGCGGCGTCCGTCATCGGCGGGATCGTGTTCTGGTTGCCGGACGCGTTGCTGCGGCACACCGTGCAGGTGGTGCCGTCGGTTAAACGTGTCGAGATCGGGGACGCCCTGCTTGCCCGGATCACGCGAATTTCTGGTCAGGCCTGCATGACACGTGACGCGCGCGAACCGCTGCGGCGCTTGGCCTCGCGGGTCTTGGGTCCGGCGCAAAGGGGCGCGCTTGTTGTGCTTCCCGGCGGCGTGACGACAACGGCACATCTGCCCGGTGGGCGCATTTTGCTGAACCGGTCCCTGATCGAAGATCCCGAAGAGCCGGATGTGACCGCTGGCTATGTCCTGACGGAACGGTTGCGGGCGCTGTCGCAGGATCCGCTTGAGGAAATGCTGATCCAGACCGGCCTATGGTCGAGCCTTCGACTGTTGACCACTGGCGAGATGGCCGACGCCGATTTAGATCGGTACAGCGAATACCTGTTGGCGCAGACACCGGGCGACCTGTCGAACGATGTGATCATCGCGGGGTTCGAAATGGCAGAATTGCGCACGACGCCTTACGCCTATGCGGTCGATATTACCGGGGAAACCACCCTGCCATTGATCGAAGCCGATCCGATGTCTGGCCGAGACGCGCGCCCGGTTCTAAGCGATGCCGACTGGTTGCGCTTGCAAGGCATCTGCGGCGAGTGATCAGTGGCCAAGGCCTTTGCCACGCCCAACGATCACCGGTTCTTTGATCTTTTGCCCCCCGCTCAGCAGCTTGCGCGGCACAGTGTTGCTCCAGATTTGCTGGGTCGCGCGGTAGCCCTGACGGGTCATGTGGGCGCGATGCGGGTTCAGGCGGTCATCCTCCCAAGCAGGTTTGTAGCCTTTGGGAACAGCAGCAAGCGTATTGCCTTGCGCATCATAGACATGTTTGGGGACGATGCGCTCCTCGTAGACCCGGCGTTGTGGGGCAGCTTGGGTCTTGCTGATTTTCCGGGCCTGCACCGTCCGGTTCGGCACTGATGGCACGACACGCTGCGGTGTGATGATCACCGGTGCGGCCTCGGCTACGGTGATGGTGGGCTCGGGGCGGGCAAGACTGGGTTGCTGGCCGCAGATCGGAGTGCGGTCACGCGACACACGCGGCACCCAGTTAACGGCCCCATCGACACCGGCCCGCACATAGACGCAGCCACGGCTATCGACATATTGCGTGGCGGTATAACTGGACGGCGGAAACTCCGCCGGTGGGCTGACCTGCAACCCCTGCGCCGAAGCGCATACTGATGAAACAATCACCGCGACCACAGCGGTCACGGTCTTGAATGTATATTCGGTCATGTCTCTGTCCCCACAGATGTGGTCCAAAGACTGCCTGTCAGCCCTTTGAGTGTAAAGGTCTATTTCGTCCCGAACATCCGGTCGCCGGCATCGCCAAGACCCGGCACGATATATCCGTTCTCGTTCAGACGTTCATCCAAAGCGGCGGTGACGATAGGTACGTCGGGATGGGCTTCTTTCATGCGGGCGACGCCTTCGGGGGCAGCGAGCAGGCAGAGGAAGATAATATTCTTTGCGCCAGCGTCTTTGACCAGATCAATCGCGGCGGCAGAGCTGTTGCCTGTGGCGAGCATCGGATCGACGACAATCGTCACGCGTTCATCGAGTTGCGTGGGGACTTTGAAGTAATACTGCACCGGCTTGAGCGTTTCTTCGTCACGGTAGAGACCGACGAAGCCAACCCGTGCTGCGGGAATCAGTTCAAGGATGCCGTCCAGCAGGCCGTTCCCCGCGCGCAGGATCGAAATCAGGGCAAGTTTTTTGCCGTCGATCACCGGGGCGTCCATTTCACACATCGGTGTTTCGATCGTTTTGGTGGTCAGCGGCAGGTTGCGCGTCACCTCGTACGCCAGCAAGTGACTGATTTCACGTAGCAATTGACGGAACGACTTGGTCGAGGTGTCTTTCTCTCGCATCAGGCTCAGTTTGTGCTGAACAAGCGGGTGGTCAACGATGGTCAGGTGATCGGTCATGTGCGCTCCAGTCGTTTCAGGACGCGCTTGCGCGTGTCCTCGTCGCAGAAGGCCGCGCGGGCGGCGGTGTCGTTTAAGTCGGCAAATACATCCTCGTCCCAGCGGAACGTGCGGGCAAGGTTGATGTATTCGTCGCGCATCGTGGTGTGGAAAAAAGGCGGGTCGTCAGTCGACACCGTGACCTTCACACCGCGTTGACGCAGTTTTTCAATGGGATGCAGATCGAGGCTTGGGTAGACGTCAAGGTTCACGTTGGAACCCGGGCAAACTTCGAGAGTAATCTCGTTTTCCACAAGTTTGTCCACAAGAGCCAAATCATTGATTGCGTGGACGCCGTGCCCGATGCGTTCGACTTTGAGGTCGTCCACCGCATCGCGCACCGATTGCGCGCCACCCCATTCGCCTGCATGGGCAGTCAGCCGCAACCCGGCTTCGCGTGCCATGTCAAAGCCGTAGGCAAAGTCCTTGGGTTTGCCCTTCATCTCGTCACCCGCGATGCCGAAGCCGACGATCCAGTCCCCTGCCGTTTCAGCCGCACACAGCGCCGAGGCCTTGGCCTTTTCCGGACCGAAATGGCGGATACAGGTGACGATGCCGCGCAGGATGATGCCGTGATCCCGCTCTGCATCGTCTGCGGCGTCTTGGATCGCATGAACGTATTCGCGCCATGCGCCCACATCGCTGCCCCCACAGAAATCAGGTGACAGAAACGTTTCAGAGTAGATCACGTCATTTGCAGCACTTTCTTCAAGCACAGCTTTGGTCAGGCGGGCGTAATCTTCTGGCGTTTTCAAAACGCTTGTGGCGGCTTCATAGACGCTCAGGAAATGCACGAAATCGCGGAAGGCATAACTGCCATCGGGTTTGAAGACACCGTCCAGATTGACGGATTTTTCTTTTGCCAGCCCTTTGATGAATGACGGCGGTGCCGCACCTTCATGGTGCAGATGCAGTTCGACTTTGGGCAGACGCATAATGCGGTCAAGCTGTTCTTCGTCCATGGGACGGCTCCGGCGGTCGCGTTCTTCTTCATCCATCACAAGAAACTCCGCCCTGATCCTCTTGCCGTTACACCCAAATGCGCGGCGATGCTTGCGGCCACATCGACGAACCCGACATGCCCGATTTCACCCGTTCCAGCACCCGCGATCAGAATCGGGACGCGTTCGCGGGTGTGGTCTGTGCCGACCCACGTCGGGTCGTTGCCATGATCCGCCGTGATGAGCAACAGGTCATCGGGTTTCAGCTTTGGCAGTAGCTTGGCGAGTTCGGCGTCGAACCATTCAAGCGCACGGGCATAGCCCGATACATCGCGGCGATGGCCATACTTGCTGTCGAATTCGACGAAATTGGCGAAGATCAGAGAACCATCTGGGGCGGTATCGATTTGATGCGCGAGGTATTCCATCAGTTTGACGTCGGCGCCTTTGTGCACCTGGTCGATGCCCGCCATCGAGAAGATGTCCCCAATTTTGCCAATGCCGATCACTTTTTGCCCAGCGTCCTGCACCCAATTGGTGAGCACAGACTCGGGCGGTGCGATGGCATAGTCGTGCCGATTGGTCGTGCGTTCGAAGTTGCCCTGCTGCCCAACGAAAGGCCGCGCGATCACGCGACCGATCTTGCGCGCGTGACACATCGGCGCGAGGTCTGCGCAGAGCTTTAGCAGTCGCTCGAGGCCAAACGCCTCTTCATGCGCGGCGATCTGAAGAACGCTGTCGGCGGATGTGTAGCAGATGGGTTGGCCCGTGCGCAGGTGTTCGGCGCCGAAGGTGTCGATCACCTTGACACCGTTGCTGTGGCAGTTGCCAAGGATGCCCTTGGTGCCGGCTAGATCACAGATGCGCCTGGTGATGTCCTCGGGAAAGGACGGCACGGTATCGGGTAAATACGTCCAATCCCACGGAACGGGTAGGCCCGCCAATTCCCAATGGCCAGACGGTGTGTCTTTGCCTTTGGAAAGTTCGGTCCCAGCCCCCCAGCGCCCTGTTGGATTGGTGTTCAGGCCGACGGGCGCTTGTTCACTGGCCAGCGCGACCGCTTGCCCAAGGCCAAGCGCGTTAAGCGTCGGAAGTCTCAAGGAGCCGGTGCGGCCCTTTTCGGCTTTGCCGTCAGCACAGGCTGTCGCGATGTGCAGCAAAGTGTTGGCCCCGGTGTCAGGTGTTCCGCCGTTAAAGAACTGATCTGCGTCGGGTGCTCCACCAATGCCGACGGAATCCATAACGACCAGAAACGCACGGCTCATGTTATGTGCTCCAAAACCAGGTTGGGCACAGGGGCCGGGCCATCAACCAATGTGATCGCGGCACGTATCGCGTTTTCCGCCGCATCTGCCTGCCCCTCGCGGGCGGCATGGATGCGAGCCAAGGGGTGGCCTTTGGTAACGCGATCCCCGATCGACACTACATCGCTCAGGCCAACGGCAGGATCGACCATATCCGTTTCGACCTGCCGCCCCCCGCCCAGCGCCACCACTGTGAGGCCCAACGCCTCGCCATCAATGGCGGCAACAGTGCCTGATGCGGGCGCAGTGACTTCGCGGATCACCGGGGCCTCGGGCAGGAAGCGCGCCCAGCCTTCGATAAAGTGCACTGGGCCGCCCATCGCGCAGACCATCGCGCCGAATTTCTCTGCCGCTGTGCCCGTGCTGATGGCGTTGCTGATCTGGTCCGTTCCATTTTTGAACCCGGCTTGGTCCAGCAGCGCACCGCCCAAGGCAATGGTGAGGTCCAGCAAGCGCCCACTGCTTTGACCGGTCAGAACGCGCATCACGTCGATCACTTCGAGCGCGTTGCCAAGGCTGGGTGCCAAGGGTTGCGACATGTCGGTGATCAGCGCCGAGGTGGGGCACCCGGTGGCATTGGCGGTATCGACCAAAGCGCGGGCCAAGGCACGTGCATCGTCTGCCGATTTCATGAATGCACCAGAGCCGCACTTGACGTCGAGCACCAAGCCTTCAAGCCCTGCGGCAAGTTTCTTGGAAAGGATCGAGGCTGTAATGAGGTCGAGGCTTTCCACCGTCGCTGTGACATCACGGATCGCATAGAGCCGTTTGTCGGCAGGCGCGATATCTGCGCTGGCACTGACAATAGCGCAACCAACCTTGGACACGACTTGGCGAAACTGATCTTCGGTCAGCGTTGTGCGGAAACCTGGAATGGATTCAAGCTTATCCAGCGTACCGCCGGTATGACCCAGACCCCGGCCCGAGATCATCGGAACGTAAACGCCACACGCGGCAAGCGCTGGTGCAAGAATCAGGCTGACGCAATCGCCAACGCCGCCGGTTGAGTGTTTGTCCAAAACCGGCGCATCCATATTCCAGCGCAAAACTTTGCCACTGTCGCGCATCGCTGCGGTGAGCGCGGCACGGCCCGCATCGCCTAGTCCGTTCAGGCAAACACCCATCGCAAACGCTCCGGCTTGGGCATCAGTAACCGATCCGTCAGCCAGACCCTGGGCAAACCACCCAAGCGCGTCGGCCTCTGGTGTGTTGCCTTTGCGCAGGGTCGCGATGATGGCGCGTGCATCCATCAGCTTTTGTCCATGTGACCAGCGTCGAAGGCGCCGGGCAGCAAATCACCAACTGTTGTGCGAAACTCCACACCGTCGGTAGTGGCCAGCGTCACGGACACATCGCGCGCAGCAAATTCAGACAGTTTCTGGCGACACCCCCCACAAGGCGGCACAGGGTCAGGGCTGTCGGCAATGACATACGCCTCGACGATCTTTTGCACACCGGATGCAACCATAGCTGCAATGGCGCCGGCTTCGGCACAGGTGCCTTCGGGATAGGCCACGTTTTCGACGTTGCAGCCTACATAGACCGTGCCATCCTCGGCCAGCAGCGCTGCGCCGACTTTAAATCTGGAATAGGGCGCATATGCGTTTTTACGAACGGCTTGTGCCGCAGTCTTGAGATCCATTGTTGCCCTGCCCCTCTTTTGTGTGACCCTTATGATTGCGAGGCTGCGTCACCGATTGCAAGGGCTGGCGGAACTGGAAACGCTGCGTTCGCGTTTTCCTCCAATCAAAGGAGCTAGCTATGCCGATGCAAAACAGTCTCGCGCTTGATCCATCGCTTGGATTGGGCCCTGACCCCAAAGAACAGATGACCGAACCACAAGCCGTCAAGCTGCGCGAACTGACACAGCGTGCAGATGAGCCATTTGATGGCAGCCTGACACGAAGGCAAGCCGAACGACGGATCGCGCATCTTCAGGAATATCTGAACTAAGCTTCGCGAAAGACACAACACCGCTTGCTCTTTCCCTCCGCTGCAATTTGGTTTAGCCCTAAACCAAATTGAGCGGGGCAATTTCATGTCAGATAACACCAATGAATCGCTGCGTCAGGCAGCGCTGTTCTACCACGAGCATCCAAAGCCCGGAAAACTTGAAATCCGCGCCACCAAGCCTTTGGCGAATGGCCGCGACTTGGCCCGCGCCTACAGCCCGGGGGTCGCCGAAGCCTGCCTTGAGATCAAGGCCGACCCGACCAATGCCGCGCGCTACACTGCCAAGGGCAACCTTGTGGCCGTTGTCTCGAATGGCACTGCGGTTCTGGGTTTGGGCAACATCGGAGCCCTTGCGTCAAAACCAGTCATGGAGGGCAAGGCGGTTCTGTTCAAGAAATTCGCCAATATCGATTGCTTCGACATTGAAGTGAACGAAAGCGACCCCGAAAAGCTTGCAGATATTGTTTGCGCGCTTGAACCGACCTTTGGTGCGATAAACCTTGAGGACATCAAGGCGCCTGATTGTTTCATTGTCGAAAAACTGTGCCGAGAACGGATGAACATTCCGGTGTTCCACGACGATCAGCACGGCACCGCGATTGTGGTCGGTGCCGCTGCGACGAACGCGCTTCATGTCGCGGACAAAGCGTTTGAGGACATCAAAATCGTATCCACCGGCGGCGGTGCTGCGGGCATCGCCTGTTTGAACATGCTTCTCAAGCTGGGCGTGAAGCGCGAAAACATCTGGCTTTGTGACATTCACGGGCTGGTCTACGAAGGTCGGGCCGAAGACATGAACCCGCAAAAGGCGGCGTATGCGCAGAAAAGCGACCTGCGCACCTTGGATGATGTGATCGAAGGTGCGGATCTGTTTCTGGGACTGAGCGGACCGAAGGTGCTCACGCCTGAGATGGTCGCCAAAATGTCGGATCGGCCCATCATCTTTGCGCTGGCCAATCCGACGCCGGAAATCCTACCCGACGAGGTGCGCGAGGTTGCGCCGAATGCGATCATGGCCACTGGGCGCAGCGACTTTCCCAATCAGGTCAATAACGTGTTGTGTTTCCCATTCATTTTCCGGGGCGCATTGGATGTCGGAGCGACCGAGATCAACGACGCGATGCAGGTGGCCTGTGTTGAAGGCATTGCCAAGCTGGCACGCGCCACCACCAGCGCCGAGGCAGCCGCCGCCTACCGAGGTGAACAACTGACCTTTGGAGCAGATTACCTGATCCCCAAACCGTTTGATCCACGCCTGTCCGGTGTCGTATCGACGGCGGTTGCCAAAGCAGCGATGGAGTCCGGCGTGGCAGTGCGCCCGGTCGAAGACCTTGCCGCCTACAAAGCCAAACTGGATGCCAGCGTCTACAAATCCGCGCTCTTGATGCGTCCGGTGTTCGATGCGGCAGCCACAGGCGCGCGGCGGATCGTCTTTGCCGAGGGCGAGGACGAACGAGTGCTGCGGGCGGCACAGGCGATACTGGAGGAAACCACCGAAACCCCAATCCTGATTGGCCGTCCCGACGTGATCGCGTCGCGCTGCGAACGACTGGGGCTTGAGATCCGACCTGACCGGGACTTCACATTGGTGAACCCCGAAAACGACCCGCGCTACCGCGATTATTGGGAGACCTACCACAAAATCATGGCGCGGCGCGGTGTGACGCCCGATCTGGCCCGAGCAATCATGCGCACCAACACCACTGCCATCGGCGCCGTTATGGTGCATCGCGACGAAGCCGACAGCCTGATCTGCGGCACATTTGGCGAATTTCGCTGGCATCTGAACTACGTCACGCAAGTCTTGGGCACAGCTGAGCATTCGCCGCATGGCGCACTGAGCATGATGATTCTTGAAGACGGGCCATTGTTCATTGCCGACACCCATGTGAGGTCTCTGCCGACACCCGAAGAATTGGCCCAGACAGCCATTGGTGCCGCGCGCCATGTGCGCCGCTTTGGACTGACGCCGAACATCGCGTTCTGTTCGCAATCGCAGTTCGGCAATCAGGACGAAGGATCCGGCAAACGGTTGCGTGACGCGATTGCAGTGCTGGATTCAGAGCCTCGCGAATTCTGTTATGAAGGCGAGATGAATGTGGATGCGGCCCTTGATCCGGAGTTGCGCGAGCGTCTTTTACCGGGCAACCGGATGCAGGGTGTTGCCAATGTTCTGATCTTTGGACATGCCGATGCGGCCTCGGCGGTGCGCAACATTCTCAAGATGCGGGCTGGTGGTCTTGAGGTGGGGCCGATCCTCATGGGCATGGGTAACCGGGCGCATGTGGTAACATCCGGAATCACCGCGCGCGGCTTGCTGAACATGGCCGCGATCGCCGGAACGCCGGTTGCGCAATACGGATAAACGAGGCGTTCATGCCTCGTGATGTCGGGCCGCACCGACATGGCACGCGTCGGGCGAACCAAAACCGGGTGTGGTGACACAAAACGCTAACTCAACCCGTCGAGAAATGCTTCGGCCTCGGACAGGATGGTCTGCTTTCGATCCTCGTCCATCCGCTTCCAATTGGCGTAGATCTGGTTCATGCGGTTGTTTCCGCTGAACCTTTCGGCATGCCGATCCAGAAAATGCCAATAAAGCACATTGAACGGACAGGCATCTTTGCCGGTCTTGTCCTGAACCTTGTAGCGGCAGGATTTGCAGTAATCCGACATCCGATTGATATATGCACCCGACGATACATAGGGCTTGGACGCGATGATCCCGCCATCCGCAAATTGGCTCATTCCGACGACATTGGGCGCTTCGACCCATTCAAACGCGTCGATATAAACGCGCAGATACCATTCATGCACCTCGTGCGGGTTAATCCCCGCCAGAAGCGCGAAATTGCCGGTGACCATCAATCGCTGAATGTGGTGGGCATAGGCCTCGTCCGCCGTCTGCGTGATGGACTTGGACAGGCAGTTCATGTCGGTGTCACCCGTCCAGTAAAAATCAGGGAGCTTGCGCTGGTGGTTCAGCGCATTACGGCTCGGATAATCCGGGCCTTCGCGGAAATAGATGCCACGCACGTATTCTCGCCAGCCGATGATCTGCCGGATAAAACCTTCGACTGCGTTCAGCGGCGCGTGCCCGTCTTTGTAAGCGTCCTCGGCTGCACGGCACACCTCTATCGGGTCGAGCAACCCGACATTGAGGTAAGGCGAGATCATTGCGTGATAGAGGAAGCGGTTGTCGTTCAACATTGCGTCTTGAAAATCGCCAAAGCGGGGCAGCGCGTAAGTGATGAAATGCGTCAAAGCGCGCCGCGCCTGTTTGCGGTCGGTGGCGAACCAAAAGGGGCGCAGCGATCCAAATGAATTGCCGAACCGCGACTCGACCAGATCAAGCACGTCGGTCACTGTGTCGTCAGGCGTGAACTGCATCGGGCCGGAAAAGGCCACATCGTCCGGGGCGGGTTTGCGGTTGTCGGCATCGTAATTCCACTTGCCACCCTCAGGGTCGTCCCCATCCATCAAAAGCCCTGTCTTGCGCCGCATGTCGCGGTAGAAATACTCCATCCGCAGCGCTGTGCGGCCTTCGGCCCATGCGTCGAATTCGTCTTGCGTGCTGATAAAGCGGGTGTCTGGTTTCATGCTCAGCTTGAGCGGCATGTCTTCGAGCGCCTCAATCAACCGCCATTCACCAGGTTGGGTCGCGATCACCTCGGATGCGCCGGTTTCGTCGGCCCGGCGCAACAATTCGCCGGGGATCGAGCCTGCGTTGTCGGTATCGTCAAGCTGAGTGTAGCGAACGTCCCATCCATTATCCTTGAGCCGGGCGGCGAACTTGCGCATCGCGGCAAAGATAAAGGCGATCTTTTTGGGGTGGTGCTGGACGTAGGTGGCTTCTTCAGCGACTTCGGCCATGACCACAACGTCAGACGATTTGTCCGCCTGCTCCAGCGCTGACAAGCTGTCAGTCAGCTGATCCCCAAGGACGAGAACAAGACGGCTCACCATGGCACCTCTTTACCCTGCCAATCGAAGAACCGGCCCGTGTCGTCTGGCGTCAAACCATCAAGAACCGACAGCAAATTGTCCGCCGCTTCTGGTGCGGGCACGGTCGGATGGTTGGCAGCATATTTTTCAGTAAAGGCGGTTTCAACGGTGCCCGGGTGCAGCGCGACACAGATCAGGTCTTTATGCGTGCGGCCCAGTTCAATCGCCGCACCGTGCAGCATCTGGTTTAGCGCCGCCTTTGAAGTGCGATAGCTGTACCAGCCTCCCAGATTGTTATCACCAATCGACCCGACACGCGCCGACAGGGCCGCAAAGACCGACCTGCCCTTGCGCGGCAAGAGACGCAGAGCGTGTTTCAGCAACAATGATGGGCCAACTGTGTTCAGCTTGAACTGGTCGATCATTGCATTTGCCGTCACATGGCGCAGAGTTTTCTCAGGTTCGGCACCTTTGATCTCTAACGCGCCAGTCGCAACAAAGATGAGATCGAAAGGGCCGTCCAACGTGCCAAGCGCTTTTTCAACGCTGGCTTCGTCCGTCACATCCAGCCCGTTGCCGCTGCGCGAAAGACCCGTCACGGCGACGCCGCGCGCAGTCAATGCCTGTGTCAGCGCCATGCCAATGCCGCCGCTTGATCCAATGATAAGTGCTTTTTCCATGACCCCGCCACGTAGGGTGTCGAGTGTCTGGGTCAACGGCGTCAGGCCAGCCCACGCCACCGTAGAACTACAATCAACAAAAAGATCACGGCCAGAATGTTGAACGCAACACTACCCAAGATTGAAAGGGCAAACCCCTTGCGGCGATCCGCAACATCAATCGCCTTTAGATGGGCCACCGCACGGTCGTAGGCGCCTTTTGTAGCGGTTGGATCAAGGCGGATGGCAAGCTTTGGATGGCGCGCCAGGTTTTCGGCTTCAGCAACAACGGCGATGTCATTGCGCACGGCTGTCGGCAGTCGACGCCCGGCCTTGGCGACGCGACGCGATAGCGACCCACGCTTGAGCCCCAGCCTTTTTGCCAAAAGTGTCCGCAGCGTGTCGGCTTCTTCCTTGATCATATCGACATGTTCCATGCCAGAGGCATAAAGCGCACCGCCCTCTTGCTCAAGGCTGTAAGGGCGCAGTATGCAGCACCCATGCTGAATACGCTGTTTACAGACTCGCAGGGCCCGTCAACGCCTTTGCTGATCGTTCATGGGCTTTATGGGTCCGGACGGAATTGGAGTGTGATCGCGAAACGTTTATCCGATCGCGGGGCAGTAGCCACTGTTGACCTACGCAATCACGGTGACAGCTTTTGGTCCGACGACCACAGCTACCCCGATATGGCGGCTGATCTTGCCCAAGTGATAGAGGCGCACGGCGGCCTGATGGATGTGGTCGGTCATTCCATGGGCGGAAAGGCGGCGATGGTGCTGGCACTGACCCGGCCAGAGTTGGTCAATCGTCTGATTGTCGCTGATATCGCGCCCGTCGCATATACACATTCGCAAATCCAGTTCATCGAAGCGATGCGGGCGGTCGATCTTTCAGCCATTGAAAAACGATCCGATGCGTCAGCCCAACTGGCCGCGCATGTGGACGACCCGACCTTGCAGGCGTTCTTTACGCAATCGCTTGATGTGAAAGGCAAACGCTGGAAACTGAACCTTGATGCGCTGGCCGCCGAGATGCCCAAGATCCTTGGGTTTCCAGACTTGGAGGGCAGCTTTGACAAACCGACGCTATTTCTGTCAGGGGCGCAATCGGACTATGTCACGCAAGAGTATCGGCCAAAAATTAAAGGGCTGTTCCCTAAGGCGCGGTTCGCCAAAATCCCGGGGGCAGGCCATTGGCTCCATGCTGAAAAGCCGCGAGAATTTGAAGCCTCCGTGCGGGCGTTTCTCGACCTGGATCAATAACCGCGACAGGAATTTGCGGACCGCGCGGCAAAGACCTTGTACCGCTCCCAAAACGCATCATCCGACGCTGACTGCGACATCCATGTATCATGCGCGCGCTGCGGGTCGCCAAAGAAACGTGACGCCTTGCGCTGATCGGCGCTGGATAAGGATCGGTTCGCCACTGTCTGAATACATCCGCACAGTCTCGAATTGCGTGCCTTACGGTCCGACGACAAACACGCCCGGCTGATCGGTCCGGTCGAGAAACGGGTGACGGTGCCGCTGTCGCCACGATCAAATCGGTTTCCGCCGCATCCTGCGACCAATGCCGTGACCAATAATGCTGCCAAGAGTTTCATGCTGCCTGCTCTCTCTTGAATGATCCGCGCCCTGGGTCTTGCGCCCGATTTGGCGGTTCAGTGCCTGTGGTAAGAATGCCCGAAATGGAATCTGTTTTCAAATCACCTTTTGTCAATCGTCGCAGAGCAGTCGCGCCACCTTGACCAGACCCCAAAACCGCATCATATCCGGCACATGACAGAGCTTTCGCACATCCGTAATTTCTCCATCGTAGCCCATATCGACCACGGGAAATCCACCCTGGCCGACCGGCTGATCCAGTCCACTAATACCGTGACGGAACGGGAGATGAAGGAACAGCTTCTTGACTCGATGGACATCGAGCGGGAACGCGGCATCACGATCAAGGCCAACACGGTTCGGATCGAATACAAGGCCGAGGATGGCGAGGTCTATATCCTCAACCTAATCGACACGCCCGGACACGTGGATTTCGCCTACGAGGTGTCACGGTCGATGCGCGCGGTCGAAGGGTCGTTGCTGGTTGTGGACGCGACCCAAGGCGTGGAAGCTCAGACGCTGGCCAACGTTTATACCGCGATTGACGCCGACCACGAAATTGTCCCGGTCCTAAACAAGATCGACCTGCCCGCCTCCGAGCCGGAGCGCGTGAAGGAACAGATCGAAGACGTGATCGGGATTGATGCCTCCGACGCTCTGGAAATCTCGGCGAAAACAGGCATCGGCATTCCCGCCGTGCTCGAAGCCATCGTCAAACGTCTGCCGCCGCCGCATGAGGGCAAGGCCGACGCGCCACTCAAGGCGATGCTGGTGGATAGTAAATACGACCCCTACCTCGGCGTCGTTGTGATTGTGCGCGTCATCGACGGGGTTCTGAAAAAGGGCCAGCGGGTCAAGATGATGAAAACCGGTGGGACCTATGACATCGACCGAATTGGTGTCTATCGCCCCGCCATGCAAGCTGTGGACGAGCTTGGGCCCGGTGAGATCGGCTACATCACCGCGCAGATCAAACAGGTGAGCGACACCCGTGTGGGTGACACAATCACAACCGAGAAGAAGGGCGTCGACACGCCCCTGCCCGGCTTTAAGCCGTCGATTCCGGTGGTGTTCTGCGGCTTGTTCCCTGTCGATGCCAACGATTTTGAGGACATGCGCGGCGCGATTGAAAAGCTTGCGCTGAACGACGCTTCTTTTACGTCCGAGATGGAAACCTCTGCCGCATTGGGTTTTGGCTTCCGTTGCGGTTTCCTCGGTTTGTTGCACCTTGAGGTGATCCGCGACCGCCTTGAGCGCGAATATGACATTGACCTGATCACCACGGCCCCGTCGGTGATCTATCACGTCTACACCCGCGACGGCGAAATGCTCGAATTGCACAATCCGGCAGACATGCCCGACCCATCAACCATCGACCATATCGAAGAGCCACGCATCAAGGCGTCGATTCTTGTGCCAGATGAATACCTGGGCGATGTTCTCAAGCTGTGTCAGGACCGCCGCGGTGAACAGATTGACCTGACCTATGTCGGAAACCGCGCAATGGTGGTCTATGACCTGCCGCTGAACGAGGTTGTGTTCGATTTCTACGACCGCCTAAAGTCGGTCACCAAGGGTTACGCGTCGTTCGACTACCAGATGATCGGCTATCGCGAGGACAACCTTGTGAAGATGCAGATCCTTGTGAATGACGAACCTGTCGATGCGCTCTCTACCATGGTGCACCGCGACCGCGCCGAAACCCGTGGCCGCGCCATGTGCGAAAAGCTCAAAGACCTGATCCCGCGCCACATGTTCAAGATCCCGATCCAAGCCGCCATCGGCGGCAAGGTGATCGCCCGCGAAACACTGGCCGCCCTGCGCAAAGACGTGACCGCCAAATGCTATGGCGGCGACGCCACCCGCAAGAAGAAGCTTTTGGAAAAGCAGAAGGCCGGTAAAAAGAAGATGCGCCAGTTTGGCAAGGTCGACATCCCACAGGAAGCGTTCATCTCGGCGCTGAAGATGGATGGGTAGGTAAAAATCTACCGCCTTCGGGATACATGACCGGCACTTGTAAGGCCCGGCGGCTAAGCCGGGCCTTTATTCTACCTGCGTAAGCTCGGCGATGCAGTCGGCCGCGACAGGTTTCGGCAATACATCTTGGAAACGCTGCGCTTCGGCGTCTAAAAACGTCGCAAGATTGTCTTTGGTGCGGTCCTCTGATCCAAAATGACCAGCAAGCAATTCGCAGGTAGATGGGGCAAGCCAAGGTGCACCATTGAGTGCCTCAAGAAACGTTTCGGTGTGTCTGAGATAAACCGGAAGGATGTCGGCAGTGTAGGATTGCGTTAATGACGCGTCATTACTGCGGACAGCGATATCTCCCAACAATAGCCAAACGCTTATAGCCCCCGCGTCATTGTTCCATGCACGGTCCTTGTAGGACACATAAAGCTCGGCACGTCCATGCATTGCCGCAAGCGGCGTTGCATGTCTGGATGGTGTCCGACCAAGCATGAGTTCAACGATCTCAACCGCGTCCAGCGTATCTGGGGGTGGAAGGTTCTCTTGAGCAAAGGCCACAGTGCAAGCCAGAACTGAGCCAGTTAGCGCTGCGAATGATGATTTGAGTAACATCAGAATTCCGGCATCCCACCCCATAGCGAATGCATCTGGAGAGTGCAGTCCCAATCCTGTGGCCGGCCACGGCTCACTTCTTCATCTGAAATGGTAACCGTGATGTTCCCGCTTTCTTTTGGCGTAATCTCGGACCACATCTGATAAACTTTGGCTCCGGGCATAACGATACAGCCATCGGACCATGACGCGCTTGTGCCCTTATGAATGAAAAACCCATTCGCTGTGCTTCCATCACCGTTGTACGGCACCTTAAGTCCGAGCCAAATTGCCTCTCGATTGCCCCCATCCGTCCCATCGGTTTTGTTGGCCATGCGCGTCGCATAACCGGTGTACGAGCCCGCGTCGATTACCACCTCTTGATCCCACCAGCAGGTTTCCGAAATGTTTACGGAGCCACTCTTGAAGGTCAGCGTACCCTGACCGTTTTTACGAACAACATTGATTGTGTAGGTCATCAAATCTCTCCGAAATGAAATAGACAAATAAAATAATGAAGAAATTTTGTGCCGATTCCGGCATTCCATCAAGTGTTTTTGTTTCTCTCGTTTTTACAGCGCAGTTAAGCAATTTGACTGACACAGAAAAAAGATGTTCCAGCTTGCTCCAAACCTGCTCAAACCAAGATGAAAAGTGCAGGTTTTCACCTACCAAGCAGGCAATCCGGGCCAAACGACCTTTGGAAAACTAGCTTACAAACAGCGCCACTTGCCCAAACCGCAAAACTGCGAAAGGCAGCAGATACATGGCCTGTGCATTATGCTAACTTTTGCATTCCAAAAGTTGGGCACGCGCAGTTTTCCGCCGACTCGACCCCACAACAAAAATCACATGTAAAACCTTGCACCCGTGATACGCTCCTCCAACATAAGGGAGGAACCACTATGAAATATCTGATCACGGCTGCCGCAGTGTCGCTGACAATGGCGGCAGGCGCACAGGCCGAAGGGCTGACGCATCACGTGGCCATTCACGTCAACCAGAACGACCCGCAGGTCATGAACATGGCGTTGAACAATGCGCAGAACATGGCGAATTACTATGCGTCGCAAGGCGACGAGGTGGTGATCGAGATGGTCGCTTATGGACCGGGCCTTCATATGCTGATCCCCGGCAAGAGCCCGGTCGAAGACCGCATCTCGACCATGTCTTTGGAGCTGGATAACCTGACCTTTTCGGCCTGTGGCAACACCCATCGCAAGATGAGCGAAAAAGCCGGATCAGAGATCACTTTGTTGGATGAAGCCGTCATGACCCCGTCAGGCGTGGTACGCCTCGTCGAACTGCAAGAACAGGGATATGCCTACGTCAGGCCCTGATGCAGTCACGTATCAAGACCGGGCGGCAAAAGCACCTATCCTGATGCCTCTGGCCGCCCTCCCCTGAATTTGACCGATATCAACGCGCAAACCTTCGCCCTGGGTCAGAATCATCTGAACCAAGGGAGAGCTGTCATGGACCTGACTGAAACCAAAGACCTTCTTCTCAAGCGGCGCGCAGAGCTGACGGGGGATCTGGCTGATATTGAAGACAAGCTGGACGATCCGATGCCAAAGGATTGGGAGGACCGAGCCTCGGAACGGCAAGGTGACGAGGTGCTGGAAGCATTGGGAAATGCCGACCTCGAAGAGCTGCGCCGGATTGATGCAGCGTTGGAGCGGATTGAGGCCGGAACGTATGGCACCTGCGCGAAATGCGGGGAAACCATATCTGACGACCGGTTGCGCGCGGTTCCGACGGCGGCACTGTGCCGGACCTGTGCTTAGCGCAGTCGGCCAATCTGATTGGCCCTTCGCAGCAGACGCGTTGGGTTTTCGACAGGAGGTCGCGCCTCTTTTGCGCGCCACCTTCCCTGTTGGTGGAGAGCACTACATTTTTTCAAACCACGTGCCTCAAATTAAAA
Organism: Marivita sp.; assembly: GCF_965656765.1. Classification (GTDB taxonomy): domain Bacteria; phylum Pseudomonadota; class Alphaproteobacteria; order Rhodobacterales; family Rhodobacteraceae; genus Marivita. The sequence continues at coordinate 20,855 of NZ_CBFHLV010000012.1, read as the reverse complement.
ATGAGGCTTCTTTCCTCATCAAAACATGGGCTTGTTCTTTTTTCAGGCGGAAAACTGATCCATGTACGGCATGCAGCCGTACACAAATATGTCAGAAATATTTTACACGTTAGGAGGGGCTGTGTCAGATTTTCTAGACTCGATGCGACAGGATTTTGACGCACGTATGAACGCACATGAAGGCATGCTCGCGCATTTGAGCCTTCAACTGACCGAACACCACGCCGCTTTGCTGATTCCAGAATTGAAGGCGACCTTTGCGGCATGTGGCACCTGCCATTGCCCAAAAACCTGTCTGGAGTGGCAAATGTCAGGCGACGACGGGCCCCCACCCTGGTGCCACAAACGCGGGACGTTTCTGGCACTGATCGACGCCTGCGCCGCGCTTGAGCGTGATAATGTCTGCGCGATGGGCACGGCCTAACCACCGCAACTTGATTCCGATCAAGGAAAAACCGGCACCTGTATACAAAATAGGATTCGTGCAAACAGAATAGGAGGCTACTATGTTTGGACTTACCAGTATTTTGTATTCTCTTATCGCAACGACTCTTGCCGGGAACTTTGTTCTGATTTGTTTGACTGTCGGGTGCGCTACGGTGGTCGGCATGATCACGGCCGCTCTTGCAGGTAGTGTTCTCGCCCTGCCCCTAGCTATTCTCATGGCAAATGAACTTCGCCCGAACTGCTAAATTCAGGCGCTTGATTTGATCCGTATCAATGCAAACACATCTCATTTACAGAATACTCAAGTTATTAATATGGAGTGGAGGCTGAAATGTTCCGACTTGCCAGTATTCTTTATTCACTGATTGCCACAACCCTTGCAGGCACCGCCATGGTGGCTGTTTTGACTGCGGGTTATGACACGCTGGTCCCCATTGTCGGCGCGGCCGCGTTGGGTGCGATTGTGGCCTTGCCGGTTAGCTATCTCGTAGCTCGGGAAATAAGCCAGTCTTAAGCCTGGCGGCTGCCTAACCTATCCAACAATCCGTCTGCACAGTCTTCGATAAGCGCCAAGGCGCCGTCGAAGTCTCGCGTGAAATACGGATCGGGCACATAGGTGGTGGTGGTCGATGTGAAATCTGTGAACAGTTTCACGCGATCCTGCGGGCCGATCGCAGCCATATCGGCGGCATTGTCGTCATCCATTACGACGATCAGATCGTATTCGATGAAATCCGATGCTGCCACCTGTCGCGCGCGTAAGGCTGACAGGTCATAGCCCTTTGTGCGAGCCGCCTCCTGCATGGGGCCATAAGGCGGCTTGCCGATATGCCAGTCGCCAGTCCCGGCACTGTCCAGAGTGACGTCCAGACCACGTTCCGCCGCCTTGGCGCGCGTCACAGCTTCGGCAGTTGGCGAACGGCAGATGTTGCCCAGACAGACAAAGAGAATACGATAGGTCATGTATGGGATTTAGCGTGTTGCGGTCGAATGGAAAAGGAAACGTGATGCGAAAGGTAGACCGGATCGTGATTTTGACGGGCGCCGGAATATCAGCAGAAAGCGGGCTTGGCACCTTTCGCGACGAAGGCGGGCTGTGGGCGCAGCACCGCATCGAAGACGTCGCCACCCCAGAGGCCTTTGTTCGCAACCCAGACCTTGTCCATCAATTCTACAACGCACGGCGCGCCCAAGCTGCCGATGCAGGATCGAACGCCGCCCATGTTGCCCTCGCGCGCCTGCAATCCGAGTTTCCAGGCGACGTGATACTGGTCACGCAGAACGTGGACGGCTTGCACGAAATGGCCGGGGCCGCCGCGATCCATATGCACGGAGAGTTGTCTCGCGCGCTCTGCGCCACCTGTGAGCACCGCTGGGACGCGCCGTTGTCGATGGAGACAGGCGCCACATGTCCAGCCTGCGCTGCGCCGACCGCACGCCCGGATATCGTCTGGTTCGGCGAAATGCCCTATCACCTGGACCAGATCGTCGAGGCGCTGCAGACCTGCGACCTCTTTGCGGCCATCGGCACCTCGGGTCAGGTCTACCCCGCTGCTGGTTTTGTCGAAGAGGCACGGATGGCCGGAGCCGCCACGATTGAGCTGAACCTGCGCGATAGCGATATGTCCCACGCGTTCGAGGACCACATCACAGGCCTCGCAAGCGTAACCGTGCCAAAATGGGTCGATCAAGTGCTGGCCGGGCGGTGAGGCACGCCCTACCGCCCGGCCTTGTGCAATCAGCTGTCAGAGCCGTGGTTCATTTTACCATGACCCATCATACCACCGTGATCTTGTCGCTCCAGATCCACTGGGATTTCAACCACGATGTCGCCTGCGTTCTCGAAGGTCAAAGTGACGGTGACGATCTCGCCCTGCTCCATCGCCCCATTGAGACCCATGAGCATGACGTGCTTGCCCCCACGCTGCATTGAGATCATGCCATCGGCCGGCAGTTCAAAGCCTTCCTCGACATGCACCATGCGCATCACGCCATTGCCGTCATCAAGGTGCGTGTGCAGTTCGGTCCGTGCCGCAGCATCGCTGCTGGCGGCGATCAGGCGATCCGCCTCGCCTCCGGAATTGTGGATCATCATGAAGGCTGCGCCGGATTTGGCCATCGGAGAAGCCGAACGCGCATAGGCGTCGTCAATCCGGATTTCCGCAAAGGCGGACGTGGCAAACATAAGGGCGGTTGCCCCGGCGAAAAGAGATGTCTTGAACATTGGTTTGGTCTTTCGTTTGACGTCAGAAAAGGGTGATCATCAAACGTGGTCGGGCGGTCCCCGCGCGTTGGCTGGTGTCGCACCCCACTCTACCGAGGCTGCGTGCCCTGTGCTTTGCCACATATCTCGCCACACATCGACGCGATGAACACCCGGTACAGCGAACGAGACATCGGCAAAAAACGCCATCGCATAGTCAGGGCAAATCATCACCCCACCGGTTGGCACACCGTTTTCATCAACAAGGATGTGCATCGGCCCAGAACCGGTGCAGATGACCAGCGTGCCAACTGCAGGCGGCTGACCACGCGCAGCAGCAAGCTGAACACTGGTGAAACCCACCACCAGAACCAGAAGAAACGCCGTGATATGCCGCGCCATGAATCTCATGATGCCTAGCTAAGCGCACACTGTGAAGGTGCAAGGCGACAAAAGGAAACAGCCCCGCCCAGATGTCCGGACGAGGCTGTTTTCATGTGTGTTAGGAGAAAGCTTACGCTTGCGCAGTTTGCGCCTTTGCGATCTCTTTCTTAACCTTGAGCGCGTTAGCCGACAGCTCAGTATCCTTGGCTTTCGCCAGAAACTTGTCGAGCCCACCGCGGTGGTCAACGCTGCGCAGCGCGTGCGCTGAAATACGCATCTTGATGCCACGGCCGAGTGTCTCGGATTGCAGCGTCACGTCGTTCAGGTTCGGCAGAAAACGCCGACGTGTCTTGTTGTTGGCATGGCTGACATTGTTGCCAGTCATCGGGCCTTTACCGGTCAGTTCGCAAACACGCGACATGGGTTCATCCTCGTTTTATCAGAAGCGGAAGTACGGGCTCCCACCAATATGAAAGGGCGCCGACTGGCAGCGCCCGGAATCTCGTTGGCTGTCCTTAGAGGGATGCGGCATAGGCGTCAAGTAGCGGTTGCGCGAAAACCCGGCAATTCGTCGGGTTGTTTCGACATGCCTTAGGCTGTCCGACGGGATGGGGGCTCGGCCCCCCTGCCACGCTGCGCGCGGCATTCCCCCCGAGGTATTTTAAAACCAGAGAAATGCAGAACCGCTCCCCGCTTCTTCGGTTTTCAAATATCTCGGGGGAGTCACCCAAAGGCGACGGGGGCAGCGCCCCCGAACGGCCTGCAAAGCCGAAGGCGACGCAGGCTCATGACGCGCGCCCAAGAGGCGCACTTTTGCTTAACTGACTAAATGCGCGCGACCTTCGAGCTGGGCAAGAACGGCTTCTGCAGCTTGGCTTGGCGTCTGGGCACCGATCTCTACCTCGTGACCAAGGGATTGCACCAAACCCTTCATGGGTTCGCGCTCCAACCGTGCCAGCAAGGATTGCTTGAGTTCCGCTTCGAACCAGAAGCGTGCTTGCGACGCGCGGCGGGCGGTAAAGTGGCCGTTTTCACGCCGCCAGTTCGTAAGGCTTTGCATCTCGTCCCACGCCGTTTGCAAACCTAAATCTTCCAACGCTGAGACGGTCATTGCTTTTGGGAAGCCTTGCGGATCCTGCGGTCGCTTGCGCAACAGGCGCAGCGCACCAGCATAGTCCGCGCAGGTGCGGGTCGCTGTGGATTTGAGATCGCCATCGGCCTTGTTCACCAAAATGATATCGGCCATTTCCATGATACCGCGTTTGACGCCCTGCAATTCATCGCCCCCCGCGGGTGCCAGCAACAACATGAACAGATCCGACATCTCGGCCACAACAGTTTCAGATTGACCCACGCCAACGGTTTCGATCAGCACCACATCAAAACCTGCCGCCTCGCATAGGTCGATGGCCTCGCGCGTGCGGCGGGCGACCCCCCCCAGATGGGATTGCGACGGCGACGGGCGGATAAACGCGCTGGGATCGCGCGACAGGCGCTCCATCCGGGTTTTGTCACCAAGGATCGACCCACCCGACCGCGCAGAGCTGGGATCGACGGCCAATACCGCCACTTTGAGCCCTTGCCCCGTCAACATTAGGCCAAAGGTTTCGATGAAGGTGGATTTACCCACACCGGGCGTGCCCGAAAGACCAATACGCAGAGCTTCGCGGTCGTGCCTCTTAAGCCGGTCAAACAACGTGATTGCATCCGTCCGGTGATCGGCGCGACCGCTTTCGACCAATGTAATGGCGCGGGCCAAGGCACGGCGTTCGCCGTTCAGGATACGGCGGGCCAGATCGTCGATGTCCATGTGCGGGGCTCCGTCTTGGTCTGGCAGCACATGTGCCACGCGGTGGGCCGCCAAGTAAAGCGGTCAGCCAAGGCCAGCCGGGCCGTGTTTGAGAATCACCGGTACAACGAGTTCTTCTTCATCGATAAGGTGGCGATTAAGCATGGACTGAAAGCTCAGCAGATCATCGCGAAACACCCCCGGCTCGGCTTGCCCCTGAATCACAGCGTTTGCGCCATCGGCAAACCGATTGAGCAAACCATCCATTGCGTGGTGATCGGAGTCCAACAGCTCAAACCCCTTATTCAACACAGGCTCTCTGGTAGCCAGCACCGGGAAATAGTGGTGGTCTTCGATCTGGTGATGCCCGTGCAGGTTTTGTAATAACATGGAGCCATAGCGCGACAGCTTGGCGGCATGGGTCTGAGCATCGATTTTGCGGTCTACGGCCTGTTCGGCATCGTCGATAAGCGCGGACATCAAACGACGAAACATCAGGTGCCGGTCGAGCCAAAACGCGACCAGCCCCGCAAAATTGTCATGGTCCGGCCATGTCTCGCGCGGGTGGTCGTGCAGCAGCACGCGCAGTGCATCAGGCAGACCATCGCGGGTGTCGAGCATTAGGGTTTCGTCCATGAGCACCTCCTGTTGGGCAGGAGGTGCAGCCCAGCGCGGATTTGTCAATCAGCGCAGGACGTGAACCGCACATTGCGCGTGGCGTACCACATGGGTTGCCGTCGATCCAAGCAGCAGCGTCTGCATTCCCGGTCGGTGCGAGGCGATGACAATCAAGTCACTTTTGTGCTCGTCCGCATAGTCAAGGATCGACCGGCCCGAATGGCCGTCGATGACCACTGATTTTGCGCCGATGCCTTCAGCCAAGCGGCTCATCTCGGCCTCAATCCCGGAGCGCGTGGCTTTCAGGATATCGGCAGAGATATAGCTGATGGCATAGCTGGGCACGGATTCTACCACGTGCAGCAGCGTGATTTCACCGCCCTCGGACACCATGGCCTTGGCGATTTTAAGTGCTTGAGCGGTGCGGTCGTCTTCGTTGTCGAGAGCGATTGGCACGAGAATATTGCGATACATATGTCCCCTCCCTTTCTCAGGATGGTGCCATCTTAAACCACATGAAGGATCTGGTGCTTTGATCCGCATCATACCGGCAGCCAACTTTGCAAAGTCGCTAATGGAGTTTGCAAAGTTCGCCTTTCAGGACACGTTTGGTTCGCCTTGAAGCCCAAGCAACTTACGAAACCCGGTCCAGTATCCCGGCAAGCGTGGAGGTTCTTGCAGGTTCGGCAGCGCTTCATCGGCCCAGCGAGACATACGACGCTGCGTGAAATCTCGGCCCCAGGCAAGATAGGCTTGCGCATCATCCGGCCGTAGGCGGCAGGCCGACCCAACCAGACCAACCAGTGTTTCGGGCGGTGAATACCATTCGTCCTGAATGCCCGTAACCTTGGCTTGCAGGAATGGGCCGACCCAGCGCATCAATGCCTTGTCGGAAAAGAGCAGGAGCATCTTGCCCATCTCTTCACGGTCATAGTGGATGAGAGGCGGGAAGGTGTCGAAGAACAAAGCTTTGCCGTCGAGATACGCGAAATTGCGGATCGACGGGTGAAAGCCAATGCGAGAGTTGAACTGGTCGGCGTTGTTCCAAAAGGTGGCGATCACGTCACCAGCTGCTTCCATCATCGCAAGTGTTTCGTCGGTGCTCGCGACCTGCATCTGCGGCCGCATCATGCTGTCAGAGGGCAGTGCCTTTTGTACGATCACCGGAATACGGGTGCCGTCCATGTCGAGCAGGTGAAATTCGGTTTCTGGCAACGCAACCCCAGCGGTGTTCAGCGCTGCAACGTAATCATCGTGGCACTGTGCCAGACGGTCGAGGGCGGCAGCATCGCGCAAGCCGCGGTAGACCTTGATCACTTTGTCCGAGAACGGCCCAGATGCGGGACGGAAAGGCGCGCAAAAATAGCCCAGCTTTGACACGGTCTGACCGCGTGAGGCACCATCGGCGCGGATCACGTCTTTCAAAGCGTCAAGATCGGTCATGGTGTAGGCTCCTTCAGGCTCCCTAATGGGACGCCCTAGCCTTTACCTGTTTGCCAGCACCTCTGCTACCTCTGAGGTGAGCGCGTCGACTTCGGCCTGAGCAGGCGTCTTGCGACCTTCGGCGGCGCCACGCCCCTGGCCCAGCGCCTCGGCATAAATCACCCGATTGGCGAAGGTGGCATCTGCGATGCGGGCCATCAGTTTTTCGGCGGCTTCGGCGACTTCACTGCCAAGGCGGGTGTTCTTGCGTGCGCGGTTGAGAACGACGATGGCTTCTTTGTCTTCGCGGCGCGCAAGATCAAGCACTCCTTCGGTGGCCCATAGGTCCACATGACTGACGCTGACGGGCACAACAACAAGGTCGGCAACACGCAAGGCCGGACGGAGGTCGCTGTCGGCTTTGGGCGGTGTGTCGATGATCACGATGTCATAGGCATCAGACAGTTTACGAACCTCGTAGGTGATGCCCCAAGCCGACGATGTCGCGAATTCCAGGTTGTCGACCGGACCAGATTCTGTATCGATCCGGGTCATGAACCAGCGGCCAAGACTGCCCTGTGGGTCAATGTCGACCAATGCAACGCGTTTGCCCTGTCGCAAGAAGCCAACGGCGAGGTTTGCGGAAACGGTGGTCTTGCCAGAGCCGCCTTTTTGCTGCGCAACTGTAATGACGTGGCCGGGCATAATCTGTTCCTTCGATTCGGCCAAAGGGTACAGAGTTATTGTGCAGGTGCAGCATAAAAATTGCCACACCCCTGCCAGAAACAAGGACCAGTTGTATGAAATCCCCCATTCGCCCCACCGATGACGACGCCCGTTCTCTGGCCCGGAACCTAATAGAAACCGCCCGTTTTGCGGCGCTTTCCTATCTCAATCCCGAAAATGGCACACCAATGGTGAGCCGCATTGCGCTGGTCGCAGGGCCCGATGGCGCGCCGTTGAGCCTGATTTCAGATCTGAGCCACCACAGCGCTGCACTGCAGCACAATCCGCTGTGTTCCCTATTGATCGGAGAACCGACCGGCAAAGGCGACCCGCTCACGCATCCACGGCTGAGTTTGCAGGCGACGGCGCATTTTGTACGACATGGCGACGAGGGTCACGCAGATTTAGCCAAGGCGTTTCTAACGAAGCAGCCTAAAGCCAAGCTTTACATAGGGTTTGCCGACTTTGCGCTGGTGCGATTCACGTCGCTGGGCGCGCATTTGAATGGTGGGTTTGGAAAGGCCTATGTGCTGGGGGCGGACGATGTGGCGGGGGCGATGCGTTGATGCATCGCTGCGTTCCGTCGACGAAACGCGCCTCTAGGCAGCGACTTCGGGTGCCTGCAAAATCTGCACGCCCGAGATCCGCCACTGTCCGTCGATCATCGACATGCGGTAATCCAGGTAGTGCAAGTTCCCGGCCCCATCGGTCAGGATGACTGTCTGGTAAAGCCCGCCGGCAATCGACCTGAGGTCACCAAACGTCACGCTGTCAGGCCGCCAGACCATCGGATAACCTTGCTGCACCATCGCGCCAAAGTTTTCTGGCGTGCGGAACATATTGCGGATGTTAGGCCCCGCAAAAGTAAACGCGGTTTCGAAATCATCCTGCAGAAACGCGTCAATCTGGCTTTGTATAGTGCTTTCGATGGCAGGCTCAGGGGCAAGAACCTCTTGCGCCCAGAGGCTGCCCGCCATCGACAGGGCTAGTGTCAGTCCGGTGATGAGTTTGCGCATCGTGTCACCTCTTGTTGCTAACAAAGAGGTAGAGCAAATGCGGTCACGGGCAAAATTTACGACTTATGCAAGCTCTCCGGCCAGACCTTTGCGGATCAAAGCGACGGTTTCATCGACACCGTAGAGCGCGATAAAGCCACCGAAACGGGGGCCTTGGGATTGCCCCAGAAGAACCTCGTAAAGCGCTTTGAACCAGTCGCGCAGCGGGTCGAATTCATGCTCTTTACCGACCGCAAAGACGATGGTTTGCAATGTTTCGTCGTCGGTGGGACCATCATGCGCCTCAAGCCGTGCAGCCAAATCTTGCATCGCCGCCCGCTCTTTTTCATCGGGCAAACGGAACGTCTTGGAGGGTTTTACGAAATCTTCGTAATAGCGCACGGCAAAGCCTGCCGCCTGATCGAGATCGGCATGGGTTTCGGGCGTCGCCTCCGGTGCGTAGCGATTGATAAAGCCCCACATTGCATCCTTGTCCTCGGCCCCAGCGGCAGATGCGAGGTTGAGCAGCATCGAAAACGGCACGACCATTTTGGATTCAGGCACATCTCCGGAATGGATGTGCCAAACCGGGTTGTTCGCTTGCGCCTTGGCGTCTTGCGTTGGGTAAGCACGCAGTTGTTGATGGTATTCGTCGACTGCCTTGGGGATCACGTCAAAATGCATCCGCTTGGCCGTCTTGGGCTTGAGATACATGAAGTACGACAGCGATTCTGTGCTGGCATAGGTCAGCCATTCGTCGATGCTGACGCCATTGCCTGTGGTCTTGGATATCTTGTGACCATCCGCATCAAGGAACAGCTCGTAGGTGAAATGCTCGGGCTTGCGACCACCGAGGATTTCACAAATCCGGTCGTAGATCGGCGTGTTGGTGCTGTGGTCCTTGCCGTACATTTCAAAATCAACATCCAGCGCCGCCCAGCGCGCGCCGAAGTCGGGCTTCCACTGAAGTTTGACGTTGCCGCCCGTGACAGGAAGCGTGATCTCGCGACCAGTCTCGTCATCGAATGTGATTTCGCCGTTGATCGGATCAACGTTCTTCATCGGTACATACAGCACACGCCCTGTGTCGGGATGGATCGGCAGGAAGATCGAATAGGTCTCGCGCCGCTCATCCCGCAATGATTTGAGCATGACCTCCATTACCGCATCGTACTTTTCGCAGGCGCGAAGCAGCACCTCATCGAATTTGCCCGAACGGTAGAACTCGGTGGACGAAATGAATTCGTATTCGAACCCGAACGTGTCCAAAAACCGATTCAGCATCGCGTTGTTATGCGCGCCAAAGCTTTCGTGGGTGCCAAACGGGTCTGGCACGTCGGTCAGCGGACGTTGCAGATGCTCGTGCAGCATTTCGGGATTGGGCACGTTGCCCGGCACCTTGCGCATACCGTCAAGATCATCGGAAAAGCAGATCAGCTTGGTCGGGATATCCGAGATCAGTTCGAACGCGCGCTTGATCATGGTGGTGCGCGCAACTTCGCCAAAGGTCCCTATATGCGGCAGACCAGAGGGGCCATAGCCCGTCTCAAAGAGGACATAGCCCTTTTCCGGCGACTTCTTTTCGTAGCGTTTGAGCAGCCGGCGCGCCTCTTCAAAGGGCCAGGCCTTTGAGGTCATTGCAGCTTCGCGCAGATCGGACATTGCTCTTATTCTCCGGATGGTCGCCACACGGGACTGTGCGTGCGTTCAAAAAGCACTCCCTATTGCGGGGGCGCGGGCGGGTCAATAAGTTGGGCTTAGTTCACGCAACAGATCAGAAAGCGTAATTGTGCCAGATACAGACCCTCACCCCCTTAGCCCGCAGGATTGTCTTGTCGCGCTCATGATCGCCGTTTCCGCATCGGATGAAAGCATCCGGACAGCGGAACTCGTTAAAATCCAGTCAGCGGTCAACAACCTGCCGATTTTCGCGGAGTATGACGAGGCACGCATCCCAGACATGTCGGGACTGGTGTTTGACCTGTTCGAACAGGAAGACGGGCTCGATGCCTTGTTTGGATTGCTGCGCGACAATCTTCCGGAACGCCTTTTTGAAACAGCCTATGCGTTGGCCTGTGATGTGGCGGCGGCAGATGGCACGCTGCGCGAAGGTGAACTGCGTTTGCTGGAAGAAATTCGCTACGAACTTGCGTTGGATCGGTTGCATGCAGCAGCTATCGAGCGGGGATCGCGGGCACGGCACGTGCATCTGTAAACCGCGCGTTTCCATCGCTTTTTGTGTCAAGCCGTGGTAATTGCTGTTTTTAAGCAATTTATTTCCATCAGGGTTTTTCAACCATGGCGCTGACCGACAAGGATTACTACCGCGCGGCAAACAAAAGCGTTTTCAAGCATGGCGTCTGGGAAGATGACGACACCCCCGCCGAGGGCGTTCTTCACGGTGATATCGAAGCGCGATCGTGGACGGTGACCAAGCTGATCAAGGGCGGGATACGCGTACAACAGGTGCGCACCCGTCAAGATTGGGAAATCAAGAATGGCTACATGGAGCCCGGCAGCGGCACATCCCTACACGACCACGAGGGTGAATTTGGCTATCTTGCCTGGTCATACTTTCGGCTACCCGAGGGCACTGTCATTCCTGAAAACCTTGTGATTGTGCAGCGTGGTGCGGCGGGGCATTACCAGATCGAGGTCCGCACCGGCGGAGACATGACACCCGACGCTCTTCGAGGGGCTTTGGACAATCTTGCGCGCAATTGTGTCGTGCGGCTCAAGCAATTGGCAGACGGGATCGATCGATGATCCAAAACGCCTCAAGAGGCATATATGGTTGAAATCAGCACCCCCGCCCTGATGATGTCAATTCAGGCGATCGCACAGATCATTTCGGAAGAAGAAGCCGTGATGGAGTCGATGGAAGAAAGCGAGGACTTGTACGAACTGGCCGAATCTGTTGCCGCGTTCCGCAAAACGCTGGAGGAGTTGAAGTCGGTCTACGAGGCGGCGCGCCGGAATGGGTCCGATCTACCGCCCTATGGTAATCTGGTACTTTAGTCCTAACGGTTACGCAGCGCGGTTCGGCGGGATCGAATAGGTCAACGTGGCACGCGCCACCGGGTCGGGAAGTCCTTCGGAATAAAGCAAAACGTCAGTGACACTTAGCGCACGCCCGAGCTTGAGCACTTTGGCATGGGCAATCACATCGGCGCCGGCGACTGGTTTACGCATGAAATCGATCGAACAATTGGTCGTCACCGCCAACGCCTCTTTCCCGATACGCGACATGGTGGCGACGTATGCTGCCACATCCGCAAGACTGAACATGGCCGGGCCAGACACTGTACCGCCCGGGCGCAGATGCTGCTCACCCGCATGCAGGCGCATCACCAAAAGGTCTTCATTCAGATGGTCGATACCGAACATGCCTTTGACTTGAGGAAAAACCTCGTCCAAGAATGCTTCCATGTCCTCTGCCGGAACTTTGAGCGTCATGCTTTCCTCCCCTGCTCTGAACCGGTAGAGTTGCCTCAAGTCACTGGGAGGACAAGATGAAAATCCTGGAACGTCGCGACACAGACGCGGTTTGCCATTTGCACATGAACGCGCCAGAGCGGTTGAACGCGCTGTCCGAAGAAATGCTGGACGCATTGCAAGAACAGGTCGACTCACTGCAGAACGATCCGTCAACGCGGGTTGTTGTGATTTCGGGCGCGGGTAAGGCATTTTGCGCGGGCCACGACCTCAAGCAGATGACAGCAGGACGGCAAGCCGAAGATGGTGGCAAAGCGTATTTCAAAGAGTTGTTCGACCACTGCGCCAAGGTGATGACCGGTGTGCAACGTCTGCCGCAGCCTGTAATCGCACAGGTACATGGCATTGCCACAGCTGCTGGGTGCCAGCTAGTCGCGTCCTGCGACATGGCTGTTGCCGCAGAAGGCACCCGTTTTGGGGTCAACGGAGTAAATATCGGGCTGTTCTGCTCAACACCGATGGTCGCGCTGTCCCGTAACATCCCGCGAAAGCAGGCGTTCGAGATGCTGGTGACCGGTCAATTCATTGATGCTCACCGCGCCGAGGCGCTGGGTTTGGTGAACAAAGTTGTCCCTGTCGAGGATTTGGCCAGCACGACAGAAGAGATGGCGCAATTGGTTGCAAGCAAACTGGGTGCTGCAGTGAAGGTCGGCAAGCAGGCGTTCTACGAACAAGTGCAGATGGGTCTGGACGATGCTTATGCCTATACTGGCCAAGTCATGGTCGAAAACATGCTGTATCGTGACACCGAAGAAGGGATCGCCGCCTTTCTGGACAAACGCCCTCCCGACTGGTCACAGTAAGCTTGGCCCAAAACAGGCTACATTTGCGGCCCGGCATGCGCGTGGGCTTGTTGGGCGGCTCGTTTGATCCGGCTCATGAGGGGCATGTGCACTTGACCCGTGTCGCGATGCGCCGGTTCGGCTTGGACAAGGTGATCTGGCTTGTATCGCCGGGCAATCCGCTCAAGACGCGCGGACCTGCGCCACTGGACGACCGGATTGCACATGCACAGCAGATCATTCGGGACCCAAACGTGATCATAAGCGATTTCGAGACTCGGATCGGCACCGCATACACCGCCGAGACGATCGACGCTTTGAAAGCTATTCATCCCGGAGCGAATTTCGTTTGGCTTATGGGCGCAGATAATCTGCAACAGTTCCATCGTTGGCAGCGCTGGGAGGACATCCTGCACACCCTGCCAATTGGCATTCTTGCGCGTCCCGGATGGCGGCAATCGGGGCTGCATTCCCGAACGGCGCGGCAATACCGACATGCCCGCCTGCCCGGTCGCGCCTCACAGCTTTTGGCGGATTTCAGCGCGCCTGCATGGTGTTTCGTCAACATGCCGATGACGCCCGTCAGTTCGACAGAATTGCGTGCGACGGGCGTGTGGAAGCACAAAGATTGACCCTGATCATTCAAAAACTGACGATACTCATGATCCAAGATATCACTCCGTCAAGCATCACCAAAGCGTGTCCTTGTCAGCCGCTGGTTCGTAGGGTTACATCCGGCGCATGACAGGGCAGATCTCACGTCGCGCGGTATTGGGCGGTCTGGCAGCGGTAGGGCTGGGACAGGCGGCTTCAGCGCAATCCGCATTGGCCCCGTTGACATCACTACGTCCAGCGTCACGAGCGGAAGACCTTCTTAAAACATACCAAGCACCGCTGAGCGAGTTGATCGGTCAATCCGGTCTGGCCGGCAAGATCAGCGTTCAGGTGGCCGACGTAACAACTGGTCTGGTGCTTGAGTCGCACAATCCGTTGCGCGCACTGCCACCGGCCAGCGTCGCTAAGGCACTGACCGCGTGCTATGCGCTTGATGTGTTGGGACCGGGATATCACTTTGAGACCCGTGTTCTGGCGACTGCACCAATCGCCAACGGCCGTATCGAAGGTGATCTGATTCTTGCGGGCGGTGGTGACCCGACGCTCGACACGGATGCCATTGCGTCCATCACCAAACGCCTGCGCGAAGAGGTCGGCCTGACCGAAGTGACAGGCCGTTTCCTTGTTTGGGGCGGCGCCCTGCCCGCGCTGAATGGGATCGATGCCGAACAACCGTATCAAGTGGGGTACAATCCGGGGATTTCCGGCCTTAACCTGAATTTCAATCGGGTTCATTTCGAATGGGCGCGGTCCGGAAACGGGTACAATGTCACGATGGATGCACGCTCTGCGACGTTGAGGCCCGAAGTCCGCGCGGCCCGGATGCGGATCGAAGCCCGGAATTACCCGATCTACACCTATGCGGATGGCGGATCCTACGACAATTGGACCGTCGCCAAAGGCGCGCTGGGTCGTAACGGGTCACGTTGGTTGCCCGTGCGCAAACCTGCACGCTATGCCGCTGAGGTGTTCCAGATACTCGCGCGTTCGAACGGGATTGCTCTGAAGACACCCGAACTGATCGATGCGCTGCCCGCTGGGGCCACGCCAATTCTGACACATGAAAGCGCGCCGCTGCGTGTGGTTCTGCGCGATATGCTCAAGTATTCGACGAATATCACTGCGGAATGTGTTGGCCTGACAACCACCGTTGCGCGGCTGGGCTCGGCTCCGTCACTCAAAACGTCCGCTGACGCGATGAACGCGTGGGCCAAGGATACGCTTGGCATGTCGTCCGTCGCCCTTGAGGATCATTCGGGCCTTGGTGATGACAGCCGGATTTCTGCGCGCGACATGGTCAAAGGCCTGATTGCGGCGCGGAAGACTATGGGATTGAAACCACTTCTTAAGCAGCACGCTTTGCGCACCGAAGACCGTAAAATCATCGAAGATCATCCGGTGAGTGTGCGCGCCAAGACCGGAACGTTGAATTTTGTCAGTGGTCTTGGTGGCTTCATCGACTTGCCTGACGGCACAGAATTGGCCTTTGCCTGCTTTTCCGCCGACCTTCCACGCCGTGACGGACTAAGCCGAGAAGAACGCGAAAGCCCACCTGGCGGCAGAACCTACGCCGTCGAAGCCCGCGAGTTGCAGCAGCGGTTGTTGGCGCGATGGGGCGTTCTGTATAACGGCTAACCCTGGCGACCAGAGACAAAAAAAGGGCGCAAAGCCGGTCTTTGCGCCCCCAGAGGTCTGTCTGACGCAGGGATTTACATCAGCCAGAACTTACGATTGGCCTCGCGTTGCGCGGTCAACCGATCCAGTCCGATATCATTTAGCAAATGATCATCGAGGTGTTTGAGCTGAAGCCGCGTGCGACGGCGTTCGGACCACTTCGTGAGGGTCACCGCGACACGCAAAGCCACAATAGCCAGCGGGGACAGTGTTGACTGTCCGCCCAAATAGGCGATCTGCGGGGCATGAGTTGCGTGTGTCATGGGTGTACTCCTCAAATGTATCGACACAATTTACCATTATCGCAACAAGTGTCTTGCCATTGCGATACAAAAAGCGATACATTCGAGTCACCAAACGATCCAGAGAAAGATTGTGTCGGATACAATTTCCCCAGATCACATTGTTGCGCTGCCCCAGCCGTCCAGCGGACCAAAGTACAAACGCGTGGCGGACACGATACAATCCGCGATCCGATCAGGCGACCTGCGCGAAGGTGACAAGCTGCCCCCCGTGCGGGAACTGGCCTGGTCTCTTGGCATCACACCCGGCACCGTGGCGCGGGCCTATACGCTATTGACGGATGCCGGTCATGCCGTGGCCGAGGTCGGGCGCGGGACATTCGTCGCACACAAAACCGCACGGGCCCAAAGCCATCCACGAGAATACGTGTCGATCCCGATGCAAAACGGAAAACTGTCCCTCGCAAGCCCGCAACTGCCCGATCTGGGCCAGGTGTCGCTCCTGCGCGAGGCATTCGCCCGGATTGGTGAAACCGCACCAGAACGACTTTTGCATTACCCGACCCGTGACGCCTATCGCCCGCTACGCGAAGCTGCTGTGCACTGGATGCGAAGCATTCCATTAGGGCGGATCGACGAATCCGATGTGGTTATCGTCCACGGAGCACAAAACGGTCTGTGCGTTATTATGCAGGCCATACTAAAGGGGGCACGCCCCACCCTACTGGTCGAGGACATGGCCTATCCCGGCTTTCGCCGTGCGGCGGACCTGATGCGCGCAGATATCGTCGGGCTACCCAGCGATGAAAAAGGTCTATTGCCAGATGCGCTAGAAGAGATCGCCCGAAGAACCGGTGCACAGGTTCTGTGTACGTCGCCCGACGTGCACAACCCGACGCTAACATGCACCCCCTCTGATCGCCGCGCCGAGATTGCCGAAGTGTGTCGGGCGCTGGATATCCTGATCATCGAAGACAATTGTTACCGCCGCACCGACATCGCCGCTCCCAGCTACCGCATCCTGGCGCCTGAACGCACGTGGCATGTGGCGTCGATTTCAAAGACACTTACCCCCGCCTTGCGGATCGGATTTGCCATCGCACCACGAGGCCGCGGGCCCGAGTTGCGCCAGATCGCGGAGCATGGGTTTTTCGGCATCGCCCAACCTTTGGCCGAAGTTGCCGAGCACGTCCTAACCAGCCCCGAAACTGACGAGATCATTGTGGCAATTCGAAAAAGAATGGCGGAATTCGTGCGCGTAGCTGTGAACGCACTTGGTACGTACAAGCTAACCTGGCACGAGGATGTACCGTTTCTTTGGCTCCCCTTGCCCCAAGGTTGGCGTGCAGCCGCGTTTTGCCGGGCAGCCGAGGCACGCGGCATTCAGATCAGGTCTGCTGATGAATTTGCCTTGCGAGACGGGCGCGCGCCACATGCGGTGCGGATCGCCGTGAATGCGCAGGTCCCGCTCCGCGAGTTTGAAAACGCGATGATGCAACTTCGCGACTTGTTGGGGCACCCACCAGAACAGATAAGTGTCTGATTTTCCGCTGGAATGATCAGAAAATGGTCGCCTGCGCGGAAATCCGGCGCTACGCTGGAGTGCACGACTCACCTTTCAAGAGAATTAAATGGGTTTAGACATTAGCTTGGCCTTCGTCGAAACGCGGCCTGATCTCGACGAATTGTCCGACATTCTGACCGAGTATTACGCCCAGATTCTTGAGCGATTGATGGCTGTCGGCGGGCCAAGTCTTTCTGTCGAGGACCACGTTCGATCCAGCCTTGACGAAATAGATGATTTCCTGCCGCCGAATGGCGGCGTTCTTTTGGCACGGGACAGCTCTGGTTACTTACTGGGCTGCGGCTTTGTTCGCATGATCGACGCAGACAGGGCCGAATTGAAACGTCTATTCGTACGAGATATCGCCCGCGGATATGGGCTGGGACGACGTATGATCGAGATGCGCACAGAAAAAGCCAAGGAGCTTGGCGCAACAACGATCCTTGCCGACACGGTACGCGGCAACAGCTCTATGTTGGCCCTGTATGATCGGCTCGGGTTCAGCGAAACGCCGCGATACGACGGCAATGCGAACCCGGCTGCGTTCGAGAAATACCTCGTCTATCGCAAGCTGGAGCTTATGCGGTCGTGAATTGACATTTTTTATGGGGTATATTGTTACCTTATTTTCAAGTCACTGATTTTACTGCATTAACCTAGATAAACTGCGCTTGACGGCATTTTGGCAATCCTTATAACCCGCCCATCGGAACACGAGGGGTGCAAAGCGCCCTGTCTTACCAATCAAACGTCAGGGACTTCCCACGATGAAAACCTTTTCTGCAACACCGGCAGATATCGACAAGAAATGGATCATTATCGATGCTGAAGGCATCGTTTTGGGCCGTCTTGCGTCGATTGTTGCCACTCGCCTGCGCGGCAAACACAAGCCGTCTTTTACTCCGCACATGGACATGGGTGACAATGTCATCGTGATCAACGCGGACAAAATCCAGATGACCGGTAACAAGCGCCACGAGAACTTCTACTGGCACACTGGCTATCCGGGCGGCATCAAATCCCGCACCAAGCAGCAGATCCTCGAGGGTGCACACCCCGAGCGTGTCGTCCAAAAAGCGGTTCAGCGTATGCTGCCGGGCAATCGCCTGTCCCGCAAGGTGATGACCAACCTGCGCGTCTATGCTGGCGCCGAACATCCGCACGAGGCCCAGAGCCCCGAAGTGCTGGACGTCAAATCCATGAACTCCAAAAACACCCGGACGGCAAAATAATGGCTGAGCAACTCAATTCTCTCGAAGAGCTGAACACCGCCGCAGGCCTTGATGCCGCGCCGGAAGTGGTTGAAACCCCGCGTGAGCCGCAGCGTGATGCGCTGGGCCGCGCCTATGCCACCGGCAAGCGTAAAGATGCTGTTGCCCGCGTTTGGATCAAGCCGGGCTCCGGCAAGGTCAACGTGAACGGCAAGGAAATGAAAGTGTATTTCGCACGTCCGGTTCTGCAGATGATCCTGCGCCAGCCATTCACCATCTCTGGCACAGAAGACCAGTTCGACGTGATGGCGACTGTCAAAGGTGGCGGTTTGTCCGGACAAGCGGGCGCGGTCAAACACGGCATCTCCAAGGCGCTGCAGCTTTATGATCCGTCCCTGCGTGGCGCACTCAAAGCAGCGGGCTTCCTCACACGCGACAGCCGCGTTGTGGAACGTAAGAAATTCGGTAAGCGCAAAGCGCGTCGGAGCTTCCAGTTCTCCAAGCGTTAAAAAATTACGCGACACTCAAATCGTTAACCTATTGAAAAAGCGCAGTTTTTACTGCGCTTTTTCTTTGCTTGTCGAACTTACAAAAGATTTACAAGAAACAAATCATAGACGCATGGCTTAGTTGATTTTACAGTAGTTTTACGACGAAATGATGCTGGCGATACTGCTGTGAGCAAGAGTTACTTGAACAAAGTAGAGTTAAAAGATGGGCAGATTATTCTATTTCATCGCCAAAATGCCAAGCGCCCCATTTACCACATGCGCATACACGTCAGAGGCATGCGGGATATTTACGGCAATAAACTGACATACGTTCAGGAAAGCACTGGCGAGACAGATTTAGAGGAAGCAAAGCGCTAAGCTTTGGACAAGTACGACGACTTGCGGCTTAGGGCTAAGAAAAATGAACCTGTCAAACAGCTTACTTTCGAAGACCTCTATGTGATTTGGTGGGCGGATAAACGACAGCGTTTGGAAGCAACACAATACGCCAAAGGCCGTCCTGGTGCTTCACAGCGCGTTGGCTGGTACGAAAAACACGCACAGCGCTACTGGCTACCCTACTTTGGCCCAATGAAGCTTGAGGAGATGACGCAGGCGTATGTTGCGGGTTACTGGACTTGGCGTATGACGTACTGGCAACGCGCTGACGAAGAAGAACGCAAACGACACCCAAATCATGCTCTTAAACCTGCCAAAAAAAGCATGGACATGGAGCAAAGTGCGCTGCGTGAGATATTTGGTTGGGCAAATAGTATGAAGCTACTATCGCACATACCAATCATCGAAAATCCGTTTGCGCGTCAAGGCATAGCTCCAAATCGTCGTCCATCGTTTTCGGCGCAAGAATTTAAGCATCTGGATGCTTATTTGGACAAATGGGTCGAAGGAAGGGGCGTAAATGATACACGCGTGAACTCAGCGCATAAATTCAATCGTCAGCTGCTGCGCTGTTATATCCATTTTTTAGCCGGAACAGGCATGCGCACTGGGGAGGTTTTACAGCTGAAACATAAGCATGTGCGTGCGGAACGCAGCGTTTTTACTGAAACGCAGTATTTGAAAATTCACGTGCCAAAACATACGAAAACGGGTGAGCGTATTGTAAGCTCACAAAGCGAAGTTGTTGCTTTTTATCGGCACTTGCGAGAACTGACTGGGCATACAGACGCGGATTTTGGGTGTTTTGCTACGCAAATGGCAAGAAGAACGAAGGATTTTACAAAACTTTGCCCAAAATGCTCGACGACATCGGCTTGCTTTACGACGAACATGGCCAACGACGCACAGCTTACAGCTTTCGTCACTACTATGCTGAACAACGCTTTGTGGAACACGGTTATAACGCTGCTGTGTACGACATGCTTTGTACAAACATGGGCACTAGCCGACAGCAAATCGAAGATCATTATGTGCGTAAAGGCATTATGATGGACGTGGACGTGCTTATCGGTGGCGGTGAATTTGCGCACAGCAAGGTGTCTACTACAGGCGCAACTGAAAGCGAGCGCGCGCAACGTAAGCTTGAGACAATGCGTGAAGCTGCGAAACGGCGCAGTTAGTCATGTCTAGATTTTCAAGCAAATATTCGATCTGCGCAACGTGTGCTAACTGGGCTGGCGTTCGCAAAGCTGTTGGACAGCCCAGAAACTACAAGCTGTTGGAAGCGCTGGAGCAAGACGGCTATTGCTACGAGCAGCGTGTCGCGCAAAGCGCCACTGCGACTTGTAGGCAGTTTGAGCTTTGGGGCGTGCTGAAGCGGTAAGAGTTTTGGGCTAACATCAAAGTTTGATGTAAGCGCACACTGTCAAACAGCTTCGTACAGCGCTCTTTGACTTAGGTCCGCTGCCACAGTGCGTTTTTGAAGCGGATGACGTGTACAGATAGCGCACAAAGCGTTTGTCGTGCTTTAACCAACACTAGATGCGGAAATCCGACGCAAAGAACTTAGTTGCTGACTAGGCCGCAATGAGCTTAGCTTACAACAGGCTCGAGCAAGGACGCTTTAAAAGTTAATAAACGGAGCTTGTGATGGAGTGGCTATTAGCAGCTGTTATTTTGATTTGCGCAACGTTGCTTATCGGATATCATAAAATAGCTAAGGCTGCGACATTAAAGGTCAAAAACATACAGTGGCTGGCAAATCAGCAAAGCGCTGAGAATAACGTATTGGTAATGA
>NZ_CBFHLV010000011.1:0-68160 GCF_965656765.1 Marivita sp. | reverse complement strand
GCCGCCTCTGGCCCGGTTTTCGATGTTTCGATTGGAGGCCGTCCGGTAAATCGCGCACGATTCTTTGCGCCGGATGGAAGTATGGGGCACCAGGACAAACAGATCATGACCCGATTCGAACGCGAAGACTGGGGGGTGGTTGGGGGTGGCCCACTGCAACTGTTCGACACGGCCCTGGGCAAGATCGGCATTTTGATCTGCTATGACAGTGAGTTTCCTTTGCTTGGCCGGGCGATGGCTGAGGCGGATGTAATCCTCGTACCGTCTTGCACCGAGGCGTTGACCGGACATTCCCGTGTGAGGATTGGCGCAATGGCGCGCGCGTTGGAAAATCAGTGTGTTACGATTATGTCTTCAACTGTTGGATCATGCAGCTGGTCTGAGGCTGTGGATGAAAACACCGGTATGGGAGGTGTCTTTGGTCCGCCGGACACAGGCTTTCCGCCAACAGGCGTGATCGCTGAAGGGACTATGAACCAACCTGGCTGGATCTATGCAGAGGTCGATCTGGAACGGATCGCGCATGTGCGGGCGGACGGTGTTGTGCTCAACCGGCGGCATTGGGACGAGCAAGATGGACGTGACGTGATTGCCGCAACGCGGAAACTGGGTTGAATAGGCCTTGATAAATTGGCCGTTTACCCCCATTTAGTAGCGCGCCTCGCACTAGGATGGGGCGGTAAGTTAAGGAGAAACCATGGCCAAGGAAGATACGCTCGAATTTCCCGGTGTCGTTAAGGAACTCCTGCCTAACGCGACATTTCGGGTCGAGCTTGAGAACGGCCATGAGATTATCGCGCATACGGCAGGCAAGATGCGCAAGAACCGGATCCGTGTTCTTGCGGGCGACAAGGTGCAAGTCGAAATGACGCCCTACGATCTGACCAAGGGTCGGATCAACTACCGCTTCAAGTAAGCGTTTCATGAAGCTGATCCTTGGCTCCGGCAGCCCCCGGCGGCGGGAGCTTTTGGCTCAGATCGGGGTGGAGGCGGATGATATCCGCCCGCCCGATATCAACGAGGACCCGCGTCCCGGTGAATTGCCGCGTCCCTATTGTGTGCGTCTTGCACGTGAAAAGGCTTTGGCGATTCCTGCCAGTGACGACGAGATCGTTTTGTCTGCGGACACCACTGTTGCTTTGGGGCGGCGCATTTTGGGCAAGCCCGAAGATGCCGCCGAAGCGGCGCAGTTTCTATATGCCTTGTCTGGCCGCAGGCACCGGGTTGTGACGGCGATTGCCGTGCGCCGGGGCGACAAGTTGTGGGAACGGGACGTGGTCACGCAGGTGAAGATGAAGTCACTCAGCGATGCCGAGGTGAACGCATATCTGGCCAGCGAAGACTGGCACGGCAAGGCGGGGGGCTATGCCATCCAAGGCCCGGCAGGTGCGTTTGTACCTTGGATCAATGGCAGTTTCAGTGCCGTTGTCGGATTGCCTTTGGCTGAGACCGCAAACCTTTTGGTGGCTGCCGGCTATCCGCTTTATGAGGTGTCAGCATGAAGGGACGATTGATCGCGCTTGATCATATCGGGGACCGTGAAGCAGCGGCACTGATGGTGGATGGGTTGGTCGAGGATATCTTTTTCGACACGGACCAACCTGCGCCCGGCACGATTTACCGCGCTATTTGCGAGCGGCCTATGAAGGGGCAAGGCGGGATGTTCCTGCGCACGCCCGACGGGTCGGCCTTTGTGCGGCAGGTCAAAGGGCTGGCCCCCGGTCAGGCACTTTTGGTGCAGGTCACGGGCTATGCCGAACCGGGCAAGGCGATTCCGGTTACGCATAAAGTTCTGTTCAAAAGCCGTTACGCGATCGTCACGCCGGATGCACCGGGGATCAACGTGTCGCGCCGGATCAAGGACGAAGACGCGCGCGAAGAGCTGCTGGCAGTTGCGCATGACATCATGGACGAGGGCGATTTTGGCCTGATTCTGCGGTCGTCGTGCGAAGGTGCAGATGCAGATGAGATTTCTGACGACATCGCGGCAATGGCCGATTTGGCGGCCAAGGTGATGGCGGATGCTACCGGTGACGCGGAAACGCTGATCGAAGGCGACGGGCCGCATCTGCTGGCATGGCGCGAATGGACGAACAAAGCCGAGATCGACAGCACCGATGGCAGTTTTGAACGGCACGGCATTCTGGACGTGCTTGAGGGGTTGAAAGCCCGTGATGTGCCGCTCGGCGGACATGCGTCAATGGCGATTGAACCTACACGTGCCTTGGTTGCGGTCGATGTGAATACGGGTGGTGACACCAGTCCTGCGGCCGGCCTCAAGGCCAATTTGGCGGCGGTGAAAGATTTGCCGCGCCAATTGCGGCTGCGGGGGCTTGGTGGTCAGGTCGTTATCGATCCGGCACCCACGGCCAAGAAAGACCGCCGTCAGATCGAAAGTGCCCTGCGCGGCGCATTGAAACGCGACAGCGTCGAAACTGTGTTCGTGGGGTGGACACCGTTGGGTCATATTGAGTTACAACGTAAACGCGACCGACTTTCCTTAATCGAGGTGCTGACATGAGCTGTCCCATCTGCGGCAAGGACATCAAGCCGGAGACACGTCCGTTTTGTTCGAAACGCTGTGCAGACGTGGATTTGGCGCGATGGTTGAACGGGCAATATGCGGTGCCGTCCGATGACCCTGAAGATATCGAAGCGGCCATAGAGGCAGCGGAACAGGCTGCTGCGGCGTCTGACAAGTTGCACTAGCATCTTGCCTCGACCTGTCGTCGTGATACGGCTTGGTCATGAATTCTTCGGTGTCGAAATCCTTTGATCCTGTGATCCGCCCGGCGGGCCTTAATGGCGTGCTGATCAGTTTTGGTGATGTCTTGTCAGAGCCTGCGAATCGCGCTGCTTTGGCTTTTGCCGCTGCTGTCGGGCGCGCTGGGATTGACGGGATCGAGGATTGCGCCCCTTCGCTGGTGTCGGTCTTTGTGCAGTTTGACCCGCTGCATCTGCCGCTGGACAGGCTGGTGGCGCAACTGGAAGACTTATTGCGCGACCAGAACTGGTACGCCGCCGCGATGCCCGAGGGGCGACGGTTTATTCGTGTGCCGACGGTTTATGGCACGGATCGCGCACCACAATTGGAAGAGGCGGCACAGGCAGCGGGGCTTTCGCCCCATGACGCCATCGCGCAACTGTCAGACGCGCGGGTGCGGGTGCAGACCATCGGCTTTGCTCCGGGTCAGCCTTATCTGGGGCTTTTGCCCGAAGCGTGGAATATCCCCCGGCAGACGGCGTTGACCAAAGCCGTGCCTGAAGGGGCACTGGTGGTTGCGATCCGGCAGTTTGTTCTGTTCTCGGTCGCAAACCCAACCGGGTGGCGGCATGTCGGCCAGACCGCGCTTAGGCTGTATCGCCCGGACAGCGACCAGCCGTTTTTTTTGCGTCCGGGGGATGAGGTGCAATTCGTGCAGGCTCCGCCCGATGTGTTGGAGCGCTACGCTGATGATCCAAACGGCGGAGCCGAGATCGAGGCGATCCCATGACCCGTGCGTTGAATGTGCATCGCGTCGCGCCCGGCGCAACTGTGCAGGACATGGGGCGCGCAGGCTATCGCGCGTTTGGCGTGTCGCGCGGTGGCGCGGCAGACAGGTTGGCTTTGGCCGAGGGCGCGGCGCTGCTGGGACAATCGACTGACTGCGCGGCATTGGAATTGCCCGGCTCCGGCGGTGTGTTCGAGGCAACCGCGCCCGTTCGCATTGCCTTGACTGGTGCGCCGATGCGGGTGCTTCTGGACGGCGCGCCGTTGGTCTGGAACGCCTCGCACGCCGTACCGGCAGGGGCCAGGATCGAGATTGGTGCCGCGACGGCGGGCAGTTATGGATATCTGCATGTGGGAGGTGGGTTTGACTTGCCTCTGAAGCTTGGCTCGCGGTCCGCCCATCTTGCCGCTGGAATCGGCAGTGTTGTGCAGGCCGGTGATATTTTGGCAGTCGCCGAGGATAGCCGCACCGAGATCGGTTTATGCCTACCGCAAGACAACCGGTTCGACGGTGGCGAGATGCGCATGGTCGAAAGCTTTCAAACCACATGTTTCGACGCTGCCACGCGGGAGCGTTTCAGCGAAACAATCTTTGGTCGCGATGCGCGGGCCAACCGGATGGGGATGCGGTTGAATTCGGATGGGACCGGTTTTTCCACCAGCGTAGGGCTAAATATCCTGTCCGAGTCCATCTTGCCCGGTGATATTCAGGTTACTGGTGACGGCACGCCGTATCTTCTTTTGAACGAAAGCCAGACCACCGGGGGCTATCCCCGCATCGGCACCGTGATACCGGCTGATTTGTCCCGCGCGGTGCAGACACCGGCAGGGGGCACGCTGCGATTCAGGTTCGTGTCGCGTGATGAGGCGATGCAAGCGCAAGAGCGTATGCAGGTTTATATGCGCACCCTGCCAAAGCTGTGTATGCCATTGGTCAGAGACCCGTCGCAAATGCGCGATTTGTTAAGCTATCAACTGATCAGTGGCGCCACTGCGGGCGATGCGCCAACTTCCGAGGAGTGACCAATGCATGTCGATTTGAATGCCGATATGGGCGAAAGCTTTGGGCCATGGCCGATGGGGTCGGACGCTGATCTGTTGCAAGTGATCACGTCCGCCAATGTTGCGTGCGGATTTCATGCAGGTGATTGGGACGTGATGTCGAACACCATGTCTTTGGCTGTGGCAAATGATGTCGGTATCGGCGCGCATCCTGGCTTTCCCGACCTTCAGGGCTTCGGTCGTCGGCGCATGCAGCTGAGCCATGACAGCCTGCGAAATCTTGTGCGATATCAGTTGGGTGCGGCGCAGGCGATGGCACGCTCGGTTGGCGGAGAGGTGCGCCATCTGAAATTACACGGGGCGCTGGCCAACATGGCATCCGAAGACTCGGCGATGGCGACCGCGTGTTACGAAGGTGCTTTGTCCGTTGATCCCGACATCATTGTCATGGTGCTGGCCGCGACCAAACAGCAAGAGGCTGTCGAGGCATTGGGCTGTCGCTGGGCGGGCGAGATTTTCGCGGATCGCGCTTATAATGATGATGCCACGCTGGTAGATCGCAGCCTGCCCGGTGCGGTCATCCATGATGCGGATATCGCAGGGCAGCGCATGGTCAATATGGTCAAGGCGGGCGCGATCATCACCGAAAGTGGTGCGCAGATTCCGGCAGCTGTGGATACAATCTGCCTACATGGCGACGGGGCAACGGCAGTTCAGATTGCGCGCAAAGTCAGGGCCGCATTGGCCGAGGCTGACGTGTCATTGCAAAGGTTCCCGGGGCGTCACGGCGCGATCAGCAAGGCCTGAACATCGGCCACATTGGTGCCGGTTGCTTTGGTCATCAACAGATCCCCGCCCGCGGACAAAGCGGCGTAGCTGTCATTGTTGGCCAATAGAGCGTTCACGTCCTGACCTGCGGCCTTAATCCGGGGCAGGGTGCCCGCGTCAACCACGCCGCCAGCGGCATCCGTCGGGCCATCCCGGCCGTCGGTCCCGCCAGAAAGGAACACCCATCTCGCATCAATGTCCTGGGCGCGTATGGCAACGCGCAAGGCCAGCTCCTGATTGCGACCGCCGCGGCCTGTTCCAGCCAGCTTGACGGTGGTTTCGCCACCGAAGAGCAGGGCTGTAGGTTCTGGGCGCGCGATCAATTCGGCCAACACCTGATCTGCGGCGTCGTTCACATCGCCGGTCAAAGCATCGCTCACAATCCGGGCGTTCATGCCCAAGTGACGCGCTTCTTCTTGCATTGCTTCAAGAGACAGCTTGTTTGATCCGACCAATGTGTTTGTCGCGTCCGGTAATGGCGGCTGCGTCTGATCCTTGTGTGTTTCCAGATGCTTGCGGATCGCATCTGGAGTGGCGTCCCAAATTTCAGCGGCCTTGAGCGTTTCGATGGCCTGTGCTGCGGTGCCGATTGGGCTGACCGTCGGGCCGGATGCTATTGCGCGGAGGTCATCGCCGATCACGTCGGACAAAAGATAGGCGTAGACCGGTGCGGGTGCTGCCAGCCTTACAAATCCACCGCCTTTGAGCTGGCTGACCTGTTGGCGCACGAGATTCATCTGAACAATGTCGAGTCCGGCAGACAGCAGCAGATCGTTCAGCCGCGCTTTGTCTGTCAGGCTAACACCCGGTGGGGGCGCGGGCAGCAGAGCGGACCCACCGCCCGAGATCAATGCAACGATCCGGTCGTATTCGGTCGCTTCTGACAGCAGCTCCATGACGCGTTGCGCGGCACGGGCTCCGGCCTCGTCCGGTACGGGATGCCCGGCACGCATGAGATCAGCACCGGTGAGCGTGGCGTCGTTTTCGTGATGGGTGACGGCCAGTGCGGCATGGGCATCGGGCAGAGCATCCATGGCTTCGCGCAGCATAGCCGGGGCCGCTTTGCCGATCGCGACCAAAAATGTGCGCCCGTTGGAATTCTGCGGTGGCAGTGGTGATTGGGCAAATCCGCGCCGTACGGCATGGGCCGGGTCGGCGGCGGACACGGCAGCGTCAAACAGCAGCCGCGCTTTGATGCGAAGGTCATCAGTCTGGGTCATTCGAGGATTAGGGCCGCAAACCCCATAAAAGTCAAATGCTTGCGCGCAATATTTGATGCACCACTTTCACATTTCTAAGTTTAGCAAAGTGGTGGGCGACCCTGGAATCGAACCAGGCGTGCGTCTCCGCGAGGGAGTTACAGTCCCCTGCCACACCTTGCGGCCTGTCGCCCACTTAACCAAGGGTGTCCCTTGGCGTGAGCGGGTGATTACAATTGCCCCCTTGCGGCGTCAACAGGAAAATCCCATCAAGCGACAGGTGCGAAATGCGAGATTGAAAAGGGGGCTGTGATGGTCAAAAAACCGAAATGGGTGGTGGCCAAAGAGCAGTCCAAGAAAGCGGCAGCTGCCGAAACCGTATGGCTGTTCGGAATGCACGCGGTGCGTGATGCTTTGGTTAACCCCGGTCGTGAAAGGTTGCGCTTGGTGGTGACTCGCAACGCGATGGACAAGCTGGCCGATGCTATAGAAACTGCTGGCATCGAACCGGAGATGAGCGATCCGCGTAAATTTGATGCACCGATTGATCCGCAATCTGTCCATCAGGGTGCCGCGCTTGAAGTGAAGCCACTCAATTGGGGGCGGCTGGAGGATGTGGCGCTGGGCGGGCCTGACGGCCCTCCGCGGGTTGTCATGCTCGATCGGGTGACTGATCCGCATAATGTCGGTGCGATCCTGCGATCTGCCGAAGTGTTCGGTGCATCGGCTGTGGTGGGCACGTTGCATCACTCTGCGCCTGAAACCGGGGCTTTGGCGAAAACCGCGTCGGGCGCGCTGGAACGCCAGCCATATCTGCGGGAGCGCAATCTTGCAGACGCGATGGAGCGTCTGAGATCAATGGGTTACGTTATCTTCGGTTTGGATGGCGAGGCCGAACAAACCATCGACGAAGCCATCGCTCCGGTCCGTGACAGACCGATTGCGCTGGTGCTTGGGGCCGAAGGGCCGGGATTGCGACCCAAGACGAAAGACACTTGCGACGCGTTGGTGAAAATCCCGTACGCGCAGGGGTTCGGATCGCTGAACGTGTCAAACGCAGCGGCCGTGGCGCTTTACGCCGCACGAGGCTAAGCTTGCGGAAACGTGGGTGCGTGCCAATATCCTTGCCAAAGGAGATGTCATGCACAACGGAACCAAAATAGCCACTTGCTGTTACTGCGGAACGCGCGCGGCCCTTGTTTTGAGGGGTGAGACACGTCACGAGCTAAGTTGTGCGGCCTGTGGCGCCCCGTTGCATGATATGAAGATGTTGCGCGCGGATACGGTTGAAACTCCCGTGTCGACCACTCGGGTCAATACGCATCGTCCCAAGCCGAAACAGAAAAAAGGCGCGGTGACGCCGCTTCCAGTGTGGGAGCGCGAAGCGGTGTTTTCCAAGCGCAAGAAAAAGAAAAAGCGCAAGACACTGGCAAAGCGATTTTTCGAAGAAGCATTCGACGTTCTGGAAGACATTTTCGACTGATTTGGACGGCTTGCTCATGCGATCAATCCGATTGATGGTACGGTTCATCTGAACGGGACGTTGCACTGGTCAATTCCGGCGCTGTGTTTTAAGTGCCCAAGGGCAATGACGGAGGTCCGCGTGACGACATTTGAAAGCCCCGGTCCGGTTGAGGAAAACTGGAAAGACGCCATTTCTTCGGTCGAAGAGATCATCGACGATGCGCGCAACGGTAAGATGTTCATTCTCGTCGATCACGAGGATCGCGAGAACGAAGGGGATCTGGTGATTCCCGCACAATGGGCGACGCCCGATGTGATCAACTTCATGGCGATGCATGGGCGGGGGCTGATCTGCCTCGCTATGACGTCGCAGCGGATCGAGGAACTGGGTCTGCAGTTGATGTCGACCAACAATTCTTCCCGGCATGAAACCGCGTTCACCGTTTCGATTGAAGCGCGCGAAGGTGTCACAACCGGGATCTCGGCAGCGGATCGCGCACGGACGGTTTCGGTCGCTATCGACGGAACCAAAGGCGCACAGGACATTGCGACGCCAGGCCATGTGTTCCCGCTGCGTGCCAAAGACGGTGGGGTTCTGGTGCGCGCTGGCCATACCGAGGCGGCAGTCGATGTGAGCCGTCTTGCTGGTCTGAGTTCGGCTGGTGTGATTTGTGAAATCATGAATGAAGACGGGTCGATGGCGCGATTGCCGGAACTGGTGGCGTTTGCACAGCGGCACGGGCTAAAGATTGGGACAATTAGTGATTTGATCGCCTACCGGCGTCGCAACGATAATCTCGTGCGCGTGCGCAAGGAAGAGACCATCACGTCTGAATATGGCGGTGAATGGAACATGCGTATCTACACCGATGAAACCCACGGCGACGAACATATCGTGCTGACCAAGGGTGATCTGTCAGGGGATGATCCAGTGCTTGTTCGGATGCACGCAATGGACCCGATGCTGGATGTGGTCGGCACTGGCCCACGGGGGCGCGCCGATGAATTCCAATACGCGATGGAGGCTGTGGCGAGCGAAGGGCGCGGCGTGGTTGTTTTGCTGCGCGACACGTCGATGAAGCTGGACCCGGGGGATGATGTGTCGCCCAAAACGCTGCGCCAATACGGGTTGGGCGCGCAGATCCTGTCGTCTCTGGGTTTGTCAAAGCTGACATTGCTGACCAATTCCCCAACGCCCAAAGTCGTGGGCCTAGAGGCGTATGGCCTTGAAATCGTTGGAACACGCAAAATTTCGGAGTTGGGCTGATGGCCGCATCGGTTGAGCATTACACACTGGCGCGGCCCGCATTCGACAGGCCTGTTAAGCTTTTGATCGTGGTCGCGCCTTATTACAAAGATATCGCGGACCAGTTGATCGCCGGTGCGCGGGCAGAAATCGAAGCCTGTGGCGGGACGCATGACCTGATCGAAGTGCCAGGCGCATTGGAAGTTCCGACAGCCATCGGCATTGCCGAGCGGATGTCGAATTTCGACGGCTATGTCGCGTTGGGCTGCATCGTTCGGGGGGAGACCACACATTACGACACAGTGTGCAATGACAGCTCTCGGGGGCTGACATTGCTTGGGCTTCAAGGGCTGTGCATTGGCAACGGTATCCTGACTGTCGAAAACATGGAGCAGGCCGAAGTGCGTGCGCAGGTGGATGGGCAAAACAAAGGCGGCGGTGCCGCCGCAGCAGCCTTGCACCTGATCGCGCTCAGCCGTAAGTGGGGGGCTTCGCGAAAGGGTGTGGGGTTTGTCCCGCGCTCGGATGAGTACCAGATCGCTGGTGACACGAAGGACCCGAACATCGCATGAGCCAAGCTGCCAAGCCTCCTCGCAAGGTGGATGAAAAACGCCAAAAGCGGTCTGCATCGCGGCTATATGCCGTACAGGCATTGTTCCAGATGGAGCATTCTGGCCAATCCGCAGACCGAGTCGCTGTGGAATTTCTGGATCACCGGTTTGGGCTTGCTCAGGTCGAAGGAGAGGCACTGGTCGAAGGCGATGTTGATCTGTTCCGGCGTATTTGTGACGAGGCGGTTAATTGGCAGGCCAAGATCGACCAGATGACGGATCGGGGTCTGGTCGCCAAATGGCCTATTGCGCGGATCGACCCAACATTGCGCGCGCTGTTCCGCGCGGCCGGGGCTGAGTTCGTTGCGACGGAAACGCCGCCCAAAGTGATCATTAATGAATACGTTGATGTTGCGCGGGCATTCTTCCCTGAAAGCAAAGAACCGCAATTCGTGAATGCCGTGCTTGACCACATGGCCCGAGAGGCGCGGCCTGAGTCTTTTTAAGACTGCGCATGGCGAAAGACCGCAATTAGGAGCGATTGCTATAGATCGAGATCAAGTGCGTTGAGATTGGCAGTCGATCATACTGATCAAAAGTGAGGCAGTTGTGACCCGATAAGGCGGAAAGCCGCGCAGGTTGCATGGCTGTGAAACCGATGTGTTCTTTGAATTTCAGGACAGTCCGCCTAGGTTGTCCGGCAGAAAGCGAGTCATTCATGCCCGATCTGATCAAGCTCTATATTCGTCAAACCGTCGTGGGGTTCATCCTGTCGGCGATTTTTGTGACGCTTTTGTTGTATTTCAACGTAGTTAACCTTTGGCATTTGGTGACCCATACGGATGTCGGTTTTTTGGCTGTTTTCTTACTTTGGCTGTTCAACGGCATCGTGTTTGCTGGGGTGCAGTTTGGCATCACGATTATGCTTATGAAATACGACGAGGATGACGACGACGACGATGATCGCGGCATGCCGATTGGGTTGACGCCGATCCGGGTAGAAGCGCATGCACCACGCGGACAAAATCGCCAGTTTTCAAGGAAGTAAGCGGCGGGAACCACGCCAACCGTGTGGTTCTCTCATTCCCGAGGACCTGTATGTACAGGTGGGCGTCAGGTAACCAGACCAGGGCCTGGACAGAGCCAACTCCCTCGGAATTGCTTAAGGCCACCGGAATGCAACCTAGCACGAGAAGGGCAGAACCCGCCTTACACGCAGGTAGGCTTGAACCTCGTGCCTGACAAGGGGTTATTTCAGGTAAGCCATGCAGATGGCTTGATTTTTGTTCACACTTTGTTCATGCCTGTTAGGTATGACATCTGTATTCGATCCACGAACCGGCCAACATGTCGATGCGCAGCCAGGGCAAATCCTGGCCCGCGGCGTTTGTAGGCATCTGGCCAGCCACGGTTTTTCTGTGATTGAGGAATTCGTGCCTGACCGGGGATTGAGGGTCGATGTGATGGCGTTGGGGCCGAAAGGTGAAATATGGATCGTCGAATGCAAATCCTCGCGCGCGGATTTTCAGTCAGACCAGAAATGGGAGGGCTACCTCGAATGGTGTGACCGCTATTTCTGGGCGGTTGATCTGGACTTTCCGTCCGAGCTTTTGCCGATTGAAACCGGGCTGATCATCGCCGATGGCTATGATGCGGAAATTGTAAGGATGGCGCCTGAAGACAAACTGGCAGCCGCGCGACGGAACAAGTTGATCCGAAAATTTGCGATGCACGCGGCGCGCAGGCTGCACGCGCTGCGCGATCCAGAGGCGCTGCTTAGCGCGTGGGCTTGACCTTGCGGGCGGCTGTGGCGGCGAGTTTGATTTCCTCGGCGATTTCATCTGCTTCTTCAGGTGAGAAATCCATCGGGATTTCAAGCCCATCGGCCAGAACGAAAAGACGCACCATACCCAGATCGGTTGGGCCGATTTGCAGGTTGGCTTCGATGTCGCGTTCTGTGTTGATGCCCATGACTGGTCTCCGTCGGGTTACGGTTCACCTTCGTGGCCATAGCGTCGGGGGGCTTGTTTTGCAAGCTGGTGCCAACGAAGGTTGCTGGCATGTCTGACGAAGTGACTTTGCGCGCCTATGGCCCCGCTGATTTCGATTGGTTGGTCGATTTGCACGGCCGCCACTATGCCGAGGCTGAAAGATTCGATGCGACGTTTGCCCCATTGGTGGCGAAGATCCTGCAGGATTTCGAAGCGCATCATGATCCGTATTTCGAACGTGGCTGGATCGCAGTGAAAGATGGGGCACGTTTGGGCAGCATCTTTTGTGTCCGGCTTGATGACAGAACTGCCAAGCTCCGGCTGTTTATTCTGGCTCCTCAAGCGCGGGGGCGGGGCCTTGGTAAGCGGATGTTGGACACTTGTATGGAATTTGCGCGGGACCGCGGGTTCACGCAGATGCAGCTGTGGACCCATCAAAGCCACGAAGCGGCTTGTGCGTTGTACAGGGCAACTGGCTGGCGCTGCACATCGTCCAAGCCCGTGCATAGCTTTGGGGTCGATCTGGTCGAGCAGGCGTGGGAAGTCACCCTGTAGCGTCAGATGGGTCTTGCAAAGGCTGGAACGTCCCGTTATTTCGCCCATCAGTGCCGACATAGCTCAGTAGGTTAGAGCGCTTGATTGTGGATCAAGAGGTCCCCCGTTCGAGCCGGGGTGTCGGTACCATCCTTACTCGATATCAATGGCAACGGTTTGCAGCAGGTGGCCCGTGTCGCGTGCAAAGATCAGGATCCGATCGTCGTCTGTCACGACCGCGTACCAATTGCGCGCTTGGGTGAATGCGGTGGCGGTGGTGCCATCTGGAAGAAAGATCATTTCGGGCAAAGGAACCGCAGATTGATTGTATCTGATGACAATCATCGCGGTGATCATTATGACCCCCGCGATCATTGTAACGGTCAGAACCGTCACCAGCCGTCGCAAAAAGCGCAGGTTCGGTGGTTCCGGGAGCTGATCATTGGGAATGTTGTCCATGTCTGACTCCACTATTTCTATCATTATTGGTGCCTCTCCGCCCAATCGTTTAGATAAGGCTTTGGCGCGCGACGTGCCAGAGGCTGCGTCGTTATCGCGGACGCGGTTGGCGCGATTGATCGACGAAGGCGCGGTGCGCCGGGACGGGGAGGTCTTAACCAATCCCAAGGCCAGCGTGATGGAAGGTGACGTGATTGAGGTAACATTGCCCGCGCTGGTCGAGACCCATATCGAAGCTGAAGACCTGCCTTTGGATGTGCGGTTCGAAGATGATGATTTGATCGTCGTGATGAAACCCGCGGGTGTCGTGGTGCATCCCGCACCGGGTACGCCTTCGGGCACTTTGGTTAACGCGCTGTTGCATCATTTCGGTGGCAAGCTGTCGGGCGTGGGCGGTGTGGGCCGACCGGGGATCGTTCACCGCATCGATAAGGACACGAGTGGTCTGCTGGTGATCGCCAAATCTGACCGGGCGCATCACGGGTTGGCCGATCAGTTTGCGGCACATAGCGTGGAACGGGTGTATCAGGCGCTGGTGCACGGACATCCTGACCCGGCGGATCCGCGTTTGCGCGGGGTGCGGGGCGTGTCGATCGAACCTGGTGCGGTGATCAAGGTCACCAGCGATCTGGCGCGACACAAGACCGACCGCCAAAGACAGGCTGTGTTTTTCGGACATGGCAAACACGCCATTACACGGGCACGTGTGCTTGAGGTTTTTGGCGCACCCGCGCAAGTGTCTTTGGTCGAATGCCGGCTTGAAACCGGGCGTACGCATCAGATCAGGGTGCATATGGCGCACACCGGTCATGGGCTGATAGGGGATCCGGTCTACGGCGGGCGGCGCAAGGTGGCCAAGGGCGCGCTGCCCGATGCGGCGATGGCGCTGCTGGCTGGGTTTGACCGGCAGGCGCTGCATGCCGCTGTTTTGGGGTTTGAGCACCCGGTGAGCGGTGAAACCATCCGGTTCGAGGCTGCGTTACCCCAAGACATGGATGACCTGATCACAAGTTTGCGTGGCTGAAACAATCGTCCCATGTGCGTGAGCGCACTGACATGGCGCTTACAACCGTGCAGTTGTGCGTTAAGTTGAGTTCAGCAACGACAACAACACTTGAAATTCTCGGGCCGCTTCCCAAATTGGATGTTAAACCCGTAAACATTGGAGGGACAAGGGTATGGCCAATTACGCGAATCTCCCGGCCCCGTCACCGGAAGCCGGACTGAGCCGATACTTGCAGGAGATCCGGAAGTTTCCGCTTTTGGAGCCAGAAGAAGAATACATGCTCGCCAAACGGTGGGTCGAGCAGGAAGACACGCAAGCGGCGCACCAGATGGTGACAAGCCACCTGCGTCTCGCGGTGAAGATCGCGATGGGCTATCGCGGCTATGGTTTGCCGCAGGCCGAAGTGATTTCCGAGGCGAATGTGGGTCTTATGCAGGCCGTCAAACGGTTTGACCCGGAAAAAGGCTTCCGTCTTGCGACCTATGCGATGTGGTGGATCCGGGCATCAATCCAAGAGTACATTCTGCGGTCGTGGTCGCTGGTCAAGCTGGGCACAACCTCTGCACAGAAGAAATTGTTCTTTAACCTGCGTAAGGCAAAATCCCGCATCGGGGCTCTTGAAGATGGTGATCTGCGCCCTGAACATGTGGCCAAGATCGCGCATGATCTGGGCGTGAACGAGGACGAGGTCATTTCCATGAACCGCCGTCTTTCGGGTGGTGATGCGTCGTTGAATGCGACCGTCGGATCCGAGGGTGAAGGCACGATGCAGTGGCAGGACTGGCTTGAGGATGAGAGCGCAGATCAGGCCACGGATTATGAAGAAAAAGATGAGTTGGATGCACGACGGGCGATGTTGGTGCAGGCGATGGATGTTCTGAACGATCGTGAAAAGGACATTCTGACCCAGCGGCGTTTGGCGGAAAAGCCGGTCACGCTTGAGGAATTGTCCGGCCAGTATGACGTGAGCCGCGAACGTATTCGCCAGATTGAAGTTCGGGCGTTCGAGAAGCTGCAGAAGCGGATGCGCGATCTTGCGAAAGAGCAGGGGCTTTTGCCCGCCAACTGATCTTCGACATCTTTTTGGATCGAATAGCGCCGGGCCTGTGCCCGGCGTTTTTTCGTGTTAGGCGTGGGCCAGCAGGTCAGAGGAGGCATTCATGTCAGATGTTCGTTGGGGAATTCTTGGAGCGGCCAAGTTTGCGCGAGAGCAGATGGCCCCGGCCATTCACGCGGCAAAGCGCTCAAAATTAGCGATGCTGGCGACCTCTGATCCGGCCAAGGCGGCACCGTTTCAGGCATTGGATACCGGCCTGCAGGTGGTCGATAGTTATGATGCCGTGCTGGCGGACCCAGATATTGACGCGGTCTACATTCCGCTGCCCAATTCCTTGCATGTCGAATGGACGCGCAAGGCGTTGGAGGCGGGCAAGCATGTGCTTACCGAAAAGCCGATTGCGATGCAGGCGGATGAGATCAACGCATTGATCGCGTTGAGGGACCAGACCGGGTTGGTTGCGGCTGAAGCGTATATGATTGTGCATCATCCGCAGTGGCACCAGGTCCGCGATTGGGTTCAGGCCGGCGCAATCGGGGAGTTGCGCCGGATCAATGCGACCTTCACCTACGACAATTCGAGCGATCCGGGGAACATCCGCAATGCCGTTGCGACCGGTGGTGGGAGCTTGCCGGATATCGGTGTCTATACTTTGGGATGTGCGCGTTATGTGACCGGGCAAGAACCTATAGAGGTTTTGTTTGCGGACATCCGGCGCGAAAATGGCGTCGAGGTTCGTGCCGAAGCGATTGTGCAATTTGAGGGATTCACGCTGACTTCGCTTACGTCAATGCGGATGCTGCGCTATCAGTCGGTGACCTTTCAAGGGACCACCGGGGTCATAGAGGTGCCGGTGCCGTTCAATCCTTTGGGCTATGGTGATGCCGAGGTACGGTTGATGCGGGCCTCTGGTCCGGTTGAGGTTTGCCGATATCCGGGAGTAAACCAGTATGTGCAACAGGTTGAAGCGTTTGGGGCAGCTGTGCGCGGAGAAGCGGCTTATCCGTGTCCATTGGAATTCAGCCAAGGGACACAAAGCTTGATCGATATGATCTGGGCGGCGGAGCGCAAAGTTTGATTTAAAGGCGGCCCAGCGTTTACGTAGTCTTGGGACTTTGAGCGCTTAGCGGCCAAAACGAAATAGGGCCGATCCTCGGATCGGCCCTTATTCTTATGCGGCGTTGGTGTTCGCCGGTTTTGATTTTTTTGTCTTGGGCTTGGCACCCGCGTTGCTGTCGATGAAATCAAGGACCAGCGGGCGGATGTTGTTGCGCCAGCTTTTGCCCGCGAAGATGCCGTAGTGCCCGGCGCCGGGCTCAACATGGCTTGCTTTCTTGTCGTCTGGCAGGCCCGTGCACAAACCCAGGGCGGCAATACACTGACCAGGGGCCGAGATGTCGTCATTTGCGCCTTCGACAGTTTTCACGGCAACCTTGGTGATTGCGCCGAAATCGACCTTGTGACCGTTCACCACAAATTCGTTCTTCGCGATCTCGCGCTTTTTGAAAATGCGATCCACCGTCGACAGATAGAATTCTGCGGGCATGTCCATGACAGCCAGATATTCGTCATAGAAGCGGTTGTGTGCATCGTGATCCGACGCCTCACCACGCATGACGTTCTGGATTTGGTTCGAGAACGCGTCGCCGTGACGTTCGCCATTCATGGAAATGAACGACGCCAGTTGTAATAGACCTGGATAGACCATGCGACCGACACCCGGGTACTTGAACCCAACGCGCTGGATCATGGTTTCCTCAAGCTGGCCCATTGTTACGCGTGCGCCGAAATCGGTCACGTCTGTGGGTGTTGCATCCGGATCAACCGGGCCACCGATCAGGGTCAACGTCCGTGGCTGTGCGTCCGGGTCAAGCTCAGCCAGATAGGCTGTGGCAGCAAGGGTCAATGGGACAGGCTGACAAACGGCAACCACGTTGGTTTCCGGTCCCAGTTCGCGCATGAAGTCCATGAGGTATAGGGTGTAATCCTCAACATCAAACTTGCCTGCACTGACAGGAATGTCGCGGGCATTGTGCCAATCCGTCACGTAAACTTCGCAGTTCACGATTAGGGATTTGACCGTCGAACGAAGGAGCGTTGCGTAGTGACCCGACATTGGTGCCACCAGCAAGATCTTACGCGGCTGTTCTTCGCGTCCGACCACGTCAAAGTGGATCAAATCACCAAAGGGGCGTTCGACTATAGTCTTAACCTCGACAAGGTGATCCTTGCCGTCCTCGTGGGTGTAGGTGCGAATCCCCCAGTCGGGTTTGACGACCATGCGTTCGAAAGTGCGTTCTGTGACTTCCCCCCACGCGGCCATCCACTGAATTGCCGGGTTTGGCATCATCGACCAAGCCGGATAAGAGGCCATAGTGCGGGCGGTTGCCCCAAGCCATTGATTTGTATTGCGAAACGTTTCCATGAGATCGTATGTCATCATGTAGCGCATAGAGGCCTCTCCTTAATCTCGACCCGGCGACCCGGGCCAATTCGTCGCTTTGCCTCCCACCGCAGGCGACTGTATTCTGCATGGCAGCATGAATAGGGGGGAAAATTGGTCATGACAACTAACGACGTTGCCGCACCAGAAATGAGCGCGGGACTTGAGGCCAATTTGCAAAAGATCGAGACGCTGACGCAGCGGCTCATGACGGCCCTGTCCAGCAAAAAGCAAATCAACCCGGCACTGCATGCGCCAGACACCATGTTGTTTGGTCAGGCCATGCAGGCATATTGGCAGGAATGGCTGCAAAACCCGGCCAAGATCCTCGAACATCAGATCGAGTATTGGGGCAAATCGGTCACGCATTACGTTGAAGCGCAGCGTGCTTTGTCTAAAGGAAAACTGGAGGCGCCCGAAGATCCGGGTCCCAAGGATCGCCGGTTCAAGAACCCGATGTGGGATGAGCACCCTTATTTTAACTTTATCAAACAGCAATACCTCATCAACGCTGACGCAATCCGCAATGCTGTGGACGATATTGAGGACATGGACGCGACGGAGAAGCGTCGGTTGCGCTATTTCGCGCAGCAGATCGTGGATATGTTCGCGCCGACCAACTTTTTGGCGACCAATCCAGATGCCTTGCAGAAGGCGCTTGAAACGGAAGGCGAAAGCCTGGTCCACGGCCTTGAGAACCTTGTCTCGGATTTGGAAGCCAACAACGGTGAACTCGTTGTGCGACTGGCCGACGAAGGTGCGTTCGAGATCGGTACCAACATCGCGACGGCAGAAGGCGAGGTGATTTATCGAAATCACATGATGGAAGTCATCCAGTACAAACCGACCACCGAAAAGGTGCGCGAGACGCCGATAATTCTGTTTCCGCCATGGATCAATAAATTTTACATTCTGGACCTTAAGCCAGAGAATTCGTTTATTCGCTGGGTGGTGGATCAGGGGTACACCCTGTTTGTGGTAAGCTGGATCAACCCCGATGAGAGCTATAAGGATGTCGGCCTCGATACCTATATCGAGGATGGCTACCTTCGTGTCATCGACGAAGTGAAATCGATCTGCGGTGTCGAGAAGGTCAATGCGATCGGCTATTGTATCGCAGGCACCACGCTGAGTCTGACCCTGTCCCTGCTCAAACAGCGGGGCGACAAGTCAATCAAATCCGCCACCTTTTTTACCACGCTGACCGATTTTTCGGATCAGGGTGAATTCACGCCGTTCCTGCAGAATGACTTTATCGACGGTATCGAAGAAGAGATCGGTGATACCGGTATTCTCAAGTCATTCATCATGGCCCGTACGTTCAGCTATTTGCGGTCGAATGACCTGATCTACGGACCGGCGATCAAAAGCTACATGATGGGGGAAACGCCCCCGGCCTTTGACCTGCTGTACTGGAACGGCGATGGGGCCAACCTTCCCGGGCGGATGGCGGTGCAGTATCTGCGTGGCCTGTGCCAGTCGAACAAGTTTGCCGAGGGTGAGTTTGAATTGATGGGGCATACGCTCAGTCTTAGGGACGTTGATGTGCCGCTGTGTTCGATCGCTTGCGAGACGGATCACATCGCCGCCTGGAAGGACTGCTATAACGGGGTTCAGAAAATGGGGTCCAAGTCCAAGACCTTTATCGTGTCCGAGTCGGGCCACATTGCTGGAATCGTCAATCCACCATCCAAGAAAAAATACGGTCACTACACGAATGAAGACCTGTCTCTGCCGCCCACAGACTGGTTGGCGTCGGCCGATTTCACTGAAGGATCGTGGTGGCCAGTTTGGGAAAAATGGATCTCTAAACGTTCGGGTAAATGGATCAAGGCACGGGAAATAGGTGATAAATCGCATCCGTCCTTGGCTCCGGCACCGGGAACATACGTGTTGATCAAGGCCCGGGCCTAAGCTTGGAATTGACGCTACGAAAAGAATTTTTGCTGCAGTGCAGAAAAAACTTGAAATGCTGCGATGCAGCATGTAGATAAAGCTCATCTGCAAGACACAGCGGGGTGGGCCCGCCGAGCAGGAAAAGGATTTGAGACAATGGCTAAGACACCC
Source organism: Marivita sp. (assembly GCF_965656765.1). Classification (GTDB taxonomy): domain Bacteria; phylum Pseudomonadota; class Alphaproteobacteria; order Rhodobacterales; family Rhodobacteraceae; genus Marivita. The sequence continues at coordinate 48,823 of NZ_CBFHLV010000011.1, read as the reverse complement.
GACATGACAGCGACCATGAAAGAAATGATGGGCGCGTTTCCGGTAGACACGAAAGCAATGGAAGATGCTTTCAAAACAACAGCAACTCTGAACGAGAAGCTGTCCACTGTTGCGATCGAAGCGGCTGATAAGTCGGCTGAGATTTCCGCAAAGTGGACCAAAGACACGCTCGCCAAGCTGAGCGACATGTCCAAAGCAAAGACAGAGCCTGCTGATTACGCAAAAGCAATGACCGATTTCGCTTCCGCTCAGGCTGAAGTTGCTGCCGAGAACATGGCCGCATTCGCCGAGATCGCGAAGAAAGTTCAGATGGACACAGTTGAGCTGATGATGGCCGCTGGCAAAGACATCTCCGAAGATGCAACTGCCGCAGTCAAGAAAGCAACAGCTGACGTGACAACAGCTGCCAAGAAGGCAACTGCTGCTGCGAAGTAAGCTTTAAGGATTAGCGTTCTCTCCTCCCAAATTGGAACGCTATATTCTGGCCGGGCTCCTTGTGAGTCCGGCCTTTTTTTGTTTTGTGAAGATGTCAGCAATGCTTTCTTTTTGTGCTGCATGTGCGTAGGCTGCAATGCAGCAAAGTATTCCGGGGAGGGGACACCTTGGCCGAAGACCAAAAACCGCTACTAATCAAGCGCTACGCGAGCCGGCGTCTCTATAATACCGAAACATCCGATTATGTGACATTGGAAGATATCGCTGGGTTCATTCGCGGTGGTCGTGAGGTCAAGATTGTCGATCTTAAATCCGGGGATGACCTGACGCGTCAGTACCTGTTGCAGATCATCGCAGAGCACGAAAGCCGTGGGGAAAGCGTTTTACCTACCAATGTGCTGAACGATCTGGTGCGCAGCTACACCACCACTGCGACCAGTGCGGTGCCGCAATTCCTTGCGGCAAGCTTTGAGATGTTCCGCGACAGCCAATCCAAATGGATGGAAAACATGGGCAAGACCAACCCTATGTCGGGCGTTCCGGGGTTTGAGGCCATTCAGGCGCAGCAAGAAGCGTTTCTCAAGGCGATGACTGGTGGGATGTCTGCGAATTGGTCGGGGCCTTCGCCGGATGAAAGCGAAACGCCCGGCGCCTCGCCAGAGGCGGGGTCGGACACTGACGACCTTGACGCGATCAAGACACAGCTGGCCGAGCTTCAGAAAAAACTGTCGAAACTCGACAAGTAATCCGGCGCTCGATCTTGTGTGGGGCGGCTTTGAGACTGGGGTCAAATACCCAACCGGTCGCGCATCGCGTACCACGTCATGGCCAGCGATAAGATCGGTGTGCGCATCAATCCGCCACCGGGGAATGGCGTGTGAGGGATGGTGTTGAAGGCAGCAAACCCTTCGGACGGGCCGCGCGTTGCTTCGGCGAGCAGCTTTCCGGCCTGAATGGCGTTGCCGACGCCGTGGCCGGAATATCCGGAGGCTGACAGGATATTGGGCCGCACGCGGGCGAGATAGGGCATGCGTTTGATCGTGATCGCCAGCGTGCCACCCCAGGCATGGTCGATCCTCACATCGCGCAGATGCGGGAAGATCGTGGTCAGCGGTTTGCGAACCAAGGCGGGTATATCTGACGGGAACCGGTAGCCATATGTCTCACCACCGCCGAAAATCAGACGCTTGTCGTGACTGAGCCGGAAGTAATTGACGACAAAGCGCGAATCCGCGACAGCCACATCCTGCGTCAGCACACGAGCGGCTTCGTCGCCTAGGGGTTCGGTGGCGACTACGTAATTGTTGATCGGCATGACGCGCGACGTGACCTGCCGGTCAAGCCCGCCCAGATATCCGTTCCCGGCCAAGATCACGTGATCCGCCACCACATGACCTGCATCGGTACGAACGGTGACCGTGGTTCCGTGTTTGACCTCGTGCACATGGCTCCGTTCGTGGATGCGGACGCCCGCCTTTGCCGAAGCCTCGGCCAGCCCAAGCGCCAATCGCAAGGGGTGCAGGTGGGCCGCCCCCATATCAAGCGTACCGCCGACATAATCGGGCGATGGGCAAAGCGCATGAAACGCATCTTTGTCGAGTGGCTTGATCTGGTCATAGCCGTACCGCGTGTTCAGATGGGCGGCATAGTCATGCAGGTCGGCCACATCGGCAGGGCGCGACGCAGCCCATGCGATGCCATCTTTGAGGTAGCAATCGATATCATACTTGGCGATCAGGCCGCGCACCAAATCTTTTGCGTCTTCGCCCAGATCCCACAAATAGCGCGCGGCATCATCGCCCACCATCTTCTCAAGCGTGATTTGATCCTGCCGTTGCCCGGATCCAAGCTGCCCGCCATTGCGACCGGAGGCTCCAAAACCGACACGATGCGCATCCAGCAGAACAACATCCGCGCCCATTTCCGCCAAGTGCAACGCGGCCGACAGGCCTGTATACCCGGCCCCGATAATACAGACATCGGCGCGGTTTTCGCCCTGCATGGGCGCAAACGGTTTTAATGGCGTTGCGGTCGCGGCGTACCAGCTTTGCGGATACTCCCCGCGTTTGTCATTGCTGAACAGAAGGTTCAAAGTGCGATCCTGTGCTTCTTTGGTTCATAATACCTCGGGGGGATTGGGGGGCTGGCCCCCCAACTGATCGGACCGGCGCAGCCGGTTCGATGTCCATTGATCAGACGTTCAACAACAAATGCTCGCGTTCCCACGGGCTGATGACCTGCAAAAACTCTTCGTATTCGGTGCGTTTCACGATGGAATAAACGCGGCAAAAATCTTCACCCAAAATCGAATGCAACTCGGTTGCCTCTTCGAATAGTTGCAGTGCCTGACCCAAGACCTGCGGGATATCTGCCTCGCCCTCATACGCGTCTTTCTTGAGCGGTTTGGATGGCCATTTTTCATTCATCAACCCAAGATAGCCGCACGCCAACGAGGCTGCGATACCAAGATAAGGATTGCAGTCCATGCCGGCCAATCGGTTTTCAACGCGGCGACTGTCTGGGCCCGACAGGGGAATGCGGATGCCGGTTGTGCGGTTGTCCCGGCCCCAAGCCAGGTTGATCGGTGCCGCGTGTTCTTTGACATACCGGCGGTAGCTGTTCACGTATGGGGCCAGCACCGCGATCGCGGCAGGCGTGTAGGTTTGCAACCCACCGATGAAATGGAAGAAGGCATCTGTTTCCCCGCCTTGTGGTCCGGAAAAGATGTTTCTCCCGGTTTCCATGTCCATGATCGAATGGTGGATATGCATGGCGCTGCCTGGCTCGTTCTCGATCGGTTTGGCCATGAACGTGGCAAAGCAATCGTGCCGCAATGCGGCTTCGCGGATCAGGCGTTTGAAGTAGAACACCTCGTCAGCCAGCTTGACCGGGTCGCCGTGGAGCAGGTTGATCTCTAATTGTCCGGCGCCCCCTTCCTGGGTGATGCCGTCAATTTCAAAGCCTTGTGCCTCTGCAAAGTCGTAGATGTCGTCGATCACCGGCCCAAATTCGTCAACCGCGGTCATCGAATAGGCCTGACGCGCCGCGGCAGGGCGACCCGAGCGGCCCATCATCGGCTCAATAGCTTTGGCCGGATCAAGATTGCGGGCAGTCAGAAAGAACTCCATCTCGGGGGCAACGACCGGTTCCCACCCCTGATCATGGTAAAGCTGCACCACACGTTTGAGCACGTTGCGCGGTGCATAGGGAACTGCATTGCCCTTGCGATCATAGGCGTCGTGGATGACCTGTAACGTCCAATCGCCTGTCCAAGGGGCGGCGGTGGCGGTGCTCATGTCGGGCTTCAGGATCATGTCGCGTTCGATAAAGCCGCCATCGTCTTCGTCGGCGGCTTCGCCCCAATCGCCAGTGATGGTTTGAAAAAAGATCGAATCTGGCAGGTGAAAGTACTCCTGCCGCGCGAATTTCGACGCAGGTACCGCTTTACCCCGAGCAATGCCGGGCAGGTCGGCAATGATGCATTCGACCTCGTCCAACCTGCGGCCTTCTAGGAACGCGCGGGCCGAGTCCGGGAGGCTGTCTGTCCAGTCGGTCATGCGAGAGTCCCTTCGAGGAAAAATTTGGCGAATTGATCGGCCATGCGGCCATTGTCGAGCGGTTGGCCCATGCGGGACTTGGCGTCCTGCATCAGATCATCAGGAACCACACCCGGCCCGCGTGTTTCGATAAGGCCTTTGATGAAGTCGTCCCCGTATTCGGGATGCGGCTGCACGGTGAAGGCTTTGCCAGGATAAAGCAGGGCTGCATTGGCGCAATGAGTGCCGCTGGCCAAGACCTGTGCGCCTTCGGGCGCGGTGATCACCTGATCCTGATGCCAAGCGTTGATGGTCATGCTGTCGCCGCCGAAATCATAGGTTTGCTGGCCGACGACCCAGCCGCCTTCGTATTTTTCGACCTTTCCGCCAAGAGCCTGCGCGATGATCTGGTGGCCGAAACACACTCCAATCAATGGACGATCAGCTGCGACGATATCGCGGATCAGTTGTTCCAGTGGCGGTATCCAAGGGTGATCCTCGTACGCGCCGTGCTTTGATCCTGTGATGAGCCAGCCATCGGCGTCCTCTGGCCCGGTTGGAAAGACGTTTTCAACCACCGACCAGCTTTCAAAGGTGAAGCCCTTGTTCGACAGCAGACGTTCGAAGAATCCGGGATACTCGCCGAACGTGCCTTTAAGCTCGTCCGGTGCCAGACCCGTTTGCAGAATTCCGATTTTCATGAGGCACCAAGGTGTTTGTGGCCCTAAGCTATGCGCTTGCCCAGCGGCGGGCAAGGTGTGCTTCAGACCGTGTCGAGGTATATTTCGACCCGTTCGGCCGGGGTGAGTTCGTCCATGTAATGGCGTTCCTGCTTTTTGGTCAGGACAAGGTTGCGGATCATCTCTTCGTGGAAGATTCGCGGGATGATCTTACTGTTCTCGAACGCGGAAATCGCCGGGGCCCATTCGCTGGGAATGCGCGGCAGGTCAAGCGCGTAGGCGTTGCCCTTGACCGGATCGGGCGGCGCCTTGCCGTCTTCAATGCCGGTCAATGCCGCACCAAGAATCGCAGCCAGCGTCAGGTAGGGGTTTACATCGCCACCTGCCACGCGGTGTTCAATGCGGCGCGCGGACGTGCTGCCCGACGGCACGCGGATCGCGGCGGTGCGGTTTTCATATGCCCACGCGATGCCGGTAGGCGCGTGCGCCTCGGGCACCAGACGATCATAGCTGTTCCAATGCGGTGCAAAAAGCAGCGTGCTGTCGTACATGCCATTCAGACAGCCTGCGATTGCGTGGTGCAGCATGTCGGTGCCTTTAGGACCGCCGTCGTCGAAGACGTTCTTGCCGTTTTTATCGAGCACCGAAAAATGCGTGTGCATGCCCGAGCCGGAATAGTCCGGATAAGGTTTCGCCATGAAAGACGCTGCAAACCCATGGCGGCGTGCCAGGCCCTTAACCAGCATCTTGAAGAGCCATGCGTCATCTGCTGCGCGAAGGGCGTCGTCGCAATGCATCAGGTTCATTTCGAACTGGCCCAGACCAGCCTCGGAAATCACCGTATCAGCAGGGATGTCCATCGCCTCGCAGGCGTCGTAAAGATCGGTGAAAAAGCGGTCGAACTGGTCGATCAGTCGGATCGACAGGATCTCGCCCGCCTTGCGGCGCTTGCCCGACCGGGGTGATGCGGGCACCTGAAGATTGCGAGTGCTGTCATCAATTAGAAAAAACTCAAGCTCCATCGCAACCACCGGGGTCAGACCGCGAGCTTTGTAACGTTCGACGACGGCATTCAGTGCGTGGCGCGGATCGCCCTCGTAGGGCTCACCGGTTTCGCGGAACATCCACAGGGGGAGCAATGCGCTGGGCGCCTCAAGCCACGGCATTGGTACGAAGCCGCGCCCGGTGGGCCAGAGCACTCCATCAGCATCACCAGCCTCGAACACCAGAGGGCTGTCGTCGATGTCTTCGCCCCAGATATCAAGGTTCAGAACTGACAACGGAAACCGTGTGCCGCCATCAAGAACCTTGTCGGCAAAGCGCGCGGGCACACGTTTGCCACGCGCCTGACCATTAAGGTCGGACGCCGCGACGCGAATGGTTCGGACCTGCGGATTTTTGCGAAGCCAGTTGCGAATATGGGTGTCCATTTGGGTGCCGTTTCGAAATTTGATCAAATTTAGAAATACCCGTTTGCATAGGCGAATGGCAAGGGTTCGTTAACGGATAACGTTTAGCTTGAGCTTCATCTTGGTGCGCGCTTCTTGCGGAAGGTGGCGGTTGAGGCGGCGATTGATCAGGCCAAACAAGCTGATGATGAGAAGGGTCAGAATGATGAAATAGAAGGCCAGAATTGGATATGGAATGAACGGATTGAACGTCTTGTCAGCAAAGAAATTCGCGTAATACAGCGCGTCTCCCCGTTGTTGCCATGCGGGAAAGCCTGAAAAGTAGACCAGCGTGGTTGCATGGAAGAGAAAGATCGCCTCGTTTGTGTAGGCAGGCCACGCAAGCCGCAGCATGGTGGGCCATGTGACCCGTTTGAACCGTGCCCAGCCGATCATACCATAGGCGTCGGCTGCTTCGATGTCACCGCGCGGAACAGACTGTAGTGCGCCGTAGAAGATTTCTCCGGAATAGGCCGCAGTGTTGAGGAACAAAACGATTAGCGCTCCCAGCCATGCGGCGGTGAACGGGTCAAAGATCGGTGAGACCGGTTTGAGTGAAAGGAATAGGAAATAGGCAAAGAAGAACTGGATAAAAAGCGGCGATCCGCGAAAAAGGAAAATGAACCACGCACTGGCTTTGCGCAACAGATAGTTGTTCGATGCCTTGCCCAAGGCCACCCCGGTGGCAAGAAAGAAGCCCGCGCTAAGCGCCAGAACGCCGAAATAAATGTTCCACAACATGCCAGACCCGATCAGGGTAAACTGCTGGCATAATGTGAAACCCTCGCGCGGTAGAACTCGTTCGCCAATACCAATGGATCGCAAACCGTAATCGGCGATGGTTTCCCAGCAGCTCATGCTGCAGCCTTTCGCTGTGCGTCGCCGCCCATAGTGGCCTGTCCATGCGTGAGCTTCAGCATCAGCTTGTCGAGTACGATCTCTGACACGCGCGTAAAGGCGAGGTAGAAGATCAACAGCCCGAGGAAGTACCACATGCGCCAGTCGGGATGCGGATAATCGGTAAAGCGTGGTGTCTTCGCACCGCCCAATTCGCGGGCCCAGTAAACAATGTCCTCAACGCCAAGCAGGAACAAAAGCGGCGTAGCCTTGATCAGTACCAGCCAAAGGTTGGACAGGCCGGGCAGGGCAAAGACCCACATCTGCGGGACAAGGATGCGCCAGTAGACTTGTCGGCGTGACATGCCGTATGCCTCGGCCGTTTCCAACTGGTTGTGCGGTACGGCTCGCATGGCGCCATAAAGCACATTGGCTGCGAATGCTCCAAAAACAATGGCGAAAGTCAGGACTGCAAGGAAGAAGCCATAGGTTTCATGGACCCATTGCGGCGCATTGTTCATCGGCAGTTTGGCGATGTCGCAGACAACAAAATCATTGCCTTGCCAGATGCTGTCGGTCCAGCCCGGGCATTTGATTTCGTGGCGGACCCATTCGAAAAAGATATCGAGCGCCAGGACGAAGAAGAGGAAAAAGGCAATGTCCGGCACACCGCGCACGATGGCAATATAGCCTTTACCGAACCAGCGGATCGGCGCGATTTTCGAACGTGCAGCCGACGCTCCGCCAAAGCCGAAAGCCAGAGCCGTGGGGGCAGTGATTGCAAGCAAAAGCAAGACCGTGCCGAAGGACCAATAGAGGCCCATATGTTTTCCGGTCGTCAGATAGCACGCCATCCACTGGAAGGTGCCGAGCGTATCCGGATCTGTGCAAAAGCTGAAAATGGCGCGCCTCTGAGGAGGTGGGAGTGAGTTTATCCGGCAAGATGAAGGGAGCAGCGTACCGCTCCCTTCATGGGTTTGTTCTTAGAAGGTTGCCGATCCTGGCAGCCATTTTTCGATCAGCGCGTTAAGTGAGCCGTCCGCTTTCATTGAGTCGATGGCTGCGGTGAACTTGTCGCGCAATTCGGTGTCGCTTTCGCGGATGCCCATGCCGATGCCGCCGCCCAAAAGCACGTCATCGCCAACGATGGCGACATCAGCGTTTTCTTCCGCGATCGGGGACAGATATGCTTTGTCGGCCAAAACCGCATCTGCCTCACCACTACGCACGGCGGCGATGGTTTCATCAGGCGTCGCGAATTCGACCAGTGTCGCGCCGGAGGACGCGATCTGTGCTGCCTGAATGGTGCCAGCCTGCGCCGCGATCACGCCGCCTTCAAAATCGACATCCGCGCCATCAAGGGCGAGGTAAGCGGAGGGGTCAGGTTGGGTGTAGTTTGCAGTGAAATCAATCACTTCATCGCGCTCTTCGGTGATCGACATGCCCGCGATGATGGTGTCGTAGTTGCCAGCCACGAGGTTGGGAATGATGCTGTCCCATTCGTTGGTGACCCATTCGCAGGTCAGTTCGGCGCGCGCGCACAGCTCATCGCCAAGTTCGCGTTCAAAGCCGTCGACTTCGCCATCGTCGTTGATGAAGTTATATGGAGGGTAGGCACCTTCGGTGCCCAAACGGACAACAGAGTGGCTTTCGGCAAATGCCATCGAGGCAGTCAGCGCGAATGCGACTGTGCCGAGGATGATCTTTTTCATTGGTAGGTTCTCCCGGTTTCTTAAATGGTTAATCGGCCATTGTGGAGGACAGAAACCCCCGCAATCGTTCCGATTTTGGTGCGCCGAACAGATTGTCCGGTGCGCCTTCTTCTTCGATCAGGCCTTGATGCAGGAACACGACGTTGTTGCTCACGTCGCGGGCCATTTTCATGTCATGTGTGACAATCAGCATGGTTCGGCCTTCTGCCGCTAAATCTTTGATAACTCTGACAACCTCTTGTTCCAGTTCAGGGTCAAGCGCCGAGGTCGGTTCGTCGAACAAAAGCGCTTCGGGCTCCATGCAAAGCGCGCGGGCAATCGCCGCGCGTTGTTGTTGTCCGCCGGACAATTGCGCCGGATAGACGTCAGACTTGTCACCGATGCCGACCTTGTCGAGATAACTGCGGGCTGCGTGTTCAGCTTCGGACTTGTCACGACCCAACACAGTCACCGGCGCTTCCATCACGTTTTGCAGGATCGTCATATGGGCCCAAAGGTTGAACTGCTGGAACACCATCGACAAGTTCGTGCGGATGCGCAGCACCTGTTTGGGATCGGCGGGGTGGCGGCCAAGGCCGGAGCCTTTCCAGGTGACCGCTTCGCCTTTGAACAGGATATCGCCCTGCTGGCTGTCCTCGAGCAGGTTGGCGCAGCGCAGGATGGTTGATTTGCCCGATCCGGACGATCCGATCAACGAGACCACATCACCGCGATGCGCTGTGATATCGACGCCCTTGATGACCTCAAGGCTCCCGTACTGCTTGTGCAGGTTGCGAATTTCCAGAACGGGTGTGTCTGTCACAGAGAAACCTGATGTCGGTGATCAAAGATGCGGGCGAGGATGGAACCAAACGCGCACATGATGCAATCCAGAAAGTGGCAGATCTGTGAAGTTTACGCTCTGTGACCCGGCGTCAGGCCGGTGGTGGCGCCGGAATAGGCTCAGCATAATAGCGCTTTGGATCAAGAACGCAGAACGTTATCGCACCGCCTATCAGGTCGGGATCAGTCGGCGAAAAGGCTTTGGTGGCGGTAGCGAGCACGGCACGGAGCGGAGCTGGGTCCGTACCAAAAGCTGTAATCAAGGGCAGGCCAGGGGTTGGTCGGGTGGTGCCTGACGCCGCGACCTTGGCGGCGTTGGGATCGACACTTTGAAGGATGCGCCACGTCACGGCGTCAAGGCAGGCGATGTCGGCACGGCCGTCGGCCACGGCAGCGAGAGAGGCCACATGTCCACCGGTCTGGATGACCTCAGTGAATGTTGAGATATCGAGCGCATCCTGGGCAGCGGCCCAGCCGGATTGGCTGTCGGGGCTGTTGTAGGCCAGTGTGCGTGGAGGTCCGGACAGATCAGGCCCGGTGATGATCTGCGAACAATAGTACCCCGGTTCAGTGGTCAGGCCGAAATCCAACGTGCCAACATATTGAACCTTGTCACGCAGCGTCGTGCGAAACGGTAAGCCGCAGGTCATCGACAAGATGAGCGTCGGATCAAGCCAGTGATCAACCCAGTTGGCTGGCAGGCCATCCGGTGGTGTCAGGTCGGGAAGAGGCGAGCCCTGAGCGGTGGCGCAGTCTTGAACCACTGACCAGAATTCCTGCCACATCTCGGCGGTTTCTGCCCGCCAGTACATCGGCAGGCTGGCCACACTCATGCTTTGTCGACGCGTTGTCGGGCAAGTGCACTGTCGCGGTCATTGATGCCAAGGAGTTTCGAGACCAGCCGCAGAAGCGCGTCTTCTTCGGCTTCGCGGACGCCATCGGCAAGCACGACCTCCCAAAGGGCTTCGATAACAGCGATGCGGTCTTCGTAGGGCACGGCGTCTTTGATGGCCCCGGTGAATCGAACCGTGTCGGGGGCTTCTGACTCGAGCGTTTCCGCCTCGCCCCGTAGTTTGGAGGCTTCGAACGGAGACAGGCCGTAACGGGCGGCAGCGATCCGGTCGATGCGGGTTTTTTCGCTTTCGTCATAGTCGCCGTCGGTGCGGGCGACGCGCACAAGCAACGCTGTCAGGGCCAGACGGGCATCGGAATCGGGAAGCGGGGCGGGGTCGGGCGCGGTGAGGCGCTTGAGAAAATCTGCAAACATAAGAGGGATATATGCCGCCCGCACCACTTCGCCAATGGGTTATCCTGAGAGGTCTTCAACCTCGTAAAGAATATCGTCGATGGCAATGCCGCCAGGATCAGTGTTTTCGATGGTCACCGCCGCCACTCCATAGCCACTGCGCCACGCGAGTGAGATCACGCCGCGCCCAAGAGGCAGCACAAAATCGGTCAGAAGTCTGGCATTTGCATCGTAGAACGCAATCTCGGCGGCGCGGGGCATAGGGCGTTGGCCCAACGGGTCGGGGTATTCTGCATGCAGGCGCAGGCCAAAAGCGTATTGCGGATCGTCAAATGTGAGCGCCACGCTGCCTTCGCCGCGACCATCGGCGCCAGCAATGCCCACCGGGCCAATGGGAAAGAGAGCGTTTGATCCAAACCCGTCGTGATATGCAATCGTAAAGTTCTGTCCCGATACACCCGGGATCACCCGGGGTTGCGCGCCGGGCAGTCCGTTGAGGCTATCGAACCTGCCATATTCGGTGTCGGTTTCTGCAAGGCCCTGACCCAATAAGCGTTCTGCAATGGACAAACCCGGCGCGCGCCAGTGTTGGTCGAAATTGATCCCTGGCTCGGTTGTCGCAGGTACGCTGTCGAAGGTTTCGATGCGGTGCGGCTGGCCGCGCAGGCTGTCATAGGGCACTTTGCGCAGTTCGTTTGCGCTGGCAAGGCCCGGCAGGCAGAGCAAGATAAGGCTTGCGCGGATCATGTCAGTTTGCGGAACATCGCAGCGAGCGGTTTGAGCACAGGCCCGATGCCGAAAGGTGGGTTCACGATGAACAAGCCTGAGCCGACCATGCGATGGCCGTCACGCGCAGGTGGGAAATGGACCTCGTGGGTCAGCGCCTCGGGGTGCGCCGTTTGCAGGCCACGCAGCATGGGGCGGTGCGCGCCTGAGGTCAGGATCGGATACCAGATCATCACCACGCCTACGTTCCATTTTTTTGTAAGTGCTCCCAGCCATTTGGGAATTTGACTGTAGTCGGCTTTGATCTCATAGCTGGGATCGACCAGCATCAGACCGCGACGTGGCGTCGGTGGACACAGGCTCTGTGCCACGGCAAGGCCGTCTTGCTGGTAGGTGTGAACGTTGGGCGCACGCAGGTTGTTTCTGAGCGCCGCGTATTCCTGCGGGTGTAATTCCGCAAGGTGGAGCGTGTCGGTCGGGCGGAGCAATGCGCGGGCGATGGCTGGAGAGCCGGGATAGAGGTGATCGGTCTGTGCCGCGAGGGCTTTGGTGTAGGGGTGATCTTTTGGGAACTGATCCTGAAGCCGGGTGATGCCCTGAGCGGCCTCACCGGTTTTCACTGCTTCGGGGGCGTCCAGATCATAAAGGCCCCGGCCCGCATGGGTTTCAATATAGCTGAGGGGCTTGTCCTTGCGTGTCAGATAATCCAGCGCCACAGCGAGGGCAGCATGTTTATGAACATCTGCGGCATTTCCCGCGTGGTAGAGGTGTTGGTAGGACAGCATAGGCTGGTGATAGGGTAGATTGCGGGAAACGGGTAGGGGCATTCCGAAAGGACCCACGCTGCGTTGATGCATTGGTTACGCAGCCCTGGGCCCGCGTTCTGAATATTGAAAGTGTTTGGGTGGTTACTCAGTATCTTAAACCAACCGCGACACATCCTTCGCCGCCCGCACAAAATCCTTGAACAGCGGGTGCGGGTCAAACGGTTTTGACTTCAATTCCGGGTGGAACTGGACGCCGATGAACCACGGGTGATCTGGCCATTCGACGATCTCGGGGAGGCGGCCATCTGGGCTCATGCCGGAGAAACAGAGCCCACCTTCCTCAAGCGCCTTGCGGTACTTGATGTCGACTTCGTAGCGATGGCGGTGGCGTTCGTCGATGGTGGTGGTGCCGTAGACCTCGGCTACTTTTGAGCCTTCGGTCAGCACCGCGTCATAAGCGCCAAGGCGCATGGTTCCGCCCTTGTCATCGGCGACGCTGCGATTGACGGTCTGGTTGCCCTGCACCCATTCCTTGAGGTGGTAAACAACGGGCGTGAAACGCTTTTTACCTGCCTCGTGGTCGAACTCCTCGGACCCGGCATCGGGCAGTTTGGCGACGTGGCGGGCGGCCTCGATCACGGCCATTTGCATGCCCAGACAGATGCCCAGATAGGGGACCTTGTGTTCGCGGGCGAATTGCGCTGCTTTGATCTTGCCCTCGGTGCCGCGTTCCCCAAAACCGCCGGGCACGAGGATGGCGTGGAAACCCTGGAGATGTGCGGCAGGGTCTTCGCGTTCAAAAATCTCGGCATCGACCCATTGCACATTGACCTTGACACGGTTGGCCATTCCGCCATGGGTGAGCGCCTCTGCGATGCTCTTGTAGGCGTCTTCGAGTTGCACGTATTTGCCCACGATGGCGACGTTGACTTGGCCTTCCGGGTTGTAGATGCGATCGGCCACGTCTTCCCATTTCTCGAGATTGGGCTTGGGCGCCGGTGTGATCTGGAACGCGTCCAGAACAGCCTGATCCAACCCTTCGCGGTGGTACGCAAGGGGGGCTTCGTAGATCGACTTGAGGTCCTGCGCGGCGATCACGCTGTCGGGGCGCACATTGCAGAAAAGCGCTAGTTTCTCGCGTTCCTTGGCAGGGATCGGTCCTTCGGAGCGGCACACAAGGATGTCAGGGGCCAGACCGATAGAGCGGAGTTCCTTGACGGAGTGCTGCGTCGGCTTGGTTTTCAGCTCACCGGATGCTTTGATATAGGGCAGCAGCGTGAGGTGCATAAAGATGCACTGGCCGCGGGGTTTGTCCTGGGAAAACTGGCGGATTGCTTCGAAAAAGGGCAGGCCTTCGATATCGCCCACCGTGCCGCCGATTTCACAAAGCATGAAATCCACTTCATCTTCGCCGATCGCGATGAAGTCTTTGATCTCGTTGGTGACATGCGGGATCACTTGAATGGTTTTGCCCAAGTAATCGCCACGACGTTCTTTCTCGAGAACGTTGGTGTAGATGCGACCCGACGATATGCTGTCTGTCTTGCGCGCAGGAACGCCAGTGAAGCGTTCGTAGTGGCCAAGGTCCAGGTCGGTTTCCGCGCCATCGTCGGTGACGAACACCTCGCCATGTTCAAATGGCGACATCGTGCCGGGATCGACGTTCAGGTAGGGATCAAGCTTGCGCAGGCGAACCGAAAAGCCACGCGCTTGCAGCAATGCGCCAAGAGCGGCTGAGGCCAAGCCTTTGCCAAGGGAAGACACCACGCCGCCGGTGATGAAGATAAAGCGTGCCATGTGTGGAAACCTCCCGCGAAGTGCTGCAAATCATGCAATCTGCGCAGCCTTCGGTGCACAGCATCACGGGATTTGACCGGTAGAGGATTCGGCGACAAAACGCAAGGCCGAACCCCAGATGATGTTACGTCAGATAAACGCGCCTCAAGGGATGGTGGACCTTTGGCACAAAGAAAAACGCGCGGACCAAGTGGACCGCGCGTCCGTTCAGACCGTACGTGCGTTAATCGGCGCGCGGCACCAATGGTGCGTCCGTGTTCGTCGAGGAAGGTGGTGGCAGAAGGCCGTCTGCGTCGAGCGCATCGGTGCCGGTTTCTTCGGCCGGCGCGTCACCACCTGTGGTCAACCGATCCATTATCGAACTGCCCGAGGCGTTTTGCGCAGCAATCACAGTAAGGGTCAGCGACGTGCAGATGAACGCAATCGCAAGAACCCATGTGAGTTTACCAAGGCCAGTGGCCGCGCTTCGGGTGCTGACCGAGCCGCCGCCGCCGCCGCCACCCATGGCGCCAAGTCCACCGCCATCGGACCGCTGAAGTAGCACGACGCCAATCAGCGAGAGCGCGAGAAGAAGATGGATGATGAGAACGACGTTTTCCATGGCTGTCCCGGATGCCTTTCGTGAATGGGGGGTATCTAAGGCCAAGTGGCGCATCGTGCAACCCGTGATGGTCGATCAGATCACCGGTGTTTGTTGGGCCATCAATCAGGTTGTCACTTTGTGCGCTGGCGCGCGCTGGTAAGTCTCGGGCAGGTCCGCCGGGCCCCGCTCTCGGATCGGAGTATGTGCCTTTGGTTGTGTATTATCCGGAGGGGGTGCTTTTGGTTGGCGATTTGGTAGCATATTTCGAAAAAGAAGACGCGATTATTCTTCAACGTCATCCACGTCTGCCTGACCTGATAGTTTACGGCGCACGATGGACCAGCTAAGGCCGATGCCCAAAACCAGCGATAGGGCGAAAATGCCAATCCAAACCGTCAGGTTCCGGTTTTGCAGGTCAAGAAGCCCGAAATCGAAAGCGACCCAAAGCAGCGCGCCGACAAGGGCAAGGATCAAAGCCATGCCAAACGCTCCGATAGACCGGAGTGTCGCTCTGAGGTAAATTATGTAGCACACCAACAGTATCAGCCCGATCAGGACGGTGATGGATAATTGTTCCTGACCGTCGGTCATCGCCCAGCGGACGAAGTTGTATGGTGTCGGGTTGTAGGTCGCAGCGACAAGGCAAAAGGCAAAGAGCCAGCGTAGCAGAAATCCCATGTCGTCTGGCCTTTCATTTGTGTTGTTTAGGGCAGTTGGCCTTAGGCGGGCAGAACTGTCCAGAGGGTGCAGGTCGGATCAGGTGTTGGCTGTGGCAAACAAGCAGGCCAAGGCCGACGTCTGGCTGTGCAAGGTGCTTTTTTTGGCCGTTGGCGCAATTTGGTTGGAAAACCGGTTCCCACGGTTCGGATTGCACTCTATACGGGCGCCGGTTTGACGGATGGAACTCCAGCAAAGGTCTAAAGACATGGCGAATGTGGTGGTCGTGGGTGCCCAGTGGGGCGACGAGGGCAAGGGCAAGATCGTGGATTGGCTCTCGGAGCGCGCGGATGTGATCTGCCGCTTCCAAGGGGGGCATAATGCCGGTCACACGCTCGTCATCGACGGCAAGGTCTATAAGCTGCACGCGCTGCCGTCTGGCGTTGTGCGCGGTGGCAAGCTTTCTGTGATCGGCAATGGTGTCGTGCTTGACCCGTGGCATCTGATGAAAGAGATCGCGACGATCCGGGGTCAGGGCGTTGAAATCACACCCGATACCCTGATGATTGCTGAAAATACGCCGCTGATCCTACCGATCCACGGGGAACTTGACCGCGCACGTGAAGAGGCTGCGAGCAAAGGCACCAAGATCGGCACCACCGGGCGTGGCATCGGCCCCGCCTATGAAGACAAAGTGGGCCGCCGATCTGTGCGCGTTGCTGATTTGGCTGATCCAGCGACGCTAGAGGCGCGTGTGGACCGCGCGTTGCAGCATCACGATCCTCTGCGCAAAGGTTTGGGTTTTGAACCGGTGGACCGGGACGCGCTGCTGGCACAACTGAGCGAGATTGCGGACGAGATCCTGCCCTTTGCCGCTCCTGTCTGGAAGGTGCTTAATGAAAAGCGCAAAGCCGGCAAGCGTATCTTGTTCGAAGGGGCGCAAGGCGCGCTCCTAGATATCGATTTTGGGACTTATCCTTTTGTGACCTCGTCCAACGTGATCGCGGGGCAGGCGGCCACGGGGGTGGGCCTTGGACCGGGCGCGATTGATTACGTGTTGGGAATCGTCAAAGCCTACACGACCCGCGTCGGTGAAGGCCCGTTCCCAACCGAATTGGACGACGATGACGGTCAGCGCTTGGGCGAGCGCGGTCACGAGTTCGGCACCACCACAGGCCGCAAGCGACGCTGCGGGTGGTTCGATGCGTGCCTTGTGCGCCAGACCTGTGCAACCAGCGGTGTGAACGGGATTTCCCTGACCAAATTGGATGTGCTCGATGGGTTCGAGACGCTGAAGATTTGTGTCGGCTACGACCTTGATGGCAAGCGTTATGACTATCTGCCAACGGCGGCTGAAGAACAGGCGCGTTGTACGCCGATCTATGAAGAGATGCCCGGCTGGTCGGAATCGACCGAAGGTGCAAGATCCTGGGTTGATCTGCCCGGCGAGGCCATCAAGTATGTCCGCCGGATCGAGGAATTGATCGAGTGCCCTGTTGCCCTACTTTCCACCTCACCCGAACGGGAGGACACGATCCTCGTGACCGATCCATTCGCGGACTAAGCAAAAGGGGGCGCGGATGGCGCTGAGCTATAAGGCACGCAAACGATGGTCATTGGTGATCTTGCTGGTGGGGTTACCCGCGTATGTTGTCGCCTGTGTGACCGTGATCAATTTGTTGGATCGACCGTCCTTCGCGGTCGAGCTGTTGGTCTATGTGCTGTTGGGAATATTGTGGGCGTTTCCGTTTAAGTTTGTCTTCAAAGGCATTGGGCAACCTGATCCTGATGCTGAAGATTGACCCTTGGGCGTTGATTGACCGTTTCGCAATTCCATGTTGATGAGACAACGAAAAAGGTCGGACCGCTGGGTCCGACCTTTTTTGTTTTCCGACTGGCAGGTTTTAGCCTGCTGCGCGTTCATCGGGTTTGAACCCAATGCTTTCTGACGCAGCAAAACGTCCGCCGCCTTTCTTCTCAATCTTGCCTTCGCGCAGAAGCTGACCAAAGCTGCGCAAACGTTCTTCGCGCGAGCTTGCCTCACCTTCGGCCTGATGCAGTTTGGTCATCAATTGTGGGCGCGAGAACTGATCGCGACCTTCGACAAAAGACATATACGATGCCGCTGCTTCAAGTAGCTCTGGCAATGTATGGGCGCCTTGGTTTTCGGCGAATTCGGCAAATCCGGTGTCGTTGCCTGTCATCGTGTCGGCGGTATCAACAGCCTCGGCGCTACGCACAACACGGCGCGGGCGAACCGGTGAAGTGCCATTGTCTGCGTCGACATCAATCCGCTGTTCTGCAACGAGTTTCAAAGGTGCCGAGCGCACCGGAGCTGGGCGCTCAGACCGGGCTTCGGTGATCTTGGGACGGCGCGGGCGCACGGCATCGGCAAGATCTTCGCGATAAGGCACTTCTTCGTCCACGGCCTTTTTGCCAAGACCAAGGATGCGGTCTGCTTTGGTCGCTGCAACGGCGGCACGCAGGTGCGCGATGGCGCTGCGGCGGCGGTTGCCTTCGGGTTCGTCCATTTCGGTTTCGGTTTTGTCGGCCAGCCGGCCAACAGAGTCGTCGTCTTCTTCGATAGACGTGTCGGTCAGCATGGCGCGAGCCGGGCTGGTCAGTTTTACCGCTTTTCGGATACTGGCGTTCGCTGCGAGCTCATCTGCTTCGGATAGGACGGGCGTGTCCTCGAATGCGTCAAGGTCATCGTCATCCTCGTCTTCGAAGTTCCAGTCGGAATCCCGCTCGATCTCGGCATGCAAATCGGCCAGTTCACGGGCCAGTTCTGCTTCTTGCTCGGGGGTGAGCGAACTGTCTTCGAGGCCGGGAACCGGGCTTGCGGCGACGAAGGTTGCGTCGTCTTCGTCCTCATCGTCGTATTCTTCGATATCGCCTGAGGCGAGCGCGGCGTCAACGTCTGCGCGTTTTGCTTTGCCGACGCGGGCGACGATTGGTTCCGGCGCGTCTTCCTCATCAACGGCAAGCTCTTCGCTAAGCATCAGCGGAGCATCGGCAGTTTCCGCAGCGACGTCGTCTTCTTCCCCGTCGTCTTCGGCAAAGAGTTCGAGATCATCCTCGTCTTCCTCATCCTGACCAAGGAAATCCAAATCATCTTCGTCGTCTTCAATGTCGTCTTCTGTGGCTTTCACGTCAGAAATATCAGCCGCTTGGTTTGCTGCGCTCAGCGCCTCAAGCTCTGCGACTTTGGCGCGGAGGGCTTCGAGTTCACTTTGCGTGTCGTCACTGGCATCTGCTTCAGGAGCAGTCGGAATTTCAAATTGTTCTTCGTCGTCAGACACGTCGGAAAGGAAGAATTCGTCTGCGTCATCTTCCGCATCGACCTGATCCGCAACCACAGCCGCGATAGTGTCGGCAAAAAGATTGTCTTCCAGGCTGGCACCCTCGTCAGCATCGATGGCATCGTTTTCGTCAATACCGTCGCCGTCCGGGCCGGACATGGCGTGTTCGTCTTCTATGTATTCAGGAACGGCTTGCGATTTTGCAGCGACCACGGCGCGGATGCGCTGAAGTTTGTCGGCAACGCTATCAGATGCAGCGGGGGCGCCTTCCGCCACGATTTCGGCCTCAGCTTGTTCGGCTGCGTCGCGCGCCTCCTGTATATCGGCTTCGGCTTGGAGGTTGGCTTTCACACCTTGTTCCGCGATCAGGTCGTCGATGCTGGAATCCGCCGGTGCGTCGTCTTCGTAATCCAGCACGTCATCGGCGCTGACGGTGATATCGTCTGCATCCGCCAGTGACAGATCAACGTTGGACAGGTCGACAGACGAATCGTCCAAATCCAGATCGACGTCCTCAGCCTCGTGTGCCTGTTCGTCGACAGTCATGTCATCCAGTGCGGCGGAACTGTCTTCAGACTGATCAAGGGTCAGATCGAGACCTGTATCCTGTGGGTCCGCGACAGCCAGTGCGGTGGCAGCCGCTCCAGCTGTCGCGCCCATCAGGGCTGCATCCATCGACGATTTCGGCGCGACATCCCCATGCGGCGTCTCGGCATCATCGGTTGGACGCAGAACCAAATTGCCTTTTTCAAAGCGCGCTTCGACGCGGCGTTCGATCTCGCGTTCAGCGATCCGTGCCAACATTTCTGCGTCCGGGGTGGGTGGTTCGGCCCCAAAGTATCTGTCATCCTGAGCGAGATCACGGAAATACTCCGCAATCGCTTTCATGGTGTCGAAGGAATTGTCGAACCCTTCGAGCGTACATGAGAAGGTACCGTAGGATACCGTGAGTATCTTGTTTGAACTCACCATACTATCACCCGCTTTCCAAAATTCTGCGTTGGTTTTGCTAGCATGTTTACCAAGACCAAAGCGCATCGAATCTGTGCCCCTCACGGTATCATTTCATGACCTGATTGTGATCTGTTTCGCCTTTCGTCATTAATCTCGCATGAATCGCGCAATTGTTTTCTCGCAAGAACCAGTTTTGTTGGTTGGTGGCGCCCATGGCGACAATAAGCAGCTTCGGCAGCTATTGGATGAAGCTCAGATCGTGGTCGCCGCTGACAGCGGTGCCGATTGGGTGCGGGCCGTGGGGCGGTTGCCGGACGCGGTGATCGGAGATCTTGATTCGGTGTCTGATGCCACATTGGCTGCCATGCCAGACGCTGCAGTGCACCGGATCGAAGAGCAGAACAGCACTGATTTTGACAAGGCTGTACGGTCGATCTCTGCGCCGCTGATCATCGGGATCGGTTTTCTGGGCGGGCAAGTTGACCACTTAATGGCGGCGATGACGGTGCTGACGCGCTATCCGGATCGGGCCATCGTACTGGTTGGGGAAAATGATGTGGTGGCGCATTTGCCACCGCAGATCGCACTGGACGTTGTCGCAGGAACACGCGTTTCGCTCTATCCGCTGCGCCAGGTTTCCGGGACGTCCATCGGCCTGCATTGGCCGATTGACGGGCTGGAATTGTCTCCTGCAGAGCGCGTTGGCACGTCAAACCGGGCCAATGGGAAAGTGTCGCTGACGGTCGATGGGCCAGGATTGTTGATCATTCTGCCGCTGTCTGAAAGGACCGCTCTTGAACAGGCGCTGGCGCAGGCCGACGGCTTGTGGCCTGCTCTCTAAATACGATGTAAAGCCCGGACGCGACGACAATGGCGATGCCGATCGAGGCCATTGTATTCGGCAGATCGCCGAACACAGCAAAACCGATGATCGTTGCAATCGGGATTTCAAGATACTGCATCGGCGCAACTGTCGCCGAAGGGGCATAGCGCAGCGACCACGTCATCAGCAGATGCGCCAGCGTTCCCAGCAGACCGATGGATAAAAGCAGCATCCACGTGCTTGTCGGCAGCGCAGTGTCCCATGCAAGAACGGGTGCTGCTTGTTCCGGCACCAAGAAGATGACTGGGAACATTATGACGATGGCCATCACGCCCGACACCGCTTGTAGGCCGATGGGATCGGTTTCTTTGGCGATCTTGCGGGTCACCAACATGAACAGGGCGAAGTTCAACGCTACGCCCAGTGGCAGAAGGGCAGGCCAACCGACTTCCTGAAAGGACGGCTGAATCACAAGAAGCGTGCCGAAAAAGCCGATGGCACAAGCGACCATCCGGCGAATGCCAACCTCTTCGCCAAGAACGTAATGGCCGAGCAAAAGCATGATAAATGGCATTACGAAAGCAATCGCAATCGCATCTGCCAAGGGCAAGTAATTGAGCGCCGACACCATCATCCCGATGCCCAAGATGTGCATAACCGTTCGTAGCAAGGCCAGGCCGAAGACGCGGCCGTTCATCCGCCAAAGCCGCCCTGTCATCGCGATGATCGGGATCAGGAGAACCACTTGAACCGCGAAGCGAACGAACACAAGCTGTCCAAGTGCGACCTTGCCCGACAAGAGTTTCGCAACTGCATCCCCCATAGGAGCCACGAGGCAAAAGCCTAGCATGAGCGCTATACCAAGGGTGGGGCGGTCTCCAGTCATGCGCAACGCTACTCTTGGTTGAGTTTTCCTGTCAACGCTCTCCTTTTGCCTTGACTAACGTCTGCTTAACCGGGCCGAAAAGTTGAATGTTGTATTGGTCTTAACAGTTTGGAATGTTTACGGCCAAGCCCCCGAGAGAGGTCTCCTTGTACTTCTCGTGCATGTCCACTCCGGTCTGGCGCATGGTCTCAATCGCCGAATCAAGTGGGACAAAATGCGTGCCGTCGCCGCGCAGGGCGAGGCTTGCCGCGCTGACTGCTTTGATCGCGCCAAGGCCGTTGCGTTCTATACAGGGTACTTGGACCAAGCCTTTGACCGGATCGCAGGTCATCCCAAGATGATGCTCAAGCGCGATTTCAGCGGCATTTTCAATCTGTTCCGCTGTGCCGCCTAGCACGGCGCACAGTCCGGCGGAGGCCATCGCGCTGGCGCTGCCGACCTCGGCCTGACATCCGGCCTCAGCCCCGCTGATGGATGCATTGAATTTGACCAGCCCGCCGATCGCGGCGGCGGTCAGCAGGAATTCAGGCACCCGGGATTGGGTCGCACCGGGAACATGATCCAGCCAATAGCGGATTGTCGCGGGCACTACCCCGGCGGCCCCGTTTGTGGGTGCTGTGACAACCTGACCACCGGCGGCGTTTTCCTCGTTAACCGCCATCGCGTAGACGCTCATCCAATCATTGATAGTGTGCGGTGGCGTCAGGTTCATTCCCCGTTCGGCCAGCAGTTTCTCGTGAATCCCTCTCGCGCGCCGTTTGACGTTCAGTCCGCCGGGCAAAATTCCATCATTCTCTAACCCTCGGTCGATGCAATCGTTCATCACCTGCCACAACCTGCGGATCCCGGTGTCCAGATCGCTGACTGACCTGCGCGACAGTTCATTGGCGCGCTTCATGTCGGCAATGCTCAAACCCGAGGCGTTTGCCATCTCAAGCATTTCGGCCGCCGATTTGAACGGATGCGGGACAGGGATGCCATCATCAGTATCTTTGCCTGCGTCCAGTTCGGTCTGTGTCATCACAAAGCCGCCACCTATCGAATAATAGGTCTCTTGCAAGATCACGTCGCCTTGAGCGTCAGTCGCGCTCAGGATCATTCCATTGGCGTGGCCCGGCAGGTTTGGGCCGAAATCGAATGTCAGGTCGGCTTGCGGATCAAAGCGGAGAACGGGAAGGCCGTGGGGCGTCACGGTTTTGGTGGTCGCGATGCGGGTCATGGCAGCATCCGCTTTGTCGCGATCATAGGTTTCCGGCACAAACCCGTCGAGGCCAAGAATGGTCGCGCGATCAGTGGCGTGGCCGACCCCTGTAAAGGCAAGCGAGCCGTGCAACGAGGCTTTGACACCCGCCGTTTTGAACGGTGCGGCACGGAGGCGGTCCAGAAACCGCGCCGCCGCAACCATCGGACCCATCGTGTGACTAGAGGACGGACCGATGCCGACCTTGAACATGTCGAAGACAGACAAAAACATAGCTAAAGCGCGCTCCCTTCAGGTGGCGTGGCCGGATGAGGATCGGAAAATGGCGTTGGGCCAAGACCCTCTGCCAATGCGGCGGTCACAACACTGTCGCGCGCCTCTATCTGTTGGGCAAGAGCGTGTAATGCTGGCCAGCGGAGAAGGTTGAACCACGAGCGGTCGGCTCTGATCGGATAAAGCGCAGGCCAACGCAACAGCACTATCAGATAGATGTCACATACCGTTGGTGTCTCTAAAGGCCTCGCATATTGCGTGTTCAGCATGTCGAAATGCGCAGTAAGGCTGGCCTTGGTGTGTGTGGCCAACGCCTCTTGCGCAGTCGGGTCTGCGCCCACAGCATTGGCTGGATAGAACAGCGTGCGCATTTCTGCATGCACAGTATTGGACAGATAAAACAGCCAGCTTAGAAACCGTTCTCGGGCGGGGTCGATCAACGAAGGTGACAAGACAACCGCGTCCCGATGCTGATCAGCAAGCCAAAGGCAGATCGCGGCGGTTTCAAATATCGAGCCGTGGGGCGTGTCCAGTGCAGGAATGCGCCCGACCGGGTTTAGGCGCTTGTAGGCGGTACTATGCTGCGCAGTCGCGCTGCGATCCACGAGCGCAGTAGTGTAAGGGACGCGCAGTTCTTCGAGCACCAGTCGAACGACCAATGACGCGTTGTCAGGTGCGTAATGCAGAACAATGCTCATACCGTCACCTCTACAGTGGCCCACAAGACTTAAACGTCGCGAAAGCGGCGCGTGACAGTGAAAAAACGATGCGCTTAACCGCGTCTTTACCCACCAAGGGGCAGGGTGTTGGCACGTCACATGCAAGATGTCGGTGACCCAACCGTGAAAGGATGACTATGACCACGAATATCAACAAACTTGCGTGGTTTGGCGCTGCGCTGACGATTCTCGCATGGGCGTTTGTGCCACGCATGGCGATGGCCTATCCGGTGCAGTTTCCACCGATTCCGGTAGTGGAAACCTTGCCACTGCCGCCAACGCCTCTGACCAACCCGGCTGAGGTTGAGCGTTAAGCAAAGATCATTGCCTGACGATGCGCACACTGATCAAGCCATTTTTCGTCATTGCGTGACGCGAATTCGGTCTCGCTCCTTTAGGCGTGACGTCCTATAAGACGGGGCATGTCTGCCCAAGGAGCTACCCCATGACCGGAGAATTGTCGCCCATCGACAAGGCTAAGTTTGTTGCCGCGAAACACGCGGCCGACATGGTCGAAGATGGCATGCGCGTTGGCCTGGGGACAGGGTCGACCGCTGCATGGCTGGTGCGCCATCTTGGGGACCGGGTCCGCGACGAAGGCTTGCGCATCAAAGGTGTACCGACATCGTCCCGCACAGCGCAACTTGCCCGCGATGTAGGGATTGAGGTGATCTCTCTTGATGAGGCCGGAACGCTTAACATCACAATCGACGGGGCTGACGAATTTGATGGCGAACTGAACCTCATCAAGGGTGGCGGTGGCGCACTGTTGCAGGAAAAGATTGTCGCAGCCGCGAGTGAAGAAGTTGTTGTGATCGCCGACGCCGCGAAAGAGGTCGGAACACTGGGCGCGTTTCCTTTGCCAATCGAAGTGATCCGTTTTGGCTGGACCACGACGCAGATGCTGGTCGAAGAACTGCTGGTCTCTGCTGACGTCATGGGCCGTCGGATCACTCTGCGTATGAACAATGGAAAGCCCTTCATCACGGATGAGGGCAACCATATTCTTGACCTGCACCTCAGTCGGATCGGCAATGCGCGCCAGCTTGCGATGGCGCTGAACCAAATGCCGGGTGTGGTCGAAAACGGGCTTTTCGTCGATCTGTGCGACAAGGTGATCATCGGCTACAGCGATGGCCGCGTAGAAACCCGCGACATCAACGAAGGCACGGTCAGCCAAGATCACATCAACATGGTCGAGTCCGATAACTTGTTTTCTGACATCTGACGCGGCGCGTCACAGCGCCTTTTCGAAATATACGCGATCAAAACCGTCTTCGATCCGGCGGTCGGTCTGCACATATCCCAGGCACGGGTAAAGCGTCAGGTTCGCTTCCATCTTAGCGTTTGTATACAGCCGAACAGTGCCAAAGCCCAAATCCCGCGCTCGGTCCTCGCAAAATCCTATCAATCGGCGCCCGATCCCTTGGCCATGAAAGCCGGGATGAACGGCAACGTTTTCTAAAAACATATCTGCGTCGCGGGGGTAACAAACAATGTACCCTGCAACATCCGTCCCGCAGGCCGCGACCCAAACCCAGTTCTGGGCGATCTGTGATGCGAAATCGGCCGCCATCGGTGCAGGTTCACGCCCGATCATTGGGACATACACCGAATAGGCCGCTTGCGCGCAGGATTTGATGCCCGGCACATCGTCAGTCTTTGCGGGGCGCAGCATTATCGGGGTGTTGGAACTGTCACGTTTCATCGCAATCGCCTCGTTCGCAAAAAATCCTAGGCAAAAAAGGCATGTCTAACAACGTCACTGATCAATCGCGATACGGCCTCTCTGGCCTTCCCTGTCACCATATGAAATACATTCGCGCGCAAACAACAGGAGCCGACCATGAGCGCATTCGACTACGATCTCTTTGTGATTGGCGGTGGTTCTGGCGGCGTCCGCGCAGCACGTGTGGCCGCTGGCGAAGCCGGCGCCAAGGTCGCACTGGCCGAAGAAGACAGGTATGGCGGCACCTGCGTGATCCGTGGATGTGTGCCCAAAAAGCTTATGGTCTTCGCAAGTGGTTATGGCGGTATGGTCGAAGAGGCCACGCATTACGGCTGGGACATGAAGAACAATGGGTTTGACTGGAACACATTCTCCGGTCATCTGAACAACGAATTGGACCGGCTGGAAGGGGTTTATCGCAAACTTTTAGCTGGATCAGGTGTCACGACATTCGACGCCCGCGCGCGGCTTAAAGACCCTCACACGGTCGAACTGTCCACAGGTGAGACGTTCACAGCCAAGCATATTTTGGTCGCAACAGGCGGGCGCCCGGTGCGTCCCGATTTGCCAAATGCGCATCTGGGGATCGTGTCGGACGACATTTTCCATTTGGAAACCCTCCCCAAATCCATTCTCATCATTGGTGGCGGCTACATTGCGTGTGAATTCGCGTGCATTCTGGCCGGGCTGGGTGTCGAGGTCACGCAATACTATCGCGGCGCACAGATTTTGCGCGGCTTTGATGAAGAGGCGCGAGGCCTCATTGCAGAATCCATGCGTGAAATCGGCGTTGATCTGCACACAGGCACCAATATCGTCGAAATGGATTGCTACCGCGGCGAACAAGATGATGACGGCCTCAATGCGCCGGTCGAGGCAACGCAATACGCGATGCCCGCCAAGGACGCGCCCCAAGAGGGCCCGCTCAAGGTGAAATCCACCAATGGACATGTCAAAGTTTTCGATCAGGTGCTGTTCGCCACTGGGCGTCGCCCCAATAGCGATGACATGGGTCTTGAAGATGCAGGCGTCACGCTGGGCCGTAGTGGCGCAGTTGAAGTGGATGAATACAGCCAGACCAAAGTGCCATCGGTGTATGCCATTGGGGATGTGACGGACCGAGTGAACCTGACGCCCGTCGCGATCCGCGAAGGCATGGCGTTTGTCGAAACCGTTTTCAACGGCAACCCGACCCCTGTTGATCACGACCTGATCCCGTCAGCAGTTTTCACCCAGCCAGAGCTTGGCACTGTGGGCCTGACCGAAGAACAGGCACGCGATCAAGAGCCGATCGAGGTTTACTGCGCCTCGTTCCGCCCGATGCAGTCCGCGTTTGCCGACAAACCTGGCTGTGTGCTCATGAAACTGATCGTCAGTCAGGAAAGCCGCAAGGTTCTGGGCTGTCACATCGTCGCGCCCGGCGCGGGCGAAATGATCCAGCTTGCAGGCATTGCGATCAAAATGGGTGCTACAAAAGAAGATTTCGACCGAACGGTTGCGGTTCACCCCACCATGTCGGAAGAAATTGTGACAATGCGCAAACCAATGCGCACGGCTTGAATTTTCAAGCTTTGCCCACAGGTATGATGAGATGAAAGACGGAATGTTCCGAGAGGGGAAAAGACCAGATGGCAGGTAACAGTGGCGGCCCATGGGGCGGCGGCGGTAACAACGGTGGAGACCGTGGCGATGATCGCCCGCGCGGCGGCAACAATGGTGGCGGACGTCGCCCAGGTGACGACAACCAACCGCAGATACCCGAAATCGACGAGCTGATGAAGAAAGGGCAGGAACGTCTGCGCGTTCTCATGGGCGGTCGCGGCGGCGGCGGAATGAACGGATCCGGCGGCGGCGATGGCGGCGACGGTTTCAAATTTACCCGTGGCACCGTTGGCCTTGGTATTCTTGCAGTGGCGGCGCTTTGGGCGTTTTCAAGCTTTTACCGGGTGCAGCCGGAAGAACAGTCTGTGGAATTGTTCCTTGGCGAATACTATGCCACCGGTAATCCGGGCCTGAACTTTGCGCCTTGGCCTGTTGTCACGGCAGAAATCCTGCCAGTGACCCGCGAACAAACCGAAGATATCGGTGTGGGTGCGCGTGGCTCTGATGCAGGCCTGATGCTGACCGGGGACGAAAACATCGTCGATATCGATTTCCAGGTTGTCTGGAACATCAATGACCCGGCAAAATATCTCTTTAACCTGCGCGACCCGCGCCCGACGATCCGTGCGGTCAGCGAATCCGCGATGCGCGAGATTATCGCACAATCCGACCTCGCCCCGATCCTCAACCGGGACCGGGGGGCGATTGCGACGCGTCTGCAGGACCTGATCCAGTCGACACTCGACAGCTACGATTCCGGTGTAACGATCATCCGTGTGAACTTTGACAAGGCCGACCCTCCCGAGCCGGTGATCGCGGCGTTCCGCGACGTTCAGGCTGCGGAACAGGAACGTGACCGTCTGCGCAACGTGGCTGACGCCTATGCCAACCGTGTGCTGGCTGAAGCCCGTGGTGAATCCGCTCAGGTGCTTGAAGAGGCCGAAGGGTATCGCGCGCGCGTCGTGAACGAAGCTGAAGGTGAAGCAAGCCGTTTCCTCGCCGTTCTTGGCGAATACGAGCTTGCACCCGAAGTGACGCGCAAGCGTCTATATCTTGAAACCATGGAAGAGGTACTTGGCCGCGTGGACAAGATCATTCTTGACGAAAACGGCCAAGGCGGCGGAAGTAACGGCGTTGTGCCCTACCTGCCGCTCAATGAGCTGCGTCGCAACACGACAAGCGGAGGGTCAAACTAATGCGTAAAACAACGTACCTTCTGCCAGTCTTGGTTCTGGCTGTGGCTGGTCTGCTGTCATCGGTGTTTATCGTGGATGAACGCGAAAACGCGCTGGTGCTTCAGTTCGGTCGTGTCGTGTCTGTTCAGGAAGAGCCTGGTCTAGCGTTTAAGATCCCGCTTATCCAAGAAGTGGTCCGCTATGATGACCGCATCCTGAGCCGCGACATTGATCCACTAGAAATCACACCGCTTGATGACCGTCGTCTGGTTGTCGATGCGTTCGCGCGTTACCGGATCGTTGATGTAAACCAGTTCCGACAAGCCGTTGGTGTGGGTGGTATCCCTGCCGCAGAAAGCCGCTTGGATTCGATCCTGCGCTCCGAAACACGGGAAATCCTGGGTTCGGTGTCGTCCAACGATATCCTCAGCGTTGACCGTGCCGCGCTGATGCTGCGCATTCGAAATGGTGCCATCGAACAAGCCGAGGCGCTTGGCCTCGAAATTGTCGACGTACGTCTCAAGCGGACCGACCTTCCGGCGGAAAACCTTGATGCGACCTTTGGCAGGATGCGTGCGGAACGTGAACGCGAAGCAACGGATGAACGTGCACGTGGTAACGAAGCAGCCCAGCGTATTCGTGCGCAAGCTGACCGTACCGTGGTTGAGCTTGTCTCGGATGCGAACCGTCAGGCCGAGATTATCCGAGGTGAAGCTGACGCCCGCCGGAACAACATCTTTGCTACTGCCTTTAGCCAAGATGCAGAGTTCTTTGAATTCTACCGCTCTTTGACCGCGTACCAGCGGGCTTTGCAGGGCGAGAATTCTACCTTTGTGATGGCGCCGGATAGCGAGTTCTTCAATTACCTGAAGTCCGCCGAGGGTTCGGGCGGCGGAATCTCCGCCACTGACGCTGCGCGCATCGCTGTGCCAGAGGCTCCTGCTGCGGACACCGGCACAGGAGCCGGAAATTGACCCAGACAATCCTCACGGGGATTGCAATGGTTCTGATTATCGAGGGGCTGGCCTATGCGCTGGCCCCTTCGCTTATCGAACGCATGCTCGAGGCCATGCGCGCAATGCCGCTTGATCTTAGAAGATTAATTGGTGTGTCTGCAATCGCAGCCGGGGTTGCCATGCTGTGGATATTGCAGGGCTTTTGAGCGTCCCGGTTCCTTGGGGTCACGTCACGATCAAGTCACATAAGCTTGAGCTACAGTATTCCTGTTTGCGTGTTGCGCCCGCGCACCTACATTACTGACATGCAAGGCAGGTGCCGGACGATGCATCCGCACCAAAGACGAAGGAGTTTCCCTTGACCTCACAGGCAAAAGTAATCGAACGGGATCAAAGCACGCCGTTGCGCATGTTCTGGCTGACGTCGCTGTCTATGATCCTCATAGTCGCGCAGTCGCTGATGGCCCAGTCGCAGGAAAGCTTTGCGAACCTCGCAGAGAAAATCAGCCCATCTGTTGTGAACATCACCACATCGACCACCGTCGCAGGCCGCACCGGCCCGCAAGGCATTGTCCCCGAAGGCTCGCCTTTCGAGGATTTCTTTCGTGAATTCCAAGACCGTAACGGTCAGGGCGACCGCCCGCGCCGCTCGTCCGCGCTTGGTTCGGGTTTCGTAATTTCGGAAGACGGATTCATCGTGACCAACAACCACGTCATCGAAGGCGCGGATGAAATCATGATCGAATTTTTCGAAGGGTTTGAGCTGCCCGCCGAAATTGTCGGCACAGACCCGAACACCGATATCGCGCTGCTCAAAGTGGAAAGTGAAACACCGTTGCAATTCGTCAATTTTGGCGACAGCGACACCGCCCGTGTGGGTGACTGGGTGATGGCGATGGGCAACCCGCTGGGGCAGGGCTTCTCGGTCTCTGCTGGCATCGTGTCCGCACGCAACCGTGCGCTTAGCGGTACCTATGACGACTACATTCAGACTGACGCCGCGATCAACCGGGGTAATTCTGGTGGTCCACTCTTTAATATGGATGGCGATGTCATTGGCGTGAACACCGCGATCCTGTCGCCCAATGGCGGCTCCATCGGCATCGGTTTTTCGATGGCGTCCAATGTCGTGACCCGCGTGGTCGATCAACTGCAGGAATTTGGCGAAACCCGCCGTGGCTGGTTGGGCGTGCGCATTCAGGACGTGACCGACGACGTTGCCGAAGCGCTGGGTCTGGCCGCCGCCAAAGGTGCGCTGGTCTCCGACGTGCCGGAAGGCCCGGCCATGGAAGCGGGTATGCAGGCCGGTGACGTGATCGTCAGCTTTGACGGTCGCGAGGTTGAAGACACCCGTGGGCTTGTCCGCCAGGTCGGCAACACCCAAGTCGGCAAAGCGGTCCGCGTTGTGGTCAATCGTGACGGTGCAACCCAAACCCTTCTGGTGACCTTGGGTCGTCGTGAAGAAGCCGAAAGCGCTGTACCTGCATCGCAGCCTGGCCCCGAAGAGGAAGAGGCCCCGATGTCGATGGACCTGATGGGACTGACTCTCAGCCCGTTGACCGCCGAAATCCGCGAACAGCTTGAACTGCCCGAAAGCGCCAAAGGTCTCGCGGTCATGGATGTTGATGAGACCTCCGAAGCTTTTGAGAAAGGCCTGCGCGCGGGTGACGTCATCACCGAAGCCGGTCAGGCTCAAGTGTTGGCTTTGACCGATCTGGAAGAGCGTATCAGCGAGGCTCAAGAGGCAGGCCGCAAATCGATCCTGCTTCTTGTCCGCCGCGCTGGCGATCCACGCTTTGTCGCGCTCAGCATCCAAGACGACAACTAAGGTACTCGCTTACTCAAAAAGAAAGGGCGCTGTTTAACACAGCGCCCTTTTTTATTTTGAGACCGAACTTGATCTATTTTGCCGGAATATACTTCGGGGTTTGAGGCCAGAGCCCTCAAACGCGCCACAGGCGCGTCCACGCCCCAGGTTAGTCCTTGGCATACCCCATGGCTTTCAACGCCACTTTGATCTCGTCCAGAATGGCTGGATCGTCGATGGTCGCGGGCAGCTTGAATTCTTCGCTATCTGCAATCTTCACCATCGTGGCGCGCAGAATTTTACCTGACCGCGTCTTTGGCAAACGGTCCACCACCGCGCACAGCTTGAAGGCCGCCACTGGGCCGATCTTTTCGCGCACCAGCTTGACGCATTCCTTGACGATCTCGTCATGCGGCCGGTTCACACCGGTGGTCAGGCAGACAAAGCCCATCGGCAACTGACCCTTAAGCTCATCCGTCACGCCAATGACTGCGGATTCGGCCACATCAGGATGCGCCGCCAACACCTCTTCCATGCCGCCGGTGGACAGGCGATGGCCTGCGACGTTGATCACGTCATCAGTGCGCGCCATGATATAAAGGTATCCATCTTCATCGATCATGCCCGCATCGCCGGTCTCGTAGTAACCGGGGAAATGCGACAGGTAGGATTTGCGGAACCGGTCCTCGGCATTCCACAACGTCGGTAAGGTGCCCGGGGGCAGGGGCAGTTTCACCGCAATCGCGCCAAGCTCGCCTGCCGGCATCGGATGGCCAGCCTCATCAAGGATCTGCACGTCATAACCCGGCATCGGCACCGACGGTGATCCGATCTTGACCGGCAGAGCCTCGATTCCGGCGGGCATTCCGGCGATGGTCCAGCCGGTTTCGGTTTGCCACCAGTGATCGTAAATCGGCTTTCCGCTGATGCGCTGCGCCCATTCGATCGTGTCGGGGTCAGCGCGTTCTCCCGCAAGGTAAATCGCGCGCAGGCAAGAAATGTCGTATTTCTTGACGAATTCACCTTTGGGATCGTCCCGCTTCACAGCGCGGAACGCGGTGGGCGCGGTGAAGAAACTGCGCACATTGTGTTCGGAAATCACCCGCCAGAATGTGCCGGCGTCTGGCGTGCCAACGGGCTTGCCTTCAAACACGATGGTGGTGTTGCCGTGGATCAGAGGTGCGTAGCAGATATAGCTGTGGCCTACGACCCAGCCCACGTCAGACGCAGCCCAGAACGTATCGCCCGGATCGACGTTGTAGATGTTCTTCATCGACCAGTTCAGCGCGACCAGATGCCCGCCGGTATGGCGGATCACGCCTTTTGGCGCACCGGTGGTGCCAGAGGTGTACAGGATATAGGCCGGGTGGTTGCCTTCAACGGGCACGCAGTCAGCCGGCTCAACACCATATTGAAAGCCATGCCAGTCGAAATCATAACCGTCATTCAGTTTCGCAACTTCCTGCTCGCGTTGGAAGATGACGGTGAAGTCGGGCTTGTGTGTGGCCAATTCGATGGCGCCATCAAGCAGCGGCTTGTAGTGCACCACACGCCCTGGTTCGAGCCCACAAGATGCCGCGATGATCGCTTTGGGTTTCGCGTCGTCGATGCGAACGGCCAATTCGTTTGCGGCAAACCCGCCGAATACAACCGAATGGATGGCCCCCAGTCGGGCGCAGGCCAGCATCGCCTCCAAAGCTTCGGGCACCATCGGCATGTAGATAATGACGCGGTCGCCTTTTTCGATCCCCTTGGCGCGCAGTGCTCCAGCCAGACGGGCGACGCGGTTGCGCAGCTCGGAATAGGTGATCTTGTGCAGGGTGCCGGTGATGGGGCTGTCATGGATGATCGCCACCTGACCACCGCGCCCACCCTCGACATGGCGGTCGACAGCGTTCCAGCAGGTGTTGGTCAGACCATCGGCATACCATTCATATAGGTCGTTGCCTTGGTCGAAGAGCGCCTTGCTGGGTTTCTGATCCCAGTCAATCGCCTCTGCCTGCTGCATCCAGAACCCCTCGGGGTCGGATTTCCAGCTTTCGTAAACGTCTTTGTAACCCATCCCGATCTCCTCCTTACACGTGTTGGCATTGGGGTACGGCGCGTTTGAGGCTGCGGCAAGTCTCTGGATCCTCCGCGCGGCAGATGGCCGCAAAAACTTTGCAGTTTTGGCGCTACCAAATTGCAAACTTTTGCAAACCTAGGGGGATTATGCAGCTATACTTGTCTGGAAATGTAATTTTGCAAAACTGCAAACTCTATGATGCAAACTCGTGAATGCCCCCGAGTCGCGGTGTCAGAGCTGATCGCGAGGCGTCGCCAAAAGGCCAAGGCCGCGCGCCGATTGCATCGACAGCAACCCACTGGGCAAGCCTCTGGCATTTTGATAGCGACGCACGGCCAGTTGGGTGCGCACGTCCATCGTGCCCGAGATCGGACCCCGATACAGACCGCGGGCATCAAGCGCGCGTTGCAGGGTCGAGACGAAATCTGGTGTCAGCGCATCGGGGCAGGGGGTTTCAAAGATCAGTTCCTGACGTTCGCGTTTGATCACCTGAACCGTTTCGGTGCGAAATCGCGCGGGGCTGATTGGGGTGCCATCCTCGGCCTCACGGGCGGGCGCAACTTCGATCTGGCGTGTGACGGTCTCAAGCTCTGCCGGGGCGATGTCACGAACCCAGCAACCATCCGGGCTTACGCCGGGCGGTGGGTCGATTTGGGCTGAGGCGAAGTCAGGGACGGGCACGGCTGTACCGTCATCACCGTAATCTACCGTGTCGGCACAGCCAGCAAGTGCGGCCAAGGCCACGGCCCACAGAGCCCGGATCGCTGACGGGAGGGGGGTCACGGAGAATGTGCGCCTGTTTGCCTGTTTCTGCTTTGGCGCAGTCTAACCTGTTTGCTGGTCTGGCGAAAGCGCCTCTGACGGGTCTGCAGGCGAGCTCTCTGGCGCGGGGGCCAGAAGCTGGTCCAGCAGGGGCGAGATATCCTCGATCACCTCGGCGATCACATGGATCACGTCGCCTTCGCTTTGCAGCCGCCCGGTGATGCGCAGCATCCGGCCCGCAATCACCGCGCGACGGTAGCGTTCATAGAGCTTGCGCCAGACAATGATGTTCACCGTGCCGGTCTCGTCCTCAAGGGTAAGAAAGATCACACCTTTGGCCGTGCCGGGCCGTTGCCGCAGGATTACCAGCCCGGCCACAGTGATCCGGGCATTGTCGGGCGGCACGCGCAGTTGATCGGCCCGCAGGCAGGATGGGGGACGCGGCCAGTTGGTTTGAGTGGGGCGGGGAGTGACGACACGCATGAGAACAAAAATAGAACAATTACCAAAGCGTGCAAGACTGAACTTTCCGCAGATTTCGGATCGCTTTGGAACGCTTAATCCGGCCTTAAGGACGGAACGCACGCCCATGTGGGAGTGTCAGGACAGACAGCAACACATTCCAATGAGGGCAACATGGCTTATTTCGATACAAGCAAGACCGCAGGCGCCGACACCACAACTGACGCGCGGACCATTTTTGACCGTCTGGTAAAATTCATTGCCGCCCGCGTGACCAACATCACCACACGCTCCGTTAAATCTCCCCATCAGATCGTTGCCGCCCAACACCGCGCCCAAGCGCACCGGCGGGCCGTCGACAAGCTGATGCGTTAATTCTCGGGAAAGCCGTTGGCGCGCAGCGCATCGACAATGGTGTCCCGATAGAACGTGTTATGATGGGGCCGCGTACGAAGGAAAGTGCCAACACTCATGTCAGGCACTTTATTGCGGAACCATGATGCCATCTTCTCTGACTTTTCAAAGTCACCCATTTTCCAGGCACAGCCCATCAGGCCAAGTTGGATTGTTGCAAACTCAGGATACTGCAAGTGGGCTTCTTCATAGTATTGTGCGGCCGTCTCAAGCTCTTGTTTCTGGAAATAGGCGTTGGCAATCCCTGCGGTTATGACCCCGATGTTCGGGTGTAAGGGGCTGATCCTGATGGCCCGTGTCAGATGGGCAATCGCGTCATCATCGTGCGCCAGATAATTATGCACCCATCCCAAGAACAACGCGATCGTCGCCGAGTTCGGGTTCATTGAATTGGCTTGTTTGACAGCGACAAGACCCGTTTCAGGTTCCTGGCCGATATACGCAATGTAATGCCCCGCAGCGGCCAATGCGAAAGGATCATCCGAGCCGCTGTTCAGAACGTCCCTCGCGACGGGCAGCGCGGCTTCCGCTTGTTCAAAAGACCACCAGCGCGTCGCAAAGGATCCTGTATGGGCAAAGCAATAAAGGCCCTTTGCCCGTGTGTAGCCGGGGTCTAATTCCAGCGCCTGTGTAAGCAGGGCCATGCCGGTTTCAAGATCGGACAATGCATTCTGCCGCATCACCAGAGGTGCTGCCTGCATGCAAAGATCATAGGCCTGTAGATTGTCGGTGGGCTTGGATTTGGCGCGCGCGGCTTCCGCCCAAATCATCTTGGGCTCAATCGCGCCGGCCACCTGTTCTGCAACCTTGTCTTGCAGATCAAAGATGTCGTCAGTTGTTCCGTCGAACCGCTCGTGCCAGATCAATCGGGCGGATGTGGCCTCGACCAGTTGCGTAAAAATACGCAGGCGATTGCCCGCCTTCTGAATGCTGCCTTCAAGCACATATTCCACGCCAAGTTCTTGCCCGATCTGCGCCAGATCCACAGCCTTGCCGCGGTAGGTGAAGGTGGACGTGGTTGAAACCACAAAGAAGCCCGAGACACGGGCAAGAGCAGACGTGATTTCATTCACGATCCCATCCACGAGATAGCCGTTCGCATTGTCCCCGGTCAGGTTGGCAAAAGGCAGAACGGCTAGTGACGGGATGTCCGGAACGCTTTGGCTCGTTTGCGGGTTCGGCGCAGAGGTGCTTTCTGCGCCCAGCGTGAATTTGTATCCCACCCCCGGCACCGTCTTGACGGCTTCTTTGCCAAGTGCCTTGCGCAATCCGGCTATCTGGACGGTCAAGTTGCTTTCTTCCACCAGAGCGCCGGCCCAAACATGGTTCAGCACCTCTTCTTTAGTAATTACGCGATCTGCATGGGCTGAAAGAAAGACGAGCAGATCAAACGCCCGGGCACCCAGCGTTACCGGCTCACCGTCGAGCGTGACGCTGCGGGCGGCGTCATTGATCTGCAAAGTGGTCATCTATGGGCCCAAATCTGTTTTCAAAACCCTAACCGCAGAACGCCGGCTGCGCCAACGGGTTTGCATAGTCCCGTTGGCGTTCGGGGTGATTGCGGTGATTATCGCGCTGTCGCTGGCAAAGGCCGATCAGTCCGGCATTTGATCGTCGGTCCAAACGGTGTCGGCGTCTTCCTCGGCCACCAGCATCACGGCGATGGAGCCAGTGGAAAGATGTAGGCGGACGTCCGACGAAAAGCCAAGATCGCCGCCGGAATGTCCAACAACATCGCCATCCAGTTCGATTCCCATGCTGTAGCCTTTGCCAATTGGGTCGGTTGTCATGTCGGCCAGCAGGTCAGATGGCAGCAGGGTTTGGTCCAAGAACAGTGCGCGGTAGAACTGCGCCACGTCCCGTCCGGTCGAGATCACGCCACCATCGCCGAACCCCGCGCCTTCATAATAGCCACGCACCGTGTCAGGCGCGGTTGCAAAGCTGGTCGGCAGGGTCTGGCTGCCAAAGACGAAACTGTTGGTCATACGGGCAGGAGTAAACACGTCGCGTTGCAGAGCTTGTGCGTAGGTCAGGCCGGTGGCCTTTTCGAGGATCATGCCAAGCAGCACATAGTTGGTGTTGGAATAGTCGAAATCAGAGCCAGGATCGAACGTCACCTCTTCGTCAAACGCGTAGCTGAGAGCGATTTCTGGCGATTGCAGCGATGGGTCGTCAAGCACATCCTGCAAGTAGGTATCCGTGTAGTAGTCAGGCAAGCCCGACGTCATGGTCAGCAGATGGCGTAGGGTGATATCGTCCAGCCCTCCCAAACCATTGGTGATGTCCGCATTAACCCAGTCAGAAACAGGATCATCAAGGCGCAGCGTCCCCTGAGCCACACGGCGCAAAATAGCCACGGCTGTCATTGTTTTTCCGACAGACGCGATGGCGAATGTGGTGTCGGCGGTGATCCCGTCCGGGTCTGCCAAGAGGCGTGTTTCCTGCCCCGTGTCGAGATAGCGCAGGCTTGGTGTGGCCTTGGTTTTCGTTGTGCTGAGCGCAGAAAGGCACAGGGCAGCAAGACCAAGCAGGAAGAGATGCATTTTCCAGGGCATAATGAGCGGCTTTTCGCAGATGAGGGCGGTTTGTCCCTGACAAAAACGCATGGCGTGTTGTCTCAAGCAAGGGCTTACACGCATTTGACGCCAAAAGGGGCTGGCAGGCGCGGCTTGGCCGGACTAGGTATGTCTCGATTTCTGAGACGGAGAGCGCTGTAATGGCAAAGATTACTTATATTGAGCATGGCGGCACAGAGCATGTCGTGGACGTGGCCAACGGTTTGACCGTGATGGAGGGTGCGCGCGACAATGGTATCCCGGGCATTGAGGCGGATTGCGGCGGTGCGTGTGCATGCTCCACCTGCCATGTTTATGTCCATCCCGACTGGGTTGGTAAGCTTCCAGCCAAGGAAGATATGGAAGAGGACATGTTGGATTTTGCGTATGAGCCGAACCCAGAGCGGTCACGCTTGACGTGTCAGCTGAAAGTCTCTGATGCGCTGGACGGTCTTGTGGTGCAGATGCCCGAAAAGCAGATCTGATCTGATGCTTGGCCGGCGTCTTTCCTTGCGGTTTGCTCAAAGCGTGGGCCTTGCGTTTGCTTTGGGAATTGCTTCGCAGGCCACGGCGCAAGAGATCGTGAAGGCGCGCTATGACGGACCGACCACACGGTATCCCCATGGCGTGTTGGGCGACGAAATCGAATACGACACGCTTGTGGTGCGCCTTAGCGATGGGCGCGAAATATCGGCGCGCTGGGGGCAAGATATAGTGTTCGAAGACCTGATGCCACGCGTCGTCGACGTAGACGGGGATGGCGCACCCGAGGTGGTGACTATCGAGAGCCACGAGACGCAAGGTGCACGATTGTCCGTTTGGGGGCTGGTTGATGGGGCGCTGGCTGCAAAAGCCGCCACTCCTTTTATCGGCACGCGGTTTCGCTGGTTGGCACCGGTGGCCGTTGCTGATCTGGACGGCGATGGGCTGGTCGAATTGGCCTATGTCGACCGTCCGCATCTGGCCAAGGTTCTGCGCGTCTGGCGATATGAGCCAATCAGTGCCGGGCAGGTTCGTTTGTCCGAAGTCGCATCACTGAGTGGCGTCACCAACCATCGGATTGGTTGGGACTATATTGCGGGAGGTCTACGCACCTGCGGGCAGGGGCCAGAGATGGTGCTGGCAACTGGGGACTGGTCAGAGATCGTATCGGTACGCTTTGACGGGGCCGCTTTGTCGCAACGCGCAATTGGTGCCTATAGCGAACGTGCTTTAGAACGTGCCTTGAGGTGTTGAGTGGTAGGCGCCTTATAAGGCGCCTACTTGCATTGTCTAAACCGCTGCCCGAGACGTTCGTTAGTCCTTAACCGCTATGCCTCTTCGAGCTGCGCCATGACCTCGTCCGAGGCTTCGAAATTGGTGGTGACGCGCTGCACGTCATCATCGTCTTCCAACGCATCCACCAGCTTCATCAGCGACGTCATGCCATCGAGATCAAGCTCTGTAGTGGTGGTCGGCTTCCAGACCAGTTTGGTTGATTCCGATTCGCCCAAATCAGTCTCGAGCGCGGTTGCAACATCGTTCAGATCGGTGTCGGCGCACCAAATCACGTGGCCGTCTTCGCTGCTTTCCACGTCTTCGGCCCCTGCTTCGATCGCGGCCATCATCACGGTGTCAGCATCGCCAACGTCTGCGGGGTAAGTGATCTCGCCCTTGCGATCGAACATAAAGCCAACCGACCCGGTTTCGCCCAGATTGCCGCCGTTCTTGGTAAAGGTCGATCTGACGGTTGACGCGGTGCGGTTGCGGTTGTCGGTCATCGCTTCGACGATGACTGCAACCCCGTTCGGACCATAGCCTTCGTACCGGATTTCTTCGTAATCCTCGCCCTCGCCACCGGAGGCTTTCTTGATCGCGCGTTCGATGTTGTCCTTGGGCATTGACTGCCCTTTGGCTTCCTTCACCGCCATCCGCAGGCGCGGGTTCTTGTCGGGGTCGGGGTCACCCATCTTGGCGGCGACGGTGATCTCTTTGGAGAGTTTCGAAAACAGCTTGGCCCGCATCTTGTCCTGACGGCCCTTGCGGTGCTGGATGTTTGCCCATTTTGAGTGGCCGGCCATGATGTCCTGTCCTTAGATTGTCGAATGTCCAGAGGTTTTGAGGTCTTTACCGCAGAAGGCGGGGCGGGAACAAGTTGCGTTTTCACGGTTTGCGCGCCGGATGGCATTGGGTAATAGGACAGGATGAAACCGTTTCTGATCCTGCAATTGCGCCCCGAGGCCGAGGCCAGTGATGGCGAATACGCGGCGTTCCTTGAAAAAGGCGGGCTGACCGAAGCGCAGGTGCACCGCATCTGCCTTGACCGCGATCCGTTGCCAGAGGGATTGCAGCTTGATGATTATGCCGGGGTAATTGTTGGTGGGGGCCCGGGTTGTGTGTCTGACGACCCAATGTCGAAAGACCCAATTGAGGCGCGGATCGAAGCAGATATCCTGTCGCTTATGCCCGAAATCACAGCGCGTGATGTCCCGTTTATGGGCTGTTGCTATGGCATCGGTATTTTGGGGCACCATCTTGGGGCTGAGGTGTCAAAGCGGCAATACGGCGAACCGGTTGGACCGGTGACGTGCAACGTCACTGGCGCAGGCGCGGCTGATCCGCTGATTGCGGGGCTGCCCGGTGTGTTCGATGCTTTTGTCGGCCACAAGGAGGCGGTGCAGGATTTGCCAGATGGCTGCGTGCACCTGCTGGCATCGGACCCTTGCCCGTATCAGATGATCCGCTATGGCACGAACGTCTACGCCACGCAGTTTCACCCGGAAGCCGATGCAGGTGTGTTCGAAGAGCGTATACGCATTTACCGTCACAAAGGCTATTTTGCGCCCGAGACTGCTGACGATCTCATCGCCATGTGTCATTCCAGCGATGTAACGGTGCCGGTTGAGATCTTGCGGCGGTTCGTTGCGCGTTATGGCAACCGATAGGCGATAAGCGGTTTCGAAACCGCTCGGATCAGAATTGCCTGATTACAGGGGCCAGATCAATGGGATCAGCGCCGAGGCCAGCATTCCCACGGTGAGGTTCAATGGCACGCCCACTTTGAGGAAATCCGAGAACGCATATCCACCCGGACCGTAAACAAGCGTGTTCGTCTGGTAGCCAATGGGTGTCGCAAAAGCGCAGGACGCGGCCACCATGACAGCGACGACCAGTGGTCTGGGGTCAAGGCCCATTGCTTGGGCCAGTCCTATGGCGATGGGTGTAACCACAACCGCCACCGCGTTGTTACTGACCAATTCAGTGAGCAAGCTGGTCAGCAGGTAAATGGCCCAGACGATGGCCCAAGGCGGCAAATTCATCAGGTAAGGTGCCAGCGCTTCGACGATCAGAGTCACTGCGCCGGAGGCCTCAAGTGCTGCACCAATGGCGAGCATGGCAAAGATAAGGGCCAGCAGCTGACCTTCGATAAAAGAAAATGCCTCATCGGAATCGACACATTTTGTCAGGAGAACCACCGCGACCGCAATGATTGCCAGTGCGAGGATCGGGGCCACCCCGAAGGCGGCTAATAGGACCAACCCGGCCAACGCGCCAATCGCGACAGGGGCATGGTTGCGCCGATAGGCGCGTGCCGATGGTTTGGCCACATCCACGAGGTTCAGTTCCTCGGCCATACGCTGAATGTCTTCGGGCGCACCCTCGAGCAGCAGGGTATCGCCAACGCGCACCACCAGATCGTCCAACTGGCGGCCGATGTTTTGGTTCCGCCGATGCACCGCCAGCGGGTAAACACCATAGCGTCGGCGCAGACGCATTGCGCCCAGACGGCGACCAACCATCTTACACACCGGGGTGATCAGCACTTCGACAGTGGTTGTTTCCACCGCCGAGACCTGATCGACCCTGCGCAATTCCTTGTTGCGCTGCAGGCTTAATAGTTCGGTCATCTGGGTGCGCAGAACCACGCGGTCACCGACCTGGAGTGTCACCCCTTCAAGATTGCGTCGGAGAGAGGCATCGCCGCGGATCACGTCAATCAGGCGGACGCCGTCGCGTTTGAACAACTGGACACTCAGTACTTCGCGATCGATCAGGTTGCTATCGGGCGGTATCACAGCTTCGGTGAAGAACTTCATCTTTGACCGATCTGATAGCATTGCGGCCATGCTGGTGCGGTCAGGCAGCAGGAAGCGGCCAAAAGCCCAGAGGTAGAACATGCCCCAAGCGATCAAAACGACTGCCAGCGGGGTCACTTCGAAGATCGTGAAAGGCTCCAGCCCCTGCGTGCGCGCGACGCCATCGACCAGCAGGTTCGTCGAGGTGCCGATCAGTGTGAGTGTGCCACCAAGGATTGCCGCATAGCTGAGTGGGATCAAAAGCTTGGAAGGGGCCACACCAAGCGTTTTGGACAATTGCACAAACAGCGGCAGCATTACGACCACCACTGGCGTGTTGTTCATAAAAGCCGAGGCCACGATCACCACGCCGAGGATCGCCGCCATCGCGCGTTTCGGGCTTTTCTCAACGGCGGATTGGGCGGCTGTGGTAAACGCCGCCAATGCGCCTGTGCGGACCAATGCCCCCATCACCAGAAACATTGCGGCGATGGTCCACGGAGCCGGGTTCGACAGAACGGCCAAGGCATCGGCATAAGGAAGCACACCTGTCACCAGCAATGCCGCAACGCCGCCGATGGCCACCACCTCGGTCGGGTAGGTTTCGCGCACAAACAGCACGAACATGACGACAACTGTGCCAAGCGCGATAAGTGCTTGGGTCGTCTGGTCCAGATCGATCAGTGCAGTGAGCACGTCAGGAGATCCTCACGTCAGGTGGGTTCAGTGTGACCGGGCTGGTCTGCAGGAACAAGCACCGCTTTGGGGCGCGGTTGAACCAGTGCCAATCCGGCGAGCATCACTGCGAGCGCTGCCCAGAAATAGGGTGAGTAGGTTTCATTGAGGAACAGCATTGCCCAAGTGACTCCAAACAGCGTCACAAAATAGCTGACCTGCACGGTGAACACGGCGCCTGCGCGGCCAACCAGCCAGACGTAGGCGGTATAGGCCCCGGCATGCAGTAGGGAAGATGCGATGATCGCCAAATCCGGTGCGCCCCAAGGCCCCCGAGGGTCGATGAATTGTCCCGACAAAAGGGCCAAAGGCAGGGTTAGGATCGCACCGACCAGTGATGCGCCACACAAGGCCTGAACGGGATCCAACCCACCAAGCCCCCATCGTGCAACGACGTTGCCCTCCAAGGCGTAGAAAAACGAAGAGATCAGCGCGACAAAGATCCAAAAGGTTGGCACCGATGCGGGGAGGCTGGTGTCAGGCAGGATCAGGAGGCAGATTCCTGCAAAGCCAAGGCTGAGGCCCGCCAACCGCCGCCAGCGGAACCGCTCAAGCGCAAAGACCAAGGCAATTGGAAACGCCAGCATCGGGATTGAACTGAGCAGGATCGACAACACACCCGATGGCAAATGGATCGCTGCGGAATAGGATGCGATGCCTGGCAGGATCGTTCCGATCAGCGCCAAAACGGTGTAGAGCGTCAGGTCGCGTTTGCGAAACGGCAAACCGGTGCCCCGGAGCATGTTGACGATGCCAAGAACTACGGCACCGATGCTCATTTGCCAAAACAGGATACCAAAATGCCGGTAACCTTCGCTAACGGCTGTTTTGGCCAAGGGTTGCGTTGCCCCCCAGGCCGCGCCCGCGAGGATCAATACGATCAGCGGTAAGGCCCGTGTGACGAGCCCTGTCATGGCGCGCTGGGTTGCAGACGTCCGCCGTCGCGGATCATGTGGATGGCGGTGGCTTTGCCGGTGCGATCATCTGTTTCAACCAGCACACCCGACAGCGTGGCCTCTTCCAAGGCCGGCTGGAACCGCCCCTTGCTCATGCCGGTCACGAAGCGGCGCATGGGTTCGGCTTTCTCCATCCCGATGACCGAATTGTAGTCGCCGCACATGCCGGCGTCAGTCAGGTAACCTGTGCCGCCCGGCAGCACCTGTGCGTCACCCGTGGGCACATGTGTGTGTGTTCCAACGACAAGGCTGGCGCGGCCATCGCAGAAATGGCCCATGCCCATTTTCTCGGAGGTCGCTTCACAATGTACATCCACAAGGATCATCTGCGCCTGACCACCCAAGGGATGCGCGCGCAGCACAGCATCGACCGCAGAAAACGGATCGTCGAAGGCGCGTTTCATAAACACTTGGCCCAACACCTGAAGCACAAGGATCTTCCGCCCGCGCGCATCAGTGAAAAGCCGGTGCCCACGCCCAGGTGCGACCTTGGCAAAATTCAGGGGTCGCAGGATACGTGGTTCGTTTTCGATGTAAGACAGCATGTCTTTTTGATCGAACGCGTGATCGCCCAGTGTCAGGCAATCGACCCCGGCTTTGAGCATCGCTTCGGCATGAGCGCCGGAAAGCCCAACACCGCTGGATGCGTTTTCGCCATTCACAACGCAGAAATCGACCTTGAGACGGTCGCGCAGGCCTTGCAGCCGTTCTGTGATCGCCGTACGCCCTGCGCGGCCCATGATGTCGCCAAGAAAGAGTGTTCTCATGCACAGAGGATTAGAGCGGCGTTGCCGGAAAGCAAAGAGGCAAACCGGCAGTCGGAAGCAACGGGTTTCGAAACGCGTTGATCCAAACTCGTTTGAATGGGGCCAGAAGTGGCTTTAAAGCCGCTGGCCAGACAGGAGAAGTCAGTCAGAACAGTGATCCTTGTTCGGGCGGTTTGGGTTTTGCCTTGGCGGCTGTCTTTGTCCCAGCTGCGCCCGCAGTCATTCGGCCATCAGCGAATTCAATCTCCAACGCCGCAGCTTTCTTGGCCGCTTTTTGCGTTGTGACCACTGCGCCATCGCCACGCACCACGGCATAGCCACGTTTGAGTGTTTCTTTGTACCCCAGCGTTTCGCGCAAGCGGTCCAGCGCGGTCAGGCGACTGTTCCAATCCTTGACCTGCGCCTGTCCTGCGGATGAAAGCCGGCGTGTCAGGGCGTCCAGCCGGTCGCGTTTGGCGGTGAGATCGCGTTCGATGGGTTTGACCGATAGCCGGTCAGCCCGTCGCGCCAGCGCTTCGCGCTTTGTCTCGACAACGCGAGCAAGGCCGGGGGCAAGCCGCGTTGCGCTTTGGTCAAAGCGCCGCTTTTGTTCGGCCAGTGCGCGTCCAAGCAGCGACGGGCGCAACGATCCCGCAGCCTCGATCAGTCGCCCGCGCCG
This sequence comes from Marivita sp., assembly GCF_965656765.1. GTDB lineage: Bacteria > Pseudomonadota > Alphaproteobacteria > Rhodobacterales > Rhodobacteraceae > Marivita. Next base: position 4,721 of record NZ_CBFHLV010000011.1, on the reverse strand, counting down.
CAGATCGACGGAGCGTATCAATGCGCGCGGAAGGCGATCAGCCATCAGGTCGAGCCGCTGCGTCGGTCCTGATAACAACGTTTCAGGCCGGGGAAGGGCGCGTGCCAGATCGCGCAGGCGCTGGTCGCGGGTCTGCATCCGCTGCGACATGGCGCGTGTCATGCGGGATTGTTGGTCGCCGACCCAGCCCAAAAGTTCGAGCCGCACCGGCACTGCAATCTCTGCCGCCGCCGTGGGGGTTGGTGCGCGTTGGTCGGACACAAAGTCGATCAATGTGGTGTCGGTCTCGTGTCCAACGGCCGAAATCAGCGGGATGTCCGAAGCTGCCGCCGCACGCGCGACGATTTCTTCGCTAAAGCCCCAAAGGTCTTCGATGCTGCCACCGCCGCGCGCGACGATCAATAGGTCGGGCCGGGGCAGGGCACCGCCGGGTGTTAGAGCATTGAAGCCTGCGATGGCGCGGGCCACCTCAGGCGCGCAGGCCGCGCCCTGAACGGCTACGGGCCAGACCAGCACCTTGCGCGGAAAGCGGTCGCGCAAGCGGTGCAGAATATCGCGGATCACGGCACCTGATGGAGAGGTGATGACGCCGATGATATCTGGCAGGTACGGCAATTCCTTTTTTTGCGCCGGGTCAAACAAGCCTTCAGCCGCCAGCGCCTTTTTGCGCTTTTCCAGCATCGCCATCAGCGCGCCTTCGCCCGCGACCGTTACTTCATCGACGTTCAGGTTGTACTTGGATTGTCCGCCAAACGCCGTCATCCGCCCGGTGACGACCACTTCCAAGCCTTCTTCTGGAACGACCGAAAGCTGCGACACCTGACCTTTCCACGTGGTGCAGGCAAGCACGTTTTTGTCGTCTTTGACGTCGTAGTACAAATGTCCTGACCGCGCTGTGAACACACGGCCTACTTCGCCGCGTACGCGGATGCGGCCAAACTCGCCCTCAAGTGTTTTTTTCACTGCGCCCGACACTTCGGAGACAGTGTATTCGGGCATATTCTGCCCCGGACGTGGATCGTCGATCAGATCGGACATACCGCCTCGCTTGCGCTTACCTCACACCGACCCTAGAACGCCCAGAACCGAAGGTGAAGACGGAGCGTGCGCCATGAACATACTCATCCTTGGAAGCGGTGGGCGCGAACATGCGTTGGCATGGGCCGTGATGCAGAACCCCAAATGCGACAAGTTGATTGTGGCGCCTGGCAATGCGGGCATCGCGATGATCGCAGATTGTGCGGCTCTTGATATTGAAGACGGTGGAGCGGTTGTCACTTTTGCCGAAGAGAACAGCATTGATTTCGTAATCGTTGGCCCCGAGGCGCCTTTGGCGGCAGGGGTGGCAGACCGGCTGCGGGATGCGGGGCTTTTGGTCTTTGGACCGTCTGCCGAGGCGGCAAAGCTTGAGGCTTCCAAGAGCTTTACAAAAGAGATCTGCGACGCCGCAAATGCGCCGACCGCCGCCTATGGTCATTTCACCGATGCCACTTCTGCAAAGGCCTATGTGCAGGCTCAAGGCGCACCAATTGTGGTCAAGGCGGACGGATTGGCGGCTGGCAAGGGCGTGATCATTGCGGAAACAGTCGCCGAGGCCGAGGCCGCCATCGACGATATGTTCGGCGGTGCCTTTGGTGGGGCTGGAGCCGAAGTCGTGATCGAGGAGTTCATGCAAGGGGAAGAGGCATCGTTCTTTGTGCTCTGCGATGGCACTGACGTGCTGCCTTTTGGCACGGCGCAAGATCACAAGCGAGTGGGCGAGGGCGACACGGGTCTCAACACCGGTGGCATGGGGGCCTATTCGCCGGCACCGGTCCTGACGGATGAGATCGCGCAGAAGGCGCTCGACGAGATCGTCAAGCCGACCATGGCCGAAATGGCGAAACGCGGATCGCCGTACCAAGGTGTGCTTTATGCAGGTTTGATGATCGAAAACGGACACCCGCGCTTGGTGGAATACAACGTCCGGTTTGGTGATCCTGAATGTCAGGTTCTGATGATGCGTCTTGGTGCGCAGGCTATGGATCTGATGCACGCTTGTGCCGAAGGCCGTCTGGCAGACGCGCGGGTGAACTGGGCCGATGACCATGCAATGACCGTGGTTCTCGCTGCGAACGGCTATCCCGGCAGCTACGAAAAAGGCAGCGTGATTGGCGACCTTGAGGGTCTGCCCGAAGACAGCTTTCAAAAGATGTTCCATGCGGGCACTTCCGAGACGGGAGGCAGTATCACCGCAACCGGGGGGCGGGTTCTGAATGCCACGGCGCGGGGTGCATCCTTGCAAGAAGCGCGGGACCGGGCTTATGGGATGGTCGATCAGGTGACATGGCCCGAGGGGTTCTGCCGTCGTGATATCGGGTGGCGGGCGCTGTAAATGACGACTGCACTGGCCGGGTTTGCGCTTGGCTTTTCCCTGATACTTGCCATCGGTGCACAGAACGCTTTTGTCTTGCGGCAGGGCTTGTTGCGGTCGCATGTCTTTGCGGTTTGTTTGACCTGCGCTGTGTCGGACGCAATTCTGATTGCCACCGGTGTTGCCGGTTTCGGTGCGTTGACCCAAGCGATCCCGGGGCTCGAACTAGCAATGCGGCTCTTGGGAGCGGCATTTCTTATCTGGTACGGAGCGCGCACCTTTCAAAGCGCATGGCGCGGCGGGCAAGCGATGGAAGCCGGACAAGCCGCTGGTTCATTGCGCAAAGCGTTGCTGACCTGCCTCGCGCTGACTTGGCTGAACCCGCATGTGTATCTGGATACGGTGGTGCTGTTGGGTGCGGTGGCGGCGCAATATGATGACAGACTGAATTTTGCGCTGGGCGCAATGACAGCGAGTTTCGTTTTCTTCTTTTCGCTCGGATACGGCGCGCGCTTGCTTGCGCCGTTTTTCGCCAAGCCGCGCGCGTGGCAGGTATTGGATGTCATCATCGGTTTGGTCATGTGGGCCATCGCCGCCAAGTTGCTTTTGATGTGACGTATTAGGTTTGTGTCCAACCCGAAGAAAACACCGCCCCCGTCGCGTGTTCCCAGAGACAGGCAGTCCGCGGAACCCTACGTCACAAGCGGTCAAGGTGGCGTTCGAAAGCTCATAACGCACTTGCACATCGCAAGGCCTTTCGTTCATTTGAACAGATGACCGCCGCACCTTCACAAGCTGTGTCCAATCCCGTCAAAGGCATCCTTTGGATGGTTGTCACTGGTCTGTGTTTTGTCGCAGTCACGGCATTGGTCAAAACGCTAGGCGAACGTATTCCGGCAGCTGAATCGGCTTTTCTGCGCTACGTGATCGGGCTGGTGTTCTTGATTCCAGTATGGCGCGAATTGGTCGCTGTGCGGCTGACGGCTCGGCAAAAAAAGCTGTTTGCGTTGCGAGGTGTTGTGCACACTCTTGGCGTGATCCTTTGGTTCTATGCGATGACCCGTATCCCGATTGCCGAAGTCACAGCGATGAATTACCTCAACCCGGTCTATGTCACGATCCTCGCAGTGTTCCTGCTGGGCGAAAAGTTGGCGATGCGCCGTGCGATGGCGGTGGCAGCGGCACTTTTGGGGGCGTTGATTATCCTGCGTCCGGGTTTTCGCGAACTTGACCCTGGCCATATCGCAATGTTGGCGACGGCGCTGTTGTTTGCGGGCAGCTATCTGATTGCCAAGATCGTATCGGGCGAATTGCCGGCCAGCATGGTGGTGGCGCTTTTGTCGATTACGGTGACCATCGGTCTTGCCCCATTTGCCATTTCCGTCTGGGTCACGCCGACCTTAGCCGATCTGGGCGTGCTGGCGGCCGTGGCCTGTTTTGCCACCGCTGGACACTATAGCATGACCTTGGCGTTTGCTTCGGCACCTGTGACGGTGACTCAGCCCGTAACCTTCCTTCAATTGGTGTGGTCCGTGCTGCTTGGTGCGCTCTTTTTCGGAGAGCCTGCGGACCCTTGGGTGATCCTTGGAGGTGGCATAATCATGGCATCGGTGATCTTCATCACCTGGCGCGAAGCCCGCTTGCGCAAGTCGCACCGCACCCCTTTGGTCAATGAAACCAAGGGCTAAGTTGACCTTAGCGTCACCTGTGCCCGTTTAATTCCTGCGCTGAACAGTTTGTTTCGATTTCCGCAAAAAACCGGGATTGGTTCCAAAATCGGTCACAATCTCACGTGAAAAAGAAGACAGGTAACGTACGAGGAACAACACATGTTTGCTGAAAACTTTGCGAGCCCCGATCTGGGCGAACTGCGCCACTTTCTTGTGTCCGAACGTCAGAAAACGCTGTCGGACGCCGAGTGGAAATTCCGGATGCGTGGTTACGGCTTCCACGTCAAGCGCGTTGATGGTGGCGTGATGGTGGCCCGTATCCCGCATAATGAGATTCTTGGCTGCGTTAAGATGTGATTTTCGGGTCGCCCTGCCGGGCGGCCTTTTGTCCATCTGACACGCCTCGCGCCGGGCGCAGGGCTTTGCTATAGCATTGCTTATGCGCAAATATCTCGACATCCCCCCGGTTTGGCTTTTCGCGGCGCTTGGCGTTGCCTGGTGGCAGAAAACCCATTTCGACTATGGGCTGAGTTTCGGCCCGGTTTGGGCTGATCTGCTTGGCGGGCTACTGGTTGGGGCAGGTTTGGTTCTGATCGCGCTTGCTGCGTATGAAATGCGTCGGCACCGCACGACGATCATGCCGCACGAGACCCCGGATGCGCTGGTGACCAGCGGCATCTTCAAACGCTCGCGCAATC
>NZ_CBFHLV010000010.1:0-69013 GCF_965656765.1 Marivita sp. | reverse complement strand
GCTGATACCCCCGCTGAGGATTGAAACCGGAAAGGATAACGACAATGGCTCTTCCAGAGTTCACATTGCGCCAACTGCTTGAAGCAGGCGTACACTTCGGCCACCAGACGCAGCGTTGGAACCCCCGCATGGGCGAGTTCATTTATGGCGCGCGCAACGGCATCCACATCATGGACCTGACGCAGACCGTTCCGATGCTCGACGCAGCGCTGAACGTGATCCGCGAAACCGTGGCCAAGAATGGCCGCATCCTCTTTGTTGGCACCAAGCGTCAGGCACAGCAGCCGATCGCAGACGCCGCAGAGAAATGCGCACAGTATTACATGAATCACCGTTGGCTGGGCGGCACGCTCACCAACTGGCAGACCGTCTCCAAGTCGATCCAGCGTCTCAAGCAGATTGACGAGCAGATGGCGAACGGTGCCGAAGGCCTGACCAAGAAAGAACGTCTGGGCATGGAACGCGAGCAGGGCAAACTGCAGGCGTCGCTGGGCGGTATCCGCGAAATGGGCGGCGTGCCGGACCTTCTTTTCGTCATCGACGTCAAGAAAGAAGCACTCGCTGTGGCCGAAGCCAACAAGCTGGGTATTCCGGTTGTTGCGGTGGTTGACACCAACTGCTCGCCGGCTGGCGTTGATTACATCATCCCGGGCAACGATGACGCGGCACGCGCCATCAGCCTCTATTGCGATCTGGTATCGCGCGCTGCTCTGGACGGTATGACCGCTCAGATGGGTGCGGCCGGTGTTGACCTTGGTGCACTTGAAGACGCGCCGGTCGAAGAAGCGGTTGCAGAAGCCCCCGCCGAAGAGCCCGCCGCAAGCTAAGCGTTACCGCGTCGTTACATCGATATGACAGGGCAGGGCAGTTGAAACAGACTGCCCACCACGCCCGAATTTGAAATGAGGAGAGCCAAGATGGCGATCACAGCAGCACTCGTGAAAGAACTGCGCGAACTGACCAGCGCAGGTATGATGGATGCCAAGAAGGCGCTTGTCGAAACTGGCGGAGACATGGAAGCCGCAGCTGACTGGCTGCGCACCAAAGGTCTGGCCAAAGCGGCCAAGAAATCCGACCGTACAGCAGCCGAAGGTCTTGTGGCGGTCAAAGTTGACGGTGGCAAAGGCGTTGCCGTCGAAGTAAATTCGGAAACTGACTTTGTCGGCAAGAACGCTGAATTCCAAGGGATGGTTGCGGCAATCGCCGCCGCCGCGCTGACGGCGAGCGATGTCGAGGACCTCAAGACCAAAGATGTCGGCGGCAAGACCGTTCAGGACACCATCACTGACAAGATCGCCACTATCGGCGAGAACATGTCGCTGCGCCGTATGGTAACAATCGAAGGCACGCAGGTTGTGTCTTACGTACACAATGCCGTTGCAGATGGCATGGGCAAAATCGGTGTTCTCGTAGCATTGTCTGGCGAAAACGAAGAGTTCGGCAAGCAGGTCGCAATGCACATCGCAGCTGTGAACCCGGCATCGTTGTCATCGGCTGATCTTGATCCGTCCGTCGTTGAAAAAGAGCGTCAGATCCAGATCGACATCGCACGCGAGTCGGGCAAGCCCGAGCAGGTCATCGAAAAGATGATCGAAGGTCGCATGAAGAAGTTCCTCAGCGAAATCACGCTGTTGGGCCAGTCCTTTGTGGTTAACCCTGACCTGACCGTTGAAGAAGCGGCCAAAGAAGCTGGCGTTGAGATCACAGGCTATGTCCGCCTTGAAGTTGGCGAAGGCATTGAGAAAAAAGTCGAAGACTTTGCAGCCGAGGTGGCCAAGGCCGCACAAGGCTAAGTCCCTACAACTATTTAAAAAAACAAGCGGCGCTGTTAAAATAAACAGCGCCGCTTTTTTGCGGGAGCAATGGGCCGGGTCATTTGGGGACAACACGGCCCCTTGGCAGCAGGCATTGAAATGACCGGGACTGGTCTTGCAACGTCATTTGCGCCAAGCGTCTTTTAAACGAGACCCGCAGTGCCAAGAAAATCGCTAGGATGCGGGCCTCACGTTCCTTTGGCCGTAATTGCCACCACTCACGGAACATCACCATCTTGCCAATTAACGCGGCGTCAAGGAAGTATGGATTTCCAGACCTCACAGTTTTTTCACGCTTCAAACGTCGGTGATGAACATCTGGTTCTGAAGCGCTGCCTTGAGCACCGCCTGCGCCGTGGTGTCGACATTCAAAGCTTCCCGCGCAAGGCGTAAGTGCTTTTCCACAGTCGCAGGTGTCAGACCCATAATCGTGGCGATATCCTGCATCGTCTTGCCGCCACCAACCCATTCCAATGCTTCGCGCTGACGTTTGGTGAGCGACTGATTGGGCGGCGTATAGGGCAGGGTGAGGATTTTGAGATGCACAATGTTGTTCATCAATTGGATCAGTTCGCCTGACTGGTCCCACAGCGCGTCAACCTCGGCTTGTGACATGCCTGGTTCTGCGATCAAGGCGTTCGCACCCTTGGCGCGATCTGACAAGCTACGGAAGCTGATTGAAAAGCCTGCAACAATTCCATGCTTGGTGTTGAATTCGAGGATACGGCGTTCAGCATCGGTGACTGTGCCGCTTTCCAACATCAAACGCAGCACAGTCCAACTCGCCGCGCCGTCGTTGTCCAGCGCCCAACGCACCATCGGCGCAGACCGGTAGAGCCCGTTGTGCACAAAGCTTTGGACATAGTCGCTGTCGATGTTTGACAGAACGATAAAGTCATCCGGGTCGCCAAGGGATGTTGCTGTGCGAAACCGCGTGAACCCATAGAGCAACCGATCGAACCCAAAACTCGCCATACGACGGCAATGCAGGTCCCACAGCTCTTCAATGCTGTTGGAATGCGTCAGATCAAGCAAAGCTACGTTTTCTTGGGGTGTCATATGATGTTTCAAATACCTTTGGTCGATATCATTACGGTCAGACAAAGCGGTTTGTCCAGATTCCTATCCACGCCTAATAATTACATAATACTGATTATAAGATATTTACTACTACCTTTAGGCACACACGCTTTCGCCACCCCTATATGTTTGATGTTCCGCACCATTCCGCGATGAACAATGCCATCGCCACAGTGATCCGGCGCACGGATGAAATGCTCACTCTTTCATCAAATCCGTGAATGTTCTCAGAGATCGGTCCGTAGCACAGCGACGGAATATCGTTGTAGAGCCTGTACACTCGGCAATCGAGGTAACCCGGCGTGGTGAAGCTATTGAGCGGCTCCCCCGTGGCGACCTGATGCGCGTGGCTTAGAATGGTTTCGGCCTCGGACCCCGGTTCTTGAACATAGCCTTCGGAATAGAAACCGTTGAACGTGATTTTCGGTGGTGTGTCGGACAGATAGCGGTCTGTCTTAGCGAATGCTGCAATGTGATTTTCGATCTCGGCGGCGGCATCAGCAGCTTTGATGCCGGGATATATGGCGATGCGGCATTGGAACTTGCACCAAGCTGGTACGGAGGATCCCCAATCACCGCCTTCGATTTTGCCGATATTTAGATTAATTGGATGCTCTAGGGTTCTGAAATGTGGATGTTTATGTCGATCTTCATTCCAACGTTTCTCAACCTCGCGCAAGCTCTTGATCACGCGATAGGCGCCGTCGATTGCATTGGCACCCTCGCCCATTTCGCGCACATGAACGGGCGTGCCGCGCAGTTCGATCTCGAACCAAAGTGTGCCGACATTCGCGCGTACCAGCATTTCTTCTTCAGGTTCAGGGATCAAAACGGCATCTGCAGTGTGGCCTTTGAGAAAGGTCATCAACGCGCCGTTGCCGGTGGATTCTTCTTCCACAACGGATTGAATCTCGACCCGAGCCGCAGGTGCCAGCCCGGCAGATGTCAAAGCATCCATGGCAGAGATCATGGCGGCGTGACCTGCCTTCATATCGGCACCACCACGACCATATAGCCAATCGCCGTCGATCTGTGGATCAAACGGATCGAATCGCCACATATCGCTTGGCCCTGTTGGCACCACATCGGTATGTGATTGCAAAATCAGGGACTTGCCGTGCGTTTCTCTTGGGGAGTACGTCCCGATGACAATGGGCGCGTCTGAATGCTCGGGGCTGTATTTGCCGCCGCCTTCATGCGCCTCGATCGCATCACGTTCCATGGAGAACCGCGTCATGGCGTATCCACGCTTTTCTAGTGCCTGATAGACAAAGTCCTGAACCGAATGTTCCTGCCCGCGAATAGAGGGGAAACGGATCAGGTCCTTGGTGAAGGCCATCTGGCGGTCAAAGCCGTCTTCAACCGCCTGTGTGATAGCTTGTGCGATATGTGAGTCGAGCATGCGGCGCCTTTCTATTTGGTACCCATAACCTGCCGCCGATTCCAAAGGGGCCGCCGTATTCAACGCTCATCGCGTTACAAAGCTTTCGGATTCGGTGCGATGTGCGTATGTTTTTCACTGCAATTTCTATACGTCGGCATCTCAACCGCTTGCTGACGTAAAGTCAAATTCAATAAAATTAATACATAAATTCATGGGTTTAGTATTTCAGTGGCGGATTTCCCAAGCTTGATTGGCGCTTGTCATAAAACCGTTACGCAACTGTCACAAAAGCATGGCCAAAGCTGACTAGACCACCGCCAACGGTCATCAGGGGGATGGCCGAGAGATATCCAAACCAAGGAGCTGACTTAATGTCCGTGAAACTCTCTGTATCGGCACTGGCCATCGCGGCCGTTTCCGCAACATCCGCAATGGCGCGCGATAACGTTCAGGTTGCTGGGTCGTCCACCGTCCTGCCCTATGCGTCCATCGTGGCAGAAGCCTTTGGCGAAAACACCGATTTCCCGACACCGGTCGTTGAATCTGGCGGGTCGTCTTCGGGCCTCAAGCGTTTCTGCGAAGGCGTTGGCGAAAACACAATCGACGTTGCAAACGCGTCCCGCGCGATCCGTGAAAAAGAAGTTGCCGCATGTGCCGAAAACGGCGTTACCGACATCATCGAAGTTCGCATCGGCTATGATGGCATCGTATTCGCGTCGCAGCAGTCCGGTCCGGCCTTCACTGAGTTTGAACCGTCCGACATCTTCAACGCGATCGGCGCCAAGGTGCTGAAAGATGGTGAGATCGTCGATAACACACACAACTCGTGGTCCGAGTTCAACGCCGACCTGCCGGATGCCGAAATTGCTATGTTCATTCCGGGCACCAAGCACGGCACTCGCGAAGTGTTCGAAGAAAAAGTTCTGCTCATCGGTTGTGAAGAAACCGGCGCAATGCAGGCAATGATTGACGGTGGCATGTCTGAAGACGACGCAGAAGACGCCTGCCTTGACGTACGTCAGGATGGCAAGTCGGTCGACATCGACGGCGACTACACAGAAACACTCGCGCGTATCGACGCCAACACAAACGGCATCGGCGTGTTCGGTCTGGCGTTTTACGAAAACAATCAAGACAAGCTGAAGGTTGCAACGATGTCCGGCGTTGAGCCGACAACCGAGACCATCGCATCCGGTGAGTACCCTGTGTCCCGCCCGCTGTTTTTCTACGTCAAGAAAGCACATATCGGCGTGATCCCGGGCCTTAAGGAATACGCTCAGTTCTTCATTGCTGACGAACTGGCTGGCCCGTCTGGCCCGCTTGCCAACTATGGTCTGGTATCCGACCCAGAGCTGGCAAAAACTCAGCAGATGGTCGCTGACGAAAAGGTCATGGGCGCAGACATGTAATCGCCCAACGACCTAACGCATAAGGAGGCGGCACATTGCGCCGCCTCCTTTTTCTTCTGAACTTTGCTCTGAACACCTTGGGGGCACCATGCCATTACTCTGGCTCTTCCTGATCATCCTCGCGATAGCTGCAGGCGCGTTTCTTCTCGCCCGTTCGCGGGTTATGGCATTGTCTGGTCAGGACCGGCGCACCCTGCATTCGTTGCCCGTGTATTACGGTAGCAACGCCGCAATGAAATCCGCGATCCCTGCCCTGTTGGTCTTGGTGATCTGGCTTTTGGCGCAACCCTTTTACGTGAACAACGCAGTGTCTGGTATGATCCCCGACACCGCCATCGCCGACAGCTCGTCGCGCGGGCTGGTCCTGGCCGAAGTGCGCCGCGCCGCAGACGGGCTTGACCTCGCGGTCGCCAGCGGTGGCATGACCGAAGTCGAAGCGCGCGACACCAGTGCGGACATCGAAACCGTTACCAGCCGCCTTGAAGACGCAGGTGCGATTGTCACGTCGAAAATCACCCAGCCGATCCTGCGCGCCGCGCAGCAGTTCCGCGTGATGAACAGCACCGGTGCGCAAATCATGGCGGTTGTGGTTCTGTTGATCGCGATCGCAGGCGCGCTGTGGGCCTATCGCGAAACCAACCCAGATTTCCGCGCCCGCAACGTGGTTGAACAGGGCATCCGCGCTTTGCTCATTGCCGCCGCGTCAATCGCCATTTTGACAACGCTTGGCATTATCCTGTCGTTGGTTTTTAACACGATCGAGTTCTTCCGCCTCTATCCGGCGTCCGAGTTCTTTTTCGGAACCAACTGGGCCCCCAGCTTTTCCGGCCGGGGTGGTGCGTCCGATCTGGGCATCCTGCCGTTGCTCTGGGGGACGTTCTATATCTCCATCGTGGCCTTGCTTGTTGCTGTTCCCATCGGTTTGTTCGCCGCGATTTACTTGTCCGAATATGCCGGCCCCAAGGTCCGGGCTTTCGCCAAACCGATGCTTGAAGTGTTGGCGGGTATCCCGACCATCGTGTACGGCCTGTTCGCCTTGCTGACGGTTGGCCCACTTCTCGTCAGCGTGTTCGGCGATGACGGCCTTGGCTGGATGCAGGCTGGCACAGCTGTCATGACCGCCGGGTTGGTGATGGGTATCATGCTTATCCCGTTTGTGTCGTCTCTGTCGGATGACATCATCAACGCAGTGCCGCAATCCATGCGCGATGGATCCTACGGGCTCGGTGCCACACAATCGGAAACCATCCGCCAGGTTGTTCTGCCAGCCGCCCTTCCCGGCATCGTCGGCGCGATCTTGCTGGCTGCCAGCCGTGCAATTGGTGAGACCATGATCGTGGTTCTGGGCGCGGGTGCCGCCGCGCGGCTATCTCTTAATCCGTTCGAGGCAATGACAACCGTGACTGCCAAGATCGTGTCGCAGCTGACGGGCGACTCGGACTTTGCCTCGCCTGAGGCCCTCGTGGCCTTTGCCCTCGGCATGACGCTCTTTGTCATCACCCTCGGGCTCAATGTCTTCGCACTTTATATCGTGCGCAAATACCGGGAGCAGTACGAATGACCGATGCAAGCATGGACAGCGCCCCGGTCAAGGGCCGTCTGACAACGGTTGATGCCCGCACAAAAAAGCGCAACGCGGCCGAAAAGCGGTTCAAGGCGTATGGCCTGTTCGCCATCATGATCGGCCTGTTCTTTTTGGTTGTCTTGGCCGTGTCGATCCTGCGGTCGGGCTTGCCCGCGTTCACGCAAGCGAATGTGCAGGTGGAATTCGTCCTGAGCCAGGACCAATTCGACGAAGCCGAAAGCACGATGCTCAAGACCAAGGCCTATGAAAACCTGTTTATCGCAGCACTTCAAAGCCAGCTTGAAGAGCGCGGTCTTGAGGTTGAGTTTGATCCCGCGGCCATCGAACGCCTTTTGGGAAAGACAGGCGGCACGATCCGCCAGTTTTTCAGAGAAAACCCGGATCGTATTGGAACACCGGTGACGTTTGACCTAGCCGCCTCGTCGCGAGTTGACGGCTATTTCAAGGGCCGCGTGACCCGCGATACGGTGGTAGACAGCCGGTTTCTGATGGCCAGTGACCTTGATCTGGTGGATGCGCTGACAGAGGCAGGCATCATCTCCAGTGGGTTCAATTGGAACTTCATCACTGGCTCCGACTCTGGCGTGGACAATCCGGGTGGCGCGGGCATCGGTGTCTCGGTGATCGGGTCGTTCTTCATGATGCTGGTGGTTCTGGCACTGTCGCTGCCGATCGGCGTGGCCGCGTCGATCTATCTTGAGGAATTCGCCCCGCAGAACTGGTTCACCGATTTGATCGAAGTAAACATCTCGAACCTTGCCGCCGTACCGTCCATTGTGTTCGGCATTTTAGGTCTGGCCGTGTTCATCCAGTTCATGCACCTGCCCCAATCCGCGCCTCTTGTGGGCGGTCTTGTGCTGACACTGATGACGCTGCCGACGATCATCATCTCGACCCGCGCATCGCTCAAATCCGTGCCTCCGTCGATCCGCGAAGCCGCACTTGGTGTCGGCGCGTCGAAGATGCAGACCGTTTTCGATCACGTTCTGCCATTGGCAGCGCCCGGAATTCTGACTGGCACCATCATCGGTCTGGCTCAGGCGCTTGGCGAAACGGCACCTTTGCTGCTGATCGGTATGGTCGGCTTTATCGCTCGCGCTTATCCCGAAGGTGTTGTCTCAGGCTTTATCGACCCCAACTCTGCGATGCCCGCTCAGATCTACACATGGGCTGCCCGTGCCGATGCCGGTTTTTACGAAAAGGCCTGGGGCGGGATCATCATCCTGCTCATCTTCCTGCTGACGATGAACATCATCGCCATCATTCTGCGCCGTCGCTTTGAGCGCCGCTGGTAAACTGGACCCTGCCCCATGTACGATATACCACACCACACACAGGAGACCGCCGTGACGGACGTCAAAATCAATGCCAAGGACGTGCAGGTCTATTACGGCGACAACCATGCGATCAAAGACGTGTCGGTCGAGATCGAGAACAACACAGTCACCGCTTTCATTGGCCCGTCGGGTTGTGGCAAGTCGACGTTTCTGCGCTGCATCAACCGGATGAACGACACGATCGACATCTGCCGTGTTGAGGGCGACATCCTGATCGACGGCGATGACATCTACGACAAGCGCGTTGATCCGGTTCAGCTTCGCGCGAAGGTTGGAATGGTATTTCAGAAACCCAATCCATTTCCCAAGTCGATTTACGACAATGTCGCCTATGGCCCCAAGATCCACGGCATGGCCCGGAACAAGGCCGAGCTTGATGATATCGTCGAACGCGCCTTGCGCCGCGGCGCTATCTGGGACGAAGTCAAGGATCGCCTCAATGCGCCGGGCACAGGTCTGTCGGGTGGCCAGCAACAGCGTTTGTGCATTGCACGTGCTGTGGCGACCGAACCCGAAGTGCTCTTGATGGACGAACCCTGTTCGGCGCTTGACCCTATTGCTACCGCACAGGTCGAAGAGTTGATCGACGAGTTGCGTCAGAACTACGCTGTGGTGATTGTTACGCACTCCATGCAGCAAGCCGCGCGCGTCAGTCAGAAAACGGCGTTTTTCCACCTCGGCAATCTGGTGGAATATGACGATACCTCGAAGATTTTTACAAACCCCGAAGATAGTCGCACTGAAAGCTACATCACCGGACGGATTGGATAAAACCGTGAATCAGGAACATATCTCAAGCGCCTTCGACCGCGACCTTGAAGGGATTCAGGCACGGATCATGAAAATGGGCGGGCTGGTCGAACAGGCGATCCTCGACTCCGCGCAGGCTCTCGAAACCCGCGATCAGGAACTCGCCGACAAAGTGCGCACCGGCGACAAGGCCATTGATGCGCTGGAAGAGCTTTTGAACGAAGAGGCCGCCCGCGTCATCGCGCTGCGCGCGCCTACCGCCATCGACCTTCGGGTGATCTTGTCGGTGATGCGCATCAGCGCAAATCTTGAACGGATCGGCGATCTGGCCAAGAACCTGGCCAAACGCAATGCCGTTTTGATGTCGATGCCCGCGATCAATGGCTCTGCTGCACAGTTGCGGCGCATGTCACGCGATGTGCAGATCATGCTCAAGGACGCGCTCGACGCTTACATCCAGCGTGATGATGTGCTGGCCCGAGACGTGATCGAACGCGATGTGGACATCGACCAGATGTACAACACGCTGTTCCGCGAATTCCTGACCTTCATGCTCGAAGATCCGCGCAACATCACGCCCTGTATGCATCTGCATTTCATCGCCAAAAATGTAGAACGCATGGGGGACCACGTGACCTCGATTGCCGAACAGGTGGTGTTTCTTGTCACCGGTGAAAAACCCGAAGAGCCGCGTCAGAAAGAAGATTTAACTTCGACCGATGTGGACCTTTCTCAAACATCGGAGCATGGGACCTAAGCCATGAATACGGTTCAGCCAACGGTTCTGGTTGTCGAAGACGAGCCCGCCCAACGTGAGGTTCTTGGGTACAACCTCGAGGCCGAAGGGTTTCGTGTCGCAAAGGCCGAAAACGGAGAAGAGGCGCTGATCCTTGTCGATGAGGAACAGCCCGACATCATTGTTCTCGATTGGATGCTGCCGAATGTCTCGGGGATTGAGGTGTGCCGCCAGCTCAAAACACGCCCGGACACGCGCAATGTGCCGATCATCATGCTTTCGGCTCGGTCCGAAGAGGTCGACCGCGTGCGGGGGCTCGAGACAGGGGCGGATGATTACGTGATCAAACCATATTCGGTTGTCGAACTGATGGCTCGCGTGCGCGCTCAACTGCGCCGGACGCGCCCTGCCGCAGCTGGGTTGCGCCTTGAATACGATGACATTGTGCTGGACGCCGAAACCCACCGCGTCACCCGCGATGGCTCTGAGGTCAAACTTGGCCCAACCGAATTTCGGCTGCTGTCGACGCTGATGGAAAAGCCGGGGCGTGTCTGGTCAAGGGAGCAATTGCTAGACCGTGTTTGGGGCCGTGACATTTATGTCGATACCCGTACGGTGGATGTGCATATTGGACGTCTGCGCAAATCATTGACCACCACAGGACGGGCGGATCCGCTACGCACAGTGCGCGGCGCGGGATATTCGCTGGGTTAAATTTCAAGAATGCGCCAGCCGATCATTCCGGTAGCAGAAACCGGTCGATTTGCACTGTTGCGCAATTGTGCCAAGGCATGATGCGTCAACGGAAACACCAACCCAAGGTCATTCCACCTTTTCGTCCAACGGCAGAATAACGGTAAAGGTGGTGCCGCGCCCAAGCTGGCTATCAACTTGCAACCGCCCCCGATGCCGGTTCACGATGTGCTTCACAATCGCCAGACCAAGCCCGGTGCCGCCCAACTCGCGGGACCGGTGGCTGTCAACGCGGTAGAACCGTTCTGTCAGGCGCGGCAAATGCACTGTGTCAATCCCCGGCCCGGTGTCACTGACCTCGATGCGCACGCCCTGCCCCCGCAAGCGTCCCTCGTAGCCCGGCGCTCCGAGGCTCAGGCGCACGAATTTGCCGTTTCCCGAATACTTGATCGCGTTTTCGAACAGATTGGTCAGCACTTGCCGCAACTGATCGGCATCGCCGGGAACAACCACAGGACTTTCGGGTAGATGCAAGGACATCTCGATTCCAGCCTCGTCGGCCAGTTGTGCGAGACTGTGCCGCGTCTGCTGTATCACTGATCCAAGGTCCACCGGATCCACCGGGCGCACCCTTTCGTCGGCTTCGACCCGGCTGAGCGACAACAGGTCCGACACGAGACGGTTCATGCGTTCCGCCTCGGCGGCCATGATCGCAAGAAACCGCTCTTGTGCGTTCGTGTCATTGCGCGCGGGGCCTTGCAGGGTTTCGATGAAACCTAACAAGGCAGTCAAAGGGGTGCGCAATTCATGGCTCACATTGGCGACGAAATCGCGCCGCATCTGGCCGGCTTGTTCCATCGGTGTGATATCTTCAAAGGACACCAGCGTTCCAAGACGTCCTTGCATTGGCACTGGCCCGCAGGTCACGCGGTACGTGATGTCGTGCTGCCCGTCGTTGGTCAGATAGCGGGTTTCTCGCCGGGTGCCCTCGCGTTGCACCTGTTCGATGGTTTCGATCAGCGCAGGTTGGCGCAACGCGGTGATGAAATGCCGCCCCTCAATATTCTTGCCCAGCAGCGTTTCCGCTGCTGCGTTGACGGCGAAAATCCGTTCATCCGGCGCAATCAGCACCGCCGGAATTCCCAGCACCATCAGAATATCGCGGGGAGCGGCGGTCATTTTCCGGCTGCCACAGCCGCAAGCCCCGCATCAAACGCTGCGATTAACGCATCGGGGTCTTCGAGTCCTACAGACACGCGAAAGAACCCTTCGGTCATGCCCAGCTTAGCGCGGCCTTCGGGTGTCAGTGCGCGGTGCGACGAAGACGCTGGGTGCGACAGTGTTGTGCCCACATCACCGAGTGTCGGGGCAAAGGCGATCTGATCCGCGCCTTTGGTAAACGCATTTGCCTCGGCACGCCCACCGTCGAGTTCAAAGCTGACCATGTTGCAACCTCGCCCCCGAAGCAGCCCTTGCGCGCGGGCGCGATCCGGGTGATCGGGCCGTGTTGGATAAAGCACACGCTTGACCATCGCCTGCCCCGCCAAATGATCTGCAAGCCGTGCGGCTGTCGCCTCGGCGCGGTCAAAGCGCAGATCAAAGGACATGAGCCCCCGTTCTGCCAGCCAGCAGTCGAACGGGCTGGGCGTCATGCCTGTGGTCACGGCAAAGTCGTAGATCGCCTTGGCATCATCCAGTTCGCGCGCGGCGACCCAGCCCAGTGTGACATCGGAATGCCCCGCCAATAGCTTGGTCACCGAATGCAACACCACATCCGCGCCCAATTCGAACGGTTTGATCGCCCGTGGTGTGGTAAAGGTGTTGTCTACAACCAGCAGCACACCCTTGTCGCGACACAGATCGGCAATACCCTGCACATCCGCAATCCGCAGCGTCGGATTCGACACCACTTCGATCAGCACCAGCCGCGTGTTCGGCTGCAACGCCGCTTCAACGGCCTCGACATCTGTCGGGTCTGCCAAAGTGGTCTCGATCCCCAGCCGGGGCAGATCGTCCCGCATCATCCGCAAGGAGCGACCATATAGCTGATCGCCACCAACCACATGATCCCCGGCTTTGCACAGTCCCAGCAGAACCGCCGTGACCGCTGCCATGCCGGACCCCAGAACCAAGCCCGGTTGTGGTGCATCCTCCATTGCGTCGATCCGGCGCGCCAGCACATCGGCGTTGGGATGACCTTCTCGGGCATAGGTGTACCCTTCGGTGCGACCTTCATACTGATCGTCCAGCCGATCCGGCGTTTCGCTCGCGTATACGACCGAGGGCATCAGCGGTGTGACCACAGGGGTCGACGCGCTTTCAGGAAGGCCGCCGGGGCGCATCAGGGTTCGTTTCATCATTGTCGCAAAACTCCGTCCAATTCTTGCCCGCAGGCCTGCCACAAAGCGCAGGCCGCAACAATGGGGACCGCAACGGCACGTTCTTCAATCCGGCACTTGCGCTGGCATATCACTCGGGCGATGACGGGCGCATGACACAGCGCCCTGACATCCTTTGTATCGGTTCTGTCCTTTGGGACGTGATCGGCCGCTCTGACCGCCACATGAAACAAGGCGCCGATGTGCCGGGGCATATCACCCGTCTGCCCGGCGGTGTTGCGCTGAATATCGCCATGACGCTGGCGCGCTTCGATCTCGTTCCCGCGCTCCTTAGTGTCGTTGGTCGCGATTCCGAAGGGGACGAATTGATTACCGCCTGTGACCGTCTGGGCTTGATCACTGATCAGCTCTACCGGTCAGAAGACCTTCCGACCGACCAATACATGGCTGTAGAAGCTGCAAACGGC
The DNA here is from genome assembly GCF_965656765.1 of Marivita sp. Lineage (GTDB taxonomy): Bacteria > Pseudomonadota > Alphaproteobacteria > Rhodobacterales > Rhodobacteraceae > Marivita. Next base: position 55,419 of record NZ_CBFHLV010000010.1, on the reverse strand, counting down.
TTGATCGCTGCCATCGCCGATGCGCATTCGCTGGAACAGGCGGGTGACAAGATCATTCGCCCGCTGATTGACGGCCCATTGGGCTTTGTTGAAGCACCGTTTCCCGGCCCGATCGCGCTTGACGGCAACCTTACGGAATCACTGCTTGATCAGATCGTGCATCACCCTGCGTTTTCCAAAGCCGACCTGCGGATCGCACCAGCCTCACCGGGCAAGGCCGAACGCCTCTTGCCCTTTATCCGAAGTGGCCATGGCGTGCTCTATGTGAACCTCGAAGAGGCTGGGCTGCTCTGCCAGACCGAATTCACCAGCGCGCCTCAAGCCGGGGCAGCTTTGATAGAACGCGGGGCGGCCCGTGCGCTGGTCACCGATGGTGGGAATGTCACCTGTGATGCGACCAAAGAGGGCATCTTAGCCGAGCGCCCACCCGAGGTCATGGTCACCCGCGTGACCGGCGCTGGCGACACGTTCATGGCCGCCCATATCGCATCCGAACCGCGCGGGGCCGACCGCCCCACGGCGCTTCACCGCGCTCTTGCCACAGCCGCCGCTTATGTTGCCGGAGGAACCTGACCCGATGACGACCCTGCCCTTGGATATCTCATCCGCTGTTCAAACCGCCCTAGACGCCAACGCGCCGGTTGTGGCGCTTGAGTCTACAATCATCACACATGGAATGCCGTGGCCGCAGAATCTCGAAACCGCGCGCGCGATCGAGTCGACCGTGCGCGAAAGCGGCGCCGAACCGGCCACGATTGCCGTTCTCGATGGTCGCCTCTGCGTTGGTCTCAGCTCGGGTCAACTCGAAGCGCTGGCGCAAGCCAAACAGGTCGCCAAGCTAAGCCGCGCCGATATGGCGGTCTGCATGGCGAAAGGTGGCACAGGGGCGACAACTGTCGCGGCCACCATGATCGCGGCACATCTGGCAGGGATCAAAGTCTTTGCCACAGGTGGAATCGGCGGCGTGCATCGTGGCGCAGATCAAAGCTTTGACATCTCAGCCGACCTTCAGGAACTGTCGCAAACCGCCGTCACGGTCGTGGCGGCCGGGGCCAAAGCGATCCTCGATTTGCCCAAAACGCTCGAAGTGCTGGAAACCTTGGGCGTGCCGGTCATGGCTTACGGACAGGATATGCTGCCGGCGTTCTGGTCGCGCACTTCGACGCTCAAGGCACCTTTGCGCGCAGATACGGCCGCCGAGATCGCCAAAGCCCACCATATGCGTGGCGCCTTGGGCCTGCCCGGTGGGCAGTTGGTCGCAAACCCGATCCCGACGGATGCCGAGATCCCACATGCGCAGATCCATCCGATCATCACCCGCGCAACCCAAGACGCCGAGGCGCATGGCATTTCAGGCAAGGCGCTGACCCCGTACCTGTTACAAAGGATTTTCGAGCTGACCGAGGGGCGGTCGCTTGACGCAAATATTGCGCTGGTGCTGAACAATGCCCGTTTGGGGGCGCAAATTGCACAGGAATTGACGTCCCTGCCGTGAAATGCCCGCTCTAGGCACGTCGCACCATTGTAGACGGCAAGCGGACTGCCTAGGTTTTGCCAGAACAGCGACGGACCCCTTATGAACACCCCCTTTGATCCCGAAAGACGCCGCCCCAGTCTTTTCTCGCGACTGCGGGCCAGCTTTCTGACGGGTATCGTTGTGATTGCGCCTGTGTTCCTGACCATTTGGCTGCTTTGGTCTATCATTGGTTGGGTTGATGGGTTCGTGCTTCCGGTTGTGCCCACCCGGTTCAATCCCGAACAGTATATCGGCATCAACCTGCGCGGTGTCGGCGTGATCTTTTTCTTGCTGTTCACCACCTTCGTCGGCTGGGTTGCAAAAGGTCTGATTGGCCGGTCGCTGATCCGCTTTGCCGAAGGATTGGTTGAACGCATGCCCGTGGTCCGTTCGATCTATAGCGGCGTCAAACAGATTGCCGAGACGATCTTTGCCCAATCCGAACGCAATTTCGAGAAAGCCTGCCTGATTCAGTACCCGCGCAAGGGCATCTGGGCGATCGGCTTCATCTCAACCGACGCGCGCGGCGAAGTGGCCGACAAGGCGGAAACAATGGGCAAGCTGATTTCGGTTTTTGTGCCCACGACACCTAACCCGACCTCGGGCTTTCTGCTGTTCTTTCCGCAAGAAGACGTGATCGAACTCGACATGTCGATCGAAGACGCGGCAAAACTGGTGATCTCAGCAGGTTTGGTCTACCCGAACTCAAAAGATCCGACGCAACCCGCCAAAGCGGCCTAGCCGAACATCCTAACCAAATCTGTCGTCTGACGCCGGCCAAGGTCATCCTTGTGTTGCGCGAGGAATGTGCCGGCGGCACGACGGCCTGCCGCTTTTAATTCGTCAATCACCGTCGGTACGGCAACCAGCTTCGTCGCCACCGACAAATCGTTCATCAATGCGTCATCGGCGATCATGTGAACACGCAGGTTTTTCATCGCGCCTTCTTGGACTTTGCCTTCGGAAATCAGCCGCTGAACAAATTCAATAGCCCGCAATTCGCGCAGCAAGGACGAATTGAAACTGATCTCGTTGATCCGATTCTGAATTTCGTTCGGCATCACCGGCACCGTGTCGCGCTTGAGCGGATTGATGTTCACGATGACCACGTCGTCCGGCAGCCCCGCCTCGAAAAGCGGAAAAAGGGCTGGATTGCCGGTGTACCCCCCATCCCAGAACGCCTCGACCGTCCCGGTTTCGGGGTCTTCAACCTCGACCGCCTGAAACAATGTCGGCAAACAGGCCGAAGCCAAAATGCTCTGAGTGCTGATCGCGTCGCCTTCGAAGACCCGCACCTTGCCGTCGCGCACATTGGTTGCGCAAACATAGAGCGCCGGACCGTCCATCGCGCAGACACGTCCAAAATCAAACTGATCGACGATCTTTTCAAGCGGGTTCTGGTACAGCGGCCCCCACGCATAGGGCGAGATCATACGCCCAAAGCTGTCGCCCAGCTGATACAGCGGGGAATATTCCAGGCTCTTGCTGATCGCACCCGGCGTCGGCAACCAGGCCTGCATCCACTTTGGCACCGTCACATCATCCAACCGGGCGACCTGAGCCCACAGCCAATCCAGATTGTCCCGCGCACCTTGACGGCCGTTCTCGAGCCATCCAGCCTTTAAGGCGGCACCGTTCAAGGCACCGGCCGATGTTCCTGTGATTGCGGCGATCTCAAGATCGTCCTCTTCGAGAATTCGATCGAGCACACCCCAAGTGAACGCGCCATGCGCACCACCCCCTTGCAGGGCCAGATTGATCTTTACCACACGGTCTCCTGCTTCTTCATCTTGCCAAATAAACTCCGGGGAGCGCGAGGGGCTGGCCCCTCGCACCGTGTTGCATACGCGACGTCAGAGGGCAGTCCAGCCACCATCTACGGAAATCGTCGTCCCGGTGATCTGTGCCGCGGCATCAGAACATAAGAACACCGCTGTCCCACCGATTTGTTCAACCGTGGCGAATTCCTTTGACGGTTGCCGCTCAAGGATCACCTTCTGCGTCACTTCTTCTTCGGACATGTCATATTTCTTAGCCGTGTCGGGGATCTGCGCCTCAACCAGCGGCGTCAACACATAGCCAGGGCAAATGGCGTTGCAGGTGATGTCCTCGCGCGCTGTTTCCAGCGCCGTGGTCTTGGACAGGCCCACAACCCCATGTTTGGCCGCGATATAGGCCGATTTAAATGGTGATGCTGTCAATCCATGGGCGCTTGCCACGTTAATAATCCGGCCCCACCCCGCCTCGCGCATCACGGGCAATGCCGCGGCAGTGGTATGAAAAGCCGAACTCAGGTTAATCGCAATAATCGCGTCCCACTTTTCGGTCGGGAATTCGTCAATCGGCGCGACATGCTGAATACCGGCATTGTTGACCAGAATATCGCAGGCTCCGGCCTTTTCGATCAGTGCGCGGCATTGCTCCGGCTTGGACATATCCGCCTGAATGTAGCGCGCAGTCACGCCGTGTTCCTTGGCGATCTGATCGGCCAGCGCGTGATCTTCGGCAGTGTCTGTGAACGAATTGATCGCCACATCCGCACCCGCACGGGCAAGCTCGTGGGCGACACCCAACCCGATGCCTGAATTCGATCCGGTGATGACCGCGGTTTTCCCCTTCAGCGACATGATCGCTCTCCTTCGTCTTTTTGCTTGTGCAGCACGCTACATGCTGCGCCTGCATAATACAAAGAAGATCGGGAATTGGTTCCACAAGAATCGGTGAGCATGCGAATCGCAAACGTTTAGTCTCGCAAACGGCGTGCCAAACCAATCGTCCCACCGGTAAAATGATCGCGCATCCTACGGCGACAGGCCTATGAAACATTGGTATCTTGTTTGCAATGTCGGCAATGTTCGGGCCAAAAAAAACCCCGGCACGAAGCCGGGGTTAAGTTATTGAGGCAGGTTTCATACAGGCAAGAAACCTATCGAGCAGTGATCCCTTTATAGGCAATCTTTCACCGTGATCCAAGCTAAAAGTTTGAAAAGCCACGAAAGCCCCGTTACCGTCCTACCCAATAAAACAAGAGCAGATAGGGATTGTTGCGAAAATGAGATCGGTATTTTTCCTAAAACGCCAGCTTGGCATCGCGACTCTGGCACTCTCGCTTAGCGCGCAATCGGGCACGGCAGACCCGCAACACGGCATAGCTATGTATGGCGCCCCCGAACTTCCACCGGATTTTGTGTCCCTTCCCTACGCCAACCCGGACGCACCCAAAGGCGGCCGCATCGTTACAGGCGAGGTTGGCGGCTTTGACAGCCTCAACCCACACATCCCCAAAGGCTCCACGCCGTGGCAACTTCGCTTTCTAGCCTATGAAAGCCTGATGGGCCGTAATTGGGATGAGCCATTCACGCTTTACGGGCTTTTGGCCGAATCGATTGAGGTGGGCGACAACCGCGAATGGGTGGAATTCGTCCTGCGCGAAGAGGCCACGTTCTCGGACGGCACGCCTCTGACGGTCGAAGACGTGATGTGGTCTTACGAAACCCTCGGCACTATTGGCCACCCGCGCTATCACGGTGCATGGGGCAAGATCGCGTCGATGGAACAGACCGGACCGCGCAGCGTGCGCTTTACCTTCAACGAACAGGATCCGGAAATGGCGCTGCTGATCGGCATGCGCCCAATCCTGAAAAAGGCCCAATGGGACGGCAAGGATTTCGCCGCGTCCGGCATCGACGAAGTGCCGATTACGACAGCGCCTTATGTCATCGATGATTACGAAGCCGGACGCTTTGTCAGCCTGAAACGCGATCCTGACTATTGGGGCGAGGACGTCAATTTCATGCGCGGCCAAGCCAACCTTGATGAAATCCGCATGGAGTTCTACGGCGACGGCACCGCCATGTTCGAGGCCTTCAAGGCGGGAGCGCTGAATTCGAGCCGGGAATTCAATGTGGAAAAATGGGACACGCAGTACGATTTCCCGGCCATTGACAGCGGTGATGTGGTCAAATCGGTCGTCCCGCACGAACGTCCCTCTGGCATCACCGGGTTTGTGATGAACACCCGGCGCGATGCGTTCAGCGATTGGCGCGTGCGCGACGCCATGCTGCATGCGTTTAATTTTGAATTCATCAATGAAACCATGACGGGTTCAAAACAACCGCGCATCACGTCGTACTTCTCGAACTCGGTTCTGGGGATGCAGGATGGTCCGGCGACAGGCCGCGTGCGCGAATTTCTGGAACCATTCGAAGACACGCTGTTGCCCGGTGCGCTGGACGGCTACACCCTGCCCGTCAGCGATGGAACAGAACGCAACCGGGGCAATATCCGTCAGGCGATTTCGCTTATGGAGGAGGCCGGGTACACCATCGAAGAAGGTGTGATGACCCGCCCCGATGGCACCCCGTATACGTTTGAAATTGTCCTCAGTCAGGGCAGTTCCGAAAACGAGGCGATCATAGACTTGTTCACCCAGTCGCTGGAACGCATGGGCATCGCGCCCAAAATCACCACCATCGACAGTGCGCAGTATAAAGAACGCACCACCACCTATGATTTTGACATGACCTACTACCGTCGTGGTCTGTCGCTCAGCCCCGGAAACGAACAAAAGCTCTATTGGGGTTGTGACGGGGTCAAGGCCGAAGGCACACGCAACTGGATGGGCATGTGTTCGCCCGCAGCCGAGGATTTGATCGACCAGATTTTGAATTCCGACAGTCGCGATGACTTCATCGCAGCGACCCGCGCGCTTGACCGGGTGCTGACCTCTGGCCGCTATGTCATCCCTATCTACCAGTGGAACATCAGCCGGATCGCCCACGTGAAAGAACTCAAGTTCCCCGAACAATTGCCGATCTACGGTGATTGGATCGGATGGCAGCCGGATGTTTGGTGGTGGGAAGAGGAGTGAGCTATGCGGGCTCGGCTTCTATTGATCCTGGTTACAGGCGCACTCAGCGCCTGCGCCACAGTTGATGGGATCGGTCAGGATATCTCGTCGACGTCGCGCACTGTACAAGGCTGGTTTTAAGGTGACACTTAGCTCAGCGATGTGACCCAAAGGATATTGGCGTCCTCATCCGACACGGAAATCACGTTATGGCCCATCGTCGCGTCGTAGTAGGCACTGTCGCCACGTCGCATATCGATCGGCTCGTAAAACTCTGTGTACAAACGTACCACACCGGTCAGCACGTATAGAAACTCCTCGCCATCGTGGCGGACCCAGCCGTCAAATTCATCGACGGATCTTGCCCGCACCCGCGCGCGGTACGGCAACATCTGTTTCTTGGTTAGGGTTTCGGCCAAAAGCTCGTGTTCATAAGTGGTTGTGGCGTGTTGTTGACCCTGACCATTGGGCGTCATCACCATTCGGCCATTCACCTTTTCCCGCTGTGGCGGCGTGAACAATTGCGGCACACCTATCTGCAGACCAATGGCAAGCTTTTTAAGTGCATCATAGGTCGGTGACATCTGACCGTTTTCGATTTTCGATAGCGTGGACCGTGCAAGACCGGCCTGTTGGGCCGCTTGTTCGAGCGTCCAATTGTGCGCCTTACGCAGATCACGCACGCGTTCACCAAGGTTCAGCGGCTCTGGCTGATCGTGCTGGCCAGTATCGCGCGCGATGCGGATCAGGTTCTTTGGATCATCAGACATGCCAAGGTCTATAGCCCCGGGTTCTAGCCCTCGCAAGCCACGCTTGCGGGCCGTTGCGTTCCACCCTACGCCTTGCACCATGACGTCTGTTTTCGATAAAGCCCTCTATCCACCCTGCCCGCAGGATTTCAATCTGGCCGCTCATGTGTTGGCTTCCGCTGACCGCTTGCCCGACAAGATCGCCCTGGCCGTGGTCAAGCCCACTGGGGCTCAACGCTGGAGCTATGCGCGGCTCAAGCAATCCATCCTCGGATGCGCAACGGGCTTGCTGGAAAGCGGGTTGAACCCCGGTGACCGGCTGTTGATGCGGCTGGGGAATACGGTCGAATTTCCAGTCGCATATCTGGCCGCGATTTCCGTGGGCATCATTCCTATCCCAACGTCGTCGCAACTTTCGAGGCCCGAGGTTCAGGTGTTGATCGACATGACCGACCCCGCAGCAGTTCTGCACGACGGCATCACGGCTTGCCCAACAACCGTTCCGGTGATCCCGACGACAGATATGTCAGATTGGTACAGTTTGCCGCCCGCGATGATGGCTTATGGCGATCCTGACCGCTTGGCGTATATTATCTTCACGTCTGGCACATCCGGAAAACCGCGAGCGGTATGTCACGCCCACCGCGCCATCTGGGCACGCGGCATGATGATGGAGGGCTGGTACGGACTTACCGAAGCAGACCGCATCATGCATGCGGGTGCGTTCAACTGGACCTACACGCTGGGCACTGGCTTGCTAGACCCTTGGACCAAAGGTGCAACGGCCCTGATCCCTGCGCAGGGCGTGGACCATGCGCAAATCCCATTGCTGCTCAAACGGCACGAAGCAACGATTTTTGCCGCAGCACCAGGCGTGTATCGACACATCCTAAAGTCTGGCTCATTGGACCTGCCGAAGCTGCGCCATGGGCTTTCGGCCGGGGAAAAACTGCCCGCTGCGATCCGCGAAGCGTGGAAATCGACCACTGGAAGACGTGTATTCGAGGCGTTCGGCATGTCCGAATGCTCGACCTTCATTTCAAGCGCCCCTGATTTGCCAGACTGTGCGCCCGAAAGCCTTGGCTGGCCACAACCGGGGCGGCGCATTGCGATATTAACTGATGATGGTCCAGCCCCCATAGGCATGCCGGGCATCATTGCGGTCCACAAATCCGATCCCGGCCTGATGTTGGGATATCTGGACCAACCAGAAGAAACCGCGTCCCGTTATCAGGACGACTGGTTCCTAACCGGTGACATGGGTGAAATGACGCATAGCAATGACATCCTCTATCACGGGCGTGCGGACGACATGATGAATGCTGGCGGGTTCCGCGTGAGCCCTCTCGAGGTTGAGGCCGCTTTGATGCAGCATCCAGACATTCAGGATGTGGGCGTGACGGATGTCGAAATCAAAGCCGACACCCGCATCATTGCCGCTTACTACGTCGCAGATGCTAAGATCGACTCGGACACTCTGACACAATTCGCATCCGACCATCTGGCACGCTACAAGCAACCCCGGCTATTCCACCGCATCGCATCACTGCCGCGCAACGCCAATAACAAGCTGTTGCGCCGTGCCCTACCCGATCAACTCTCACTTTGATCCGCATAGCTTATCATTTGCGAGCCGATCTGATAGACCGCAGTTGATGACATAAAGGAAAGACACATGGTCAAGCTCGACATCATGTCCGACCCGATCTGCCCGTGGTGCTATATCGGCAAGACGCATCTGGACCGCGCGCTTGAACAGCGTCCGGATCACCCGTTCACCATCACGTGGCATCCATTTCAATTGAACCCCGACATGCCAAAGGGCGGCATTGACCGACGCGAATACCTTGAGACCAAGTTCGGGGGCAAGGACGGTGCCGTCAAAGCTTATGCACCCATCGTCGAACATGCTGAGAAAGCGGGCCTTAAGATAAACTTTGAAGGCATTGAAAAGACACCGAATACCCTGGATGCGCACCGCCTGATCCATTGGGCAGGAATCGAAGGTCACCAGATCCCAGTCGTCGACGCATTGTTTCAGGCGTATTTCGTGGACGGACGCGACATTGGCGATGCTGATGTGCTGGCCGACATTGCGGATTCCTGCGGCATGGATGCCAGCGTTGTGCTCCGCCTACTGGCGACTGACGAGGACCTGCGCGAAATCGTGGACCGCGATGCCGCTGCACGCGGCATGGGAGTCAACTCGGTACCGACCTTTATTGTTGCCAGCCAGCATGCGGTCCCGGGTGCGCAACCGACAGACCTATGGCTTCAGGTGATGGACGACCTCGCCCAGGGGGCTTCCCAAGACGCATGAACACGCCATTTCGCATTGCGAGCCTGATCCTTACTCTTGTGCTGATCGTCGCATCTGGCACTTTGTTTTTCCGCTGGGCCGAGGGCTGGACTTGGCTTGACGCCTATTTCTTCACCGTGGTGACTCTGTCCACGGTCGGCTACGGCAGTCTTGTTCCGGCGACGGCGATTGGCAAAATCGGCACCACAGTGTTTATCTTTGTCGGTCTGGGTGTCTTTGCCGTGGCCATTCAGCAGTTTGGCCTGTTCGCGATGCGCAAGCGGGAAGAGCATACAGAATGGCTGGTAGGTCGATTGGGCGCGCCCGAGGAAAGTGCGAACACAGATGACGATCCAGCCGATGCGCCGCCTGCACCTGCGTCACGCAAGACCTGACGCCCGCAGGGTCTGTTCCCGCAATAAACTTGGTGCTAGGGCTGTCCCCATAGCCTCAGGATAGTCTTATGCCAAACGCCATGCCGCGCACCGAATTCATTGCCTTGATGGCGATGCTGGCAGCGACCGTGGCTCTGTCCATCGATGCGATGCTGCCGGCACTGCCGCAGATCGGCGAAGAATTGACCCCCGAGAACCTCAATCAGGCACAGCTCATCCTCACCATGTTCGTCCTGGGTATGGGGTTGGGGACGTTCTTTACCGGACCGCTGTCCGACACGTTTGGTCGCAAGCCGGTCATGCTCTGGGGGGCCGCGCTATACACAGTCAGCGCCTATGTCGCCTCAACCGCTGAAACGCTCGAAGTTCTTCTGATTGCCAGAGTGTTTCAGGGGCTGGGTGCCGCTGGCCCTCGCGTGGTGGCGATGGCGGTTGTGCGTGACCTTTATATGGGTCGGGGCATGGCGCAAATCGTATCATTTATCATGATCATTTTCACATTGGTCCCAGCGATTGCACCGCTGTTAGGGTCGTTCGTCATCGATGCCTATAGCTGGCGCGCGGTGTTTTACGGCTTCATGGGCTTTTCGATCATTTCAGCGTTGTGGCTTGGATTTCGTCTTCCCGAAACACTGCCGTCCGACCGCCGCCGCCCATTCCGGTTTTACGCCCTGCGCAGCGCTGTGGTCGAGATGTTCGTACACCCGGTCGTGCGGCTTTCGATTGCGGTGCAAGCGCTGTGCTTTGCGATGCTGTTCTCCATGCTGTCGAGCGTGCAGCAGATCTTTGACATCACCTTCGGACGCGCGGACACCTTTGCGCTTTGGTTCGGGGCCGTGGCGGTGGTCGCAGGCAGTTCCGGTTTTCTGAATGCCAGCCTTGTGATGCGTTTGGGCATGATGTTCCTTGTCCGGGCCATGTTGATCGCACAGGTCGGGCTGTCCGCCCTGCTGATCCTTTCGGGTTATGCTGCGGCGGCTGGCCATATCTCAAATGATCTGTTCTTTGCGTGTTTCATTATCTGGCAAATCTCGGTCTTCTTTCAGGCGGGCATGACGCTGGGCAATCTGGCGGCCATCGCGCAGGAACCGATGGGCCACATCGCGGGGATGGCGGCCAGCGTGATTGGTTCTGTCGCGACGGTTGTTGGCGTGACACTTGCCATTCCCGTAGGCCTTTTGTTTGATGGAACGCCAATTCCGCTCGCAATTGCCATCTTTCTCGAAGCTTTGGTTGCGTTGTGGCTCATGCGTCTGATGATGCAAGCGGATGCACAGCTGTCACCTGCGCCGATGAACTAAACCGACAACGGAAAGGGAACCTCCAATGTCGAAGATCAAAGTTGATAACCCAATTGTTGAAATGGACGGAGATGAAATGACCCGGATCATCTGGGATTTCATCAAGAAGAAATTAGTCCTGCCTTATCTTGATATCGACCTGCTGTACTACGATCTGGGCATCGAAGAACGCGATCGTACCGAAGACCAGATCACGATCGACGCTGCCGAGAAGACCAAAGAGATCGGCGTGGCCGTCAAATGCGCAACCATCACCCCCGATGAAGGCCGGGTTGAGGAGTTCGGCCTCAAGAAGATGTGGCGCAGCCCGAATGGCACAATCCGCAACATCCTTGGTGGTGTGATCTTTCGCCAGCCAATCATCTGCCGCAACGTACCACGACTTGTGCCAGGGTGGACTCAGCCCATCGTCGTTGGCCGTCACGCGTTCGGCGATCAGTACAAAGCGACTGATTTCAAATTTCCCGGCGCGGGCAAGCTGTCGATGAAATTCGTGGGCGAAGATGGCGAGGTTATCGAGCGCGAAGTCTATGACGCACCATCGTCGGGTGTGTTCATGGGGATGTATAACCTTGACGATTCTATCACCGATTTTGCGCGGGCGTCGTTCAACTATGGTCTTAACATCGGTTGGCCGGTGTACCTGTCGACCAAGATCACGATTCTCAAACAGTATGACGGTCGGTTCATGGAGATCTTCCAACACATCTATGACACCGAATTCCGCGACGCGTTCGAAGCAAAGGGCATCGAATACCAGCACCGCCTGATCGACGACATGGTTGCCTCGGCGCTCAAATGGTCTGGTGGCTTTGTCTGGGCGTGCAAGAACTATGATGGCGATGTGCAGTCCGACACTGTGGCGCAAGGCTTTGGGTCGCTGGGCATGATGTCCTCGGTTTTGATGACCCCCGACGGCAAGATCGTTGAAGCTGAAGCGGCTCATGGCACGGTCACACGTCACTACCGCCAACATCAGGCGGGCGAGGAAACCTCCACCAACTCCATAGCGTCGATCTACGCTTGGACTGGCGCCCTCAAGCACTGGGCAAAGCTGGACGAGAATATTAGCCTACGCGCCTTTGCTGAAACGTTGGAACGGGTTGTGGTGGAAACCGTCGAGGCCGGGTTCATGACCAAAGATCTTGCTTTGCTGGTCGGACCCGAGCAAAGCTGGCTGACAACAATGGGCTTTCTTGAAAAGCTCGATGAACGGTTGAATGCTGCATTGACGGGGTAAGCTATGCGTTGGGTTTTTGCGGTACTGTTGTTTCTTGCAGCGCCGCTATGGGCCCAAAGCTACCCGGACTACGACCGCACAACCATCACAGACCGCGCTGACCTTCTGACCGATGCACAAGAAGCCGCCTTGGACACCCGCTTGTCCGCTCTGCGCCGCGACACCGGGGTCGAATTCGCCGTTTTGACTCTGGCCTCGCAGGCGCCCTATGCGGCGGCCCTCTCACTTGAGGATTTCGCGACCGGCCTGTTTGACCATTGGGGCATCGGTGATGCTACCCGCAACGATGGCATCTTTGTTTTGGTACTGTCCCAAGACCGCGCCATGCGGATCGAACTGGGCGCGGCGTATGGCCGTGAGTGGGACCGCGTGGCGGCTGACATCATCGACAGGTCATTCCTGCCTGCGTTTTCAAACGACGACTACGCAACGGGTATTGCGGACGGGGTTGAAGATGTCATCGCTTCTATCGCGTTGCCGTTTCGCGATGGTGCCGACGCGCCGACGGGCAACGACAGTGTCACAACATGGGCCGCGATTATGGGGTTCATCGCGATTTGGCTTGTGGCAGCACGCAGAAAAATCGGCGATTGGGCGACGCGGCTCAAATCCTGCCCTAAATGTGGACACCGGGCGCTATCACGGGTGCGCAACACGCTGCGCGCGGCCACAACCAGCATGCGCGGCGAAGGTGAGACCCGTCTGAGGTGCAGCCAATGCGGTTACGAGAAACGCGAAACGTATATCATCCCAACCCGAAGTTCGTCTTCCGGCGGCTCGTTCGGTGGCGGTCGCTCAGGCGGAGGTGGCGCGTCGGGCCGATGGTGACGGGGTTGACACAAGGTAGATAAGTCATAACTCCTGACCTATGTTTCTACTGAGCAAACCCAAAGCTGACCGCCATACACCGCTTGAAGACGTCCAAGGCATCCTTGTCGGCGCGACCCTTGTGGCGCTTGCTGTGCATTTTCTGTCCTCGGCCAACCTTCTCACCGGTCAAATTGCCGGGCTCGCGCTATTGTCCAGCTATGTTTCGGATTGGTCGTTCGGGGCAATTTTCTTTGTCCTCAACCTGCCCTTCTACATTCTGGCGGTTCGGCAAATCGGATGGGTTTTCACCTTCAAGACCTTTGCCGCTGTCGCTTTGATGTCAGCTATTGCCGAACTGTTGCCCTTGGTTCTGGACATAAACATGATGCACCCGGCACTGGGTGCAGTGTTGGGCGGCATTCTCGCCGGTGTTGGTTTGATCTCGCTTTTCCGACATGGCGCGACTTTGGGCGGTGTGGGTATCGTGGCGCTTTGGTTGCAGGACACACGTGGATTTCAGGCGGGCAACACGCAGCTGATCTTTGATCTATTTGTGTTCGGATTGGCGTTCCTGATCCTGCCATTTCAGGTGGTGATCTGGTCTCTTTTGGGAGCTGTGATCCTGAACATGATCATCACGGTCAACCACCGCCGCGATCGCTATGTCGCGCGATCCTGACTCAGTTCTGCCCAGAAAACAGTCAAAAACGACACATTGTCGCAATTGGCGCAGATTGCGCCCCGCATTGGCAGCAGCCTGACCGTACCAGTACGGAGATGCAGATGCGCGGTGATCGTTCCGCCTTGACCCTGACCTTGCGCACCATCGGGGCGCGGCGGGGACGCGCGGCACGGGGGCGGCCCTGACAGAGGTCCATGATTTGAACCCGTCGTTTTCCGTTTGCAATGAGACCCACCATGACTGATCTGTCCCCCCGCCGCGCTGGAGGCCGTGCTGCCAGACGCCACGCCCGCGCCAACCCACTTGCCGACAATCTACGACCAATCCGGTCGGGTATGTCTGGTGGTCGCTATGAGCCTCTTGAACCGGGCGATCTTGATCGCATCCACAACGCAGCGCTTCAGGCACTTGAGGAAATCGGGCTTTGCAATGCACCCCAATCTGGCATCGACATCCTGACAGGCGCAGGAGCAATCTTGGGCGACGATGGCCGCATCCGCTTTCCGCGTGCCTTGGTCGAAGACATGCTGGCTCTTGCAAATCGATCGGTGACCCTGTGCGGGCGCGACCCGCTTTATGATCTCGACCTGTCGGGAACCCGCGTGCATTACGGAACGGCCGGGGCGGCCGTGCATATGGTTGACGTCGAGACGGGCAATTACCGCGAAAGCAGCGTTCAGGATTTGCACGACGCCGCGCGGATTGCGGATACTCTGGACAACATTCATTTCTTACAACGCCCGATGGTGGCCCGTGACATCACTGACAATCGGGAATTGGACTACAACACGATCTATGCCTGCTGTTCAGGCACACTGAAGCACATCGGTACGTCATTTACCGAACCATCTTTCGTACCAGACGCTTTGGAGATGCTACACCTGATTGCTGGCAGTGAAGACGCATGGCGCACACGGCCCTTCCTGTCGAACAGCAATTGCTTTGTTGTGCCTCCCATGAAGTTCGCGTCTGAGGCCTGCGAGGTTATGGAAGCCTGCATTCGCGGTGGCATGCCAGTGCTTCTGCTAAGTGCCGGTCAAGCCGGGGCAACCGCGCCCGCTTCAATTGCCGGCGCCATCGTGCAGGCCGTCGCCGAATGTTTGGCAGGTGTAGTCTATGTCAATGCCATGGCTCCTGGCCATCCAACGATCTTTGGCACATGGCCATTTGTGTCTGACCTGCGCACGGGCGCGATGTCAGGAGGGTCAGGCGAACAGGCGCTCCTCACGGCAGGTTGCGCCCAGATGCATCGCTATTACGGATTATGTGGGGGCGCGGCGGCTGGGATTGCGGACGCAAAGCTGCCGGACATGCAGGCCGGGTGGGAACAGATGTGTTCAAATGTGATGGCGGGCCTGTCGGGCCTCAATATGGTCTACGAAGCGGCAGGCATGCACGCGTCACTGCTGGGCTTTTGCCACGAAAGCCTGATACTTGGCGATGATCTGATCGGTCAGGCGCTGCGCTGTGTTCGGGGCATTGATGTGACCGAAGACGACCTGAGTATCGAGGTCATGCGCGCCACATGTATTGGTGGGCCGGGCCATTACCTTGGCAGCGACGACACTCTGAACCGCATGCAACGCGACTATGTTTATCCGGTGCTCGGCAACCGCGCATCCCCCAAGGAATGGGTCGAACAAGGGCAACCGATCTTGGTTGAAAAAGCGACAGAGCGCAAAGAAATGATCCTGTCCAAACCCGCCCGAGCCCGGTTTGCGCCGGAGGTGGATGCCGCGATACGCAGCAAGTTCAACATCCACTTGCACTGACCGCTACCTGATACCAACGGGGGGCTGGCCCCCTGCCCGCGGATCCGCCATGAAGATGGTATCGCTCAGGAGGCTGCCATGCCCTATATCATCCTTATGCTCGCTGTTCTGGCGGAAACCATCGGCACAACTGCTTTGCAGGCCAGTCAACAATTCAGCCGCCCCCTGCCTTCGGTCATTGTCGTCGTCGCTTATGGTGCTGCGTTCTATCTTCTGGCCATTGCCCTAAAGACGTTTCCGGTCGGGGTTGCCTATGCGATGTGGTCTGGCATGGGGATCGTATTCATTGCCATTATTGGATTTGCCGTTTTCGGCCAAAAGCTTGATCTGGCAGCGATTTTGGGCATCACGATGATTATGGCAGGCATACTGGTGATCAACCTCTTCTCGAACACGGCCACGCACTAAAAAACGCGCACCAGAGGGCCCGGTACGCGCTTTGTGCCTTACGAACTAAGACCTGCCATTAGAAGCGGAAGCTACCCCGGATCGACACTGTGTCAGCTTCAACATCAACGCCCGTGTCGTCGAAATCGTCAAAGCGGTGGGCCAGATACTCGCCACCGACGGTGAACTGTTCAGTCACCTTGTACTCGACGCCCAAGCCGCCGACGATCCCGGTGTCATCGCCGATATTGGTGTTCAGCTGTGCTGCACCCACCGTGCCGTAGACCAAGGTGCGGCCCAAATCGTAACCACCACGGACCTTGGCACGCAGGACATCATCCACTTCGATGCCACCCAACTGTATGTCTTCACCGGATTGATAGTCCAATTCACCACCAACGACGAACTGACCAAAGTCATAGTCATAACCACCAAAGACGCCGTAGACGCCTTCGCTGTCTTCAAAACTGTCCGCGTCCGCAGACAAGTTGCCGAAGCTCAGACCGCCATAGGCGCCGGTCCAATCACCACCCATCGGAGCGGGTGCCACCGTGACCGGCTCCACCTTCATCGGCTCGGCTGGTGCTGGGTCTGCGCTGCCTGCATAGGTCGCGGTTGCTGCTGTCGCCACAAGGGCTGTTCCAAGCAGAATGCGTTTCATGAGATTTCCTTTCTCTCGGTTTGCCTCAGTCGTCACGACACGCAAAATTCCTGCCCGCCGCGCTGTTGTTTCAACGTCGGCACTCATGAATGCGTTTCAATGACGGTGGCAGGAGTTTCTCGAAACACCCGGAATTCCAGCCATTCCCCGCCCAAAAAGGGTGTGGCATCAGTGCTTTATTGCCGGTTCCCTGTCACGCTGTCGTGAGGCACCTGTGGTGCCTAAGCGGCAACACCTATGTGCTACGGCTTTTTTGCTGGTGTTCTGCCACCTAGCCTTGTAACCCCCGCGCAACTCATCCCTGCACGAGATAAAGACATGGACCTTCGCAATATTGCGATCATCGCTCACGTTGACCACGGTAAAACCACGCTTGTTGACGAGCTTCTTAAACAATCCGGTGCGTTCCGGGCCAATCAAGCTGTGGCCGAACGCGCCATGGACAGCAACGACCTCGAACGCGAGCGCGGCATCACGATCTTTGCCAAACCGACTAGCGTCGAATGGAAGGGTACGCGGATCAACATCGTGGACACGCCCGGGCACGCCGACTTTGGTGGCGAAGTCGAACGCATCTTGTCGATGGTCGATGGTGTTGTCCTTCTGGTCGACGCTGCTGAAGGTCCGATGCCACAAACCAAGTTCGTGACATCTAAGGCCCTTGCCCTTGGCCTGCGCCCGATCGTGGTGCTGAACAAGGTCGACAAGCCGGACGCGGAACCCGATCGCGCGCTTGACGAATGCTTTGATCTGTTTGCCACTCTTGACGCCAACGAGGACCAGCTGGATTTCCCGCATCTCTATGCGTCTGGACGCTCGGGCTGGGCTGATGCCGAACTGGATGGTCCGCGCAAGGATCTTGACGCGTTGTTTAAGCTTGTGGTCGATCACGTCCCTGCCCCCAAGCAGATCAAACACCAGAACGAAGACTTCCGTATGTTGGCGACCACGCTTGGCGCCGACCCGTTTGTCGGTCGCATTCTCACGGGCCGCGTAGAGACTGGCCGCCTCAAGGTCGGAGCCACAGTTCAGGCGCTCAGCCGTGTGGGTCAGAAGATCGAACAGTTCCGCGTCACCAAAATTCAGGCGTTCCGTGGCCTTGGTCCGCAGGACATCGATGAAGCTATGGCGGGCGACATCGTCAGCATCGCGGGAATGTCCAAAGCGACCGTGGCCGACACAATCTGTGCCCTGGCTGTGGAGGAACCGCTTGAGGCACAGCCGATTGATCCGCCGACCATCACAGTGACCTTCGGCATTAATGACAGCCCGCTTGCGGGCCGTGACGGTAAAAAGGTGCAGTCGCGCGTGATCCGTGATCGCCTGATGAAAGAAGCTGAATCCAACGTCGCGATCAAGATCAAGGATACACCCGGCGGCGAAGCCTTTGAGGTGTCGGGACGTGGCGAACTCCAGATGGGGGTTTTGATCGAAAACATGCGCCGCGAAGGGTTCGAGTTGTCGATTTCGCGCCCGCAGGTGATCATGAAAGAAGGCGATGACGGCAAGATGCTTGAGCCGGTCGAAGAGGCCACGATTGATGTGGATGACGACTATTCTGGTGCGGTCATCGAAAAGCTGACCGGCGCGCGCAAAGGTGAATTGGTCGAAATGCGGCCCGCCGGTGCGGGCAAGACACGCATCATCGCTCATGTGCCGTCGCGCGGCCTGATCGGTTATCACGGTGAATTCCTCACTGATACGCGCGGCACAGGTGTATTGAACCGCGTATTCCACGGCTGGACCCCGCACAAAGGCTCAATGCCTGGTCGTCGCGCAGGCGTTCTGATCTCGATGGAGAACGGCACCTCCGTGGCCTATGCGCTTTGGAACCTCGAAGATCGGGGCAAGATGATGATCGGCGCACAAGAAGCTATCTATACCGGCATGATCATTGGCGAACACAGCCGTGAAAATGATCTTGAGGTGAACCCACTCAAAGGTAAGAAGCTGACCAACGTCCGCGCCTCTGGCACCGACGATGCGGTTCGCCTGACCACTCCGATCACCTTGTCGCTGGAAGAAGCAATTGCCTATATCAACGACGACGAACTGGTCGAAGTGACGCCAAACGCGATCCGCCTGCGCAAACGTTACCTTGACCCGCACGAACGCAAGCGGATGTCGAAAAGCGGATCGTAACACTCGTTAGGCCTAGCGGCCTTAATCGCGAAGACAGCCTACTAAGGCTCAATAAGCGGCGCATCCAAAACGGGAGCGCCGCTTTTCAATTATTCGGTGGTTTCGACAATCAGCAATTCTCGCTCGGATGCGCCCCGCGCATGGTCAAGCGCGCGCTGATATTCCGGACTGTTGTAACAGGCCTCGGCGTCTTCGATTGAGGGGAATTTAGCCACGACATTGCGCGGCCGTTCCTGCCCCTCAAGCTGAACATAGCGACCACCACGGGCAATGAATTGGCCGCCGTGTTGCGCAATCGCAGGTCCTGCCAATTCCGCGTATTTCGCATAGGCATCGGGGTCGTTCACCGTGACATGGGCGATCCAGAGTGCAGGCATGGTCTATCCTCCCAAAACGGCTTCAGCGGCTTTGATGGCTGCATCGGCGTTCTCTGCCGACGCGCCGCCCCCTTGCGCCATGTCCGGACGGCCACCGCCGCCCTTGCCACCTAACTCTGGCACGGCCGCTTTAACCAGATCAACCGCCGAAACGCTACCTGTCAGGTCTGATGTGACACCCGCCGCAACCGCCGCCTTACCACCTGTGTCCGCGATCAATAGAACGGCACCAGATCCAAGTCTTTGTTTATGCTCATCAATCAACGGTGGCAGGTCTTTGCCCGACACGCCGGACAACACTTGTGCCAAAAACTTCACGCCGTTAATCTCGCGCGCTTCAGCACCGCCACCTTGGCCGGCCCCACCGGCCATCGCCAATTCGCGCCGCAACTGCGCCACTTCGTTTGACAGTGCCTTGCGTTCATCCAAAAGCGACTTGACCCGCGCGGGCACATCCGTTGCTTGCGCCTTCAACTCCAGCGCCACTTCGGCCAAGCGGTGGTCCTGCTCGGACAGGTAACGGAACGCATCCGCCCCTGTCAGCGCTTCGATCCGCCGGACCCCGGCGCTTGACGCGCTGTCGCCCAAAGTCACGAACACACCGATGTCGCCCGTGCGCCGCACATGAGTACCACCGCACAATTCCAACGAATAGGTGTTGCCATTGGTGCCTTTGCCCGAACCGGATTGTTCGCCCATTGAAACAACGCGAACTTCGTCTCCGTATTTTTCGCCGAACAAGGCCTGCGCACCCAATGCGCGCGCGTCCTCGGGCGTCATGATCCGCGTCTCAACCGCAGCGTTCTGACGGATATAGGCGTTCACCTCGACCTCGACCTGCTTCAATTCATCAAGCGTCAACGCCTTGCCATGGCTAAAGTCAAAGCGCAACCGATCCGGCGCGTTCAGTGATCCGCGCTGTGCAACGTGATCGCCAAGCGCCCGGTGCAGCGCCTCGTGCAAAAGGTGCGTTGCCGAATGGTTGGCCCGGATCGATGTGCGGCGGGTGTGATCCACCTCAAGCTGCACTGCTTCGCCTTTGGTGAACGTGCCGCTTTTGATCGTGACGTGATGCGCGAACACCTTACCGTCACCCATGCGCTGAGTATCGCGCACTTCGGCCAGATCGTCTTCGTTCTCAAGTCGACGCAGCCATCCGGTGTCACCTACCTGACCACCGGATTCGCCATAGAACGGCGTCTGGTTCAGAACAACCCAACCGCTATCACCTTCGGACAACGTATCAACAACTCCGCCGTCTTTGATCAAGGCAAGCATCTGACCTTCGGCGCTTTCCGTATCGTAGCCAAGGAAATCTGTTGCACCATGCGTTTCCGCCAGATCAAACCAGATCGCGAGGTCGGCTGATTCACCCGTGCCGGACCATGCCGCCCGCGCCTTGGCTTTCTGTTCGGCCATCGCTGCATCGAACCCGTCGGTGTCCACCGTTCGGCCCTTTTCGCGCAATGCATCCTGCGTCAGGTCGAGCGGGAAACCATACGTGTCATACAGTTTGAACGCGGCAGCGCCGGGAAGCGGCGCCTCACCGCCCAAACCGGCCAATTCGTCATCCAACAGCTTCAACCCACGATCAAGCGTCTGCTTGAAACGTGTCTCTTCAAGGCGCAAAGTCTCTTCGATCAAAGCCTGCGCGCGCGGCAATTCGGGATAGGCCGCCCCCATCTGACGGACCAGTGCAGGCACCAGGCGGTGCATGACCGGATCCTGCGAGCCCAACAAGTGCGCGTGTCGCATCGCGCGGCGCATGATGCGGCGCAGCACATATCCACGCCCGTCATTAGACGGCATGATTCCATCGGCAATCAGGAACGAGGTTGACCGCAAGTGATCCGCGATCACACGATGATGCGTTTTGCCCGGACCATCGGGGTCAGACGACGTCACATCAGCCGACGCTTCGATCAGCGCGCGCATCGTGTCGGTGTCATAATTGTCGTGGCTGCCCTGCAAAAGCGCGCCAATCCGCTCCAGCCCCATGCCGGTGTCGATCGACTGCATGTCGAGCGCTTTCATGGAACCGTCTTCGAACTGCTCGTTCTGCATGAAAACGATGTTCCAGATTTCGATGAACCGATCACCATCTTCCTCCGGGCTGCCCGGAGGGCCGCCCCAGATGTGGTCGCCGTGATCATAGAAAATCTCGGTACACGGTCCGCAAGGACCGGTTGGCCCCATCTGCCAGAAATTGTCCGAAGTGGCGATACGGATGATCCGGCTTTCGGGCACGCCGACCTTTTTCCAGATCTCGAACGCTTCATCATCCGTATGGTAGATGGTGACATACAGCCGCTCTGCCGGAATGCCGAATTGTTTGGTGATCAACTCCCACGCAAAGGGAATTGCCTCTTCCTTGAAATAATCGCCAAAGCTGAAATTCCCCAGCATTTCAAAGAAAGTATGGTGCCGCGCGGTGTAGCCGACATTGTCCAAGTCATTGTGCTTCCCACCCGCGCGAACACATTTTTGCGCTGTTGTCGCGCGTTTGTAATCGCGATTTTCGACGCCGGTGAACAGGTTCTTAAATTGCACCATACCCGAGTTCGCAAACATCAAGGTCGGATCGTTTCGCGGCACAAGTGGGCTTGACGCCACCACCTCGTGTCCCTGTTTTTCAAAGTAGCTCAGAAAAGTGGAGCGGATATCGTTCAACGTGGGCATGTGTGACCTGACTTGGAAGGTGTTCTGAGGCGGCATTTCTCGTTCGGCCTGAAATAGCCCTTGCCAGAGGGGCTGTCCACCGCAGAGGTCACGTCAAAACGGAAACAGGGCGGCGCATCCGCCACCCTGCTTCCGAGTATTCTTGGATCCATGTTTGAACCAAGGGCGCTTTGTCAGTCGCCATCTGCATCTGTTCACGATTCGACGATGTCGTCCTCAGACCCTTCGTCCGACCCTATCATGTCAAAATCCAATCCGTGTGCTGCGCGAATTTTATCTTCAATCTCGAGCGCCATGGCAGCGTTTTCCTTGAGGAAAGTTTTAACGTTCTCGCGGCCCTGCCCAATCCGTTCGTCACCGTAGGAATACCAAGCGCCAGATTTTTCGACAACGCCAGCTTTGACGCCAAGGTCGATCAGTTCCCCGGTTTTTGAGATGCCTTCACCATACATGATGTCAAATTCCACCTGCTTGAACGGTGGTGCGACCTTGTTCTTGACCACTTTCACGCGCGTCGCATTGCCAACAACCTCGTCCCGGTCTTTGACGGCGCCGATGCGGCGAATGTCCAGACGAACTGAGCTGTAAAATTTAAGTGCGTTGCCGCCAGTGGTGGTTTCAGGGCTGCCAAACATCACACCAATTTTCATCCGGATTTGGTTGATGAAGATCACCATGCAGTTCGACCGCGAGATTGAGCTGGTCAATTTGCGCATTGCCTGGCTCATCAAACGCGCATGAACACCGACACTGCTGTCACCCATATCGCCTTCAAGTTCGGATTTCGGTGTTAGGGCAGCGACCGAGTCAACAACAACAAGGCTCACTGCACCAGAGCGCACCAAAGTATCCACAATCTCAAGTGCTTGTTCGCCCGTGTCAGGTTGCGAAATCAGCAATTCGTCCAGATCAACACCAAGCTTTTTGGCATATTGCGGATCAAGCGCGTGTTCTGCGTCAACAAACGCGCAAACGCCGCCCTTTTTCTGCTCTTCCGCCACCGAATGCAGGGTCAACGTGGTTTTGCCCGAACTTTCTGGGCCGTAAATTTCGATAATTCGGCCCTTGGGCAGGCCGCCAATGCCAAGGGCAATGTCGAGCCCCAGTGATCCGGTCGATGTCGATTCGATGTCGCGCATGGCGTTTTCGCCACCAAGCTTCATGATCGAACCCTTGCCAAACTGGCGTTCGATCTGCGCCAGCGCCGAATCAAGGGCTTTTTGTTTGTTCGCGTCCCGCTTGCTGTCCATGGTAAGAAGATCTGCCGTTGCCATTGCTTTTGATCCTTATTCCACACCCGATGAAGGGCGGCAATTGCTGCTTTTGTTCGCTTCTTGTTCTCATTTGTTGTGAGGCCAAAAGGTGAACATTTCAAGAATTATTTTCACAACCACTGTTGCGCGCTTTGGTTAGGGAGTGGTTTATGAACGCTCAAACGTGACCGGAGCGATGCGTATGTTGGTGTTTTGGAAGGAAGGTTTGGTGCTTTTGTCGGTCCCGAAAACCGGCACACATGCCTATACGCAAGCTTTGGGGCCAAGGGCATCGATGGTGGTCACCGACCCTCCCGAACTCAAACATGCGCCGGTATATCGTTACAATCGATTCTTCCGTCCGATGTTCGACAAAATGGGCGCGCCCAATCTTGAATTGGTCGCGGTGATCCGAGAGCCGCTGAGTTGGCTGGGCAGTTGGTATCGTTATCGCCAGCGACCTGCCCTTGATGGGCGTCCGGCGTCAACAAAAGGCGTGCGTTTTGATACCTTTCTTGAGGCTTGTTGCGAAGGCGATCCTCCCGCTTATGCCAAAGTCGGGTCGCAAGCGAAGTTTGTCGAAGCGCGCCCCAATGGAACAGCCGTCACTCATTTTTTCCGCTACGAGGATCAGGCTGGATTTCAGACATTTCTAAAAAACCGTCTAGGTGATTTGCCCGAAATCCCGACAGCCAACGTGTCTCCCAGCTTGCCACTTGAAATCTCGCCCGGAGTTGAGGCGTTGGTTCGCAAGGTGCGCTCTGATGAATTCGCGCTTTGGGACTCAATTCCAGTTCGCGGTTCGTGACCCGGTAGCATCAAGGCGCCGCTTGGGCATTGATCGTCAGTTGTTGGTTCACGATTGAAGTCAGTTCGACCAATGAAAATGGCTTGGCCAAAAAGGCCGATGATTTGATCCGCGCGCCTTGGGATTTGAAGACGTCCTCGGCATAACCCGACATGAAAACCACGGGCACGTCTGGCCGCATGTCACGGGCTTTACGCACCCAGCTGGGACCGTCAAGGCCGGGCATCACCACGTCCGTGACAAAAACATCCACCTTGAGGTTGCTGTCTTTTAACATTTCTAGCGCATCTTCTGCGTTGCTTGCCTCAATCACCTTGAATCCCCGATGCGCCAACGCGCGAGAGGCGAAGGCCCTGACTGGGGCCTCATCTTCGACCAAAAGAACCACACCATCGCCAACGCGTGTTGTTGTCACTTTGGGCGGTTCAACTGCGATCGGGATGTCATCCACCGGGTCATCACAGACCGGGAACATTAAGGTAAAAACGCTGCCCTTGCCCGGCGTACTGTCGACAAAAATAAAGCCGCCGGTTTGCTTGACGATTCCATACACCGTCGACAGGCCAAGACCGGTACCTTCGCCCGTGCGTTTGGTGGTGTAGAACGGTTCGAACACTTTTTCGAGCTTGTCTGGCGCTATACCGGTTCCATCATCCTGCACACGGACCACCACGTAATTTCCCGCAGGCACCTTGGCGCGCCCGTTTTTCATGGGGCTGTCCAAATGGCGCTCATCTGTTTCGATCAGGATTATCCCTCCCTTGGTCATTGCATCACGGGCATTGACCACGAGATTCATAATCACCTGCTCCAACTGCCGCTTGTCGGCACGAATGGGGGGCAGGCCAACATTTTGCCGCAGGTCCAGTGCCACTTTTTCACCAACGAGGCGGTTCAAAAGATGTGTTAGATCGGACAGGATATCGCGCAATTCGAGCCGTTCGGGGCGCAGGGTCTGTTTACGTGAAAACGCCAGCAATTGCCCCACCAATCCGGCCGCCCGATTGGCGTTCTGGTGGATTTGAATAAGATCACCATATTCTGGGTCGCCCTGATCATGTCGCAGCAACAACAGATCGCAATGGCCTGAAATCGCGGTTAAAAGATTGTTAAAATCATGCGCCACGCCACCGGCTAGCTGGCCAATCGCCTGCATTTTCTGGCTTTGGACGAATTGCGCCTCAAGGCTTTTCAGCTCAGTTGCATCATTCAGGACCGCAACCAACAAAACCTTACCATCTTCGACCACACGGGTCAGCGTGACTTGCACAAATACATCCTGTTCGGGCCGTGTCAGGCGCAAGAATTCGGATCGCCCCAACCCCTTGCCTGCTGCTGCGTCTGTCAACCAATCTGGAATGGACCGCCCTAAGCCTTCCATCAGGTCAGACAGACATCGATCGCCGTCGCCGCGGGCATGCAGCAGGTCGCGGGCGCAGCGATTTGCATTGGCGATTTCGCCTTGGGGTGACACCTTAAGCAATGGCACAGGCAATTCCTCAAAACCGGTGTCTGTGCTTTCGACCTTTGGCAAAGCTTGGGGGATCAAAACAACCTCTTCCCGGCCTACGCCTGCCGGGTGAACATTGACGATGAAACCCTTGGTCTGTTCGTTGCTCCGGATCTGGTGCAACTGCCCGGAACGCAGAGGCGAGTCGGCAATCAGATCGCCCAAGCTGCGCACACGTCCACCGGCCAGTTCCCGCGCGGCGGCGTTCATCCAAAGAACGGTCCCGGCCCGACCAATGGTCAGGGCGGGGTATTGGATTTGGCATTCATCCTTTGCGTCAAACAGCTCCAAACGCCACAAAAGTGCTGCTGGTCCAAGCTGATGTGCGGACATCCTTAGATGCCGGTCAGGCAAAACGACCTTTTCCGAAGAGATTCCGTCAGCCAATGCAACGCTTTGCACACGGTGGATCAGGCCCGATGCGTCTGCCACATGTGCACCTACGATCTGGCGCAATGTTTGGCCTTGCGTTGCCTGAAGAGTTTGACTGGCGGCCCTGTTGGTGTGCAGAATCCCACCATCAAGATCGGAAATCAGGCAGCATGACGCATCATGTTCAACTAATAACGCCATATTATTTATGGAATTTTTAAATTTTACCTTGCGCCAGAGCGTCAGCAAAGTAACCCAAACCAATGACACGCCAAACGCAAAAGCTGCCGCAGTAAAGCCGGTGGCTGTTGCTGGATGCGGTGCCAAAGCCGCCAAGGTTCCACTTATGGCCGTAAAGGCCAATAGAATGGTATGCGTCGACATCGTGCGACGTGGGATGAGCGCGGTACGGTCGAATAAGGTCATCAATGCGGCCTTTGGAAACGACAAGATTCCCGCACTATGACCGCAACAAGTTTAAGCGACCCTTAAGAGGGAAACACTCTAAAGTTGTATTTATGAATCATCTTCGTGTCAATGTGGCGATGAAAAAGCCATCCCCACCCTGTTCAAGGTCAAATCTTTGCTGTGAGACGCACGTCCAGCCCGCCTGCCGGCTTAGAAACGCTGCAATTTGATCTTCATTTTCGCAAGAAAGCACTGAACATGTCGCATAAGCCAATGTGCCTTGGGGCGCGACAAGGTGCGTCACACGATCGAGGATTTCACCCTGAACGTGACGCAACTCATCCAGCCGATCAGGGGTCAGCCGCCATTTACCTTCCGGTGCGCGGCGCCATGATCCGCTGCCGGAACAGGGTACGTCGCACAGAACAAGATCGTAATCGGGTTTCGGCTTATCGCTCAACGTAACCTTTGCGCCAGCCCGTTCCGCCCGGGATGGCAGGTCCAACATACGGCGTGGATCGGTATCGTGGGCTGCGACAGGCCCGTCTGTTTTGGCCGCCATAGCAAGGGTCTTGCCGCCGCCGCCCGCGCAATAGTCAAGAACGCGCATACCGGATGTCAGGGGCAACGCATCGATGACCGCTTGGCTTGCGACATCTTGCAATTCAACCAATCCGGTTCGGAACGCCTCGGTCTGGGCCACGCGCCTGGCGCCAGCAACGACTTCGAGCGCGGTGTCGGACATCGTATGCGGTTTGGTTTCCACACCTTCGCTGCTCAGCTTGGCCTGGGCTGTGGCGCGGTCGGTTTTCAAAAGGTTCACCCGCAAGAACACAGATGCCCGATGCCGTAACGCATCAGAAGTTGCATCAGCTTTGCGACCTAACTCATTGTTAAAGAGATCAAACAGCCAATCCGGAAGATCGAAGGCTTCGGCCCCGTCTGGTGTGTGCCCAGCTGCGCGTTCATCCTCTGTTAAAGGTGGCAAGGCATAGCCTTCGCCAGTGAAGACGCTGCCCGCGTCCTCATCTATCTGGCGCAATCTACCCAAAACGAGCGCCCGTCCGTCGGTGCCGCCCCCCAAAGCCGCTGTGCTGCGCCAACAGCGCAAGATGTCAAACACATGATCACGGATCGCCGCACGATCTTTGGAACCGGCAAACCGGGATCTGCGCGCCCAATTCGTCAACGCTTTTTCCGCAGCGTCGCCTGCCGTGATCTGGTCAAGGATCTCGGCGGCGGCGGCCCATCGCGCGGCAGGTGTCATAAGGCACGCACCTGTTGATCAGGCCAGCCGGTAATTCGGCGACTCGCGGGTGATCTGAACATCATGCACATGGCTTTCCTTCAAACCGGCCCCGGTGATTTTGACGAACTTACAATTGGTGCGCATTTCTTGAACCGTGGCGCAGCCGGTATATCCCATCGCAGCCCGCAGTCCGCCGACCAGCTGGTGCAACACAGTACCGGCCGAGCCCTTGTAAGGCACCTGCCCTTCGATGCCTTCGGGGACCAATTTGTCGCTGGCCGCGTCTTTCTGGAAATAGCGATCAGCCGATCCGCGCGCCATCGCGCCGATGGACCCCATGCCACGATAAGCTTTGAAACTGCGGCCCTGGTAAAGGATCACCTCGCCGGGGGATTCGTCTGTGCCGGCGATCATGCTGCCGACCATGGCGCAGGATGCGCCCGCTGCAATGGCCTTGGCGAAGTCACCCGAGAACTTGATGCCACCATCGGCGATCACGGGTGTATCTCCGGCCTCTTTCGCGCAATCCATGATCGCGGTCAGCTGTGGCACGCCAACACCGGCCACCATTCGGGTGGTGCAGATCGACCCGGGGCCAATCCCCACCTTAATCGCATCGGCGCCTGCGTCGATCAGGGCGCGGGTTGCTTCTGCGGTGGCCACGTTGCCCGCGATGACCTGAACCTGGTTGGACAGGGTCTTGGCGCGGGTGACCGCTTCGATCACGCCACGAGAATGGCCATGCGCGGTGTCGATCACCACAATATCAACACCTGCCGCAACAAGTTCCTGTGTCCGCTCAAACCCGGCATCGCCTACGGACGTGGCCGCAGCCACACGCAAACGTCCAAGGTCATCCTTACAGGCAGTAGGGTTCAGCACTGCCTGCTGCGTGTCTTTCACGGTCAGAAGGCCGGTCAGTTTGTTGTCACCATCCACAACCAATAGTTTTTCGATGCGGCGCGATTTCATCAAGCTGATCGCTTCTTCGCGGTCTGCCGGTTCGCGCAGGATAGCTAGGTTGTCAGACGTCATCATGACATTGACGGGCGTGTCGTCTGATGTGGCGAACCGCATATCGCGGTTGGTGACGATGCCAACAACGCGGCCTTGTTCATCAACCACCGGAAAACCAGTAAAATTATAGCGTTCAATCAAGGCCTTGGCATCCGCCAATGTTTGATCGGCGCGTAGGGTCACGGGGCTGTAGACGATACCGGATTCGAACCGTTTGACCCGCCGGACTTCGCGCGCTTGCTGCTCGACTGTGAGGTTCTTGTGAATGACCCCCATGCCACCGGCTTGGGCCAGCGTGATCGCCATGCGACCTTCGGTGACAGTATCCATAGCTGAGCTGAGCAACGGGATGTTCAAAGCGATGCTTTTCGTGACCCAGGTCCGGGTATCGGCAGTGGCCGGCAATACCTCGGATGCCCCCGGCACCAGAAGAACATCATCAAAAGTGAGAGCCTCGCGAATCTCCATCGGAATCCCTTTCCACGGACAGCATCGTTAGGCACGTCCCTATCGCATGGGTTACCGATGGTGGAAAGCCCCAATCCGCTCTTTACCACTGCGCGTCGCTGCCGCAGTCTGGTATTAAAACCAACTGGAGCGACACACATGTCCCACGGATACGAGGCAGGCCGCCTGAACCTGCCCTTTACCGGCATCTGCACCTTTGCCCGGAGCCCTTATGTGCCCGATTGGAGCAATATCGCCGCCGATATAGCGGTACTTGGTGCGCCCTTCGATGCGGGCACACAATGGCGGGCGGGCGCGCGGTTCGGTCCGCGCGGCGTGCGCGAGGCATCGACACTGTTCAGCTTTGGTCACGCCGGGGCTTATGACCACGAAGACGATGTAACGTATCTTGCCGATACACGGATTGTTGATCTGGGGGACGCGGACATCGTGCACACTGACACGGTGCAGAGCCACGCCAATATCCGCAAAGGGGTCGAAGCGATCCGCGCGGCAGGTGCCCTGCCCGTCGTGATCGGTGGTGATCATTCGATCAACATCCCCTGCATCGACGCATTCGTAGGTGCGAAGCCATTCCATATCCTGCAGATCGACGCGCATCTGGATTTCGTCGATGAACGCCACGGCGTGCGCAACGGGCATGGCAATCCGATGCGCCGCGCGTCTGAAAAACCTTGGGTCAGCGGCATGACACAGGTGGGCATTCGCAATGTCAGCTCTACCGCGCGTGAAGGCTACGAGGACGCGCGCGCGCGCGGCTCAGACATCCTGTCTGTCCGCCAAGCGCGCGCGCTTGGGCCCAAAGGGGTGGCGAACCGTCTGCCCCAAGACAGGCCAGTCTACATCACGATCGACATTGACGCCTTCTGCCCCTCTATCGCGCCAGGCACTGGCACGCCCAGCCATGGCGGGTTTCTCTATTACGATGTGCTCGAATTGCTGCAACACGTGGCGCAACACCACAAGATTGTTGGCATCGACCTTGTCGAAGTGGCTCCGGATTATGATCCCACCGGATCAACCTCGATCCTTGCGGCGCAAGTTCTGATGAATCTCTTGGGCTTTGTCTTTCACGCAAAGGTACAGCGCGATACGTAACCCAACACTCGGCTTTCCGCCGATTTTCTGACCAAGGGTCACGCCCGTGTTGCACTTAGGCGGTTGGCTGCGTTCACTTGCAAAAAACCGACTCAGCAGGCCCCCATGACAAAACCGCTTTCCGGCATCACGATCCTAGACCTGACCCATGTCCTTGCGGGACCGTTCTGTTCCATGACGCTTGCGGACCTGGGCGCGCATGTGATCAAAATCGAACGTCCCGGGAGCGGTGACGACACACGCGCTTTCCCGCCATTCGCCAATGGGAAATCGGCCTATTTCGCAGCCATCAATCATGGCAAAAAATCCATCGCGCTGGATCTAAAAAAAGAGGATGACCGCGCGATTTTTGAACGTCTGCTTCCGCGTGCCGATGTCATCCTTGAGAACTATCGCCCCGGCGTGATGGAGCGGCTGGGCTATGGATGGGACGACCTGCACGCACAATACCCCCGTTTGATCTATGGCGCGGTATCCGGCTTTGGCCACACAGGCCCCGAGGCCAAACGTCCAGCCTATGATATGGTGGTACAAGCCCGCGGCGGCGTCATGTCGATCACCGGCGAAAAGGGACGCGACCCGGTGCGCGTTGGCGCCTCCATCGGCGATATCGTGGCTGGCATGTATCTCAGCCAAGGTGTGCTGGCTGCATTGATGGACCGCGAACGCAGCGGTGAGGGCCGCAAGGTGGATGTGTCGATGCTGGATTCCCAACTGGCGATCCTGGAACACGCCATCGCGATCACCTCGGTGACTGGCACACCCCCTGCCCCTACAGGCGCGCGCCACCCATCAATTGCCCCGTTCGAGACCTTCCACGCCTCCGACGGTCTGTTCGTGATTGCGGCGGGCAATGATGTGTTGTTCGAAAAGCTGTGCGTCGCTCTTAACCTACCGTTGTCAGATGACCCGCGCTTTGCCAGCAACCCGGCCCGTGTCGAAAATGCCCGGCTGCTCAAACGGCTGATTGAGGCGATTACCATCGACAAGACCCGTGCGCATTGGATCGCCAAGCTGGGCGCTGCGGGTATTCCCAGCGGACCCATCCAGGATGTGGCTCAGGTGATGCGCGATCCGCAGATTTTGGCCCGCAATATGGTGGTGGATGTTCTGGATAGGAACGGCCGCCCGGCGTTCAAGGCGGCTGGAAACCCGATCAAGATGACCGGGCTGGGCGATCCAACTGTGCGCACGTCTGCCCCCGATCTTGACGCCGATCGCGGCGATATTCTGCGCTGGTTGGAGGGCGAAAGTTAACCAAGCTGCACTGCGGCAATTCTCGGTCTTAACGTTGTGACACATGCGTGGGATACGCGTTAGCGTGTCAAACTACACATAGGGACATGTCATGGCGCAACGGATCTTTATTCTGAATGGTCATCCCGGACCCAGTTCAATCACCCGTCAAGCCATGGACCGTTATGCAAAGGCGGCGCGCGACGCAGGTCATGAAGTTCGGCTGTCACAATTGCATGACCTGAATTTCGATCCGGACCGCGGCAAAGCCGGGTATGACAATCCCAAACCGTTAGAACCAGCGCTAGAAGAGGCCTTGAGCAATCTGGAATGGTGCACGCATTTCGTCTTGGCCTTTCCGCTCTGGTGGGGAAGTTTCCCGGCCAAGCTTAAAGGTTGGATTGATCGTGTCTTTGCGATTGGCCGCACCTTCACCACTCGGGAAACAACGCCAATCGGTTTGCCCAAACCGCTTTTGACAGGACGCACAGCGCGCGTTGTCATCACATCTGACACGCCCCGCAGTTTTCTATGGTTGGCTTACAAAGATGCGATCCGGCACCAGATCAAAGGCCAGGTTCTTGGCTTTGTCGGGTTCAAGCCAATCAAGTTCACGTTCTTTTCATCCGCGTCCGACCCCAAGCCGGGATCGGTGGATAAGTTGCTGTCCAAAATGGACAAATTAGGACGCGATGGGGTCTGATTCCACATTTTGGCGAACGATGCATTTCCCATCTGTTAACCCATGGCCCACCATACCCTCCCGACGATGCGCATCTAGCGGGCAGGGTCACTCCCATGCCGCGACACCAGAACTGACATTCCTCTCAGACGCTCCAAACCGGGGCCGACCATGAGAGACCGGTCACATAAGGCCCCAAAACCGGGGTACAGGTCCAAAGCGCAAGCTTTGCCGACATGAGAGAACGGTCAGGCCCATGGGGCGGCGCCGCTTCCACACGAAGACCCGTACTTGCCCCCTGCCCGGTTTTTTCCGTGGCGGGG
The DNA here is from genome assembly GCF_965656765.1 of Marivita sp. GTDB lineage: Bacteria > Pseudomonadota > Alphaproteobacteria > Rhodobacterales > Rhodobacteraceae > Marivita. The sequence goes on along the minus strand of NZ_CBFHLV010000010.1, from coordinate 23,136 downwards.
CGCAGGCCGTGTCAACGATACTGGCCAGCTGTGATGAATTCGCCAAACGCCTCGCACCAGATCACGACGCTGGTGTAGGCGTTTATGTCCACATTTTCAGGCACGTCTAACAGGAAGCCACCAAAGGTTTTCACATCTCCGATCTGTACCGCGTTGGCTTTGATTGGCTCGAACTCGTCCTCGTGTTCGACAAAACGGTCGGTCAGGTACAGTTTGTAATCCGGTCCCGGAGCCAACGTGCCCTCATGGACGATCATGCCATCAGTCAGGCTGATCGTACCTTCGCCCCAATGCAACAGGTCACTGCCACGCAGATCGCGCGTCAATTCGGTTGTATAGGTGGCCCCCGCGGCCTCGGCCTCAAGCGCCGCAGCATCCGGGGATGGAGGCGCTGTCAGGATGGGAAGCAGGTAAATGCCCAATGCAAACCCAACGGCAACAGCAACACCATGTGTCACCAAAAAGACGATTACCCGTTTCACAACACGCTCCTCAATCAGCGGGTCGACGGTCGCACGACCGGACAGTTCGGTCAACGCAGGGACCTATGCCGCTCTGCATAAACATTATGACGCAAATCACCTTTTTCCCTGCGCGCCGCAGCCTATGATCCGGATCAACCGTGATCAGAGGGATTCTCATGTCCAATCAAGACCCGCTCGTCGTCTTCACCCCGTCCGGCAAACGCGGACGATTTCCGGTCGGCACACCCGTCCTGACCGCCGCGCGGCAACTGGGGGTGGATTTGGACAGCGTCTGCGGCGGGCGCGGCATCTGTTCGAAATGCCAGATCACGCCGGGCTATGGTGAATTCTCCAAACACGGTGTCACCGCGCGTGATGGCGCGCTGTCCGACTGGAACGCGGTTGAAGCGCGGTACGACGAAAAGCGCGGGTTGAAACAGGGACGCCGTCTGGGCTGTCAGGCCAAGGTGCAGGGCGACATCGTGATCGACGTGCCACCTGAATCCCAAGTCCATCGGCAAGTCGTGCGCAAAGCCGCCAGCACTCGGACGATCGAAATGGATCCCGCCACCCGCCTTTACTACATCGAGGTAGACGAGCCCGACATGCACACGCCCACAGGCGATTTGGAACGTGTGGCCCGTGCGCTCAAGGACCAGTGGGAAATCCCTGAAATCAAATGCGAATTCCCGGTCCTGACCCAACTGCAAACCACTCTGCGCAAAGGCAAGTGGGCGATCACCGTAGCGCTGCACAAGACTGACGCGAATGCCACGCCAAGCCTCATCGCCGCATGGCCGGGGCTGCATGAAAAAGGCCTCTACGGCCTCGCCATCGACCTTGGCTCGACCACCGTGGCGGCACACCTGACCAATCTCGACACGGGCGAAGTCGTGGCAAGCTCTGGCATCATGAACCCGCAGATCCGCTTTGGCGAAGACCTGATGAGCCGCGTCAGCTATGCCATGATGAACCCCGGCGGAGATGCGGAAATGACCCGTGCGGTGCGCGAAGCGATCAACACGCTGGCCGAGGAAATCGCCAAAGAGGCGGACATCTCGCCAAGCCTCATTCTGGAAACCGTGTTCGTCTGCAACCCGGTGATGCACCACCTGCTGCTGGGCATCGACCCTGTCGAACTGGGCCAGGCGCCCTTTGCGCTCGCCACGTCGGACCACCTCAACCTGACCGCCCGCGATCTTGACCTCACCACCCTGCCCGCCTCAGCGCAGATCTACCTCCTGCCCTGCATCGCGGGCCATGTGGGGGCCGATGCCGCTGCTGTGGCGCTGTCGGAACAGCCGGGTAAATCCGACGACCTTGTGCTGATCGTCGATGTGGGCACCAATGCGGAGATCCTCTTGGGCAACACCACCCGCGTGCTGGCCTGTTCCTCGCCCACCGGCCCCGCGTTCGAGGGCGCGCAGATCTCATCCGGCCAACGGGCCGCCCCCGGCGCGATTGAGGCGATCCGCATTGACCCCGTCACCAAGGATCCCCGCTTCCGCGTCATCGGCTGTGACAAGTGGTCGGACGAGGACGGCTTTTGGGATGAAACCGCCGCGTCAGGCATCACCGGCATCTGCGGCTCTGGCATCATTGAGGCGGTGGCCGAGTTGCGCATCGCGGGCCTGCTCGACCCCTCGGGCCTGATCGGATCGGCGGCGCAGACAGGCACCGACCGCTGCTTTGCCGAAGGCCGCACCAACGCCTACCTGATCCACGACGCCACCGCCGAGGGCGGCCCGCGCATCACCGTCACCCAAGGCGACATCCGCGCGATCCAGCTGGCCAAATCCGCGCTCTACGCAGGGGCACGGTTGTTGATGGACGAGATGGGCGTGGACGTGGTGGACCGCGTGGTGCTGGCCGGCGCGTTTGGCGCGCATATCAGCGCCAAACATGCGATGGTGCTGGGGATGATCCCGGACGTGCCGCTCGACAAGGTCTCAAGCGCGGGCAACGCCGCAGGCACGGGCGCGCGCATCGCGCTCTGCAATCTGGCCGCGCGAGCCGAGATCGAACGCACCGTGCGCCAGATCACCAAGGTCGAAACCGCCATCGAGCCGCGCTTTCAGGAACATTTCGTCGCCGCCAACGCCATCCCCCACGCCACCGACCCGTTCCCCGAACTGGGCAAGGTGGTGACTCTGCCCGTCGTCGGGTTCAACACGCAGGGGGATGGGAGTGATGGCGGCCGGGTGCGGCGGCGGAAGCGGGGGTGATAGGAACCTCGCCTTAGGGTGCGTGATTTCACGCACCTTGTAGCAATGTAAGATGATGGTGCGTGCGAGCACGCACCCTACCAGACCTCTACGCCAGATATTCAAAACCCCGCCGTCGCTTTAGCGGCGGCGACGCGTCCGCCCGCCCCATGGCGGGCGCGTTCCGCGCCCACTCGGTCGGACGCTTGCTCTGTGATCAGGTGTGGTGACATGGCGTAGGGTGCGTGATTTCACGCACCTTGGACCCGCTAAAACACTTGCGCTCCGGCTGACAGCAGGCGCTGTTGAGGAAAGCCTGCGCGTGCCGCTCCCATGAGACCAGGGCGCTGGAACGTCGCTGAAACGTGGGCCAACCGACGTCCACCTTCCAGAAAGAGGCAGGTAATCGCACCGTTTGCAGAACCATGGCCGCTATCGAATGTGACGCCAGCGAAAGTGACAAGTGCGTAAGTCCCGTCAATGTCACTGAAGAATGATGGATCGCCCAAGGAGATAGAGGTCAGTTTATCAAATCGGCTCACAATTGCTGTCTCGAATTGGTCAAGGCACGCTTGGCGCTGTGATTTAAAGGGTTCGTTGAAAACTGTATCGGGCTGTTTGATTTCGAATGCGCTGACAGCCATTGTTGACAATGACCAAAGCAAACTTGCCATGATTATGCGTTTCAACATGAGTTTTCCATTTTTCCCAGACAAACGATATGATGCGCAACCTATGCGCGACCACTTCCTTAATCTGGTGAAATAAGTTCATTGAGGCGAGAATGGGGAATTTCAGTGCCGCGCTTTGACCTTACGCACCGGCCCAACGAAAAAGGTGCGTGCCGAGCACGCATCCTACGGGGTGGTTTAAGCCGACGCCATCAGCAGCGTCTTGCCGCGCCATTCCGGGTCGTCCACCGCCTGCGCCAGCACATGGGCCACGTCGCCCCGGGCGGCCTCGCCCTTCACGTCCACGGCATCGCCATAGACGATGTCGCGCGTGCCGTCTTCGTCGGTCAGCGCCACGGGCCGCAGGATGGCAAAGTCTAGCCCCGACGCCTTGAGGTGTTCGTCCGCCTCGTGCTTGGCCATCAGGTAATGCCCCAGCTTGCTGTCGGGGTCCGGGTCGCCCGCCCCCACGGTGCTGAGCATGACGAACCGCATAGCACCCGCGTCTTTGGCCAGATCGACCAGACGCTTGGCGCCGTCACGGTCGACCTTTTCGGTCATCTCCGGCCCCGTGCCGCTGCCCGATCCGGCGGCAAACACCACCACGTCGCAGCCGTCGCAGACGCCCGGTTGCAGGTCGGTCAGATCGCCGTGGCGCGTCTCGGTGCCATTGGGCAGGTCCGAGGTGTCAGAGCTGTCGCGCACCAGCGCGATCGGGTGGTGGCCATTGGCCGAAAGGTTCTGGGTCAGGCGCAGGCCTGTTTTGCCGGTGGCTCCGGCGACGAGAATATTCATGATATGTCCTTTCAAATCAGAGGGGTCGGTTCAGGGACGGAAGATCGCCTTGATGTTCACGAACTCCTTCATCCCGAACCCGCCATGTTCGCGGCCGTAGCCTGAGTCCTTCACGCCGCCGAACGGCATGTTCGGGTCCGCCGCGCCAAAGCTGTTGATCCGCACCATGCCGGTGTCAAAGTGGTCGCGGGCGAGTTTCATCGCGTGCTCTTCGTCCTGACAGAAGATGCCGCCGCCCAGCCCGTAACGGCTGTCATTGGCAATCCGCATCGCGTCTTCGTCATCCTTGGCGCGGATGACGGCGGCCACGGGGCCGAAGATTTCGTCATCATAGGCGGGCATTCCCGGCGTGACATCCGCCAGCACGGTGGCCGGGTAATAGTGCCCGGTGCCGTCTTTCGGATCACCACCGCAGAGCAGCTTTGCACCCTTGGCGATGCTCTTGGTCACTTGTTCTGCCACGGTGTCAAACTGGTCCTGGCTGGAGAGCGGCCCAAGCTGGGTGTCCTCGTCCATCGGATCGCCCAGTTTGATGGCCTTCATCTGGTCGACAAAGGCCTCGACAAAGGCATCATAAACCGCGTCTGTCACGACAAAGCGCTTGGCCGAGACGCAGGTCTCGCCGTTGTTGAAGAGCCGCCCCATGACACTGGTTTTCACGGCCAGTTCCACATCCGCCCTTTCAAGCACAAGGTAGGCGTCGTTCGATCCCAGCTCTAGCACCGTCTTTTTCAGATGCTTGCTGGCAAGTGCGCAAATGTGGCTGCCTGCGCCATCGCTGCCGGTCATGGTCACACCGCGGATCAGGTCATGCGCGATCAATTCGTCCGATGTATCGTGGTCAATGATCACCACTTGGAACAGGTCTTCGGGCAGACCGGCTTCGATACAGATCTCGCGCAGACGCAGACCACTGCCAGTACAGATCGATGCGTGTTTCAGGACAACGCCATTGCCCGCCATCAGGTTGGCCGCAAGAACCCGCACCGGCTGATAGAGGGGGAAGTTCCAAGGCTGAACGCTGTAGATCACGCCAATCGGGCTGTATGTCACAAGCCCTGATTTCTCGCCGCCCGCATGGGTACGGTCCTCGTCGGCCAGTTCCTTTGGCCCCTGCTTGGCGGTGTATTCGAAAATCTGTGCGCACAGCTCAACCTCGGTCTTGCCGTCCCGGTAGAGTTTGCCGACCTCTCTGGTCATCAATGTGGCCAGGTCGTCAGCATGGTCGCGCAGGGCATCTGCAATCTTGGTGAGATACGGCGCACGTTCCTCATGGGTCTTGGTGCGCCAGTCAAGAAACGCCTTGTGGCACGCCTCAACCTTGTTGACGGCGGTTGTCGCATTCATCGCCTCATAGCTGCGAATAGGTGTTTCGGTGGCGGGGTTGATGGTTTCCATCTTTGACATGCTGACCTCAATATCCAGTTCGTGTGTTTCCTTGATCGGGCAACGTCTGGTGGGTTGGTTTGTTCCAATGGTTGGTGGTCGCTGTGGATCAGGCCACGGCAAAACCATCGGGATTGCGCCCCGGGACTGCTGAGCGAACTTGACGCCGATCAGAGCGCGGCGTATCCCAGCGCTCCAGAGCGCGGGTATGGTGAAAAGGTATCACGCGAGCTTCCCAAGCTTAAGTTACGGGTTCGATTCCCGTTACCCGCTCCATGGTCTTGCCTTCATCAGTGTCCGGCCCGTCAGATCGCAACCTTGCGCGTTTAAGGCGTTCGTGTAATCTTTTCCTATTATTTCGAACATTTTCTGGAACGCACCAAGCGCGCCTCGTCTATTTGAAAGGGTCATTCAATGTTTCAACTGCATGGCACAACGGCAATTCTGATCGACACTTGCCTATGTCGATGACCCCTGCCCGGCCCCCGGTATTTCACCATCACCACACCGTGATCTGTTCGATCTGTCGCCAACCTTTGCCAAAGGATAAGCCGCCTCAGTCCGATGTCTGTGATAATCCAACATGCCAGACCCGCAAGAAGATGATGGACACTGCGGCATTGGCAAAGGCGCAAGTGGCGCGAAATGACAAATATATGGAAGTGTCCAAGCGTCGGACCCGGAAGGCGATCAAGCAAGCGGCGCAAGAGATCGGCCAACCGGATCTGGGCAAAGTCGCATATGGACTGGCCCCGTATATTGATCTTCCACCCAAACCGCTTCCCTCTGAACGGCGCGCGGCTTTTGTGGCGCATTTACATAAGGTTGTGGATGAAAGCTTTGCTGGGTCATCAACTGGAGAGATCGAACCGCCGGACGACGACCCCGGTTACGCGAGACGCCAAGCCCATGAACAGCCTGAACCATTTGTGATCAACGCCACCTGTATCGCTTGCCAAGGAGATTGCTGCACAATGGGCGGCAGCCGCCATGCGTTTCTGGATGTGGAGACCATCAACTATATCCGTTGGCGTGATCCGACGCTGACCAAGCAAATGATCATCGACATGTACCTTCAAAACATCCCCGATGTCTCGACCTTGGGGAGCTGTGTGTACCACGGCGAACAGGGCTGCACGTTGAACCGCGAGATCCGAGCAGACATCTGCAATAGTTTTCAATGTCCTGCGCGGCGTGCCCTGATCAAGGAACATCAGCGCAAGCCCGATAATGGAGCTGTGGTTGCGGGGATCGCCCGCACGCATGTCGATGATCCATCCGCCGGAGCACCCTATATGAGGGTGGTGTCTGTTTCGGCCGACAATGAGGTGCGGGTGCACACACACTTAACGCTGCCGCGATTGATCAAAGGCATGGACATGCCCTAGGCGCCGGACGCGGCTTTTGCAGCCTTTGCTGTTTTGGCCTCTTTGACCTTTCTTGCCAGATCCTGTGCGATGGCAAATGCGCCTTTGATCTTGTCGCTGTCCTTTTTCCAATCGCGCCGGACGACGATCTTGTTGTCTTTGACCTTGGCCAAGCCGTTCTGATCCTTAATGAAGTCCACCAACCCTTCGGGTGAGATGAATTTATCGTTGTGAAACTGGATCGTGGCCCCCTTTGGCCCACCGTCCAGTTTGGCAATCCCGGCGCGTTTGCACATCGCCTTGATCCGCACCACCAGCATCAGTGTGTTGACCTCACGGGGCAGTTTGCCAAAACGGTCGATCAGTTCGGCGGCAAAGCCTTCAAGCTCAACTTTTGTGTGCAGCGAAGACAAGCGACGATAGAGGCCAAGTCGGACATCAAGGTCGGGCACATAATCTTCGGGTATCAGCACGGGCACGCCCAGATTGATCTGAGGCGCCCATTGGTCATCCGCTTCGGATAGCCCTTCCATCTCGCCAGATTTGATCTTGGCAATCGCCTCTTCCAGCATGGATTGGTACAACTCGTACCCCACATCGCGCATCTGGCCGGATTGTTCTTCGCCCAAAAGGTTGCCCGCGCCGCGAATGTCGAGGTCTTGCGACGCCAGCGTAAAGCCCGCCCCAAGGGTGTCGAGCGACCCCAAAACGCGAAGGCGCTTTTCAGCCGCCGGCGTCAGTTTCGCGCGCGGTTTGGTTGTAAGATACGCATAGGCACGGGTCTTCGAGCGCCCCACCCGGCCCCGGATTTGATAGAGCTGGGACAGACCGAACATATCGGCGCGGTGGATGATCATGGTGTTTGCGGTTGGAATATCGAGACCCGATTCCACAATCGTGGTCGCCAGAAGCACGTCGTATTTGCCGTCGTAAAAGGCGTTCATGCGCGTGTCCAATTCGCCCGCTGCCATCTGGCCATGCGCCACGACATAGGACACTTCGGGCACCTGATCGCGCAGGAATTCTTCGATCTCGGGCAGATCGCTGATGCGTGGGACAACGAAAAAGCTTTGCCCACCACGATAATGTTCACGCAGCAGCCCTTCACGGATCGTCACAGCGTCGAATTCGCTGACATACGTGCGGATCGCAAGACGGTCGACGGGCGGCGTGCCGATGATGCTCAGATCACGGACGCCGGACAATGACAGTTGCAGCGTGCGTGGAATCGGCGTGGCGGTCAGGGTCAGGACGTGGATGTCCGAACGCAGCTGTTTGAGCCGTTCTTTGTGCCCAACCCCGAAATGTTGTTCTTCGTCGATAATCAGCAGGCCAAGGTTCTGAAACCGAATGCCTTTGGCCAAAAGCGCATGGGTGCCGACGACAATATCGACTGTGCCACGGGCCAAGCCGTCTTTCGTGGAAGCGGCGTCTTTGACGGACACAAAACGCGACAAGGGTCTGACTTCCAATGGAAACCCCCGGAAGCGTTCGGCAAAGCTCTTGTAATGCTGACGGGCCAGCAAGGTGGTTGGCGCGATCACCGCAACTTGCACGCCGGACATGGCCGCAACAAAGGCGGCACGCATCGCAACTTCGGTTTTGCCAAAGCCCACATCGCCACAGATCAAACGGTCCATCGGCTGGCCGGAATGCATATCCGCCATCACGTCTTCAATGGCGCGCAATTGATCGTCTGTTTCCTGGTATGGGAACCGGGCTGAGAAGGAATCCCACGCGCCGGGCGGCGGATCCATGATCGGGGCTTTGCGCAAGGCACGTTCGGCTGCAACGCGGATCAGCTTCTCCGCCATCTCGCGGATGCGCTCTTTCAGCTTGGCTTTCTTGGCCTGCCACGCGCCGCCACCCAGCTTGTCAAGAAATCCTTCCTCATGGCCGTACTTGGACAACAATTCTATGTTTTCGACCGGCAGGTAAAGCTTTGAACTTTCGGCATATTCCAGCAGCAAACATTCATGTGCCGCGCCTGCCGCCGTGATCACCTCCATGCCCAGATACCGTCCGATTCCGTGATCCACATGAACCACCAGATCACCCGGTGACAGCGATTGGGTTTCGGTGAGGAAATTCTCGGCCTTGCGACGTTTCTTGGGGCTGCGGATCAGGCGATCGCCCAACACGTCTTGTTCAGAGATGACCGCGACACGGCCCCCCTTATCCCAAGGTGCCTCGAACCCCTGCTCAAGTGGCCACACCGTCAGGTGAACGCCATGTTTGCCGACGCGGGTCAGGTCCGTGACGGGGATCGTTTCTGCCAGCCCCTCGTCATCAATCAAACCCGACAGACGTTCGCGTGCTCCGTCTGAATAGGACGCAATGACAACTGGGCCATCTTCTATTTTCTGGCGAACATGATCCGCCAATGCGCTGAAAAGGCTTACGCTTTCTTGTTGGCGTTCAGGCGCAAAATTGCGTCCGATCCGCCCGCCAGCATCAACAACTCCGGGGCCAGACGCTTGTTGCAATGGGTGAAACTGCACCACCCGGCGGTCGCCCAAAGCTTTGGCCCATGCGGTGTCATCAAGGTATAACTGTTCTGGCGATACAGGCTTGTAGACCGTGTCCATCCGCGACTTCTGTGCCAGTGCGGCTTTACGGGTCTCGTATTGATCGACAATTCCATCCCAGCGCGAAAGACGGGCTGGCGTGATCTGATCGTCCTGCGTGACGGGCACATCGGGCAGGTAATCGAACAAGGTTTCCAAACGGTCATGGAAGAAGGGTAGCCAATGCTCCATCCCTGCTTGTTTGCGCCCGGCGCTCACTGCCTCGTACAAGGGGTCGTCGCTTCCGGCAGCGCCAAATTCGATACGGTAATTCTGCCGGAACCGTGTGATCGCTGCCTCGTCCAGAATGACCTCGGACACAGGGGCGAGTTCGACCAGATCAAGCTTTTCGGTTGTGCGTTGTGTCGCCGGGTCAAACCGTCGTGCGCCGTCCAGCACATCACCAAACAGGTCAAGCCGCACAGGTCCAGCATCACCAGGAGGATAGATGTCGATAATGCCGCCGCGAATGGCATAATCACCCGGTTCAAGCACCGTTGGAGCCTGACTAAAGCCCATGCGCACAAGGAAGTTGCGCAGCGCCTCTTCATTCACGCGATTGCCGACCCGCGCGGTGAAGGCTGCATCTTTCAGCACATCGCGCGCCGGTATTTTCTGGGTCGCGGCGCTCATTGTTGTCAGTAATACATACTGCGCTGGCATCGCGTGGGTCAGAGCAGCAAGAGTCGCCATCCGCGATGCTGAAATGTCCGGGTTCGGAGACACCCGGTCGTAAGGCAGACAATCCCAACCGGGAAAGACAAAAACCGGCATTTCAGGCGCAAAGAGCCGCAGTGCATCACGCATCTGGACCAAGCGACGGTCGTCGCGGGCAATATGGCACACGGTGCCGCCCGATTTCTCGGCCTCGGCAAGAACCAGTTTGGCGTCGAACCCTTCGGGCGCGCCGCCCATCGTGATGGTCTGGAATGTCTTCATAGCGCGCTCATGTGGCGCGCCACAGGCGTCGCGTCAACCGCCAAGCGCACCAACACTGAGGTTCATGTACATTCCCCACATCGCGGTAACAAAGATCGACACCATGCCGATCGCTTGAACGATCAAGCGGTGCCGCGCCAGCCGTTTGTAAACCGCATCAAGATCGTGGTCCTTTTCGTGCAGAGCCCGCGCGGTGCGCACGCTTAGCAGGCTGACCATCGACATGGGAAAACCCAGCAGGAACAATGCCTGTGCAATCTCGACCCAATAGACCCAGCCCAGTACAGCAAACCCGGTAAGAAAAAACGCACCTGACCCGATCACCCAAAGTCCCGCCTCTTCCGCGATATAAAGCAAACGGTTGGTATTGATGCGCAGGAGATCGGTCATGTCTTCTGCCGCCTGCCCGCCTTTGCGTCGCGCGCGGCCAACGATGTCATAAGGCACGCCCAGCACCCAATGGCTCGCGGACGACCACACGACAGCCAGCGCAATCCAGAACCAAAGATTGGAAAAGGATCGCATGTCGATCAGTTCGAAGACGGTTGAGTACCAATCCAAGGCGCCCGTAATCCCTTGTTCGCGCGGCCGTTGCGTGTGGCAGGCCTTGTTCCAGCGGTCATTCCATGCCACCCAATCACGGCAAAGACAAGGACCGCCGCCATGAAACCGATTACCCCCGCTTTTCCCGCCACACGTTTGCGCCGTTTGCGCCGCACCGAAGGGTTGCGCGCCATGGTCCGCGAAAACACCCTGACGCCGGATGATTTCATCTGGCCGGTCTTTGTGCGCGATGGCGAGGGAATCGAGGAACCCGTGGCGTCCATGCCGGGTGTTGTGCGCCGGTCAGTAGACAAGGTGGTTGAAGCTGCGCGAGAGGCCTATGGCCTGGGTATCCCTGCAATCTGCCTCTTTCCCTATACCAACCCTGCGCTCAAGACCGAAGATTGCGCCGAGGCTTGGAACCCGGAGAACCTGTCCAACCGCGCAACCCGGGCGATCAAAGATGCGGTGCCGGATATTATCGTGATGACGGACGTGGCTCTCGACCCATACAACATCACCGGCCATGACGGATACATGGATGAAGACGGCTATATCGTGAACGACGAAACGGTTGAGGCGCTGGTTAAACAGACCTTGTCCCAGGCGCGCGCGGGGTCGGACATCATCGGCCCCTCCGACATGATGGACAGTCGCATTGCTGCGATGCGCGGCGCACTTGAAGGCGAAGGCTTCAGCAATGTGGCTCTGCTCAGCTACGCAGCCAAATACGCCAGCGCGTTTTATGGCCCCTTCCGTGATGCGGTTGGCGCGTCGGGGGCCTTTAAGGGAGACAAGAAGGGCTACCAAATGGACCCGGCCAACACGGATGAGGCGATGCGTCTGGTGGCGCGCGATCTGTCCGAAGGGGCTGATATGGTGATGATCAAGCCCGGCATGCCGTATCTCGACATATGCCGTCGCACGAAAGACATGTTCGGTGTGCCGACCTTCGCCTATCAGGTGTCTGGCGAATACGCGATGCTGGCAGGTGCGGCTGAACGCGGATGGCTGGACCACGACCGTGTGATGCTGGAGAGCCTGATGGCATTCAAACGCGCGGGCTGTGATGGGGTGCTGACCTACTTCGCGCCTGCCGCTGCACGGTTGCTCAACGGATAGCGGTGCGCCGCTTATCGTGATCTATCCTTAGTGACAGCGCGCGTCTGTACGGCTATAGTTGCAGCCAACCGGCGGAACAGCCGGATTTCAGAGGCATCGGCAATGAAAGAGCAGAGACAATGACATCCCTGACACGACGCGAGTTGGCCTTGGGCCTTGGCGGCACATTCCTTTTGGCGGGCTGCGCCAATGGCGTAGGCGGCAACGGTGCCGCACGGATCGACGCGCGGGTAGACGCGACACTTGCCGAAATGTACCGCCGGTTCCCGGGAACTCAGAATTTGGCGGCGAATGCCAATGGCTTGCTGGTGATGCCGCTGGTCACAGAGGCGGGTCTTGGTATCGGGGGCGCTTTCGGACGTGGTGCACTGCGCGTTGGCGGGATCACAGTGGATTACTACTCGACCACCAAAGCCAGCGCAGGTCTTCAAATCGGCGCACAGCAATATGCCCATGTGCTGTTTTTCATGACCGAAGATGCGCTGATGAATTTCCGCCGCTCGCCCGGTTGGGCCGCCGGTGCCAATGTGGAATACGCGATCCCCGAGGGCGGCGAGACCATTGCCGCCGAGACTACAACGTCGCTGGCTCCGGTCATCGCGGTGATCTTTGGTCAGGCGGGTCTGCGCATCGGGGCAACGCTGGAAGGCGTGAAATACACACGGATCATTCCATAACTCAGGAACGAGTCCAGGAAGCAACGATCGTTTCCGATATTTGGAACCGTTGGGGGCGCTGCCCCCAAACCCCCGAGAGTATTTGTAAACCAGAGAAGATGAGACCTCCGGTCCACCCTCTGCACATGTGACAGGGGGCTTCTCCGGTTACGGTCATCGGCGCCTCCGCCTGTACCGCACCGACTGTAGTACGCCGGTAAGGTTAACAAACCCTTGCTTCTCTGGGGCGAAAATACCTTCGGGGGTGAGGCGCGGTACGCGCCGAGGGGGCAGACAGCCCCCTTGTCTGTTCAGCCTACCATCGCTGACGTCAGACTCTTAAGCGCCGCCACAGGATCATCACTGCGCCAGATTTCTTCACCGATGCCGAAGAAATCGGTCAGTGGCGTCAATCCACGGATGATGTCAGGGTTCAGACCGCCTTCGGCAACCACGGGGATTTCGATCATTTCTGACCACCATTGGAACAATTCCGCCTCGGCGCGTGAGCCATCCCCCAACGTGGTTTCACCGACCGGGCCGAAGCTGACGTAGTCCGCGCCTGCTTCGCCTGCATTCATGCCGTCATGGCGCGATTGGTCGCAAAATGCGCCGACAATCGCGTCTGGCCCCAATTCCTTGCGCGCCATGCGCACAGAGCGCGCACCATCGGTCAGGTGCACGCCGTCCAGCCCCAGGCGCTGGGCGAGGACAACATGGGTGTCGATCACCAGCGCGACATCAAAGCGGTGCGCCACCTCGCGAACGGTATCGGCGGCGCGCAGGATCAGGTCTTCGTCGCGGGTGGCCAGCGACAGCCGGATGCAGGCGATTTCGGTTGCCTCCAGAACGCGGGCCAGATCGGTGGGGAAATGGCTGAGTTCGATCTCGGGAGGTGTGATCAGGTAGATCTGTGGCTGCTCGGCATCGGACATCTTCGGCCCCTTCCTTAGTGGTCGCCTTCCTATATCGTGATTTCATGCACCACGCCAAGAGCTTGCGCCGCTTGCCCTTTGGTCGGACCCGCAATAGTCAGGCGCGACCCCGTGGATCAATGAGGTTCCTGCCATGCCAAGCGACACTCCGCACCCCAGTTTTGTTCTGGTCCGCCCGCAAATGGGCGAGAATATCGGTGCGGCTGCGCGCGCGATGTTGAATTTCGGGCTTGAGCGGATGCGGTTGGTTGCCCCGCGTGATGGCTGGCCCAACCAGAAGGCCGTTGCGATGGCATCTGGCGCTGGGCGATTGCTGGACGATGCGATCCTGGTCGAACGCACAGTCGATGCGGTTGCGGATTGTTCTTATGTGTTTGCGACCACAGCGCGACAGCGTGATATGACCAAACCTGTGGTGACGCCAGAACGTGCGATGGAGATCGCACGCGAGAAGATCGCGGGCGGGCAAAAGGTTGCAGTGCTTTTCGGGCCTGAACGTGCCGGGCTTGAAAATGACGATATCGCCTTGGCCAATGCCATTATCTCGGTTCCGGTGAACCCAGAGTTTCCATCGTTGAACCTTGCGCAATGTGTATTGCTCACCGGATATGAATGGCGGCGGCAATCGGTCAAGGTCACGCCAGAAACCACCGAGATGGCGGGCACCGATTGGGCCAATGCGATTGAGATGAACAAGCTGGCTGAACACTATGAAAACACGCTGGATCAGGCCGGGTTCTTTTTCCCGCAGACCAAGGCCGACAGTATGAAGCTGAACCTTCGGAACATGTGGTCTCGCATGCCGCTCACGCGTGCGGATGTGCAGATGTTCCATGGCGTGCTGCGGCAAATGGTGCGCTGGAAGGACAAGCAGTAGACCCACGCCTTGAAGCGACCCTGCCCCAAGCCTAGTCTTTCGGCCAAGAAGGAGACCCCGTGAATGAGCAGTAAACGCAGCATCTTTGAAGAGGTCGGTGCAGAGACACCGCGGACCGAGGCTCCAAAGGGCGGGATGATTGACGCTGGAAAACGCGGGGCGCGGGGTGCGATCCGTATCTGGCTCATGGTATTGTTTGCGCTGGTCATGGTGATGATAGCCGTCGGCGGCTTGACCCGGTTGACCGATAGCGGATTGTCGATCACCGAATGGCGTCCTTTGACCGGAGCTTTGCCTCCGATGAACGCCGAAGATTGGCAGCGAGAGTTCGATCTTTATCGCGCAATCCCGGAATACCAGTTGCAGAACAAAGGCATGAGCATGTCCGAGTTCCAGTTTATCTACTGGTGGGAATGGGGCCATAGGCAATTGGGCCGGGTTATTGGACTTGTCTGGGCGCTGGGCTTTTTCGGCTTTCTGCTGACGCGCAAGATCCCGACTGGCTGGACGGGTCGGTTGTTCTTCATCGGCGTGCTTGGTGGCATTCAGGGTGCCATTGGCTGGTGGATGGTGGCGTCTGGCCTTACCGGAACGATGTTGGATGTGGCGTCATATCGTCTTGCAACACATCTGGGTCTGGCCTTTGTGATCCTGGGCTTTATCGCTTGGTACACGTTCGAGCTGGGCCGCGAAGAGCGGGATTTGATGCAGGCGCGCCGGTCCCGAGAGGGCAAGCTATACGGCCTGAGTACCGGGCTTTTGCATTTCACGTTTTTGCAAATCCTGCTGGGTGCGCTGGTGGCCGGGATTGATGCGGGCCGGACCTACAACGATTGGCCCTTGATGGCGGGCGCGTTCCTGCCGCCCTTCCCGTTCGAGCTTGACCCGGTGTGGCGTAATTTCTTTGAAAACGCCGGCCTTGTGCAGTTCATGCACCGGATTGCGGGCTATCTGCTGCTGGCGTTCGGCATCGTCGTTTGGCTGCGGGCGCGCAAGTCGCCCAACACGGACACGCGATTCCGGTTCAACGCAGTGTTCGCCATGTTGTGGGTTCAGATGGCGCTTGGCATTGTGACCGTGCTTTATATGGCGCCATGGCAGATCGCGATCACGCACCAGATTGGTGCCGTCCTCCTGTGGGTGCTGATCCTGCGGGCAAGGTTCGGAGCCCAGTATCCGGCCCAACAATCCATCCGAGGAGCGACCACATGAGCACGGCATATGACGACCTGATGGCGTTTACGCGCGAAACCGAAGCGCTGGGACAGATTGCCGGGCGATTGGGCTGGGACCAGGAAACCACCATGCCGCGCGGCGCGGCGGCACAGCGCGGCGAGGAAATGGGTGCGATGGAGGGTGTCTTGCACGCCCGTCGCATGGACCCGCGTGTGGGTGAGTGGCTTGAGGCAGCAGAGGCCAAGGACACCGAAGCCAAGGCGCATCTGCGCCACATCCGCCGCAGCTTTGAACGGGCGTCGAAAGTGCCTGGCGATCTGGCGGCAGAACTGGCGCGCACTACATCTGTGGCCCAAGGCGTCTGGGCCGAAGCGCGCGCAAATGACGATTTTGCGGCCTTTGCCCCGACCTTGGGGCGTGTGTTGGACCTGCGTCGTCAGGAAGGTGCTGCTTTAGCCGATGGCGGTGATCCATATGATGCGCTGTTGCAGGATTACGAACCCGGAGCCACCGCGGCGGATCTGGATGCGATGTTTGGGGCACTGCGGCCAAGGTTGGTCGACCTGCGTGATAAGGTTTTGGGCGCGTCTGCCCCGGCTGAATTGACGGGCACGTTCGACGAATCCGCACAGATGAAGCTGTCACGCCAAATCGCCAAGATCTTTGGTTATGACATGAGCCGTGGCCGTGTGGATAAAGCGGTGCATCCGTTCAGCTCTGGGTCAGGCAATGACGTGCGGATCACCACGCGGACCAATCCGGCTGATCCATTCAATTGCATCTATTCGACCATCCACGAGGTTGGTCATGCTGCATATGAGCAGAATATTGATCAGGCCTATCTGCTGACGCCGCTGGGGCGTGGCGTATCGATGAGTGTGCATGAAAGCCAAAGCCGGATTTACGAGAACCAACTGGGCCGGTCGCGTGCCTTTACCGGCTGGCTGCATGGGCAGATGGTCGATGCATTTGGGGCGTTCGGCATTGACGATCCGGACGCGTTTTATGGCACAGTGAACCGGGTTAATCGCGGCTACATTCGTACTGAGTCCGATGAGGTGCAGTACAATCTGCATGTTCTGTTGCGCTTTGATCTGGAGCGGCAATTGATCGCCGGGACGCTGGACGTGGCGGATCTGGAAGAGGCGTGGAACACCCGGTTCGAAGCTGATTTTGGGTATGCGGTCGACAAAGCGTCGAACGGCGTCTTGCAAGATGTGCACTGGTCGGTCGGATTGTTTGGCTATTTTGCCACCTATTCGCTGGGCAATGTCTATGCGGGCTGTTTGCACGAGGCATTGCGCGCGGCGGTGCCGGATCTGGATGCGCAATTGGCGGCGGGAGATACGTCTGCGGCAACTGGATGGTTGCGGGACAATCTGCAACGTCATGGCGGGCTTTATGAGCCGCGCGAGGTCATTGAGCGGGCCTGCGGCTTTGCGCCAAACGAAGGGCCGCTTCTGGCCTATCTCGAGGCCAAGTTTGGAGAGATTTACGGGGTTTAACGCAGCCAGCCAGCGTCATCTTCGGGCCCGACCCAAAGAGAGTTGCGTCAAGAAGTCCTCGGATAAAGCCCGAGGAGGACGTTTTCTAGTGGACCGTGAATTCCCCAACGAGCTGCTGCCATTCGCCAGACGACAGCAATTTGCGGTGTGTGTATTGCACAGAATGCAGCGGGCCTTCGATGCTGTCCTGCCAAAACTCGATGAACTCGAACAGCTTGGGGTGATCCGGCGCAAGATCGTATTCTTGCCAGACAAAGGTGTTCAGCACATTCTGGTAATCCGGCATGCGGTAATAGAGCTGTGCCGTGGTCAAGCCATAGCCGCGCAACATCAACTCGGTTTCACTCATCTGGGACATGCAAACCTCATTCGTTTTTTATTGTACGCGCAAGTTTGCCATGGATTCGTTTACTTGCAACAAAAACAGTGTGTTAGCCACATTCGGCGCTGAGTGCCAAAGCGACCCTGCTACTAAATTGGTCAAGTGGATTGCACGCTACATCCTGTCTCTGATATACAGACCCTTAACAAAATATAGAAATACAGACAGCAGGCTATCCACGTGAGCGACACGCCAGAAACTCCTGAAAACGCAGAAGATATGCCGCCCGAGCGCCCCAAATATGACGGGCCACAGGTGTCAATCACTGATGAGATGAAGACGTCGTACCTCGATTACGCGATGAGCGTGATTGTAAGCCGTGCGATCCCGGATCTGCGTGATGGTCTGAAACCTGTGCACCGTCGCATCCTGTATGCGATGCACGAAAGCAACAATGGCCACGACAAGCCGTACCGCAAATCGGCGCGTCCCGTGGGCGATGTTATGGGGAAATACCACCCGCACGGCGATAGCGCGATCTATGACGCGCTTGTCCGGATGGCGCAGGATTTCTCGATGTCGCTGCCGCTGCTGGATGGTCAGGGCAATTTCGGTTCCATGGACGGCGATAACGCGGCAGCCATGCGCTATACCGAAGTGCGGATGGACAAACCTGCGGCCTATTTGTTGGCGGATATCGACAAGGAAACAGTTGATTTCCAAGACAACTACGACGGTAAGGACCGTGAACCAACGGTTCTGCCCGCGCGCTTCCCGAACATGCTGGTCAATGGCGCCGGTGGTATCGCTGTTGGTATGGCGACGAACATTCCGCCGCACAACCTTGGTGAGGTCGTGGATGCTTGTCTGGCCCTGATCGAAGAGCCGGATCTGAGTTCTGAACAGTTGATCGACTACGTGCCTGGCCCTGACTTTCCGACGGGCGGTATCATGCTTGGACGGTCAGGTGCGCGCAAAGCGTATCTTGAAGGCCGTGGCTCGGTTGTCATCCGGTCCAAAACGCGGGTCGAGGAAATTCGGAAAGACCGTTGGGCCATCGTCATTGACGAGATTCCCTATCAGGTCAACAAAGCCACAATGATCGAACGGATCGCCGAAGCGGCCCGTGAAAAGCGAATCGAAGGGATTTCGCACGTTCAGGACGAATCTGACCGCAATGGTGTGCGTGTCGTGGTCGAACTGAAGCGTGATGCAACGGCAGAGGTGGTGTTGAACCAGCTCTTCCGGTTCACCCCAATGCAGACCTCGTTCGGCTGTAACATGTTGGCGTTGAATGGCGGTCGACCCGAACAGCTGACGCTGCGCCGTTTCTTGACCGCGTTCATCGACTTTCGTGAAGACGTGGTGGCGCGTCGAACGGCGCATTTGCTGCGCAAGGCGCGTGAGCGCAGCCATGTGTTGTGCGGATTGGCGGTGGCTGTCACCAATATCGACGAAGTTGTCGCCACGATCCGATCCTCTGCCGATGCTGCCGAGGCGCGCGAACGGTTGATGACGCGGCGTTGGCCGGCAAAGGACATCCTTCCGTATATCGCCTTGATCGATGATCCGACCCACACGGCGAATGATGATGGCACCTACAACCTGTCAGAAGTTCAGGCGCGGGCTATTCTGGAACTGCGCTTGCAGCGTTTGACACAGATCGGTGTCAAAGAAGTCACCGACGAGTTGGAAGAGCTGGCCGGAAAAATCCGCGAATACCTTGAGATCCTAGGGTCGCGCGAACGGATCATGGCGATCATCTCGGATGAATTGAAAGAGGTGCGCGACCTGTTCGCTGTGCCGCGCCGGACCGAGATTGTCGACTGGTCGGGCGACATGGAAGACGAAGACCTGATCGAGCGTGAGGACATGGTGGTCACCGTGACTCAATCGGGCTGGATCAAGCGCACGCCGCTGGCCGATTTCCGAGCCCAGAAACGCGGCGGCAAAGGTCTGTCTGGTATGGCGACCAAGGATGACGACGTGGTGACCACGTTGTTCGTCGCGAATACTCACACGCAGCTGTTGTTCTTTACGACCGAAGGGATGGTCTACAAGCTCAAGACATGGCGTCTGCCACAAGGTGGACGGACCGCCAAGGGTAAGGCGATTGTGAATATCCTGCCGATTCCAACAGGCGTCTCGATCGCGGCAATCATGCCGGTGGACCGGGACGAAAAGCACTGGGACGATTTGCAAATCATCTTTGCCACGAGCGCCGGTGACGTGCGCCGGAACGCATTGTCGGATTTCACCAACGTGATGCGGAACGGCAAGATTGCGATGGATTTGCCCGAAGGTGTGGAACTGGTGAACGCGCGGATCGCGTCAGAGGATGATGACGTGATGCTGGTCACCAATGCGGGCCGCGCTATTCGGTTCCCGACAACCGCTGTACGAGTCTTCAAAGGCCGCAAATCGACTGGCGTCCGAGGCATCCGTCTTAACAATGGGGATCGTGTCGTTAGCATGGCTGTGATCCGCCACTTTGAGGCTGATCCTGCCGAACGGGCCGCGTATCTCAAGATGCGCCGCGCTGTGGCGGGTTTGGCCGATGATACCGAGATCGAAGATGACGAGGACACAGCAGCACCCGGTTCGATCACTCAAGAACGCTATGCCGAGATGTCGGCTGCAGAAAATCTGATCCTGACGATCACCGCCAAAGGTGCCGGCAAACTGTCATCGTCACATGATTACCCGGTTCGCGGCCGTGGTGGCCAAGGCGTGCAGGCCATTGACAAGGCGATGCGTGGCGGCGCGATTGTGGCCTCCTTCCCGGTTGATATGGACGACCAGATCATGCTTGCCACCTCAAAGGGTCAGTCGATCCGGGTACCCGTGGATGGCATTTCGTTCCGGTCGCGAAGTGCAGGCGGCGTTAAGGTCTTCAACACGGGCGCAGACGAATTTGTTGTTTCGGTCGCCTGGATTGCTGATCAGGGCGATGAGGATGAGGCAGCCGAGGAAAGTTGACGCCTTTGACGACATGAGGATCATCCCGTAGGTGTATGGCATCTCGGAACTTTTAAACGGCGCGAGGGAAACTTTGCGCCGTTTTGCATTGCTGTTACCTGATGCGTTTTCGCCTGCGCCAGACATAAGAACGGCAGGCTTGGCGTTCGTACATCTGGTTTTCACACTCAATTCACAGTCGAAATGGGCAAAGGTCAGGTATTCCAGACCTGCACTTACTTAAGGTCACTTGTAGAAAGATTGAGAAAGGATCGTTCTCTGTAGCACGTTCAACCGACATTAAATTCCCAGATTGGTTGGTCCGGCATTCATCCGGGTTTGTTCTGCAGAATGGTAATGGGTTTCATATCCTTACCAACGGTCTTTTCACCAAGGTTGTATCAGGGGCTACCCTCATCTGCGTCTGATACGTTTTTGATTACCATTGGCCCGATCTTCGGTAACACACCGGGATCGGGTCTATTTCCCGGAGCCCGCACATGTCGGATCTCGTTCAATTTCTGCGCCAATATCCAAACATTCTGGAACTTTGCGGTGTACTGGGTTCGGTGCTTTACGTTGGGGGATTTGCGCTTTTGCAAACCGGGCGCATATGCGGCAACGGGCCATGGCATTGCTGTAATCAACTGACCGCTGCCACGCTGGTTTTGATCAGCTTGATCGGCGCATTCAATCTTGGGGCGTTTCTGATCCAGATCGGGTTCCTGAGCTTTGGCATCATTGGACTGTGCCGCCGCCTTCGGATGCGCCACTTTGGCGTGTACCCAGCTGGAACGGGCGTTATCCGGTCAGTCGCGAATGTGCCGACCGCACCTGATCTTCAAGATGGCTGGACAGTGACTTCCGATTGGGGAAATCATCCACACGCACCGGGGCATGATAGACCAACTCAACCTTACCTTGTTGTCGCTGGGCCAGCACTTTGATCAGGTGTTCGCCGAACCCCATGTCTCCCCACCAGCCGTAGAACCGTGGATCGACGCCTTCGGGTGGATGGTAGATCACGGTCACAGGCTGAATGTGCATGTCGTGGACAAGGCGGTCTGAAAAGAACGGCGCAAACAACGTGGGTTTGAACGGCAAGACCCGTAATGTGTCAGACGATGTGCCTTCGGGGAAAAACAACAGGCGATGCCCGTGCTGAAGCCTTTCTTCGAACGCTGCGATCTGGTTTTTCACATCACGCGGGTCGCGCCGGATGAACACAGTGCCGGTCGCACGGGCCAACCAACCGATTCCTGGCCATGACGCAACCTCGGATTTTGAGACAAAATAGACGTTTTTGCGGGCGTTCAGCGCAAATATATCGAGCCATGAGCTATGATTGGCGACCACAGCCCCCTGCACTTTCATGCGCGGCCCCCGGGCCAAGAGTGGCAGCCCCATTATGACAAACGCCGTGCGACAAACGCCTTGGGTAATGTAAGGTGTCACGGGGCGATCCACGCCAAAGATGGGCCTTTCGAACAGACGCAGAAGAAGCAAAAGGAAAAGACCTCCGAAAACCACGAGACCGAGCGTGGTTCCGCGCAGTGCAACGCGCAGCCATCCAAGCACCGAGATCGGTGGATCCGAGATGGGCTCGTCGCTGTCCCAGGTCGGGCTCATGGCTGTGGCCGGTTTGCGCGGGTTAGAGCGCGCGGTGACAGTTTTGCGATCTCCAAAATCAGGCAGACATCGGTTGTGTTGAACGCATGATCGACAAACACGCCCTGCCCGATTGTGCCGCCCAGCTTAAGATAGGATTTGATCAACGCGGGCGTGTCTCGCATCGCCGCTTTACGATCAATCTGATTTTTCGGCAGCATGGTATGATCACAGGACATGCGCGATGTGACCCGCAGATGTTCCGGGGCAAGGTAGTCGGCATGCAGGTTTGAAATCGCGTTTCGCAATGCGGTCTGGTTGGTGCCGTGAAAACTTGCCGTACCAAAAAGCACATCAATTTCGTGTTGCGCGACATAGTCAGACAAGCCCTGCCATAAGGCCATCAACGCGGCCCCGCCACGATTGTTTGGGTGAATGCAGGATCGCCCCAACTCCAAAAGCGTTAAGTTTTTGTTTTGCAATGGAGAAAGATCGAATTCGAAGGACGAATAGAACCGTCCGGCTTTCGCTGCGTGTTGGTCTCTCATCAACCGGTAGACGCCGACCACGCCATCCCTCTCTCTGTCCGGGCGGCGCAAATCGCGTAACAACAGGTGGTCGGCATAGGCATCAAACGCATCGGTTTCTAAGCGCTGCGTATGATCAACCCCTTTGCCATCGCCGCCAAGTTCGGCGACAAAGACCTCGTATCTCAGCCGTTGCGCCGCCCGGATATCTTGATCCGACCGGGCCAGGGACACCTGAAATTGGGGCGCGTTTTGCAACATGGGTGGCGGCCGATCTCGTTCATCGCCACTCTACTGCGCGCCTGTGGGACGCGCAACGGCGTCCAAATATTCACCAGCTTGCGCCTGCTCGGTAAAAATTAACCTTTTGTCAACTCTTGGTTGTGATGTTTACTCGTCGAAGACAGGAACCAATCCGATGCGTGATCCATCAATGACCACTTTGCCGACTTCGCGGAAATTGACCGTGATTCTGTCACCGATATTCGATTGGACCTGTCCGACACCCCAATCC
>NZ_CBFHLV010000009.1:0-73579 GCF_965656765.1 Marivita sp. | reverse complement strand
CGTGGTCGCATCGATTACCGAGGTGCAGGCATCTCGATATAGAAAGTGGTTCCAACGCCCAGTTCGCTCTGATAATCGATGATGCCGCCAATGGCTAGAATGATCTCACGCGAGATATTCAGCCCTAGTCCCGTACCGCCGAATTGGCGCTGATCGGATGAGTCGAGCTGTGTAAACCGCCCGAAAACCTCATCTTTTACGCCATGCGGGATACCGACACCATGATCACGGACGTTGATCCGCACGCGGCCATGTTTCGTCGAGAGCCAGATTTCGACATCACCGTGATCAGGTGAAAACTTCGCTGCATTGGAGATGACGTTTCCCAATACCTGCGATAGCCTGCTCGGATCGGTATGAATATAGACCGGAGCAGTGGCCTCTAGCGGTGCAACAAGTTGGACATTGAACTTCTCAGCCAGCCCCTGATGCGCCTCCAAGGCTTCGGCAAGGAACCGCCGAACTTCGATCGTTTGCTTGTTGAATTTCATCTCACCCTCTTCGATCTTTTGCAGATCCAAAAGGTCATCAACAAGATCAGCCAGTCTTTGGCTGTTACGACCCGCGAGTTGCAATAACGATTGCGCATTTGGCGTGAAAGCGCCGAACTTTCCTGAATTGATCAGATCCAGCGACCCTTTGATAGAAGTCAGCGGCGTTCGCAGCTCGTGGCTGACAACAGCGACAAACTGAGATTTTAGAACCAGCGCGGCTTTTGCGCGTTCATGCTCGATCTTGAGTTCTTCAAGGTGTTTGAGGTCCTGACGATACATCCGCAGGAAGCCAAGCGAACAATCAATTAGGAAGTACATCACGAACAGAACCGTGAAAAACTGCAACCACATCTCGGACGACAGTGGCGGGCGATACACCCAAAGGTCGCGCACCGTGATGATCCCAAACGACATGCCATAAAGCGTGAGCCGTATTGCAAGCGTTCGGGCGATTTGGTGGTTGTTGATAGCCGCATACAACGCTGCTGCGAACAAGCAAAACAGCGCGGTAAATTCACCGATGCCGTCATCTGTTATGCCGACCCACACGGCATAGACACTGATCGACATGGCACTGACAACGGTGTTTGCCACAAAGCCGAAGAAAAGTTTTCGGGTTGCCTTGGTGTCCCCGTCTTGGACTTGTTCGACTCTTTGCGCCAACTGGAGATCAGTAAATTCACAGATCATTCCAACGGCAAAGAACAAGGCTGCCATCCACGGCACAAAGAAGAGTCCCGTCAGGATGGAAATCGCCAAGAGAATGCTTTGGCGCTGCCACGTCAGCGTTTTCACCGCACGAGAATAGTCGCGCAGATTTCGCAAAACCTGGTCGGACGCGCCAGTTACGTTGGCCTCACCGATCATGAAAACTACCGAAAACGCATCTGGGCCTACACGACAACGGCCAATGGCAGCAAAGATCGCCGTTCTGCGCCGAGAAAGAGAGCAGTCCGCTTGCCGTCTGGTGAGGGCTGATTTCCGCAGCAAATCGCATCAGATTACCGCTTTGACCTTTCGTTCCTTCAGGGACGTTTGCAAAGACAAGGAAATCGCTAACAGTGATACACGTTATAGATGATATTGGCCAACTTAGGCGAAAATGTGTTGTTACCACATTGTTTTCCCTCGCTATCAAGAAAAGGGCAAAGACTCGCCAAGCGTGCGAAAAAAATCATGGCTTTTGGTGTGTTGCTAACAGGCCTAACGACGCAAAGCGTCACCTCAAAATGGCTCACGCATGCGACCTAGTGCGCTACTTGCGCCAGGGCCCCAAGGTGCTCAGGGAGGTTCTTATATCGCGCTATTGGGCGCACGTGGTGGCCATAGGTTGTCGAAGCCTTGATCGGGACGAGCCCCGGAAACAAGGCCCGCAAATCCGCGCGAGCATCAGCGGTTAGTGCACCGACGGCGTGCGGACCGGGATAAAAGCTTTCAGTGGCCGCGCCATTGGCAAAGATGATTTGGTGAGCCGCAAACGCGAGGTGGTAATAGCTAACTTCGCGGCAACCCTGCATAACGCGCGCCTTGCCACCACGCATACGGGCCAGATGGGTCGCACGAACAAGTGTTTCGTCGCCGGCTTCATCTTTGAACAGCACACCGTGTTGAGGTGATACGATCAACGACGCATTTGCCCCAATCAGTTCCGGAGCCAACAACACTGGCCGCAGTTTCGGAGCGCGCATCAGGTCCCAGGCGCCCAAGCGTCGCGCCCCGACCCAGACCAATTCCTGAGGACCATTATCGCGGGTGATAACCTTATCGCCGGGTGACAGGTATTCGATTGGCACGTCGCCGCGCGTCGTGCGGATCTGCGTGCCCTTTGCAAAACAAACCACACCTGTGTTGTCTGCAGTGAAAAAGCTGTTGTCTGCTGAAGCGCCATCAAAGCGAATGCCTTGCCCGGTCGCGAATTCGATATTGTCCGAATAATCCGTCGTGTTGCCCTTGGTGTCGGTCGTGTTTGACTGGTTCAGGATGCCATCATCATCCTGGTCAGCCCAGACTTCGAAGATATTGTCGTAGTAGCTAGAGAGATCGATATAATCGTTATTGGTGGTATCACCGTCTAGCAGGGCTCCACTGTTCCCGACGTTGAAATCGGTGATCGTATCAAGACCATCCCCTGCAACATAGTCAAAACGATCATCTCTGTCGCCGCCGGTCAGGAGGTCGTCGCCGGTACCTCCCGTGATAATGTCCGCGCCTGAACCACCAGCAATGGTATCATTGCCGCCAAGACCAGAAAGACTGACGCCACTTGTATCAAGCGTTGCATCAATGCTGTCGTCTTTGCTCGACCCACTGATCGCTTCGATCTCACTGAATACGCCACTATCGCCATCAGAGTCGGAATAAACACCGGCTTCGTCGCCAGTAAACCTGACGAATGCTGCATCGTCGGCAAGGTCAAAAGCCAAGCGGTCGAAATCTGTACCGACAAGATCTTCACCGCCAATGACGGTTGCCGTGCCATAGCCAACCTGAATGATGTCGGAGCCGCCGCCACCGTCAAGAGTCGCATTCCAGAAGCTATCGATCAGCGTGTCATCGCCTGCTTCACCCAGAAGAGTATCGCCGACGCCGGTGTTGTTGCCCGCAATAAGTAGATCATTGTCCGCGCCGCCACGCAGCAAGTCATCCCCGTCGCCACCGTTCAGCGTGTCATTGCCCAACCATGCGTCAATTGTATCAGACCCTGCGCCGCCAAGAATGCTATCGTCACCCTCTCGGGAAGTGATGCTGTCATCACCATCGCCACCAAAGATCGTGTCATTGCCGTCGCCAGTGTCGATTGTATCATTGCCAGTGCCACCATCGTAAAATCGGTCGGTCACACTCAGCGGATCTGCACCGTAAGCCACCAGAAGATCGTTGTAAGCCGACCCGCTGATCGAAGTCATGCCACCATAATCATAGAACACAACATCGTAGGCTGCGAGGCTTGCATCAAATGTGCCGCCAACACCGAACGCTCCCTCAAAGCCGTCCGCGTAAGAAAACGTAAGAGTTTCACCAGCGCCGCTGATTGCTGTCCCACCGGTCCCGGACGTAAAGACAATATCAACAGACGTGGCGACATCATAGAAGCTCAGAAAATCAGTGAGGCCACCGTTATCGATCGAAATTTCATCGCCACCCAGATCGATGCCAGAGCCATTGAATCCGTCACCAATGTAAGCATTGTCCCGGCCAGTCCCCCCAATGACTTTATCTTTCCCCCCGTCAATAACGAAGCTGTCGTTGCCAGCGCCACCAAGCATGGTGTCATCGCCAGCGCCGCCATCAAGTGTATCGCGGCCGACGCCGCCATCGAGAGTGTCGTCACCGTCACCGCCATTGAGGGTGTCATTGCCACCACGCCCCTCGATCCAAGCCCCGACACGATCGGCAGAAGCATCAACGAAATCAGAACCATCTGTAAGGATCAGGTGTTCGATCTCGCTAAAGGTGATTGTGTTGGTGCCGTCTGTGATCGTGCCCGCTTCGTCACTGGTGTAGTTTACTTTTAGACTTGTTTTCAGTGCGGTCAGGTCAATCGTGTCAAGATCAACGGTGCCTTCACCGCCACTTATAGTGTCCAGCCCAAAGCCGTCTTGAATGACGAAAAGGTCCGATCCTGCATCCCCTGATAAGCTGTCATTGCCTGCGCCTCCGGTGATGACGTCATCGCCGCCACCCGCAAAGATCGTATCGGCACCCGCGCCGCCGACCAGCGTGTCATTGCCAGAACCCGTCGGCGCAACCGGGGTTACCGTAACATTGTCGATCATTAGATAGGTGTCATTTGAACCGGTCGACGTCGGATTGGAAAAACGAAGAATGACACTCTCATCGGCGGCTATAAAGTTAAGAGTGATGACCTCGCTGGCTTCGTTGGCGATCACCTCTGTTTGGCTTGTGATGACTTGCCCATTCGCGTCGATCACTTCGATCAGAAGCGTGTGATCAGCTGCCCCGCCACTGAGGTCATGTTCAAATGCATTGAGTGAAAGCGCGTATTCAGCGCCCGGTTGGGTCGCGATTTTTTGCTGCGCGGTGCCGCCGGTTCCATTGTTGTTGGCGTTGAACGCCATCGCATTGTCGCCACCCGGAGCGTAGACGAACGTGCCAGCCCCAGTCGTTGTCCAGCCGGTCGATCCTGAATCGAAACCTGAATTTGTAATATCGACCGGGTCAGCAGGGAAATCATCCCCATAAAGCAAATCGTTGCCATCGCCACCGTCAATAGAGTCATCGCCGGAACGACCGATGGACACGTCGTCGCCAGATTCTCCGTACAACCTGTCTGCACCTGAACCACCGATCAGCGTGTCATTGCCGTCTGACGCGTAGACACTAACCCCTGCGGTGTCGCTAGACGCATTGTAGGTGTCAGCATAAACGGTGCCCGAAGACTGCTCGATTGTAAGGAATGTGCCCGTTGCCGATGTGGCATTGAAATCATAAGCGCCCGCGCCGTCCCCGCTCCAGGTGACGGTGACCCCCGACGCGCTGGTTGGTGTGGCGAAGACCAGCTGATCGTAACCTGATCCACCAGCGATTAGGTTGGTTCCGTGGTCATCGGATACGGCAATGACATCCTGCCCATCGCCGCCGAACACTGTGTCAGTTCCCCTGCCGGATTCCAGATGGTCGTCACCGTCATTACCGATAAGAAGATCGTCGCCGTCATCGCCGATAATCGTGTCGTTGCCTCGCTCGCCGTAGACAACATCATTGCCATCGCCCGCATTGATATAGTCGTCACCATCATCGGCAAAAACAAAGTCATCGCCATTGGTGATCGAATCCCCTTCGGAATCAACATAGCCGGACATCAGCGTAATTGTATCGTTACCAGCGGTGCCATCGACCACAGCCTTGAAGTCAGCGACAGGCCGATCTGCACCCAGGTCTCCACCGTCATTAAGCACGGAGTTCAGGCTTAAGGATTGAATAGGCTTTGTGGTCAGCGCGGCTTGATCCGCATTTTGCGTCGCTTCCGGGGCCAGATATGTATTGCCGTCAACGTCTTGAAAAATAATGGCTGAAATAGTTGCCGATGTCCCATCGACATAGCTAATGGTCGCATCATAGAGCGCACTTGCGTCGAAAAGCTGCGGCGTTCCACCGTCTATCCGAAACGAGTCGTATCCACCCCCGTTGTCGGTGTCATAGGTAGAATTGTCATCTTCAGTGAGCCGCTCGGAAGACAGCGTCTGGACATTGGCGTGCAGGGGATCCGTTACTGTCCCATATGTTCCTAGCAAGCCAGCCGCGTTCTCGGCGATCTCATTACCTTGAGTCGTGTCCATCACCGGCAGCGTGCCGAGGTAAATCACTTCGAATGTGGTGGCCATGTAAAGGGCTCCGGAGCTGCGCTTATAGAACCAAACGGCTCTGAGCGCGCAGTCTTAAGACCTTCCTTAAGTTTTTCTGCCGGTGATGGGCTTCGAATACACGGATCAAATGGGTTAATGCGTGGATGGCCCTTGGTGCCACCTCAAGTATCGCGTGACGTACGTAACTCACCCGGTTCGGCGTTATCGCCTATTCAGGCTGGCAGATCTCTTTTCGCAGGACAGCAAGTGCCGTCCGCCACAACAATCCGGCGATGATGGCAACCAACAACACCAAAAGCCCCCATCCCAGAGCCGCGAAAACCGGAGAGCCAGACAAAGCGGCATATCGGAACGATGCTATGGTTATGGCGGCGATCGGAAAGGACAGAGCCCAGAACGAAAGGGCAAAGGGCAGCCGGAACAGTCCTGGCGTTTGCAGCAACACCAACGCGGTAAAAAACATCCCAAGGTTATAAAGCACGCGGCCCGGCGCATCGAGGACACCGCCATTCAATTGAAGCCACGCGAGAAACGCGACCGCTGGCGGTGCGATCATTATAGTCAGCGTCGGACGCAACTTGCCCGGCAACGGGTCGTGAAACACCAGTCGATTGAAAACCAATGTCTGAAGTACGATCCAAAAGAGCACCCCAATCGAGAAAAAGTACCAGCTGGCGTCCACGAACCCCAAGGATACTCCTGCGATCGGCGCAACGACATTCCCAACCGCCGGGATAAACCACGCGGGCGACATTTGCCCCACCCCAAAGCCACGGTGGCTGATCCAGCTTGTCACGATAGCAAGCGTTAGGATGCCTTGCAGCAAAGCTCCGAAAAGCCAGATACTTGTCGCAAGCCCGGGGCTGACCCCACGCAATACAACAGCCCAAAGCAAAAGCGATATGCTGATCGCCGGGAAAAAAGCCAGCTTGATCGGATGATTCCATTCCGCAGACACGGCACCGGGATGTTTGACCGCTTTGGCAGCATAGAGAACCGCCTGAGCCGCGAACACCAACGCCGCGAGCCCGGCAATCAGATGGCTGACGGTTGAAAAACCCGCCGCCTCGACCGCAAGTGATGTCCCCAAAAGCCCCATAACCGCGCTGAAAAACGCGACCGGGAAATGCTCTAACCGGTTATTGGCAATTGGTGTTTCGGACGTTGTTTCGGCCATCACTTGATCTTTCTTCGTTCAGCGTCGACACCACAAAAGGCCTGTGCTTGGCAAACTTACTCTGCGGCGTTGTCGATGTCAGTGGACACAGTCATCGCCCGCCACGCGTCATATTGGGACAAGAACACGCGTCCATTCAGTTCGTGGATGAAATGCGTTTGTTGCAATCGGTCCATCACCGGCCCTTTGACTTCGGACAAGTGCAAGCCAATCCCCAGATCGGTCAGGCGTTGATTGATCGCCTCGAGGCTTTCCAGTGCCGAATAATCAACCTCGTTTACGGCCGAGAACATCAGGATCACGTTCTTGATCGCACAGCCCTCGGACACCCGCGCCTGAACGAGGTCTTCGAGGAAGCGGGCGTTTACGAAGTAAAGGCTTTCATCCACTCGCAGGCTAAGAACGGTTGGGTCAGTTTCGACGCTGTGCCGATTGACATTGCGGAAATGCTGAGTGCCCGGCATCAGACCGATTTCCGCCACATGTGGCCGTGAGGTTTTGTAGAGGTGCAGCAGAATTGAAATGCCAACACCCGACGCGACTCCAACCTCGACACCCAATGCCAAAGTCAAAACGATTGTGGCAGCGACTGCGGTAAAGTCGGCTTTGGAATAGCCCCATGTTTTCTTGAGGATCGAGAAGTCAACCAGGCTAAGAACGGCAACCACAATCGTCGCCGCCAGCGTTGCGTTGGGCAGGTAATAGACCAGCGGCGTCAGCGCGACGGCGGCAATTGCAAGTCCAACCGCGGTAAAGGCACCGGCCGCCGGAGTTTCCGCGCCTGCGTCATAGTTAACGACCGACCGCGAAAAGCCGCCCGTTACTGGATAGCCACCCGTGAAGGCTGCCCCAATATTGGCCGCACCTAGGCCGATGAGTTCTTGGTCGGGGTCGATCCGCTGGCGCTTCTTGGCGGCAAGTGTCTGTGCAACCGACACCGACTCCACAAAGCCGATGATCGAGATCAGGATTGCAGGCACCAGCAATTGCTGCACAAGGTCCGGCGACAGCCCCGGCATCGTCAGAGGTGGCAGGCTTTGTGGAACCTCACCAACGATTTTGACACCTTTGTCGTTCAGCCCGAACAGCCACACCGATATCGTTGTCACCGCGACCGCAGCCACGGGCCCTGCCTTTGTTAGCACATCTGCCAGCTTCGGCGACGCACCAAGACGGCGCAACATTGGCTTGAGTCCCTTACGCACCCAGAACAGAAACGCGGTCGCAAGCCCACCAAGGATCACTGTGATAAAGTTGATTTCTCCCAGGTGTTCACCCAACGAAGACAGCAATTGTGGCAACGTATGGCCATGTGCGCTGACCCCCAGCAGATGTTTCAACTGGCTGAACGCGATCAAAATGCCCGACGCGGTGATGAACCCAGCGATCACTGGATGGCTTAAGAAATTGGCCAGAAAGCCAAGGCGGAAGAGCCCCAGCAACATCAGGAAACCGCCCGACAGGAAAGCCAGCGTCAATGCCGCCACGGCATAGCCCGCCGTCCCCTGCTCTGCCACCTGCCCCACGGCAGACGCGGTCAGCAGCGACACCACCGCCACCGGCCCTACCGCCAATGCGCGGCTGGTGCCAAAGATGGCGTAAAGGATGATTGGTGCGATCGAGGCATAGATCCCTGCCTCGGGCGGCAAACCCGCCAACAAAGCATAGGCCAAGGATTGCGGAATTAGCATGATCGTCACGATCACCGCGGCGATCATGTCATTAGAAAACGCGTTCCGATCATAGGTCCGACCCCAGTCGAGGATCGGGAGGTAGCCGCGAAGATGGTTGATCATGGGTCTTCTCGAATTGGACACGAACAGGGCCATAAGGCCCTGAACGTCTCTTGAATTATGCGGCGCGTACCGACCGCAGGGTACAATTTACTCGGCAGCGACCTTGAGTTTTTCCGGCTTGGCCATCCATTCTTTGCCCTTTAGCATGGCTTTCCAATAGATCGGCGGCAGCAGCTTTTCCTTAAGGAACCAAGCGGCCCGCGATGGTTTGGTTCCATCGATCAGATAACTTGGAAAGCTTGGCTTCAACGTACCGCCATAGCCAAATTCAGCCAACACGATCTTGCCTCGCTCAACCGTGAGTGGGCATGAGCCGTAGCCGTCATATTGCGCAACTGCAGATCGTCCCCGAATGTCGGCCACGATATTGTCCGCCACGGTCGGTGCCTGCTTGCGCGCAGCCGCCGCTGTTTTGGCATTAGGCGCGTTCATCACGTCGCCGAGCGACCAGATGTTATCGTACCGAGTGTGGCGCAGAGTAGCCTGATCGACGTCGACCCAGCCAGCAGCATCCGCCAAGGGCGAGACGCGGATAAAATCGGGTGCAGTCTGTGGCGGGCAGACATGCATCATGTCAAACTCAACCTCGATCGTCGATGGGTCGGCATCCGGCGCGTTAACCGCAAAAGTCGCCTTTTTCGCCGGGCCATCGACCGCGATCAGGTTGTGAAAGAAGTTCAGTGAGGCGTCGTACTTTTTGACATACTCCATCAGTGCGGGGACATAGTCCTTGACCCCAAAGAGCGCGCCGCCTGCGTTCATGAATTGAATGTCGACATTCTTAAGCGCACCGTTGCGGAACCAAGCATCGCCCGACAGATACATCGCCTTCTGCGGCGCACCTGCGCACTTGATCGGCATCGGAGGCTGAGTGAAGAGCGCCCGCCCTTCCTTCAGACCGCGCACAAGTTCCCACGTGTAAGGCGCCAAGTCATAACGATAATTCGACGTGACACCATTGCGCCCGAGCGTTTCTTCCAGGCCTTCGACCTTGCCCCAGTCCAGCTTGAGTCCCGGGCAAACAACAAGGCGGTCGTATTTCACCACGCGGCAGCCATCGAGGATCACCGCGTCATTGTCCGACTCAAACGCGGCCACAGCAGCCTTGATCCAATGTACACCTTGCGGGATGAGTGATCCCATCGTCTTGGCTGTATCCTGGGCGTCAAAGATGCCGCCGCCGACCATCGTCCAACCGGGTTGGTAGTAATGGATATCCGCGGGGTCTATGATCGCAACTGAAAGACCCGGTTTACGCGCCTTGAGGCTGGCCGCAACAGACACGCCGCCTGCCCCGCCACCAACGATCACAACGTCATATTTCGCATCGCCTGTATCAGTCGGTGTCTTGCCGCCGTTGGCGATACGGCGTGCAACACCGTGCATGTCGTACCCTGCAGCTTGCGTCGCGCCAAGAATATCCGCCATCGGCAGGGTTTTTGCCTGACTCAGCGACCAGAGAGTCGCAGACCGCGTCCCCGATCGGCAATAGGCCAGCACCGGCCCTGGCAAATCCCGGAGCGCAGCGCCAAACGCAGCTGCATCCTCATCCTGCACAAGACCGGTCTGAACCGGCAAATACCGGACCTCAAGCCCGGCCGCCTTGGCCGCAGCCTCGATTTCTTCGTGGGTCGGCTGATCCGCGCCTTCGCCATCGGGCCGGTTACAGATGATCGACCGGAACCCGGCCTCTTTCAGCGCTGGAATGTCGTCCGCTGCAATTTGCGGGCTGACAGTGAGCGCATCGTTGATTTTATTGAGTTGCATTGTGATGGACTCACTTGGTTTGGGATTGGCGTAAAATGGCGGCTTTATGCCGCCATTTCTTTTTAGACCCGCTTCAAAGTGCGTTGACAGGCACCTTGAGCATTGGATTTCCATCTTTGTCCTTTGGCACCTCGCCGGCGCGCATATTGACTTGCAATGATGGAATAATCAGCTTCGGCATGTCCAGCATCGCATCTCGTTCGGTGCGGAACTTGACGAAGTCGTACTTGGTCTTGTCGCCACCAACATGGATGTTGTGCGCCTTTTCTTCACCAACAGTGGTTTCCCACTGAATGTCGCGGCCATTGGGACCGTAGTCGTGACACATGAAGAGGCGCATGTTTTCTGGTAGGCTCAATACCTTTTGGATGCTTTCATACAGAGTGCCTGCATCCCCCCCAGGGAAATCGGCACGGGCCGATCCGCCATCGGGCATAAAAAGCGTGTCGCCGACAAAGGCCGCGTTGCCCATCACATGCACCATGCAGGCCGGAGTGTGGCCGGGTGTGTAGATGGCAAAGGCGTCCATATTGCCGATCTTGTAGGTATCGCCATCCTCGAACAGCTTGTCGAACTGGCTGCCATCGCGCTGGAATTCGGTGCCTTCATTAAAGACTTTGCCGAACGTGTCCTGAACGACCATGATCTTGGACCCGACACCAACCTTGCCCCCCAGCTTATCCTGTATATAGGGCGCGGCCGACAAGTGGTCAGCATGGACATGGGTCTCAATGATCCATTCAAGCGTCAAACCGCGTGTCTTGATCTCGTTGATCAGAGCGTCGGCATGATCGTATGTGATCCGGCCTGCCGCGTAGTCGATGTCCATAACGCTGTCGACAATGGCGCAGGCGTCGGATGTGGGGTCTTTCACGATATAGCTGATCGTGTTGGTGGCCTCATCGAAATGGGCCGACACGTCAGGCGTCACGGACATGTTCACAGGGTACTGTGTCATGGGTGCCTCCTTAATAAGTAACGTAGATCGCGACCGGTTCAGGCCCGGCAGGTCTTGATGCCGATGATCGAATAGAGCGGGCAAACACGCACCGCTGCCACGACCAGCATCACCACGCCAATCACCGCAGCACCGTATTTGAACAGTGCGCCGTCAAAGAGCGGCAGACCGCTGCCGAAAGCGAGATAAAGCAGAACTACGCCCAGAACAGCGCGCAGTACTCGGTCGATTGTGCCAACATTGATTGTCATTTCAAAACCCTCCAGAATCAAAGCTGACTCGGTGGTACGCCTTTGTCTCTACCCCTTCAGTGATATTGTCACCTAACGGTTCAGCGGTAGAAGGTCCGGTGATTTGGTCGCAGGCTGTTTGCTTTCAGAGTTTACGCGCTTGCGGCCAAATGCGTGATCTTGCCCCGATCCAGCAATGTGATCTTGCCCCTTGATTGCGCAATAAACCCACGTTTTTGGAAATCATGCAGCACGCGAGAAATCACTTCGCGTGCAGTTCCGAGTTCAGTCGCCAATTGCTGATGTGTCGCGACAAGGTTGTTTTCGTCAGGTGCAAGGCTGATGAGCCGCGCAGCCAGACGCACATCAATCCGCCCAAAAGCGACATCGTCGATGACACGAAAGAGGTCCGTGATACGACGGGCATAGGCGGTAAGAACAAATTCCCGAAACTCGCGCGATGACGCCATCAACCGGTCAAACGCGCCACGTGGGATGGCGACGGCCTTTACCTCGGTCTCGGTGATCCCTTCGGCTGAGTAAGGCTCATGCGCCAGCAAACAAGCAGTGGTCAACACACAGCTTTCGCCAGCCTCTACACGATAAAGGACAATATCGCGTCCACTTTCTGACGTTTGCTGAACACGAACCCGCCCTCTGAGTAAAAACAACAAGTTGTCTGGTACTGACCCAGGTCCGAACACCGCCACCCCAGCCGGAACGGTCATCACGGCGCTTTCCGCGACAAGCTGATCTTTCACAGGCTGCGGCAAGGTGCTGAGGCCGCGAAACTGTTCGATCCAGCCCGTATCCGCCATGTAAAGCTCCTTGGGATTTCGAAGGGTTTTACTCTCGTTGCTTCATGCAACGCCGTCAAACGGGTTGTCCAGCACGCCGACCAGCGGCATTAGGAACGCCCCAGTTTCGGGATTGATCGCTTCGGAATAGAACTGATCCACCGCTGCCACAGCGTCCGATACGCTGCCGGCCGAACCATCGAACTCCGCCATGACCGCTATCGCATTGTCCACGTCAGACATACCGCGATGCACTGCATACAGCGCACCGATATCGGTTTTGGCCGCAAGATAGTCCCGGTCAGCAAGCTGCTGGTTGATAAAATCCTGTGACGCATCAGGCGATGGATCTGCCTTGGCACCTTCAAGGACTGCGAGGATGAACTGATCGGGGTCGACAGCACCGCTGTTCAAGACACCCACCCAGAAATCAAATCCGTCCTGATCCGGCACCCGGCCCAGCACATTGTTGTAGACTGCGGTCGCAAAGGCATCGTTGCTCATATCCGATGGATATGTCGCACGTGTTTCGACCTGATCAATGAAGTCCGACGCGATCTGTTCAATCGAACGGCCATTCGCGAACGCAGTGCCCCAAAAATTCAGACCCAAAGCATCGGGCGCACGGTTGAAATAGGCAATATACAGCTCGACGAAACTCTCCAATTGCGCCCCAGTCAGGTTTGCGGGACCACCGAATTCACGCAAATCAAGCGTGCTGCGGTCGTCTTCGGAATAGAACTCAACAAGCTCGACGTTGCGCAACGTGTCAGTCCCTGCGCCGTCAACGCTGCGATCCCGCACCGTGACGGCGTCTGCACCAATGGTGATCGTGTAGGACGACTGGTCGCCCGAGAAATACACCAAGTCGCGCCCCCCACCACCGTCGATCACATCATTGCCCTGGTAGCCCTCAAGCTCATCATTGCCGCCACCACCGCGCAGATCGTTGTCAAAACGGTTGCCATTGATCCAATCGTCAAAGCGCGATCCGGTGGCGTTTTCGATATCGCCCATGAGCCAGATCATCTCGGTCGGTGCTGAATCGACCAGCCGTCCGTTGAACTGATCCGACGGCAGAGCAAAGCCAGACAGTGTTTCCACGAGTGGTGTTGCCTGAAAATCGGGTAGGAAGATCGTCCATCCTTCGGACTGGTCGGACGCATCTGCCCGATCTTCGCCGCTGGCGTCCCAAATGCTGTAATAGAAATTTTCGCTGGTCAGACGAAGATTTGAGTCTCCCGCATTCGTCGATGTGTTGACACCATAGAGAAACTGCAGGCCCAACACGTCCAGAACCATGGGCGTTGCCGGATCCCAACTCTCCAATTCATCCTCGTTCTGGTCCGAATAGGACATCATCGTGAACCAATCGAGGTCACGCACTACTGACTGATCCAAGGTGTCCAGTGTTGGCCGTCCCGGGCTGCCGTCAAATGGGTGCTTGAGCCCCATTGCGTGCCCAATTTCATGGATGACCGTATAAAACCCATCAGATCCCGGCTGAAAGCTTGATGTGGCGTTGACCTCAGCTGAGAAATTCATGAAGACGTCGCCGCCTTCGGTCTCGTATTGCTCGAACTCCGTGAACGGTTCAGGACCGGGATAATAGGCGTAGGCCAGCGTCCCATCATCCACCTCTGTATTGTCCAACGTATAGACAATATCTGCACCAGATTCGCCTGCAGCTATCGGGTTATTGAAGTCACCCAGAAAAACGAAATCAACGTTGATATATTGCTCAATGGACGACAGCGCCAAATCGAATGTTTGAACAGCTCCCTCACGGTCGATCCAGGTGCCGTTGAGGCCATCGGCCAGCGCCCAGGTAACTGTTGTAGATTCAGACAAATCCCAAACATAACCATCGACCAAGACATCAATGATCTCGTCACCAGTGGGATCAAACGTGAATGCTGTAAGAAAGGCCATGCGGGTCTCCGGTACGTACAAGCGATGATAAAAGCCCAAGCGAGATCTAGGGCGTTCTGAGCCTAAATGCCCCGGAAGTTGGGGCGGTTCGGAAAGAAGTTGCGGCAAGCCGCAATTAAGTAAAGTCGCATCAATCAAGCCATTGTGGCGACAGCGTGACGTCTAGACCATCCAAAATCCGTTTTTCTTGATCTTCTGTCGGATCGGCTGTTCGCGGCTGGGCAAATGCGCGCGGTAGAATAATGCGCGGACCTTGTGACCTCGATTTTGATAAATCATGCGCTTAAACGGCTCGTACTCTTTTAGCAGACGTTTGACCGGGTTCGGGGCTGAAATCTCTTCAAGCAGATCAACCACCTCATCGCTTTCGCGTGCATATAGCAAAGGCATGTTCCGGTAATGCGACGTCGTTGCCCCATCAATGAAGCCTTCAGGCAAAGCGTCCCTGCCTCCACCGAATTTATGAATAACCAAGGGCAATGCGATTTGGTCGAGCCACGGGGTCAGTTGCTGACACACAAGTTCTGGCGGCGGGTCTTTCCGGATCGACAAAGCCATATCCAGAAATGCCTGACCAAACACATGCGGGCAGTTGTAGTAGAAAAAACCAGCATTGAAGTAGAGATACCGACGCCAGTATTCATCCGGCTGCGACAGATCAAGCGAGCTTTCAAAATCGAGACCGAACCGATCGTAGAGCGACTTCCAAATCGCAGCATAACCCGGCCCGTACAGCTCTAGCTGTGGCCATGTGCCTTCTACCCGCAGCGACGCGCTTGGTTTCGAGAAATCGAACGGCACCTCGGCAAGGTCACCCGTAACCAATGTGTCGGTGTCGAAAAAGACGAAGGGCTCGCCTTTCGGCAACGCGAACAAAGCTTCAATCTTGTTACCATAGGGATAATCGCTGCCGAAATGCTGGCTGCGGAACGGCAGGATCGTTGCGCCCTGTGCCAACAGCATTTCGCGCAATGGTTCCGGGCGGATGGTGGGATCGGTTTTCCACGCCTCGCCCGCCTGCGGCTCTGCCACGTAAAGCTTGAAGCGTGGATCGGGAGTGTTCCGCCGCAACGACAAAGCGAACAAAAGGGATTCGTAGGCCAATCGCCCCATTTGCCCGACGATCATGATGTTGACGGTATCTGGTTGTGCCGGACGGCGTGCCATGACGTTCCTCAGGCGAACTGCTCTTACTCGTTTTTTATCACTATAGGCACGCTGTCACCGAAGGCATAGAGCAGAGATCATTCCGACTGGATCTGATAGACAAGTGTTACACTTGCGCGCAATTCAGTTTCGCCCTGAGCCACCGGAACACTTTCATCCGACATCCGTGCCATGTTCGTCAACTGTGGCTGCGGCGCGCGTGCACCAGTCTCATTCAGGCTAATCAAAGGACCAAGCGTTACTTTGGCAGCGTCCGCGTACAGTTCCGCCTTCGCCCGGGCATCCGCCACAGCTCTGACACGGGCCTCGTTCATGAGTGGCGCTGGGTTTGAGACCTTGAACTGCAATCCACCAAGCTCGTTCGCGCCGTCTGTCAAAACTGCATCCAGAACGCGACCCAACGCGTCAAGGTCGCGCACCCGCACCGTGACACGGTTTGATGCACGGTAGCCGTCAATCGTCGGTCTGGTGTTTGCCGAGGACCGGTTGGACCACACCGGCGACAGGTTCAAATCCGAAGTCTGGATGTCGCGGGCCACAACACCTGCCTCTGTCAATCGGTCGAGAATCGCTGCCGTGATGTCAGAGGTTTGATCCATTGCGTCTTTGGCTGTGTCTGCTTCGGCAGATGCCCCCATATTGATCACCGCCATGTCCGGAACCGCGAACACGCTACCCTCTCCGGTGACAACAATCTGGCCCTGTGCCTCGGCACAAACCGGAGAAATCCCCACGACCAAGACAATTGCAGCAAAGAAACATGTGACTTTGGACATGACGACCTCTATTTTCCGTGCACAGCTTGTTCCACCATTACGCCGCGCAAGGTTGCTGACAAGCGCCGAATTTTCCCCGCGCGAAAGTTTGCTTTGTGGCGTTCAATACGCGCGTAAGTGACTCCCATCCCTCGCAAATGACTGCTAAAATACACTTATGAAGCCAGACTTTGCCCTGACCCTTTCTTTTGATGGTATCTCGCTGTTGCGTCGTGTCCCCAATGGGTGGACGCCCGTTGGTGATGTGGCACTTGATGCAGAAGACCTGCGCGGCGCTTTGGCCGACTTGCGCTCGGCTGCGGATGCGATGTCATCGCGTGGCGGTCAGGTTAAGCTGGTCATTCCGAATGAACAGATCAAATACCTGACCATTCCCGACACTGGTCAATCCGGCGACGCGCTGCAAAACGACATGCGGGCCGCGCTGGATGGGGCCACGCCTTACGCCGTCGATGACCTGAGCTTTGACTGGTCCCACGATGCGGGCAGCATCCACATCGCAGCCGTGGCCAATGAAACGCTGGACGAAGCAGAGGCTTTTGCCAAAAGCCATCATTTCGACCCGGTATCTTTTGTCGCCATCGCGCCAGACGGACAATTTGCCGGTGAGGTGTACTTTGGTCAGGCGGCAAGTTGGACGGGCGAGGCTCCGGCAAAGGATGCCGACCCAATTGAAATTGTTGCATCAGACGCGGCTGTCGAGGACGTTCCCGAAAAACTGGTTGTTGAGCCCGAGGTTCTAGACGTCGCACCCGAAGAACCGGATGACATTGAAGCTGACAACCCGGTTCTCGAAATTACAGACACCCCGGAGCCAGAGGTATCCGAACCACCGACGGCAAGTAGAGATGCGACTGATGCGTTAGCCCCCGGAGCCGCGGATTGGGATACACCTGTATCTACAACTCTGGCCCCAGCGATGGATGAGGTTCCAGAGACGTCCAGACCTACGCTTTCTGCGCAGCCCTCTGAGCCTACTGCTGCACCTTCGTTTTCGTCCATCCGCGCCTCGCGCTCCGCTGCGCCCGACGGTGACGCGCCAGCAGCCCCGCGTGTGGAACCGCCTGTGGTCGACACGCCAGACGCACCACGATTCAAACTTGGCGGTGCGCGCAAATCGACACGTGACAGCGATATCACAGCCCCAGTCTTACAGGATGATCCGGTAGAAGAACCGGTCGAACGCAAGGGCTTTGGCTTTTTCAGCCGTCGAAACCCCGCCCCAGATGCGCCAGTCAAAGAAACGCC
This sequence comes from Marivita sp., assembly GCF_965656765.1. GTDB lineage: Bacteria > Pseudomonadota > Alphaproteobacteria > Rhodobacterales > Rhodobacteraceae > Marivita. The sequence goes on along the minus strand of NZ_CBFHLV010000009.1, from coordinate 55,910 downwards.
CGTAGAAGCCTCACCTCCGCCTTTGACTGCGCAAGACACGGGCGCACCCGATACGACCGCCAAACCAAAGCATGACCCGGCCCCCGCCCGCGCCGCAGTTGCACGAATCGCTGCAATGCGAGCAGGTCGCAATCCTGATGCAAAACCGGAAGCGGCACCTCAGGCACAGGACGAACGCGCCCGCATGACGGTATTCGGGGCCCGTGCCGAGCCGCAAATCGGCGGGAAGCCCCGGTTCCTTGGCTTGATGCTGACCAGCGCGCTGTTGATCTTTCTGCTGGCCGTTGCCGCATGGGCCAGCGTGTTCCTCGACGAAGGCGTGTCGCGATTTTTCGAACGTGACGATGAAACACCGTCAATAGCACGCATGCCGGACGTCGAACTTTTGCCGCTTGATGGTTCAATCACAGCGCCCGTCGAGGACGATGCAGAAACACAAGTCGCAGCATTGGGTGGCACTGAGACAACCTTTGACACTGACACTGGGTTGTCCGACGTTCTTCCTCCGCCAGCGGCGCTGACACCGGAAGAAGCCGATGCTCGCTATGCGGCAACAGGAATTTGGCAGCGCTCACCCGCAGCCCCGTCAACACCGACGCAAACCACTCTGGATGATCTCTATGTGGCGTCGATCGACGGGCGGGTTGAGCAATTTGATGCGGTAGCCCTGCCTCGTGCCGAGGCATTGCGCAACGATCAAACCTATCTGTCACAGCCCAACCCAGCCGCGCCGGGAACACAGTTTGCCCTGGATGAGCGTGGTCTCGTGATCGCTACGCCAGAAGGTGCTTTGAATCCAGACGGCGTACGCATTTTCGCGGGCTTGCCACCGGTCGTCCCACCTGTCCGTCCGGCCCCGGTCGAAGTAACCCCCGAACCCACCGAGGATGGCACCATAGCCGCCGTAGCGCCCGAACTGGAACAATTCCGCCCTCGGTCACGTCCAGATGGCTTGATCGAAGGCAACGAGCGCGCCCAATTGGCAGGTCGCACCCGTGCCGAACTTGCCGCCTTGCGGCCCGCCGCACGGCCCGAGACCCTCAAGGCTGAGGAAGAAGAAGCGCAACCAGACGCGACTCAATTCGCTGTGGCGCAATCTGTCGCCCCGGTGACGCGGCCACGCAACTTTTCCCAAATCGTCGAACGGTCGCGGGTTCAGCAGCGGTCCCAGCCCGCCGAAGTTACGCAAGTCGCTGCCGTCGCGCCGCGCACAGTGCAACCGCGCATCCCATCGACGGCCAATGTCGCCCGACAGGCCACTGTGTCGAACGCCATCAATCTGCGGCGCATCAACCTGATCGGGGTCTATGGCAAACCATCAAGTCGCCGCGCGCTCGTGCGGTTGTCGAACGGTCGTTATCAAAAGGTTAAGGTAGGTGATCGTCTTGATGGCGGGCGCGTTGCAGCGATAGGCGAAGACGAACTGCGTTACTCCAAGAACGGCCGGAATGTTGTGTTGGATATGCCGGACGGGTAAACATGCAACCCGCCGCCCAATCCTTCACCGCAAGACACTCGATTGCCACTTATTTCGGCACCCCGCTCGCGATCTGGTTGCGTTCGCAGGGCGAAAACGCGCATCCTGTCTGCAGTTCGAAAGGCATAATCTGAATGGGTGAATTTCTCTTCCTGGCGTCGGTTTTTCTGCTGGCTGCGGTGATTGCCGTGCCCATCGCTGCACGTTTGGGCTTGGGATCCGTCCTGGGATATCTGCTGGCCGGTGTCGCCATTGGCCCGGGGTTGGGTTTGGTTGCCGACACGACGGACTTGCAGCACTTTGCCGAATTTGGTGTCGTGATGATGCTGTTCCTGATCGGACTGGAGCTAGAGCCACGCGCGCTGTGGGACATGCGCCACCGACTGATTGGGCTGGGTGGACTGCAAGTGCTGATTACCATGCTTGCCGTGATGACCGGTGCCATTTATCTTGGTTTTGTATGGCAAACCTCGCTTGCGATTGGGATGATCTTTGCGCTGTCCTCGACTGCGATTGTTCTCCAAACCCTCAGCGAAAAAGGTCTTATGCAGACCAGCGGCGGAAGGTCCACATTCTCCGTCCTTTTGACCCAAGACATCGCCGTTATTCCGATGTTGATCATCCTGCCCCTGCTGGCCGTGCCGTCCATTCCGTCGTTGAACGAAGATGGGTCGATCACACGCAGCGTTCTGGAAAACGACGTCGCACATGGGCACAGCATGTCCCTTGTCGAAGGTTTGCCAGGTTGGGGTGTAACGCTCGTGACGTTAGGCGCTGTGGCCCTGATCATTTTGGGCGGCGTGTACGGTGCGCGTCCGCTCTTTCGCTATATCCATGCCGCCCACCTGCGCGAAATGTATACGGCGCTGGCACTTCTGATCGTGATCGGCATCGCCTTTCTCATGACTGCGGTAGGGTTGTCCCCTGCCCTTGGCACCTTCCTCGCTGGAGTTGTTCTGGCCAACAGTGAATTCCGCCACGAGCTGGAATCGGACATTGAACCCTTCAAGGGCTTGTTGCTTGGCCTGTTCTTTATCACTGTCGGCGCTGGCATCGACTTTGGCCTGCTCTTTTCAGAGCCAATTTCAATCCTCGGGCTTGCTCTTGGGATCATGTTGCTCAAGTGGATCATCCTTTACGGCCTTGGCCGCGCCTTCAAACTGCGTGGGCGGGATCAATGGCTTTTCACACTTGGCCTTGCCCAAGCCGGTGAATTTGGGTTTGTCCTGATTTCCTTCTCGCTTCAGCAATCCATCTTGCCCGGCTATCTGGCCGATCGGCTGCTGCTCATTGTAGCGCTGTCGATGCTTATCACACCGCTGGCCTTTATCCTTTACGAGGTCCTGTCCAAGCGCCTCAAGGATAGCGACAAAGCCCTCGAACATGATGAAATCGATCAGCAAGGCACTGTGATCATCGCCGGAATTGGGCGGTTTGGTCAGATCGTCAATCGGTTGGTGCAATCCGTTGGGGTCAAGACCGTCGTGATCGACAACAACCTACAAACCATTCAGCTGATGCGCCGCTTTGGCTATCAGGGCTTCTTTGGCGACCCGCTCCGCCCAGACCTGCTCCATGCGGCTGGTATTGACAACGCGCGCGTCCTGATGGTGGCTTTGGATGATCCAATTGCGGCCGAACGTTTGGTTACGTATGCGCGTCGCTTGCGCCCCGACATCCACATCGTCGCACGGTCACGCGACCGGACACACACCTACCGGCTGTACAAGGCCGGAGCGAATGACATCGTGCGCGAACTGTTCGACAGCTCTTTGCGGGCTGGTCGCTATGTGCTCGAGAACATTGGTCTAAGTGATTACGAAGCGTCCGAAGCAGAAAAGCTGTTCTACCAACATGACCGCTATACTGTACGCGAATTGGCTGACCTGTGGGATCCGAACATCCCATCGGCACAGAATGACGCATATATCGCCCGCGCGAGGGAGCTTGAAAAAGAGCTTGAGGCATCATTGCTGACCGCACTGGAAAACAACAACGACGACGCAGCATAAAAAAACGGCCCCCATTGGGGCCGCTTTCTTTAACCCAATCAGGTTGTATCAGGCCGCAGCAGGTGCACGCGACAACAGGACATCGCCAACCTGCTTGGCAGCTTCGAGTTCGTCACCACCCGACGTTGCAGCGATCTCGCGGGTCAAACGCTCAAGCGCGGCTTCATACAGCTGACGCTCGGAATAGCTTTGCTCGCGCTGATCGTCGGCACGATGCAGGTCACGCACCACCTCGGCGATCGCGATCAAATCACCCGAGTTGATCTTTTGTTCGTATTCCTGCGCACGACGCGACCACATGGCCTTTTTGACCTTGGCCTTGCCTTTGAGCGTCTTCATCGCCTGGTTCACAACATCGGGTGAACTCAGGGACCGCATTCCGATTTCCGTCGCTTTGTGCGTTGGCACGCGCAATGTCATCTTGTCTTTCTCGAACGAGATCACAAACAGCTCAAGTGTAATGCCAGCGATCTCTTGCTCTTCGATCGATACGATCTGGCCCACACCATGTGCAGGGTACACAACGTAGTCATTTGGACGAAATTCGGATTTTTTCGACTTGGTCATTCAGAACCTTCCTTGGCATATAACCATGCGGCACAGACAAAAATAACGAACGGAGGCAGCGCTTCCGGTCGTTTTCTTTCAGAGTATCGAAACAAGCTACGTCAGCTTAAATTCCAAGCACCGAGAGGCGCATGTCCCACAGGTCTCATTTATGAAATATGTATACCACAAAAATGGGCTTCGCGGTAGTGGCACACCGGAAAGGGTTAAGTGATTGAAAATCAATCACTTGCACGGCAGCCTAGAACTGCTTCGCGCCATACATGCGAATCATTAACCGCCTTCGCCAGGCGCTTCAGAAAAGTACTTTTCAAGCTTACCGCTTTCGCCGTCCCGCTCTTCGGCGTCTGGCAGCGGGTCTTTCTTGGTGATGATCACCGGCCACATTTCCGAGTACTTGCGATTGAACTCAACCCATTTGTCCATGTCCGGCTCTGTATCCGGGCGGATCGCATCTGCCGGGCATTCCGGTTCGCAGACCCCACAGTCAATGCATTCATCCGGGTGAATCACCAACATGTTTTCACCCTCGTAGAAACAGTCCACTGGGCAGACTTCGACACAGTCGGTAAATTTGCAGGCGATGCAGGCATCGTTGACAATGTAGGTCATGCGGTTCGTCCATCGATCGTTCGCAAGCTAGCTAAGCCACTCGGAAAAATCATTCAAGAAGGTCTGACCGGGTTTGTTGCAAGGCGCGACGATCTTTCTTGGTCGGACGACCTTTGCCTTCAAAACGAGGCACTGGCGCTGCAGCTTCACGCGGCTTGGGTGGGTCTAGATCATCGTAAAGCAAACGCGCCTCTGGTGCTGGCCCGCGACGCTCTCCCAATTCGAGCACTTTGATCACACGGACATCATCACCCTGAGGGAATGTAAGCACATCCTCAGACGAAACCGCGTAGGCCGGTTTTGAAATCGGCTGAGCGTTCACGCGTACCTTCCCGCCAGACACGACCTTTGCAGCAAGGCTGCGCGTCTTAAAGAAACGCGCATGCCAAAGCCACTTGTCGATACGCAGCTTCTGGACCGGTTCAGTCAATTCAATCCTTATTCCGCAACCCCATCAGGGCTGCGGCGAATGGATTATCCGGATCGATCTGCTTTTCTTTCTTGGGTGGACGCGCCTGGAATGACTTCGCACCGCCGTCGCGCGGTTGGCCCTTGCCTTTGGGCTTGCCCTTGCCACGTGGACGGTCGCCCTGCGGTTTGCCGCCATCACGCCGGCCCTTGCCACCATCGCGGCGCGGTTGCCGGTCTGGGCGATTGCCGCGCCATGTGAAGGTGTAAAAGACCTCGGTTTCGGGCCCAGCCAAAGCGGCGTCGGGTGCCGCGCCGGGGTCGATCTCAGTCTCGGAATTGGCGGGCACCGGCGTCTCTGCAGGCGCATCTGTCGGTGCGTCAGCAACCGGGGCTACAGTACCTTCCGGCATCGCCGCGGCAACATCTGAAACATCGGCCGCATCAGGGGCATCCGCGGGGGCCGCATCCGCTCCGGGTGCGCCCTCTTGCCCAGCATCCATCACCGGCGTGTCTTCAACCGGCACAGCACCGTCTGTTGCTGCGTCCTGTTCAGTTGCTGTTGCCATGTCCGCCTCGGGAACGACGGCATCCACGGCACGCACTTTCTCGCGCTCACTCTTTTCGGCTTTATAACCAAGGCCGCCCATCAGGTCGGCGAATTGTTCAAGCGTCAATCCCGTGATCGACAACATGTCAGGGTTCGCCTCGAACCCACCCCGGCTGTCCTGCGCACGCAACAGATCAGCCAGACGTTCTAGCATATCGATCCGGATCGCCCGATCACCCGCAGCGCGATACCCCGACACAGTGTGATGCTCAGCCGGTGTGCCCGGCGTGTTCGGCACCGTCACCAGACCAGGAGGCGGCGCTTCTGGGAACACGTCCAAGTTCTTAGCCAAGCTCCAAAGCACCAGACGCAATCGTGTTGGCGCGGGCTTCAACAACAGCGGCATAAACACCGTAAACTGACCAAAGCGAATGCCATGTTTGCGCAGCATTCCGCGTGCATCCTGATCCAGCGCTTTGACATCGTCAGCCACTTCGGCACGTGGCAGGATGCCCATGGACTCGACCATGCGGAACGCGAAACCGCGCGCCAGACCATTCAAGGTGTCGTCTTTCTGAAGGTTTACCAGCGGCTCAAACAGCGCGGCGATCTTGCGGTCAATAAAGTGCTGCAGTCGGCGCTGCACCTTTTGCGCCACATCTGGCCCAGCCTCTTCATCGACAAAGGCAACGATGCGCGGCTTGAGTGGGTCATCGCCCGCCGCGAGCTTGCCAACCGCCTGTTCACCCCACATGAGGCCACCTTGTTCGGTGTAATCCATCTCGGTATCGGGCGCGTTGTAGAACCTGTCCGCCCGAAGATGGAAATGCGGAGCCAAAGCCTGCAACGACGCGGTTTTCAGCGTCTTAGCTTCCTGCCCGGTTGCGTCCTTGTCCTGGCGGAACCGGAACCCCTCAAGTCTGCCGACGAATTCGCCTTCGACGGTTACTTCACCTTTGTCATTCACTTCGGCCAAAAGGGCCTCCTTCTGCTTCAATCGGCGCAAGAGCACGGATGTGCGCCGATCAACAAATCTTTGGGTCAGGCGCTCGTGCAGCGCATCCGACAGTCGGTCTTCTACAGCGCGCGTCAGTCCACGCCAATGGCTTTCGTCATGCACCCACGCATTCCGCTGCGCGACATAGGTCCATGTGCGGATATACGCCAATCGTTTCGACAACGTGTCAATGTCGCCATCTGTCCGGTCGATCCGATTGACCTGCCGCCCCAGAAAATCATCCGGGATAGCGCCGCGTTGGTTCAAGTGTCCGTAGATAACTTCCAAAAGGCCCGCATGTTCCGCATGACTGATCCCCCGGAAATCGGGAATGCGGCATACGTCCCACAGCAATTGAACAGATTTCGGATCGGTCGCCCGTGCCTGAACCTCGGCAACGGCACTCAACGCCTTGAGCGCCTGAAGATCGTCCGCCTCACGCGCTTTGATCAACAACTCGTCATTTGGGCTGGCTTCAAGCGATGCAATCAAAGCATCAATACTGCCGAACCGAAGTTCCGGATTGCGCCAGTTCAGCTTCCTAAGCGGTGTAAAACGGTGGTTGGTGATCGCCTCGGCCACCTCGTCTGAGATCGGTCCCGCCTCGCCCGTTACGCCAAACGTCCCGTTCGCCATCCCGCGCCCAGCCCGACCTGCGATTTGCGCCAGTTCATTGGGCATCAAGGGCCGCATTCGCCGCCCATCGAATTTGGTCAGAGACGAAAACGCGACATGGTTGATATCAAGGTTCAGCCCCATCCCGATCGCATCGGTGGCCACAAGGTAGTCCACCTCACCATTCTGGTACAGATCAACCTGAGCGTTCCGTGTGCGCGGGCTGAGCGCGCCCATGACCACAGCCGCGCCACCCTTTTGACGGCGCAACAATTCGGCAATCGCATAGACATTTTCGACCGAGAAACCGACAATCGCTGTACGGGGCTGCAAGCGGCTGATCTTTTTGGAACCCGTATAGGAAAGCTGGCTCATCCGCTCACGGCGCACAAATTTGACGCCCTCAACCAATTCGGAAATCGGCCCCCGCATCGTGTCCGAGCCCATGAACAAGGTCTCGTGCAAACCGCGCATCCGCAAAAGACGGTCGGTAAACACATGACCCCGCTCGGGATCGGCGCACAACTGGATCTCGTCGATCCCGACAAAATCACAGCCCATCCCCTCGGGCATGGCCTCAACAGTGCAGACCCAATATTGCGCACGCGGCGGAACAATACGTTCCTCGCCAGTGACCAGCGCCACCACAGACGGGCCGCGTACATCCACTATCTTGTCATAAACTTCGCGCGCCAAAAGACGCAGCGGCAGACCAATCATGCCCGTGCGGTAGCCCAGCATCCGTTCGATGGCGTAATGGGTTTTGCCTGTGTTGGTCGGGCCAAGAATGGCCGCAACCCGTGCATGTCCGGCCATGTTGACGTCCTTTGCCGTCCTGCTCGGGCGTCAGATGATCTAGAGCGTCTGCCCGTTCACCCGAAGCTCCAACCGCTCCAACGCGTCAATCACGGCGGAATCGTGCGGTCGCAGGCTGAGTACCCGCGAATAGGCATCATACGCAAGGTGAGGTTTATCGACCTGCTCGAATATCGCGCCCAATCCGCGCAATGCGCCAAAATGATCGGGGTTCAGCGCAAGTGTCCGCTCCAGCGCATCCGCTGCAGGGCCGAACATGTCGGCCCGGTAATAAGCCAGCGCAAGAGTGTGCCACCCTTCTGCAAAATCAGGCGCATGATCGGTCAGCGCGCGCAAATGCTCCATCGCGACGGTCAATTCATCGACATCCAGCGCGTCCTGCCCCCGCTTGAGCAAAAGGTCCATCGTCGCTGATCCGGATTTTGACCACTCCTGCCGCACTTGTTTTTCAAGTCTGTCCGCCGCACGCTCGTCTTCAGCCTGCGCAAGCTCGTCCATCAGATCAACTGCAGGATCATCTTGTGCTTGCAACGGACCTACGGCCGCACCAATTGAAAAAAGAAATGCCGCAACGGCAGATTTGTATTTGCGCATTGTGAACCTCATAACCACCTTTGAGTTTAGCGTGAGGTTTGGCAAATGCCACCCTTACACCCCAGGACACGATCACAAGGAGACGAGCGAATGAGCGAAGTTGTGACACAGGCAGTCACCGCCATGAACGAAAAGCTGGACGGCAGCGGCATCGACGGCACCGCGCAGTTCAACATCGAAGGCGAAGGCAGTATGGTTGTCGACAGCGATGGGGCCCGCGAAGGTGCGGCGGATGCCGACGTCACGTTCAACGCCGACGCGGACACCTACCGCGATATTTTCGACGGATCGCTCAATCCGACATCCGCTTTTATGTCCGGTCGCCTGACCATTGACGGCGACATGGGCATGGCAATGAAACTGGCTGCCAGCCTCGCCTGATGGCCGATCCCGCGCCCTATCGCGACGACCTGGCCGATGGGCCGGAAACTCAGGCATTTTGGCTGCGCACCTCGGACGGGGTGCGCATTCGTGTCGGATATGCATCGGCGAAAGACGCCAAGGGCACGGTTTTCATTTTACCGGGGCGCACCGAATACATCGAAAAATACGGCCGCAACGCCAAGGATTTTGTCCGCGCCGGATTTGATGTTGTGACAGTCGATTGGCGCGGTCAGGGAATGGCCGACCGCCTAAGTGCCAACCCGATGGTCGGCCATGTGGACCAATTTCTGGATTTTCAGAAAGACTGGTCTGCTGTCCGGGCCTTCGCGCGCGACCGCGCGGCACAGAGCCCGTGGCATATGGTGGCGCATTCTATGGGCGGCTGCATCGGCCTGCGCGCACTCATGGGCGGAAGCGACATGAAATCCGTGGTGTTCACCGGCCCGATGTGGGGCATCGAAATGACCGCATATTTGCGCCCGGCGGCGTGGTTGTTGCCCCGTTTGGCCCAAGCGTTTGGGCAGGGTCATCGCCTTGCGCCGGGCACCTCTATTAAAAGCTACCCGGCATCTGAACCGTTCGAGACCAATCTTTTGACATCTGACCGGGACATGTTCGACTACATGCGCCAACACGTTGAGGCAGAGCCGCAATTCGGTCTGGGCGGTCCGTCTTTCACATGGTTGCGCTCTGCACTTGAAGAATGTGATGCACTCGCAGATCTGAAATCGCCCGCCATGCCCGCGCTATGTTTTGTCGGGTCAAACGAACGGATCGTTGACACTACCCGCATCCGGGAGCGGATGACCCATTGGAAAGGCGGTAAGTTTCTGCTGGTCGATGGCGCGGAACACGAAGTTCTTATGGAAAACGCCAACACCCGTCGTCAGGTGACCGGTGCGGCTGTATCCCTGTTCTCAAGCTTCAAAGCCTAAGCCTTCCCAATCTCGTGCACGCCGCGCGCCTCTGCAGTTGCACCAGCGCGCATCCACGAATGTTCGGATGATATGAAGAAACAGCTCATTCCGTATTGCGACCATTCCTGCGCTTTTTGAGCATTGGCAACCCATGATACATAGGCTTTGCCTGCGGCGCTCGCCGCTTTGCCCACCCGGTTCATTGCCTCGAACAGATCGGCTGACGTTTGGTTTTCATGACCGTACCCAACAGACAGGTCTGCCGGGCCAAGAAACAGCGCATCAATCCCTTCGGTTGCGGCAATCGCCTCACAGGCCTCAACGCCTTCGGGTTCTTCGATCTGCGCCATGACCACGGTTTCAGACTGCGACCGCGCCAGCAGATCGGGCATGGATTGCGTTGCGTAGCCTGCCCACCGGGTCGAACCGGCATATCCCCGCCCGCCCTTACCAAATCTTGCGGACCGCGCAATTTCCGCGGCTTTTACGGCACTGTCGATATGCGGCACGACAATTCCAACCGCACCGCAATCCAACGCCTGCAGGATTTCGCGGGCCGAATTGTCTCCGACCCGGACCAAAACCGGGAAGTCCAGCGCTCGTCCTATCGCGCAGCACGCGTCTACCGCGCTGCGGTCGAACGGGGCGTGTTCGACATCCAGACACACAAAATCAAGTTCGGACTGCGCCAACACCTCAACCACTTGATATGCCGGGGTTTTCAAAAACGTTCCTGCCAAAGGGACGCGCGACAAGAGGCGCTGGCGAAATCCTGCGATTTGCATGGGTGGTCTCCTGATAGTCTGATCCGGCACACCCTACGCCGTGCATCCCGCTTGGCAAGCCTCTGGCGATGCTTGCCCGGCCCCCTATACTCATCATCATGACAAACGCAGTTCTCACCTTTACCGACCGCGGCATCTACTGTCCCGCCGGAGACTTTTACATCGACCCTTGGCGACCCGTGGATCGCGCGCTGATTACACACGGGCATGCCGACCATGCCCGCCCGGGTCACCGCAGCTATCTATGCACCGACGCCTGCGCCCCGGTCATGCGTCACAGGTTGGGAGAAATTTCTGTCGAAACTCTTAAATTCGGCGAAAAGCGTAAAATTGGCGACGCTTTGGTGTCATTCCATCCAGCCGGCCACTTGCCTGGCTCTGCTCAAATCCGGGTCGAGGTTGCCGGCGAAATCTGGGTGGCGTCTGGCGACTACAAGGTTATCCCAGACGGGATATCTGAACCTTTTGAGCCCGTTACCTGCCACAGCTTCATCACAGAGTGCACCTTTGGACTGCCCGTTTTCAAATGGGACGACCAAGACGATGTCGCCAACGACCTTAACGCATGGTGGTCGCGAAATGCAGCTGATGGAAAAGCGTCGATCTTGGGCGCCTATTCGCTTGGAAAAGCGCAGCGTTTACTGTCGATGGTCGATCCCGCGATCGCCCCGATCTTGACCCATGGCGCTGTCGAAAACACCAACGAAGTGCTACGAAATCAAGGTTATACACTGCCAAATACCATCCACGTCACACCCGAACTGAACGTTAAAGATCACCCCGGCGCATTGGTGATCGCGCCACCTTCGGCATTGGGATCGCAATGGGCCCGCCGCTTCGGAGTTGCGTCGACCGCCTTTGCGTCGGGCTGGATGCGCCTACGCGGCGTCCGCCGTCGACGGGCTGCGGACCGAGGTTTTGTTATTTCGGACCATGCTGATTGGGACGGCCTTATGCACGCCGTCAAGGAAACAGAAGCAGAAAACATATATGCAACTCATGGTTACACAGAGATCTTCGCGCGATGGCTGAACTCTGCGGGGTACAATGCCCAAGTCGTCCCAACTGAATTCGGCGGTGATGATGATGAGGCCGACGCCGCATGAAAGACTTTGTCGCTCTGTTTACCACGATTGACCAAACCACCAAGACCAGCCTCAAAACAAAAGCGCTGGCCGAATTTTTCACGACCGCCTCGGATGATGACAAACTTTGGACCATCGCGCTTTTCTCTGGCCGTCGTCCCAAACGTGCTGTGACAACAACTCAGCTGCGCGAATGGGCCGCTGAGCTTGGCGGAATTCCATTATGGTTGCTTGAAGAAAGCTATCCCATTGTTGGCGATCTTGCAGAAACCATTGCCCTGACCCTTCCGCCGCCGAACCAAAACAGCGACTTGCGACTCACCCAGTGGATCACCGAGCTGAAATCGCTTTCCGCCTTGGATATCGACCAACGCAAAGCGCGCATCCTGGACGCCTGGGATCAATTAGATTCAACAGAACGCTTTCTTTTCAACAAGTTGATCACCGGGGGCTTTCGTATCGGCGTCAGTCAAAAACTAATGACCCGCGCCTTGGCACAAGCAACCGATCAGGACGAAGCCAGCCTTGCCCATCGCCTCATGGGCGGCTGGACCCCGGAAACCACCACGTATCATGATCTCATCGAAGCCGAAGACGTAGAAGCTGACGAAAGCCGCCCTTACCCGTTCTATTTGGCTTATCAGTTAGATGGCGCGCCGCACGACCTAGGCGCGCCCAACGATTGGCAAGCCGAATGGAAATGGGACGGTATTCGTGGTCAGGTCATTTTGCGCAATGGCACGCACCACGTGTGGTCGCGCGGCGAAGAGTTGATGACAGACCGTTTTCCAGAATTCGCTCGGTTGGGTGATTTCTTGCCGGATGGCATCGTCCTGGATGGAGAGATCGTTGCGTGGGACGGCACACAGCCGTTCCCGTTTAACACCCTGCAAGCCAGGATCGGGCGCAAGACGGTGCCGAAGAAACTGCTCAAAGACGCGCCTGTGATCCTGCTTGCTTACGATTTACTTGAAGAGAATGGCCAAGACCTACGCGATCAACCGCTGCAAGAGCGCCGCACAAGGTTGGACACCTTGCTGCATGAAATGCCCCAGGATGCACCGGTCAAAGCCGCTCCGCCGCTGCCGTTCGACACGTGGCATGCGCTGGCACAGATCCGAGCCACCGCCCGCGATCATCGGGCCGAAGGACTGATGCTCAAACGCAAGGACAGTCCCTACCTTTCAGGTCGCAAGAAAGGTGATTGGTGGAAGTGGAAGCACGATCCCCTGACCGTAGACGCAGTGATGATCTATGCCCAGCAAGGCCATGGTCGCCGCGCCAACTTGTTCACGGACTTCACTTTTGCGGTCTGGAACGGCAACGATCTCGTACCCTTCACGAAGGCCTATTCTGGCCTTACCGACGACGAATTCCGCACGATCACTGCGTGGGTGCGCAAGAACACACAGCAGCGTTTCGGTCCAGTGCGGCAGGTCACACCACACCATGTGTTCGAGATCGCATTCGAAGGAATCCACGCTTCTCCGCGCCATAAATCCGGCATTGCGCTGCGCTTCCCTCGCATGTCCCGTTGGCGTCATGATAAGCCCCTTCAAGAGGCCAACACGCTCGATGATTTGAAGGATATGCTGGAGACCTATGGTTAAACCCACCGCTGCCGCGCCCGCACCAAGCCCAATTGCGCCCAGCGCAACGCTGCCCGACGATGCCTGCGATGCACATGTACACCTGATTGGTGACGACTTTTCCTTATGGGAAGGTCGGGTCGAAAACCCACCCCCCGGAACTCTGGACACATGGCTTGACCGGTACCGCACGCATCTAGGCGTTCTTGGCTGCACACGTGGCGTGATCGTGCATTCCATCCTCTATGGTGGCGACAACAGTATCACACTCGAAGCGGTGCGGCGCTTGGGCGAAAACTTCCGCGCAGTTTGCCTGATCTCGGATGATGCGACCGAGGCCGACATTCGCGCGCTGGCCGATCAAAACTGCAAAGCGGTGCGTCTGAACTATGTGCATGGCGGGTTGCTCAGCTGGGACGGGATGAAGCGCCTTGCGCCCATCTTGGTCGATCACGGGCTGCATGTAGAAATGCTGGCCCATTCCCATTTGCATTTAGAGGAATTGGCGCCACAAGTGCCCAGTCTGCCGGTACAGATCGTGTTCGATCATTGCGCTTGGCCTGATCCGGCATTGGGCCTCACCGAAGGTCAGAAAGCGCTCGAACGTCTTCTCGCAGATGGCCGCGCGTGGACCAAACTCAGCGCGACGTACCGCCACACGCCGCAACCAAAAGATCTCCTGCAGCGCTTGGCCCGTGCCAATCCCGAACGTATTCTCTGGGGCAGCGATTGGCCCCACCTGATGCTCAACGGTGTCGCGATGCCGGACGCCGGGACACAGCTCAACTGCTTGCTTGACGCAATCCCGGATAAGATCACCCGTCAAAAGCTATTTACCGACAATCCCGCGACACTCTACGGCTTTGCCCCTTGAACCTTTTGCCTGCACGGCACAGGTTCAAAAGCAAAGAAGAACAGGAGACATCCGATGCTGCGCACGCCCACCCTAACCTATGACGTCAACGCCCTCAGCGGCGGCAAGGACCTTGGTGATTTGCCCGAGTGGGATTTGACAGACCTTTACGCTTCTGAGGACGCAGCAGAGCTTAAACGCGATCTCGATTGGCTCGAAGAGGCGTGCCGCAGCTTCGCAGCTGACTATGAAGGCAAGCTCGCCGATCTAACTGCCGAAGAGTTCCTGACAGCAATCCACCGACACGAAAAGATCGAGAACATCGCAGGTCGCATCATGTCCTACGCGGGTCTGCGTTATTACCAGCTGACCACGGACGCCCAGCGCGCCAAGTTCCTGTCAGACCATCAGGAAAAAATCACCATTTATACCACGCCGCTGGTGTTCTTCACGCTTGAGCTGAACCGGATTGATGACGGCACCGTTGACGCGCTTTTTGGCGCCAATGCCGACCTCGCCCGCTACAAACCTGCGATCCGCCGCATCCGGGCGATGAAGCCCTACCAACTGTCGGACGAGATGGAAAAGTTCATGCACGACATGGGCGTGGTTGGCGACGCTTGGGAACGGCTGTTCGACGAAACCATCGCCAGTCTGGAATTCGAGGTCGATGGTGAGCCGCTCAATATCGAAGGCACGCTGAACCTGCTTACGGAACAGGACCGGTCCGTCCGCGAGGCAGCGGCCAAAGAACTGGCAGCGGTCTTTGCCGAAAACATCAAGATCTTCGCCCGTGTCCACAACACGCAAGCCAAGGAAAAAGAGGTGATGGACCGCTGGCGTGGCATGCCCACGGCGCAAACAGGACGCCACCTGTCCAACGATGTTGAACCCGAAGTCGTCGACGCCTTGCGCAATGCAGTTGTCGCCGCCTACCCCAAGCTCAGCCACCGCTACTATGAACTTAAGCGCAAATGGCTTGGCCTCGACACGATGCAGGTCTGGGACCGCAACGCGCCATTGCCGATGGAAGCCACCCGCACGGTCGATTGGACCGAAGCCGAACAAACGGTGATGAACGCCTATACCGAATTCGACCCCCGAATGGGCGAAATCGCCAAGCCGTTTTTCTCAAAAGGCTGGATCGACGCTGCCGTAAAGCCAGGCAAAGCGCCGGGGGCTTTTGCGCACCCCACGGTGACGGATGTGCACCCTTACGTGATGCTCAATTACCTCGGCAAACCGCGCGACGTGATGACCCTTGCACATGAACTGGGCCACGGTGTGCATCAGGTGCTTGCCGCCGAACAAGGTGAGATGCTGTCATCCACACCGCTGACGTTGGCCGAAACTGCGTCCGTCTTCGGCGAAATGCTCACCTTCCGTCGCATGCTCGACAATGCCAAGGATGACGCCGAAAAGAAGGTCATGCTGGCCGGCAAGGTTGAGGATATGATCAACACGGTCGTCCGACAAATTGCGTTCTACGACTTCGAATGCAAACTCCACGAAGCACGGCGCGGTGGCGAACTCACCCCGGATGACATCAACGCGCTATGGATGTCGGTACAGGCCGAAAGCCTTGGGCCCGCCTTCGAATTCATGGACGGGTACGAGACCTTCTGGGCTTATATCCCGCACTTCGTCCACTCACCGTTCTACGTCTACGCTTATGCGTTCGGCGATGGCCTCGTGAACGCGCTCTATGCGGTCTACGAAGAAAACCCCGATGGGTTTCAGGATAAGTATTTTGACATGCTCAAAGCCGGTGGATCGAAACACCACAAAGACCTGCTCGCGCCCTTCGGCCTTGATGCCAGCGATCCCAAGTTTTGGGACAAGGGCCTCAGCATGATTTCTGGTTTCATCGACGAGTTAGAGGCCATGGAGGGCTGACCGTCAGACGCCCTTCAAGCGTCAGCATCACGCTTGCATATTTGCACAAAAGAAGAAGCAGGAGGTATGCATCGCTTTCTGCTTATTCTTTTCAAGAAATATGCCTGCGGTGCATGGCGCATTAGCCTTAGCAGCCGGTAAAATCGCAACGGAGCCCGTCAGCACCAATACGAGCCGACGGCGAGATACCCGAAGCGGGCGGATGCCCGCACAATTTATTTCAGCTGGGAATCCTTGGAGCCCCGCCGGTTGATCCCACCACGGGCTTGAAAACTGCTGTCACGATCCTGCTGGCACTCGATACACAGCTTCACACCCGGCAAGGCAAGTCTGCGCTTATTCGGAATCGGTTCTTCACATTCCGCGCAATGTGTCAGGCTTTCGCCTTGCGGTGCCCTGCGCGCCTTGAGACGGGCAAGCTCATCATTGATCGACGCGTCGATCTGTTCTTGCACCGCACCGTCGCGGGCCCATCCGCCTGCCATGTCATGCTCCTCGATCTGTCCTGATCCAAATATGGGAAGCTATCCCACGTCACGCAAGGCACTTGCCGCCCGCGCTCGCTGCCGCCATCCTGTCTGGACCCGTTGTCAAAGGAGGCCCCGATGTCGGATCACAACCTAGAACGCGCCTACAGCATCGGCGGACCTTCCGACGCAAGAGCGCTTTATGATGATTGGGCGAGCAGCTATGACAGCAGCTTTGGCGAACGCCATGGGTACATCGCCCCGCGCGAGGTTGCGCGTGTTTTTCGATCGCTGGATCAGGACAACACACCGGTTCTTGACATAGGTGCAGGCACCGGGCTGTTGGCAGAGCATCTGCGGGACCATGTGGTGGATGGCATCGACATCTCGCAGGCGATGCTGACCCAGGCTGCGGCCAAGGGTCTGTATCGCAACCACATCTGTGCGGACCTTACCCAGACCTTGCCTATGGCCAATGCAACCTATGGAGGGTTTGTCTCAAGCGGAACTTTCACCCATGGGCATGTTGGGCCCGAGGTATTTCCCGAATTGCTACGCGTCGCCCAGACAGGTGCACTTTTTGTCTGCGGAGTGATCCCGCCCGTGTTTGATGGATCAGGCTTTGGGTCAAGACTGGCGCTTATGGTCGCGCACAACATGATCAGCCCAGTCGATTTCCATGATATTCCGATCTATGAAAACGCTAACCACGATCACGCAAACGATCGCGGGCTTGTCATGGTGTTCAGCAAGCTCTGAGCCTTTCCTTTGCCTCCCGTTCACCTACCTTCCGGACACAGGAGATTTGACATGCGTATTGCCTTGGCAGTTGCCTTCACTTGTTTCGCTAGTCTGGCCCATGCGGCCATGTCCAGCTTTAGCTTTCCGTCCATCGATGGCGGAGAGATCAATCTTGAGAAATGGCACGGTCAGCCGGTTTTGGTGGTCAATACAGCCTCCAGGTGCGGGTACACGCGGCAATACGACGGGCTACAAGCACTATATGACACCTACCGTGATCAGGGCCTTGTGGTTCTGGCAGTTCCGTCCAACGATTTCCGGCAGGAACTGGCAAGCGACGATGCGGTCAAGGATTTTTGCGAGGTGAATTTCGCCCTCGATTTTCCGATGACGACAATCACGTCTGTGCGCGGAGAAACGGCGCATCCGTTCTATAAATGGCTTGAGACCGAGGTTGGATTTACCCCGCGTTGGAACTTCAACAAGGTTTTGATTGCTCCAGACGGCAGCGTGGCCGCGACATTCGGGTCGAACGCGCGGCCACTGTCGCGACCAGTCATTTCGGCAATCACCGCCTATTTGAACTGATCACTTCTGAAGATAGCTCCAGATTTCATCCTTGAGCGCGCCACGTTGCTTGCGCAGCTCGGTTTCGGCCATCGTATCTATCGGCTCTACATTCGTCTCTGCCCGATGCACGTTGCGGTTCACCTCGTGATAGCTGTCGAACAGCTTGGCGAAATGCGCATCCGACTGTTTGAGCGCACTCATTTTTTCCACATGTTCTGGAAATTCCTCAGCAAGCTCGTGCGGGGTATGCGACATGGGTCCACTCCTCTGTTGTATGTCTTCACAAACAAGATGTCAGAGCGGTGCATCTTTCACTTTGACGCGGATCAAATGCGGATCAGTTTCGCGCTTTTCTCCACCCCGCGGCACGAGCCTCGGATTCCGAACAGAACCAGCGTTCGCCTTTGCCCACCGATATCCGGGTCTTGGCGTAATAATCCTGCCCCGGAACGTGATAGATGCGTTCGCCGCTATTGAGGCTGATATTGCCTTTGATCTTGCAGGCCGGATTGATCGCATTGGGTAGCAAACTGCGCTTTGGTGACGTGCCCCGATTCACAGTCACGGTCTTGGCCCCGGCGTTGTTGCGCACCTTGTTGGGGCGTGTTTTAGCCCGTTGTGCAGACCGAAATGCAGCTGGTGACATAATGCCAGTCCCATGCAGGCCACGGGCATTCACCGCAGCACCTTTTTCCACCAGATCGTAATCCATGCCGTATTCACGGTACGCAAAGGCCAACCCTTTGCTTACCAACGTTTCTCCCACATCGCGCCCATCGACTGAACATTTGGCGACGGTGCGCCCGTACCTGTCTGTATCCGTTGCGATGCAGCGCGCCATGCGGCCTTCGAACATCTCATGGGTTTTGTCGCGCACCCATGCGCCACAGGGCCATGCGGGACTGGTTGCATCGCCACACATCTGGTCGGTTTCGGGTGCGTCGATGGCGTGCAAGCGCACAGTGGTTCCATTGACCTTGAACGTGTCACCATCGACGACACGGATTGGCCCGTTCGGTGCGGCGCTGACCATGCTGCCCAACGCCACGGCGGCGGTGAAAAAAGCAATCCTTAACATTCCATGAATATTGGCCACAAAAAATGGCCAAACAATGGAATCCGTTAAGAAAGGTTAATCATTCTCCGCGCGGGAAGCGTTGGCTGTCTTCTAGGATATTCAGGTCCATGTGATTGCGCATGAACCGTTCCGACGCATCACGCAGCGGTTGATGGTCCCACGGATAGTACCCACCTTGGCGCAACGCTTCGTACACCACCCAACGTTTCGCCTGACTTGCCCGCACATCGGCGTCAAACCGATCCAAATCCCACCGTGCCTCGGATTTCGCGCGCAAGGTTTGCACCGTGCCCTGATGGTCAGGATGATCCGCAAGATTGGTCAATTCATGCGGATCAGTCTCAAGGTCGAACAGTTGGTCGGGGTCGAGCGTGCAGCGATTGTATTTCCACCTGCCATAGCGCAGCGATACCAGCGGTGCGTATGACGCCTCGGCGGCGTATTCCATCGCCACCGGACTGGTGCGCTCCTGCCCTTTCCCCAATGGAACGAGTGACTCTCCTGTGGTCCAAGGCATGACTTCCTCCATGCTCACGCCAGCCAACGCGCACAGCGTTGGGCAGACGTCGATGGTCGAAACCGGATCATTCACCAACCCGGCTTCCATATCCGGAGCCGATATCATCAGAGGCACGCGTGCAGAGCCTTCGTAGAAGCACATTTTAAACCACAGCCCCCGCTCGCCCAGCATGTCGCCGTGGTCAGACACGAAGAGGATAATCGCCTCTTGCCGCGTGTCTTCGAGCACTTGGAGGATTTCCCCGATCTTTTCGTCAAGATAAGAGATATTGGCAAAATAAGCGCGCCGCGATTTGCAGATTTCTTCCTTGGTGATGTCGAAATTGCGCCAGTCGTTTGCGTCAAAGATGCGCTTGGCATGGGGGTCGTGGTCTTCATAATCCATCGCCGGGATCTCGGGCAAAAGATGCTCACAGTCTTCATACAGATCCCAATATTTCTTACGCGCCACGTAAGGGTCATGCGGATGGGTAAAGCTTGCCGTGAGACACCACGGTCGATCCTCCTTGCCGCGCGCCAGATCATACAGTGCGAGCTTGGCCTGATAAGCAACTTCGTCATCATATTCGAGCTGGTTGCTGATCTCGGCGACACCGGCGCCAGTGACTGACCCCATGTTGTGATACCACCAGTCGATCCGTTCGCCCGGCTTGCGGTAATCCGGCGTCCAGCCAAAGTCAGCTGGGTAGATGTCGGTCGTCAGTCGCGCCTCAAAGCCGTGCAGCTGATCAGGGCCAACGAAATGCATTTTGCCGCTGAGAGCAGTGTAATAACCCGCACGGCGTAGGTGATGCGCATAGGTGGGGATCGAAGACGGAAATTCAGCAGCGTTGTCAAAGACCCCGGTGGCCGAAGGCAGTTGGCCCGACATGAAGCTTGCCCGACCCGGTGCGCAGAGCGGGCTGGCGGTATAAGCATTTTTGAACCGAGTCGAGCGCGACGCGAGTTTCTTGAGGTTGGGCGCATGGAGCCAATCGGCAGGACCATCCGGGAACAACGTGCCGTTCAGTTGGTCAACCATCAGAATCAGGATGTTCGGCTGCATGATCTCTCCCTCGCGCAGTATCTGGCGCGACACTGGTCAGATCAGCAGGGCGACGTCAATCAGGGACCCGCAAAGATGCGTCGACGCATCCATTCGTTTGCGTTGACGGAAACGGCGTTGGGGGGCCTGCCGCCCAAGCTCCCGACAGATTTGCAAAAAGAAGAAGATCAGGACGGGCACCTCCGGCCGTTCGCACCTCGAACCGCGCGCCGGAAAGGGTGCCGCTATCTTCGATTGGCGCTCATTCCCATTCCATCTCTTCAAAGACACGGCCCGCGTTCTTTGTTGCCAGCTCTTCGAAAGTGTCCAGGTGCGCCCAGCTGGATTGATCGACATAAAAGGCACCAGCCAGATCGCCGCCCTCTTCGATATGCGCTCCGATTTTGGCACGCAGGTCCTTGATGTACTCGCTGGTGTACCGCGTCACCTGCGCCATGTTGGTTGGGTGGCCGTGACCGGGGATCACGTAGGTGGCGTTCAGATCTGTGAATGGACCTTCAAAGGTTTCGACCCAGGCATCGGTGTCGGTCTCGGCAAAAATTGGTGGCATGCGTTCATGAAACGCAATGTCGCCTGCGATTACGATACCCCATTGCGGGATCCAGACCTGCACATCACCTGGATCATGCGCCGGGCCAAGGTGCAGAGCGTGTAGGATAACGTTCCCCATCTCAATGACATATTCGTCGTCAAAGCTCAGGTTTGGAAGCGCAACTTCGGTGCCTTCAGCCTTGTCACGGTTGTAACGTTGCATGCCTTGCAAGATGAAATCGCCATTTTCCTCGACCACTGCAATCGCATCGGAATGGGCCAGAATATCCACGCCCTGCGCCGCCCAATACGAATTGCCAAGCATCGCGTGGCCCTGCGCGTTTTCATTGATCACCAACTTCACGGGCTGATCGGTCACCGCCTTGATCTCCTCGTGCAGCGCCGCTGAAAGCCGCGCCGACGCACCGCCATTGATCACCACTACACCGTCGCCGGTCACGACAAAGCTCAGATTATTGTTGTGGCCAGAGTTCTCGTAGGTCGGTGGCGCTGTGGCCCCGATGGCCGAAAACACGTGCGGAATGACTTCGACCGGTTTGTCATAAAGCTCGGATTGCGGATATTTGTCGGCAATGTCTTCGCTTCCGCTGGCAGCTCCGGCGGTCACTACGGCGGCGATAAAGGTGGTCAATCGCATTGGTGGTCTCCTCCTGTTGCTCACACATGCATGAATGCGAATGGGAAAAGCAATCCCTTTGAGGTGAGCCATCTTGCCACTGCGGGCCAGACGAGTACGGTCGCGAAAAGCGGATGGGGGAATGATATGAAACTTGGCGGCAAACACGCGCTGATCACAGGTGGCGGCACAGGAATTGGTCTGGCCATCGCGGTTGCGCTGCGCAAAGCCGACGCAGCGGTGACCATCACCGGACGTCGTGCAGATGTACTTGAAACAGCTGCAGAAAAGCATGGTCTGACCCCACTGGTTATGGATGTGCAGGACGAGACGTCTGTTGTAGATGGCATTGCCAGCGCCGTATCGTCCCACGGTCCGATCCAAATCTGTGTGCCGAATGCCGGCATCGCCGAAGGGCGTGCCCTGCACAAGATGGACTTCGATTTCTGGCGCAACATGATGGCGACCAATATCGACGGGACGTTTTTGACCATCCGGGAATGTCTGAAGTCGATGCACGACACCGACTGGGGCCGGGTCATTGCGATCAGCTCTATTGCCGGATTGCGTGGGCTCAAGGGTGCGCCCTGCTACACTGCATCAAAACACGCGATGATTGGCCTCATCCGCGGCTTGGCCGCAGATTACCTGGGCAAACCATATACGTTCAATGCCATTTGCCCGGCCTATGTGGACACAGATATCGTGCCACAGAACATTGACCGCATCATGGCCCGCACCGGTATGAGCAAAGCCGACGCCACGAATGTCATGGTCGGAGCAAACCCACATGGCCGTCTGATTGCGCCAGAGGAAGTGGCAGAAACCGCTCTTTGGCTGTGCAGCCCCAATTCAGGAAGTGTAAACGGACAAGCCATCCAAATCGCAGGGGGCGAGTTTTGAGCGATCCATACGATCCTGGCCACGATGGCGCGCAGATGTCGTTTGACGGGCGCATGTCTTATACGGACTATCTTGGCCTAGATGCCGTACTCGATGCCCAGCACCCGTTGAGCACGGCCCATGATGAGCTTCTTTTCATCGTGCAACATCAGACGTCCGAGCTGTGGATGCGATTGGCCTTGCATGAATTGCACGCCGCGCGGAACACTCTGAAAAGCGAAGACATCCGTCCGGCGTTCAAACTGCTCTCAAGGGTTTCGCGCATCTTCGAGCAGCTGAATTCTGCATGGGACGTGCTGCGCACGATGACGCCCAGTGACTACACCACGTTCCGCGAGGCGTTGGGCCAAAGCTCGGGCTTTCAGTCCGCGCAATATCGCGAGATCGAATTCCTGCTGGGCAACCGCAATACGGCGATGATCAAACCTCACACACACCGGCCTGATCTTGAGACCCGCCTGCGTGCTGAGTTGGAAAAACCATCGCTTTACGATTGCGCGCTTGCCTGTCTGGCACAGGCAGTTCCCCTGCCGGAAGCCGCACTCGCTCGTGATCGAAGCAAACTACACCAACCCGATGAAACCGTGCAGGCCGCCTGGGCCGAGGTTTACCGCGATCCAGCACAATACTGGGACTTGTACGAGCTGGCCGAAAAGCTTGTCGATTTGGAAGACTATTTCCGCCGCTGGCGTTTCAACCACGTCACCACCGTGGAACGTGTGATCGGCCTCAAACGCGGCACTGGCGGGACAGGTGGTGTGTCATACCTAAAACGTATGCTTGAGGTTGAGCTTTTCCCGGACCTCTGGCACCTGCGAACCAAACTCTAAGACCCCGGAAAGGGAAGACATGACCGATTTCACCGCCACTCGCGCCGCCTTTCACCTGCCCGAGGGAATGATCTATCTAGACGGCAACTCTTTGGGACCATTGCCCAAAGCGGCCGCCGCACGCGTGGCACAAACCATGACGGCGGAATGGGGCGAACACCTCATCACAGGCTGGAACGCTTGCGGCTGGATGGATATGCCCACGCGGATGGGTGACCGGATCGGACGACTGATCGGTGCCGAGGCGGGCCATGTCGTGGTGGGCGACACGCTGTCAATCAAGGTTTATCAAGCGCTGGCGGCAGCCATCAAGTTGAACCCCAACCGCCGCGTGATCCTGTCCGATACAGGCAATTTCCCATCCGATCTCTATATGGCCGAAGGACTGATCTCGCTCTTAGGCCCCGAGTACGAACTGCGCCTCGTGGCCCCCGAAGAGGTTGAGGAGGCCATCACCGACGAAATCGCAGTCACCTTGATCACCGAGGTTGATTACCGGACGGGCCGCAAACATGACATGGCCACGCTCACGGCCAAGGCGCATGCCAATGGCGTGATCACGGTCTGGGATTTGGCACACTCGGCGGGCGCACTTTCCGTCAATCTGGCCGGCACAAATGCTGATTTCGCCGTAGGGTGCACCTACAAATACCTCAACGGTGGCCCCGGTGCGCCTGCGTTTATCTACGTTGCACCGCGCCATGCCGACACCGCCCTGCCCGCCTTGTCCGGCTGGCTCGGGCATGACAGCCCGTTCGCCTTTGATCTGGGCTATACGCCCGGCGCGGGCATCGCGCGGATGCGGGTGGGCACCCCGCCGATCGTCCAGATGGCCGCGCTCGATGCAGCTTTGGATGTTTGGGACGATGTCGATCTACAAGACCTGCGTGCACGGTCAATCGAACTGTCCGAGCGTTTCATAGCCGGGGTTGAATCTGTCTGCCCAGAATTGACACTGGCCAGCCCGCGCGACGCGACCCGACGTGGATCGCAGGTCAGCTTTCACTTTGCCGACGGGTACGCCGCGATGCAGGCCCTAATCGCACATAAGGTGATTGGCGATTTCCGCGCGCCCGACATCATGCGGTTCGGTTTTACTCCGCTCTACCTAGACGAAGACGATGTGGATGCGGCGGTCGATATCCTTGCGAATATCATGCGCGACGGCCTTTGGGACACACCAGAATTCAAACAGCGCAAAGCAGTCACCTAGACCAGGCGGTCTTTGTGAATGGAGACTACAGAGCCTTGACGCGCTGTCCGCCAACGACGTCCCCTTTTGTCCAAGCCCGTGTTGCATCGCCAAAGGCCTCGAACAGTGGTCGCGACACCGGATCATTGGCGGCATCCCATTCGGGGTGCCATTGTACCGACAAAGTAAAGCCCGGCGCGTCTTTGATAAATGTTGCCTCAGGCGTACCATCAGGTGCATGCCCGTCAATGACGATCCGTGCGCCAGGGGTTTTGATCCCCTGCCCGTGCAACGTGTTGGTCATGACCTCCTGAGACCCGAAAAGCCGGTGAAACACGCCACCTTCTGACAACGTCACCACATGACGAAGGGCAAACTTTTCCTCCAACGTGCCATCGGGCGGCATCCGGTGGTTCATCCGCCCTGGCAGATCGCGGATTTCGGGATGTAATGTGCCACCCATCGCGACATTGACCTCTTGAAAGCCACGGCAGATTCCCAAAAACGGCTGTCCACGCTCTACGCAAGCGCGCACCAGAGGCAGTGTGATCGCGTCGCGCGCTCGGTCAAAGGCGCCATGCGCCTCGGTCTCTGCTTCGCCGTATTCCTCGGGGTGGACGTTCGGGCGCCCACCCGTCAGCAGGAACCCGTCACAGACCGACAACAACTCCTCGACCGACACAAAACGTGGATCAGCGGGCACGACCAGAGGTACACAATCGGCCACCTGCGCCACCGCTTCAGAGTTCATCGATCCACCCGCATGTGCCGGGTACTGATCGTTGATCAGGTACTGATTGCCGATGATTCCGACGACTGGCCGCCCCATATGTCCGTGTCCTTATATTTCGGCGGTCAATCCAACCGCTTCAATTCCCGCCTTTGCAACAGCGGCATCATTGTCCGAGACATCGCCCGACACCCCCACCGCACCCAGCACTTTGCCTTTAGCATCCCGCACCAGCACACCGCCCGGCACCGGCACCATCTGTCCGCCAAGTGCGGCACCGGCTGACGTGATGAAATAAGCCTGTTCCTCAGCGCGGCCCTTTTGTGCTGTGCCAGCCATGCCTAACATAACGGTTCCGTACGCCTTGCCGTGCGCGATCTGAAAGCGACCTGGGCTCGCGCCGTCCTCGCGTTCAAAAGCCTGTACGTTTCCGCCTGCGTCCAGAACGATCACAGCCAACGGCTTCAGTTCGGCCTCACGACCCGCGTCAAGCGTCTTGCGAATAATGGTGCGCGCGCGGCGCAAAGATAGGTTTGCCATTCTGTCCCCCCGGTTCAGGCAAATAGATCATGCGCCAATTCCAGCGCATCCACCAGTTTGTCCACTTCTTCTTCGGTGTTGTACAACCCAAATGACGCCCGGCAGGTTGCGGTCAGCCCAAGATGATCCATCAACGGCCCGGTACAATGCTGGCCTGCCCGCACTGCGACACCCTTTTTATCGAGGATCGTCGAAATGTCATGCGCATGGGCCGCACCGTCCAGCGTGAAACTGAAAATCGCCGCTTTGTCAGGCGTTGTGCCCTGGACTTGCAGCCAATTCAGGCCATCCAGTTTCGTCCGGGCATAATCACGCAGCTTTTTCTCGTGCGCAGCGATGTTCTCCATCCCGATCCCCATCATGTAGTCCAAGGCCACGCCAAGGCCGATTTGCTGGACAATACCGGGTGTTCCAGCCTCAAAGGTCATGGGCGCGTCGTTCCACGTCACCTCGTCCTTATGGACCTCACGGATCATGTCGCCACCGCCCAAGAAGGGCTGCATTTCGGCCATGCGTTCTTTCTTCATGAAGATCGCGCCCGACCCGGACGGGCCGTACAGCTTGTGTCCTGTAATAGCGTAGAAATCGCACCCAATGTCATCGACAATCACGGGCATATGCACCGAGGCCTGAGACCCGTCGATCAGCGTGGCAATTCCCCGCTCACGCGCCGCATCACAGATGGTTTTCACATCAACAACCGTGCCCAAAACATTGGAAAGATGCGTAACCGCCACCAGCTTGGTCTTGGGGCCCATCGCGTCGATCACGGCCTGCGGATCAAGATAGCCAGTGCTGTCGACATCGACCCACTTGATCACCACACCCTGCCGTTCGCGCAGGAAATGCCAAGGCACGATATTGGCGTGATGCTCCATCACTGACAGGATGATCTCGTCACCGGCCTCTAGATTGGGCATCGCCCAGCCATAAGCAACGGTGTTGATCCCCATCGTTGTCCCGGTATTCATGACGATTTCGTCTTCGTCTTTCACGCCAAGAAATTTGGCAATCACGCCCCGTGTGCTCTCGTATTTCTCGGTTGCGAGGTTCGACAAATAATGCAGCCCGCGGTGCACGTTTGCGTATTCCTCCGCATAGGCCCGTGTGATGGCGTCGATCACCACTTGTGGTTTTTGCGCGCTGGCCCCGTTATCGAGATACACCAACGGCTTGCCATTCACCTCGCGCGACAGGATCGGAAAATCGCGGCGAATTTCGGTGACGTCATACATATCCAGGAATTCCTCCGGTCGATACGCCGAGAAGGCTAAAGATCAAGCTCAGTCCCAGCATCATGCCCACAACGGCCAGCAACAAGATCAAACCTGCACGCAGCAGGCTTCCCATCTCATGGGCCACATCAATAAAGTTAACGAAGATCCAGATGCCCAACACCGAAGCGGCACTGATCACGATCCCCGACAGGAACAGGCTGATTGGGCCAAGCAACGCCACAACCACCTGCATCAACACCCGCAATGCTTGTAACCAGATCACAAGAATGCCGATCTGCGAATAGGTTGCACGACCACCAAGTGGTCGACCACAAAGGGTGACTGCGACGATCAAAGCCCCCACTGACACTGCTAACATTGCACCAAACACTGTTGGGCTGCCTAACACAGGGCCAAAAAGATCGTCCCCCGGCACCAGCATCATCGACGCCGAGAACATCAACGTGTTCAGCACGATCACCAATGCAAAAGCCAGCCAAAGCGCCTGCGACGGCAGGTTCATCGCCAACAAAAGCCGCGCCACATCCCGCGGCGCAGAGACTGTGTTGAACGCGAGCCGAAGGAAGCCTGCAAATGTCACGCGTCAACCCCGCGATACACAGCCAGCATGCTGGCAATCCAGAACCACATAAAGACGCAGAACCAGATCAGGCCGACAATGGTCAGCTGAATACCCGCGCCGATATAACCTGCGACCAAACCATTGAGCAGGATAAGAGGCGACGACGCCAACAAGCTCCAAAACAATGCCAATCGCGCATTGTAAGACGATCCTTTGCCGCCCACCGCCCGCGCGATCAGATGCGCCACGAACGCAAGCGCGTAAAACAGCAACGGTGCCAGAAACAGCGTCGCCATCAGCGTGCCGCCCAAGAGCATATTCAGCTCAAGACCCTCAAGATGCGCCTGACGTGCCAGCGCAGGCCAGCGCGCAACGAACAGGATCACGCATGCCCCCATGAGGATAGCCAAAGCCCGGTCCTCGCGCTGTCCCGCGGCGGCCAG
This sequence comes from Marivita sp., assembly GCF_965656765.1. Taxonomy (GTDB): domain Bacteria; phylum Pseudomonadota; class Alphaproteobacteria; order Rhodobacterales; family Rhodobacteraceae; genus Marivita. Next base: position 27,727 of record NZ_CBFHLV010000009.1, on the reverse strand, counting down.
ACGGCGCACGACCTTGCCCGGCCCCCGATACGTGGCCGCAATATCCTGTGAGAACGGCATCAGGTGATCAGCCGCGGCGCCGCATCAGCCACGCCTCAACGCGGCTGTTGATCTCTTCCTGCAACGCTTCTTCCTCGATTTCCATGACCGCTTCAGCAAGAAAGGCAATGGTCAGAAGGTCCGTCGCAGGCCCCTCTTCGATTCCGCGAGAGCGCAGGTAAAACAGCCCCTCTTCGTCGATTGCACCAGATGTGGAGCCATGCGAACAGGCCACATCGTCGGCATAGATTTCCAGCTCTGGCTTGGCGAGGAACTGACTGTCGTCGTCCAGCAAAAGCGATTGGCTGATCTGATAGCCATCAGTCTTTTGCGCGCCCTCCTTAACAAGGATTTTGCCTTGGAACACGCCCGTCGCACCGTTGCGCAGAACCTTTTTGAACACCTGACGACTTTCGCAATTCAAAGCGTCATGGGTAATGAAAACTGTGTCGTCATGATGGAAATCGCCGTCGCCCATGCACGCACCTGCTACATGCGCGATGGCATTATCGCCGGTCAATTCGATCACGCATTCGTTGCGCGTCAGCACGCCATTTGCGGTCAACGTGAACGACTTGAACACCGACTCTTCGCCCAACCGGGTAAAGACAGCCGTTGCCGCACGCCGTTCATGGTCACGGCCCTGCGCCCGCACATGGTGGAACGTGCCGCCATCCGCAATTTCAACTTCCATACACTTATTGAAACGGGCCGCCGCCGGACCGTTTTCCAACAAAGTCAGTTCAGCCGCGCTATCCACCTTGACAACATGGTGGAGGATCGCATCGGAAGACTCTGATTCATGACGATAAATCAGACTGATCGGCTTGGCTGCCTTACCTGTCACATGGATCAACAGACCGTCTGTGGCAAAGGCTGTGTTCAGTGCGGCCAAAGGCCGGTGCACCGGTGTCTGCCCACGCGTTTCAAGCACGCCGTAGATGTCCTTGGCCCAATGAATATCCGGCGCATCGGCCAAACGGTCAATGGACACATGCTCCATCGCCAGATTATCAGACTCCGCCGCGTTAAACACTCCGTCAACAAAGACGATCTTGAGCCGATCGACGTCGCCAAAAATCGGGGTTTCGTCACCGTCGAGCAAAGCCGCCTTCGGTGCTTCGGGCTGTACCAACGTTTCTGGCCGGGTGTACTTCCAATACTCGTCGCGTGCACCGGGCAAACCCATCGCCTGCACGCGGCTCAACGCATCCTCACGCGCCTCTTTCGACCACCCGCCCTGGGGCATGTCGAGCACCGCAAGCCGCGCATCGGTGGCGTCTTGTTTGATTTGCGGCAAGGCCATTACGCCACCTCCGCCAGAATGTCTGCATAACCGTTGTTTTCGACCTCAAGCGCCAACTCTGGACCACCTGTCTTGATGATCCGGCCATCCGCCATGATGTGCACCACATCGGGTTTAATGTGATCCAGCAAACGCTGGTAGTGCGTGATGACCAGGAATCCACGGCCTTCGTTGCGCAAAGCGTTCACGCCATCCGCCACCAGTTTCATCGCGTCCACGTCCAGACCCGAATCTGTCTCGTCGAGGATGCACATCTTCGGTTCCAGCATCGCCATCTGCAGGATTTCGTTGCGCTTTTTCTCACCACCGGAAAAGCCCACATTGACCGGACGCTTTAGCATTTCTGCATCGATCTTGAGCTCTTTCGCCTTGGCACGAATCTCTTTGAGGAAGTCCGTCGCAGACATCTCTTCCTGACCGCGCGCCTTTCGCTGGGAATTTACCGCTGTGCGCAGGAACGTCATGTTGCCGACACCGGGAATTTCAACCGGATACTGGAACGCCAGAAAGACACCGGCCGCCGCACGCTCTTCAGGCTCCATGTCCAGAATGTCTTCACCTTCCAGCGTGGCGGTGCCATCGGTCACCTCATAGCCATCTTTGCCGGACAGCACGTAGGACAACGTCGATTTGCCCGATCCGTTCGGGCCCATAATCGCATGCACCTTGCCGGCCTCGACCGTCAGGTTCACACCTTTGAGGATCTGCTTGTCCTCTTCTTCAAGACTGACGTGCAAGTTTTTGATTTCCAGCATTTCTTTCCCTCTCTCGTATTTCGATGCCTGACGCCCGCGGCGTCAGAATGATTTCGTATAAAGTGTCAGAATTTCCGTCAGATCGCGCTTTGGCAGTTCGGTCGGCACAATGTCGAAGCGCGCCATCCGCCCGCGGATTTCGACAGGCTCTATAAACCGCTCGACACGCTGGTACTGTTTGCGCCCGACATAGTCATCAAATAGTAGCGTCACCGGTTTTTCCGTTCGCAGCAAAGTTGTCATCACACATGCCACCCGGAACCGCCCATCGACCAGAACCAAATCCGGCGCAGCAAAGCCTTCAAGATCCCACACCGAGTTCGGATAGCGATGATACCGCGTCCATTTCGCGTCAGTCTTGGGCCGCCCCCATTTTCCAACTGGCCCAATATTCGCGTAGTGCAAATTAACCTCGGAGGTGGAGCCCGCGTGATCAAAATAGGTCTGCATCATCTGGCACCAGTCAGGATCGGATTCGACCGAATAAACCGTCTTGCCTTCCATCTCTGACGCCAAGACGGTTGACCCGCCGCTGCCGTATTCAAGGATCACATCGGACTGCGAATAAAGGTCGCGAACCCATTCACTGACCTCCGAAGGAAAGGTCAGAACAGGCCGTTCTATGACTGTGGGTGTTGCGGCTGCGCCAGTCATGATGTTGCCAATACCCAGTTTTCGTCGCCGTCATGCACCAACAGATGGTTTTCATTCTCAGGATACCGCTTGAACCGCTGCACAGACGTATAATCCGACACCTCGACCCAGGCTTCAAACGCGGCACGGTTATTTTCATCGACCTCGACAAAGATGCGCGGACGGCATCGTTCGATTGTCGCCTCCATGGAATTCAGGACCTGCATCTCCATGCCTTCTACGTCGATCTTGATGAAATCTGCATGTCGGTCTCCGACAACGTCGTCGACCCGTACCGTGGTAATATCACCCGAACCGGCAACCATGCGACCTGCCCCAACATTGCCCTTGCGAAACGCCATTCCGAAGGTTGCATTGGGATCATCCGAGATGCCGTAGCCGATCCAGTTCATGTCAAACACATCGTCCAGCTGGTTAAGCAGGACATTGCTAAACAAGACGTTGTAGGCCACTGGATTCGGCTCAACGACCACCACCTCTGACGGGCTTAGGAATTTGGCCACAAACAATGCGTGATTTCCAACATTGGCCCCGATATCAATGAAACGCCCACCGGGTTGGAACGCTCTTCGGATGATCTCAAGCTCTTCCATCTCATAGAAGACACCCTTGGAGTGATAGTTCTTCTGAATGAAGTCACGTGGTGTTCCGATGCTGAAAAAGACCGTTTCTCCGAACACGGACGTTCGGATCACATCCGCAGCCGGAAGCCGCTGCTTGCCACCCCGGATCTGGAATGGAGCAAACGCCTTCTTGGCGATTGGATTGGACGTCTTTCCCACCGAAACCGTCCCTTACCCACGATCCGTCAGCACAGCCGTACCGCTGGCAGACACCATCAACATCGAGTTTCCGACGACCTCATAATCTAGGTCCACGCCGACCACAGCGTTGCCACCCACTGCAACAGCGCGCTGTTCCAGCTCGCGCATCGCGACATCGCGCGCATCCTGCAGCTTGGCCTCATAGGCACCCGACCGGCCCCCGACGATATCGGTGATCGAGGCGAACACATCACGGACCACATTGGCCCCCATGATCGCCTCACCCACAACGATCCCTTTGTATTCAAGAATTTTGTGGCCTTCGATGGAGTTGGTTGTCGTGATAATCATGCTTTCCTCTTTAATACCATTTGCGCCAAGAGCGATCCGGCGAACCCAGACACAAAGGCCAGACACATCACAGCCCAAATCGCCAAAGCATCTGTGATCAGATCGACGACCACCGCAAACGCTGCGCAAAAAACGCCCGTCACGACCGATGTCATTAGGATGGATGCGACGGACATAGCACGTTGTGCAGAACAGGCCTTTATGGCCTGTCCCGGCTCTCCTTACCCAACCGATCCTTCAAGCGAGATCGCCACAAGCTGCTGAGCTTCCATTGCGAATTCCATCGGCAATGCCTGCAACACGTCGCGGCAGAACCCGTTGACGACCAAGGCCACGGCCTCTTCCTCGTCCATGCCGCGCTGGCGGCAATAGAACAGCTGATCATCATCTACCTTGGACGTCGTCGCTTCGTGTTCCACACGGCTCGAGTTGTTCTTGACCTCGATATAAGGCACCGTGTGCGCGCCACATTCCGACCCGATCAACAAGCTATCGCACTGGGTATAGTTGCGGCTATCCTTCGCCTTCGGGTGCATCGACACCAGCCCGCGATAGGTGTTCTGCGCCTTGCCCGCGCTGATGCCCTTGGACACGATGCGCGACTTGGTGTTCTTGCCCAGATGCACCATCTTGGTGCCGGTATCCGCTTGCTGCATGTTGTTGGCGATGGCGATCGAATAAAACTCGCCCTGGCTGTCGTCGCCACGCAGGATACAGGACGGGTATTTCCACGTCACCGCCGACCCGGTCTCAACTTGGGTCCACATGACCTTGGCCCGATCACCCCGGCAATCGGCGCGCTTGGTGACAAAGTTATAGATGCCGCCTTTGCCGTTCTCATCACCCGGATACCAGTTTTGAACCGTGGAGTATTTCACCTCGGCGTCTTCTTCGATGATGATCTCGACCACTGCAGCATGAAGCTGCGATGTATCCCGCTGCGGCGCGGTACAGCCTTCGAGGTAGGACACATAACTGCCCTTGTCGGCGATGATCAGCGTCCGCTCGAACTGGCCCGTATTCTCAGCGTTGATGCGGAAATAGGTCGACAGCTCCATCGGGCACCGAACGCCCGGCGGGACGTAAACAAACGATCCGTCTGAAAAGACCGCGCTGTTCAGCGTCGCATAATAGTTATCAGACACCGGTACGACTGACCCGAGGTATTTCTTGACCAGTTCCGGATGATCCTGAATCGCCTCAGAGATAGAGCAGAAGATTACGCCCGCCTCTTTCAGCTCTTTTTGGAATGTTGTGCCGACGGATACAGAATCAAACACCGCGTCTACCGCCACCTTGCGGCCTTCGGCTGGCGCATCCTCCGCGCCCTCGACGCCTGCAAGGATCATCTGCTCCTTAAGCGGGATACCCAACTTTTCGTAGGTCGCCAGCAGTTTGGGATCGACCTCGTCCAAAGACTTTGGCTTTACCTCCATGCTCTTGGGACGTGCATAGTAGTACTGATCCTGAAAGTCGATTTCAGGATAGTCGACCATAGCCCATTTCGGCTCTTCTTTCTGAAGCCAGCGCTCATAGGCTTCGAGCCGCCAGTCTGTCATCCACTGCGGCTCATTGTTCTTTTCCGAAATCAACTTGACGATATCAGTGTTCAGGCCCTTGGGCGCGTAGTCCATCTCGATATCGGTGTTCCAGCCGTGCTTGTAGGCTCCACCGACCTCGCGCACCGCATCGACAGTGTCCTGATCCACGCCTTCTTTGACGGTCCCGTTGTCTAAAGCAGCCATGTTTGCACCCCTGTGTTGTCTCACGCGGCTCGCGCGCGGTGTTTGTTCCATTTGGTCAGCCATGTCTCGGCAAACCGCATCACATCGTCTTCAGTTGTCTCCGGCCCCAGCGACACGCGGATCGCGCTACTCGCGGCAGCCGTATCGAACCCCATCGCAGTCAGAACCGCGCTCGCCTTGACCTTACCACTTGAACAGGCGGACCCGGCGCTGATGGCAAAGCCCGCCAAATCCATCTGCATTACTTGTGTCTCGCCCTTCCAGCCGGGGGTTGAGAAACACGTCGTGTTCGGAAGGCGTCGCCCCTCTTTCCCGACAAAAATAGTCTCTTTTGCGTCAGCCTCAAGTGTAGAATCTAGAATGTTTCTAAGTTTTTCCACCCGATCCCAAACCCCCGCATCCAAATCCCGCGCCGAGGCCTCTGCGACAGCACCAAAGCCCGCAATGCCGACAATGTTTTCCGTGCCAGAGCGACGCCCCATTTCCTGACCCCCGCCCTTAATTTGCGCCGCCAAGTCCGTGCCGCGCTTCATCACCAATGCGCCAATACCCTTGGGGCCACCTAGCTTATGCGCTGAAATCAGTGCCATCTGGCATCCAAGCCAGTTGAACGCGACCGGAATCTTGCCGAAGGCTTGCGTCGCATCCACCACGGCCAATCCCTGCGGAAGATCTTGGATCACACCCGTTTCCGAATTGGCCAATTGCAACGCCGTACGCTCCGGCTCGGTCACCCCCACCTGCCCATTTGCGTCAACTGACAGAACCGGATCAATCCAAGACCGCACCGCGTCATGCTCGATGTCAGCTCCGACCAACCCGCGTCCAGCACAGGCCAACGCCGCAGCCTCGGTCGCCCCCGAAACGAACACCACATCTGCGCCATCCGCGCCAAACGCCGTCGCCACCTGCGTCCGCGCCCGCTCAACCAAACCCTTGGCGGCCCGACCCTCGGCATGAACCGACGACGGGTTACCTGCCACATCCATCGCCGCAATCATCGCGGCGCGCGCCTCAGTCCTCAGGGGCACCGTTGCATTGTAATCAAGATACACGCGCGACATTTCAGACCGCCCCACGCGTCTTTGAACCCCAAATACCACGGAGCGATCGCGCTGCGCACGACGAGGGCAAAGCCCTCTTCCTGTCGGATTGGCGCAGCCAATGCAACTCCATCAGTCATCCACCACGGCAAAAAGGTTTGGAACCGCCGGACATGGGGCCAATGTATTGCCCACCACATCTGACAACCGCGTCTGATGCAGGAACACGTAAACATGCGCCGACAATCCTTCCCACAAGCGGTTGGTCATCGATTGCGCCCGACTGCCGGACAGACCGCCCGATGCACCGGCCCCCTTGTGCATCGCATCCACTGTCTCATCGACAGCGGACAGCACATCGACCACGCGGATCTCGCTGGGCGAACGCGACAACCGATACCCACCGCCGGGTCCACGCACCGACGTGACCAGGCCTGAACGACGCAGCTTGACGAACAGCTGCTCAAGATACGGCAGAGAGATATCCTGTCGCTGGGCAATATCGCCAAGCGTCACCAATGTCCCATCCGGTTGCAGCGCGATATCTGCCAGGGCGACCATTGCATACCGACCTTTCGTGCTCAGTTTCATGGTCGTCTCCCAAACGCCCCTGCGACACAATTGACCTTGCAGGGGCAATTGCCTATGTGCGGGTAACCATCTCGGGGATATTCCCGATTTAGAACCATTCTAAGAAGCCTGAGTGAAGCTGTCAAGATTGACGGACGGCTGCACCAGACCGCAATCAGGAGCCACCACCGCCTATGCCCGAGGTGATTTTTCCCGGACCCGAAGGCCGCCTCGAAGGCCGCTATCATCCCCAAAAAGAAAGCGATGCACCGATCGCGATCATCCTGCACCCGCACCCGCAATTCGGCGGCACGATGAACAACAAGGTGGTCTACAACCTGCACTACGCCTTCTACAACATGGGCTTCACCGTGCTGCGCTTCAACTTCCGCGGTGTGGGACGAAGTCAGGGCGAATATGATCAGGGCATTGGTGAGCTTAGCGATGCAGCTTCTGCGCTCGATTACCTGCAATCGATGAACAACAACTCCAAGCATTGCTGGGTTGCAGGTTTCAGCTTCGGCGCGTGGATCGGCATGCAGCTTTTGATGCGCCGTCCCGAGATCACAGGATTCATCTCGGTTTCGCCACCTGCCAATATGTATGACTTCTCATTCCTGGCGCCCTGCCCGTCTTCGGGCCTGATCATCAACGGCACCGGTGACCGGGTCGCGCCGCCAGCGGACACGACCTCTCTGGTCGGCAAACTGGCCGAGCAAAAAGGCATCACCGTCACGCACACAGAAATCGAAGGCGCGGATCACTTCTTCAAAGAGCCTCACATGGACACGATGATCGACCATGTAAGCACCTATGTGAAACGCCGCCTCACTGAAAACAGTCGCTAAGGATACGCCGCATGTCGATGGTTCAAGACCTCGCTGAAAAGCTCGCCGACGACACGCTCAAAGCGATGAAGCATCTCGATGATGATCGTTTTTTCATGGAAGTCGCGGCCGAGCTTGGGGCCGCGTCGACCACTCTGGAAGAGGCGTTCCTGACCGCGATTCGAGTGCGCATGGCCGAACGTAAGGCTCGTGCCTTTATCCGCGCACGGATCGAAGGCCAAAAGAAAGACGAAAACTTCGGGCGCTAGCCGCTCTGGTTTCAACACGTCAGAGGTGTCATGTCCCGACTGGACCAGCAAATGGCGTTCCTCACCGAAGCGGATCGCCTGAAATCCATCTTGCGCGCCACCACGCTTTGTGACGGGTCGCGAATGGAAAACAGTGCCGAGCATTCCTGGCACATCGCACTTTATGCGCTGGTCCTGTCCGAACATGCAGAACAGCGGCTGGAGACCAGTAAAATCATCAAGATGCTTTTGCTGCATGATCTGGTTGAGATCGATGCGGGCGATGCACCTGTTTTTGGCGATCACGATACAGACGCCTTGGCGCTTCAGGAACAAGCTGCTGCAGACCGCATTTTTGGCTTGCTGCCCGATGATCAGGCAAAGAGCTTTCGTGCGATCTGGGACGAATTCGAGGCCAACGAAACCCCCGAAGCGCAATTCGCAAAATCCATCGACCGGATGCAGCCGCCGATGCAAAACCTTGCCTCGGGCGGCGGATCATGGATCGACTACAACGTGACATATGACCGGTTTGCCGACCGTATTGGCCCTAAGATCAACAAAGGTGCGCCAAAAATCTGGGCGTGGCTGCAGCCGAAAGTGGCCGCATTTTTTGCAGATCGCAGCTGATACGCTTTGGACCTCGCACCGCAGCACAACATCGCCTAGGGTGAACCCATGTCAGATATTTCGCATCAACGCACCCTGCTGCTGACCGGCGCAAGCCGGGGCATCGGCCATGCCACCGTCAAGAAGTTCGCGGCCGAAGGCTGGCGCGTGATCAGCTGTTCGCGGCAGGCCTTTTCGCCCGACTGCCCGTGGCCCGGCGGAGAGCGCAATCATATTCAGGTTGATCTTGCCGATCCTCAACAGACAATGGAGGCCGTGAGGACAGTGAAAGAGCGTCTGGACGGTGGGCGGCTCGATGCTCTGGTGAACAATGCAGGGATTTCGCCGAAAGGGCCCGACGGCGAACGTCTGAGCACGCTAGACACCGATTTGCGCGATTGGGGGAAAGTGTTTCATGTCAATTTCTTCGCTTCGGTTGTTCTTGGACGTGGGTTGAAAGACGAACTGGCCCAGGCCCAGGGGTCAATTGTCAATGTTACGTCCATCGCAGGCGCCCGCGTACATCCGTTTGCAGGTGCCGCCTATGCCACCTCTAAGGCAGCGCTCGCAGCATTAACGCGGGAAATGGCGCATGATTTCGGCCCCTTGGGTGTGCGCGTGAACGCAATTGCACCGGGAGAGGTCGAGACCAGCATTCTAAGCGAAGGGACAGACAAAATCGTTGAAAAGTTGCCAATGCGCCGTCTTGGTCAACCTCAGGAAGTGGCGGATGTGATCTATTTCCTGTGCTCAGGGCAAAGCGGATATGTCACAGGCACCGAGATCGAAGTAAACGGCGGCCAGCACGTGTGACACCACAATACACAAGAACCCCAGAATTTTATGGTCAGCCCCAAGATTATTCGTACGAATAATCTTAAACCCTCCGACAAATCCATATGAGGATTCGGTAAACAGCGGCCTAATGGCGCCCTAAAAATGAATTGCCCGCCCCCAGGCATCCAAAACACTTTCATGCATCATCTCTGACAGCGTCGGGTGCGGGAATACCGTCTGCATCAGGTCTTCCTCGGTCGTCTCCAACTGCCGCCCGACGACATACCCCTGAATCAATTCCGTCACTTCCGCACCCACCATATGAGCCCCCAAGAGCGCACCTGTTTTCGCATCGAACACCGTCTTGATCATTCCTTCTGGCTCACCCAGAGCAATCGCCTTGCCGTTGCCGATAAACGGAAAACGTCCGACTTTGATCTCGTAGCCTTTGTCCTGTGCCTGCGCTTCGGTCAGACCGACGCTGGCCACCTGCGGTTGGCTATACGTACAGCCCGCAATGCTGTCCGGTTCAACCGCGTGCGGATGTCCGCCAGCGATCAATTCGGACACCATGACACCCTCGTGGCTCGCTTTGTGCGCCAGCCACGGTGCGCCAGCGATGTCGCCAATTGCATACACGCCATCAACCCCAGTACGGCAATGCGGGTCGGTCACGACATGGGTGCGGTCCACCTTTACACCCAACGCCTCTAGTCCCAGCCCTTCGGTATTGCCGACGATGCCAACAGCGGAAATGACGGTGTCGAACTCTTCCTTGGTGATCTTGCCACCCACTTCGATATGGGCAGTGACCTTGCCTTTGCCGCGATCCAATTGTTTGACCATCGCCTTTTCGCGGATTTTCATGCCCTGCTTTTCGAATTGTTTCTTTGCGAAATCGCTGATCTCGCCATCTTCCACAGGCAGGATCCGATCCATGACTTCGACCACTGTCGTGTCGGCACCCAGAGTGTTGTAAAAGCTGGCGAATTCGATGCCGATCGCGCCTGAGCCGATGACCAATAGTTTTTTGGGCATTCGATCGGGCACCAGCGCGTGTTTGTAGGTCCAGACCAGGTCGCCATCTGCCTCAAGCCCCGGCAATTCGCGGGCGCGAGCGCCGGTGGCGATGATGATGTTCTTGGATATCAGGTCTTCCATCCCCTTGTCGGTCTTAACCTGAACCTTGCCCTTGCCGGGGATCGTGGCGGTGCCCATGAACACCGAGACCTTGTTCTTTTTGAGCAGATGCCCAACCCCGGAATTGAGTTGTTTGGCAATCCCGCGCGAGCGTTTGACGACAGCGTCGAGATCATATCCGATGCCTTCGGCCTTGAGCCCGAATTCCTTGGCGCGGTGCATCAGGTGGAAAACTTCTGACGTGCGCAGCATCGCCTTGGTGGGAATACAGCCCCAGTTGAGGCAGATGCCACCAAGATGTTCGCGTTCGATGATCGCGACGTTCAACCCAAGCTGCGCGCCCCGGATGGCGGCGACATAGCCGCCGGGGCCTGCACCGATCACGATCATATCGAAGCTCTTGCTCATCGCCTGCTTTCCTCCCTCAAGGTCAGGTTCAAAGCAAAGCGTAGGCGAAAGCGAAAGGGCTCACAATGGGGTGTGCGCAAGTAGGTCCGGATCGGTCCAAATGTTTCGCGCGCGAAACAATGGGTAAAGAACACTGACCGTTTAACCTTTTGTTAAGGCGTGGAATTCAGGCCTCAGCCTTCTTTTCCCAGCGCCCCGATTCCTCGGACCAATACTGCGCCGAACACCCTGCACCCGTCAGGCTGCGCCATTGGCCGCGTGCCACATCGACAGCTGCCGGGTCATTGCCATCAAACAACACACAGACGCGTTCCAACTGCTGCACCTCGTCTGCTGTCACATCGGCACCGTCCACTGTCATCAGGCAGTGTGGGCTGTTGGCCGCTTGCGGTGACAAAGTAAGCAACACAGGCTGTGCCGCGTCGTGCGGCCCGCCTGCGACCCCGTGTGGCAGGAACCCCTCCTCGGGTCCCAGCCACAGCTTTTGATCCAACCAATCCATCCGTGCAGCATCTGTTCCCCGCACCGCGACCCGCCAGCCTGCGCCAAGCGCCTTGCCCAAGAGCATGGGCAAGGTCGCCTCGAGCGGCTTTTGCGTCAAGTGATAGAAATAGGCCGCACCCATGGATCAGTCTGTGACCTCGAACTTGTCCGCGATCAGCCGGTCGAGTGCGCGCACACCCCAGCCTGTGGCCCCTTTGGGTGACATGTCGAGATCAGTTTTGACGTGGGCCACACCTGCGATATCGAGGTGGATCCAGGGTGTTTCCTCTTTCACGAACCGTTTGAGAAACTGCGCGGCCGTAATCGATCCAGCCGGACGGCCACCGACGTTTTTCATATCAGCGACAGGTGATTTGAGCATATCATCGTAAGCTTGGCCCAGTGGCATCCGCCATGCGCCTTCGGTTTCGGTTTCCGCCGCTTTGAGGAATGCGTTCGCAAGCGGGTCGTCGTTGGAATAAACAGCCGCGTTTTCGTGTCCGAGTGCAATGATGCAAGCCCCCGTGAGGGTGGCAAGGTCGATCATTGCGGCGGGTTTCACCGATTCCTGTGCGTGCCACATCACGTCGCAAAGCACCAAGCGTCCTTCGGCGTCGGTGTTTATGACTTCGATTGTGTCGCCCTTCATAGAGGTGACAACATCACCAGGGCGCACGGCATTGCCAGAAGGCATGTTTTCGACGAGCCCCACCATGCCAACGACATTTGCCTTAGCCTTGCGTTTGGCGATGGCGTGCATGACGCCCGCAACCACACCTGCGCCGCCCATGTCCATCGTCATATCTTCCATGCCCCCCGCCGGTTTGAGCGAGATGCCACCGGTGTCGAACACAACGCCTTTGCCAATCAGCGCCAATGGCGCGTCATCTTTTGCTCCACCGTTCCAGCGCATGACGACCACCTTGGAGGGGCTGTCAGATCCCTGTCCGACGCAGAGCAACGCCCCCATGCCGAGCTTGGCAAGCTGCTTTTCTTCCAGCACTTCAACCTCGACTCCTAAAGAGTTCAGGGCTTCGAGCCGCTTTGCAAATTCGGTTGTGGTCAAAACGTTCGCGGGTTCGTTCACCAAATCGCGGGTGAAATGCACGCCTTCAGCGACGGCAAGGCGTGGGGCAGCCGCTGCTTCGGCCTCGTCTGGTTTAGCACACATAAGCGTGGCCAGCCCCAAGGCGTCGCCCTTTTTCGTTTTGTGGTCGTCAAAGCCGTAGCCGCGCAGGGCAAGGCCAAGCGCGATTTCTTCAGGATACCGCGTTCCTTCTACCAGTGCAGTGAGTTCGGATGCGCCAGCAGCCACCGCGAGTGTTGCACCAGCCTTGCGCGCCAAATCCTGCGAGGGACGCCGAGACAGCTTGACCAGATCAACTGTGTCGGCCTCTAGCCCGGCGGGCCAAGCCAGCGACATGACCTTGCCCTCGGACAGCTTGTCCCACGCCTCAGACGTGGTTGCGCGGGCGATGGCCCCCTTGGCCAAGCGATTCAAGCGCCGTGCGCCTGCGGTGAGTTTCAGATCAGGGGTGATAAAGACGGCAATCCGGCCTTTGGCTGTTGCCAAAGCGTCAAGATCTACCGGCTGGAAGGTCAGTGCGCGAAGTTCCGCCATGTTCTGCTCCGTATGATGCGATTGTCATAGGGGTAGCGCCCGTGCGCGCGGTTGACCAGAGGCGGGTTTTCCCGCAAACCCTAGGGTGTGGGGCATGCTGCTCCACTCTATGTCGTGTGAAGGGGTCTGTTGTGCCGAGATTCGACAGATACATGCTGTCGCAACTCATGGTCCTCTTTGGGTTCTTCTCGCTTGTTCTGGTGGCCGTGTATTGGGTCAACCGCGCTGTGGTGCTTTTTGATCGATTGATCGCCGATGGCCATTCAGCAGGGGTTTTTCTTGAATTCACTGCGCTTAGCCTGCCCAGCGTGATCGCACTGGTGCTGCCGATGGCGTCATTTGCCGCCGCTGTTTATGTCACCAACAGGCTTATGGGCGATTCTGAGCTGACCGTGGTGCAAGCCACCGGGTACAGCCCATGGCGACTGGCAAGGCCGGTGTTCTTTTTTGGCGTGATCGTGGCGTTGATGCTTTCGGCGCTGACGCATTTTCTGGTGCCTGCGTCTGTGGCGCAGCTGAAAGAGCGCGAGGTTGAGATTTCCGGATCGGTTAGCGCGCGGCTCTTGCGTGAAGGGGCGTTCTTGCATCCCGGACCGGGGGTTACGTTCTTCATCCGCGACATCACTCCCGAAGGTGAATTGCGGGACGTGTTCCTTTCGGATCGCAGGCAAGATGACCGCGAAGTGACCTATACCGCCGAACGCGCCTATGTGGTGCAAGGTGACAGCGGCCCGCGATTGGTGATGATCAGTGGCTTGGCGCAAACATTACGGATCGAAACCGGGGCGCTATCGACAACGCTGTTTCAGGATTTCACATATGATATCAGCACGTTGATCGTACAGAACCAAAATCTTAACTTGCGACCCAGGCATTTGGCCACGTGGGATCTGATCACCCGCCCGCAAGAAATGGCTGCGTTCGTTGATGTTCCCATCGCGCGCATCAACGAAGAACTGCACAGCCGCTTTCAGAACGCCCTTTTGGGGCTGGTCGCGGCCTTGATCGGATTTTCCACGCTTCTCACAGGAAGCTTTAGCCGGTTCGGCGTCGGGCGGCAGATTGTGGTGGCGATTTTCCTGCTGGTGGTCGTGAAACTGGTGGAAAGTGCGGTCACCGATCCAAGCCGCAACAATCCAATGCTGTGGCCGCTTGTGTACCTGCCGTCTGTCGTGGGCTTGGCGATTGTGGGGATTGTTCTGCACCTTGCCGCGCGTCCATTTAGACAACCGCGTCATGCGAGTGTCACGGAGGCCTCGGCATGACGTTGCACCTGTATTTTGCCAAACGGTTCCTTTGGACGTTTCTTGCAATTTTCGGGATCTTTTTCCTGTTTCAGGTGCTGCTTGATCTGGTGGAACAAATACGGCGGCTCGACAATTCTGTGAGCTTTGGCGAGGTCATGAAGCTGACGCTGCTCAACACGCCTGAAGGCATGTATCAAATCCTACCGCTGGTCATGATCCTGTCGTCCATCGCACTGTTCGTGGCGTTGGCGCGGTCTTCCGAACTTGTGGTGGCGCGAACTGCGGGGCGTTCGGGCATGGCGGCACTGGTGGGGCCGCTCTTGGTTGCTGCAACGATTGGGGGGCTTGCGGTGGCAATGGGCAACCCGATCGTGGCGGCAACATCGAAAGCCTATTCCGATCTGCGCGAAACCTATCGCAACGGAGGCACATCGGCGCTGTCAATCGGGGCCGAAGGCCTGTGGTTGCGGCAATCCGATCCTCGTGGCCAAACAGTGATCCGCGCGGCGCGGGCGAACCCCAATGGGACTGTTCTTTATGACGTGATGTTCGTGGCTTATGCCGAAGGCGGCGGGCCTGTCCGGCGGATTGAGGCTGCAGAGGCGGAGCTGGTTGAAGGGGCCTGGACGTTGCGCGACGCCAAGGTTTGGCCTTTGGTGGCAGGTGTGAACCCAGAGACCAATTCGGTGCTGCATGACGAATTGACGGTATCTTCCACCCTGACTGAGGACAGCATCAAGGACCGGTTCGGGCGGCCTTCTGCAATCTCGGTCTGGGAGTTGCAGGGATTTATCACCGATCTTGAAGACGCCGGGTTCTCAGCACGCCGTCATGCGGTGTGGTTGCAGATGGAACTGGCGCGGCCAGTGTTTCTGATCTCAATGGTGTTGATCGGCGCGGCGTTTACGATGCGGCACAGTCGTATGGGCGGCACGGGTATCGCCGTTTTGTCAGCGGTTCTCCTAGGGTTTTCGTTGTATTACGTGCGAAACTTCGCGCAGATCCTTGGTGAAAACGGGCAATTGAACCCGTTGGCCGCAGCTTGGGTACCACCGATGGCGTCGATCCTTTTGGCGCTTGGTTTGATCCTGCACAGGGAGGACGGATGATGTTGCGCTCTGTTCTGGCCTGTGTTCTGGCATTGGTCATAATCACAAACCCGGCCACCGCGCAATCGAGTGACGTGGTGTTGTTGGCGGATCAGGTGTTGGTCCAGCAAGGCGGCGATACACTGGTGGCAACAGGCAACGTGGAAGCTTTGCATCAAGGCACGCGCCTGACCGCGTCGAGCGTGATTTACAACCGGGCGGACAACACGCTGGATATCCAAGGGCCGATCCGGATCACCCAGCCGAATGGCGATGTGCTGACCGCGACGCAGGCCGAACTGGATCAGGGGTTTCAGAACGGCCTTCTAGAAAGCGCGCGCTTTGTATTGGAGGAACAGCTACAAATCGCATCTGCACGGGCAGCCCGGGTGCAAGGGCGCTACACGGCAATGAGCCAGGTGGCCGCGACCTCGTGTCAGGTGTGTGGCAGCGAGGGACCACCGCTTTGGGCCATTCGGGCCAGCCGCGTCGTACATGATGCCGAAGAGCGGCAGATTTACTTCGACGATGCGCAATTGCGCGTTTTAGGCGTGCCGGTGTTCTATATCCCGCGGATGCGCCTGCCCGATCCAACGCTAGAGCGCGCGCGTGGATTTCTGATCCCCGAACTAAAGACTTCGACTTTGCTGGGGTTCGGGATCAAACTGCCCTACTTCATCCCAATTGGGGATCATGCAGATTTGACGTTGACGCCATATATCTCGCCGATCACCCGAACGCTGGAGTTGCGGTATCGCCAGGCGTTCCGCACGGGCGACATCACCGTTAACGGTGCGATCAGCCGGGACAATCTGGAAAGCGGTGAGGCGCGTGGATTGTTCTTTGCCGAAGGCGCTTTTCGTCTGCCCCGCGATTTTCGGCTGTCCTTTGATATCGAAGCGGTGAGCGACGACTCGTATCTCAACGACTACAACAGTGACTTCAAGAAAGACCGTTTGGACAGCGCAATAACGCTGTCGCGCAGCAAGCGGGACAGTTTCCTGTCGATCGGCGCGATCCATTACGAAAGCCTGACCGACGGCGAAAACAATGCCACGCAGCCAACGATCATCGGTGATTTGCGCTACAACCGCCGTTTCTTTCCCAAGCGGGTTGGTGGCGAGGTCCGGTTGGGATTCCAGTTACATGGACATTACCGCTATTCCAATACAGACACCGATGGGACCGATGCTGACAGCGTGGTCGATGGTCGCGATGTTGCGCGGGCCAATCTGGACCTCAGCTGGCGGGATCGATGGACCTTGCCCGGCGGTCTACGCGCAGGTGCACTGGCACAGCTTTGGGTCGATCAATTCATCGTGGATCAGGATATCACCGCCGAAGGGGACTATACCGAAGTGACGCCTGCCGCATCGGTGGAATTGCGCTGGCCCTTTGTGAAAAAGACCGCATCCGGTGCGCGGGTGCTGGTTGAACCGATCGTCCAGGTGGGCTGGATCGGCGGCGAACGGTCGGGTGTGCCCAATGACGAAAGCACACGAGTCGAGTTCGATGAAGGAAATCTGCTGTCGCTGTCGCGTTTTCCCGCCCCTGACCGCCGCGAACGCGGGGTGATCGGGGCCGCAGGGTTGCGCTGGATGCGCCAAGACCCTGAAGGTTGGCGCGCCTCGTTTGCAGTGGGCCGAGTCTGGCGCGAAGACCTTGACGAAGACCTGTCGCGGTCCTCGGGGTTGGATAGTGAGTCGTCGGACTGGCTTGTCGCCGGGCAGTTTGCGCACCAGACCGGGCTGCAGCTTTTGGCGCGTGGGCTTTATGATAGCGGCGAGACGCGGTTTACCAAGGCCGAGATGACGGCAAACGTCACCAGCGACCGGTATAGTCTTGGGGCGTCCTATATCCTGCTAACCACCGACCCGGCAGAAGACCGGGACGATGCGCAGTCGCAATGGCGCGTGAATGGGCGTTACAACGTTGACCGCAACTGGACTGCGACAGGCAACACCCGTTACGATATCGCTGAAGGGCAGTTCCTGAATGCAGGGATCGGCGCAGAATACCGCAATGAATGTGTCGCGGTGGACTTTTCGGTCTCGCGCAGCTTTGCCTCTTCCACTAATCTTGAACCATCTACCGATTTTGGCCTGACCGTCGCGCTGACTGGCTTCAGCACAGGCGGCAGCGGCAAGGAGTACCGCCGTTCATGCAGCTACTGAACACGTCCATCCGCAAACTCAGCGCTTTGGCTTTAGGCGTGACGCTGGCCTTTGGGCCGGTCGCAGCCCCAGCACAGAACCTTTTTGCACCGGTTATTCGCGTCAATGACAGCGTGGTGACAGCTTATGAGCTGGAACAACGCGCTCGTATGTTGACCGTGCTCAACGCACCGGGCAATGCGCAAGAACTGGCGCGCGAGCAGTTGGTCGACGACCGTCTGCGCATTCAGGCCGCCGAGGCAGCCGGGATCGTGCCTTCGCCCGAAGAAGTTCTGGACGGCATGACCGAATTTGCAGGCCGCGCCAACCTGAGCCGCGATGAGTTTATTCAGGCGCTTGAGGGCAGCGGTGTTTCGGCCCAGACGTTTCGCGACTTCGTGCGCGCCGGCTTAAGCTGGCGGCTGCTCGTGCAAGCGCGATTTGCCGGGCGCGTGAACTTGACAGAGGACGAGATCGACCGCGCATTGGGGGCCTCTGGAGGATCATCGGTGCGTGTTTTGCTGTCGGAATTGATCATGCCCGCCCCGCCCGCCGAGGCCGAGGCCGTGCGCGCTCGTGCCGAACGTATCAGCCAAACCACGTCAGTTGCCGAATTCTCGGCGCAGGCCCGTCAGTACTCCGCAACATCCAGCCGTGGTGCAGGTGGCCGTTTACCGTGGCAGAACCTTGACGATTTGCCCCCAGTGCTGCGCCCGCTGGTGTTGGCGCTGGCCCCGGGGGAAGTGACCGATCCGATCCCGATCCCGAACGCCGTGGCGCTGTTCCAGCTTCGCGATATCGAAGAGACCGGGTTCACACCGCCCAGCTATTCAGCGATCGAATACGCAGCCTATTATTTGCCGGGTGGCCGGTCGGACGCGACCTTGGCCCAAGCCCGCGTACTCGCCAGTCAGGTAGATCGTTGTGACGATCTGTATGGTGTCGCGCAAGGGCAGCCAGAGAATGTGCTGGACCGTCAGGCGCTGCCGCCGGGTGAAATTCCCACAGATATCGCGTTCGAGCTGTCAAAGCTTGACCCGGGCGAAGTGTCCACGGCGCTGACCCGGTCGAATGGTCAGACGCTGGTGTTCCTTATGCTATGCGGACGCACCGCCGAGATGAATGATGATGTGGATCGTGATCAATTCGCGCTTGGGCTTCGCAATCAGCGCCTTCAATCGTTGGCCGAAAGCTATCTGTCGCAACTGCGCGCAGACGCCCGTATCGTCACGCAATGACAGCGGCCCCTGTAGCCCTGACCATCGGGGAACCTGCCGGGATTGGACCCGAGCTTGCCGCGATGGCATGGGATGCGTTGCGTGGTGAGGTGCCATTTTTCCTGATCGGGGATCCAGCGCATTTACCTGCGGGCACAGACTGGGTCGAAATTGCAGCACCCGACGAGGTGTCAGCCCAAGGCAGCGCCCTGCCCGTACTGCCACATGCGTTTGATGGCCCGCGTTCCCCCGGTACTGCGCAGCCTGCCCATGCCAAGGGCGTGATCGCGGCCATCGAACGTGCAGTTGCGCTGGCGGCTTGTGGCAAGGCGAGCGGTTTATGCACATTGCCGATCCACAAGCAGGCTTTGCAGGAAGGGGCAGGGTTTGGCTTTCCGGGCCATACGGAATTTCTGGCACATCTGTGCGACACTGGCGATGTGGTGATGATGCTTGCAGGCCCTGATTTACGGGTTGTTCCGGTGACCATCCATATCCCGCTGAATGAGGTCAAAATCGCCCTGACGCCAGATTTGCTGGAGGCACGGATTCGCATCACGCACACAGCGCTTCAAACGCAGTTCGGGATCGCGGAACCCCGGCTCGCAGTGGCGGGTTTGAACCCGCATGCAGGTGAAGGGGGGCGCATGGGACGCGAAGAGATCGACGTGATTGCGCCGACGCTGGATCGGTTGCGGGCCACCGGTATGCAGATCGCGGGCCCCCTGTCAGCCGACACGATGTTCCATGCAGAAGCGCGGACGGGGTACGACGCGGCGATTTGCATGTATCACGATCAAGCGCTCATCCCGATCAAGACGCTAGATTTCGACCGGGGTGTGAATGTCACTTTGGGGCTGCCCATCATTCGTACGTCACCCGACCATGGCACGGCGTTTGACATAGCAGGCACCGGGCAGGCCAATCCAACTTCGACCATTGAGGCGCTACGGATGGCATGGCGACTGGCGAACGCGGCCACCTGAGGGGAGCGCGTGTGGATAGGACAGAGTTTGCATATTTTTGAAAAGAAGAAGCAGTGGGTCGGCGCGATGAACCGAGGATTTCATGGCAGTCATTGATTCCCTTCCCCCACTGCGCGATGTGATCGCGACGCATGGTTTGAGCGCGAAGAAGGCGCTGGGGCAGAACTTTCTGCTCGACCTGAACTTGACCGCCAAGATCGCACGGCAAGCGGGCGATTTAACCGGTATGGATGTGCTTGAAGTCGGCCCCGGCCCTGGTGGTTTGACACGCGGGTTATTGGCAGAAGGGGCGCGCAAAGTCTTGGCGGTGGAAAAAGACCCGCGCTGCCTGCCCGCTTTGGCCGAGATTGCCGAGGCCTACCCCGGGCGGCTGGAGGTGGTTGGTGGCGACGCACTTGAGGTCAACGCATTGGAGCGGTTGACGCCGCCCATCGCGATCTGTGCCAACCTGCCCTACAATGTGGGCACTGAATTGCTGGTGCGATGGCTGACCCCGGCTGAGTGGCCGCCGGTTTGGACTTCGCTGACTCTGATGTTCCAGAAAGAGGTGGCGCAGCGCATTGTCGCAAAACCGGGCGACAAAGCTTATGGGCGGCTGGCGGTGTTCGCCCAGTGGCGCTGTGATGCGCATATCGCGATGCATCTGCCGCCAGAGGCATTCAGCCCGCCGCCAAAGGTGAGTTCTGCCGTGGTGCATCTGCGCGCCCTACCCGCGCCTCGATTCGAGGCAGATGCGAAGGTTCTGGAACGGGTGGTCGCGGCCGGGTTCAATCAGCGGCGCAAGATGCTACGCGCCTCGTTGAAAGGGCTGTCACCTGATATCGAGGATCATCTGAATGCTGTGGGTATCCCACCCACAGAACGCGCCGAACGTGTCTCAGTCGAGGCGTTCTGCGCGTTGGCACGGCGCTTGGCTTAGCCAAGCTTTGTGAGTGCTGGGATGGCAAACGTCGAGGCCAAATAGGCCCAACCGACGCCACACACATTACTCGGCGGCGTCTGGTGTCTTTTGCTCTGCCTCAGCCGGGGCGTCTTTTTGTTCAGCCTTGGGTTCGGGCTTTTTGCGCGGTTTGCGCGGCGCACGGGGTTTCTTTGGCTTTTCCTCGGCTTTCGCTTCGGGTGTTTCCACGAGGCCAGTATCGGACGCACCGTTTGATGTATCGACAACATCAGGCTGCGGTGCGTTGGCCGGATCGGAGGTTTGGGCCTGCGCCGGCGCATCCTGTTGCGTCTGCTGCTGATCGTTGCGCTGAGGGCGTTCGGCATCGCGTTGCTGCTGACGTTCGCGGTTCTCGCGCTCCTGCTGCTCGCGACGGGCGTCTTGTTCACGCTGTGCTTCGCTCAGCAGGCGCATGTAATGTTCAGCGTGCTGTTGGAAGTTTTCCGCATTCACGCGATCATTGCTCAATTGAGCGTCCCGCGCGAGTTGGTTGTACTTGTCGATAATCTGTTGCGGCGTACCACGCACCTTTCCTTCGGGGCCTGAACTGTCGAACACACGGTTGACGACATTTCCTACCGAATTCGGGCGATTGCGGTTATTCTTATTCCGCGAACGTTTGTTTGAAGAACGCATCTGTAACTTTCCAGCCTTCTTTCAGCTGTTTTTGCGATTGCTGTGTGCGCTTTGTGCGCGGGTCTTGTGCAATTGCATCCATGTAAGGGCTTAACAACCACGCGAGAGGGGTATAACCCTGCCTCGACCGCTGTGGTGTACCTGAGTAATCATGTCCGACCGTTGCTTACAAGCATAATTTACCACAAATGCTTCGGATTCTGCCGATCACTGGTCGGTTTGCGGCAGGAATGCGCCACATACCACGCGATCGCGGCCATTGAGGTCTTTTTGGGTGCTGACATTGCTCAATCCGTTGGCAGTAAAAAGCGCGGTCACGGCAGCCGCTTGTGTCGGTCCAATTTCGACCATCAAACGGCCCTTGGGCGTCATGTGGCGCAAGGCATTGCGGGTTATAGCGCGATAGGCGGACAGACCGTCCTGTTCGTCTGTAAGCGCCATGCGCGGCTCGTGGGAAAGTTCGGGGGCAAGCCCGGCCATTTCGTCCAGCGCGATATAGGGCGGATTGGACACGATCAGATCGTACGTACCAGTTACGTCCGAAAACCAGTCAGACATTGTCCAAGACACGCGATCCGCGACCCCGACTTTGTCCGCGTTGCGTTTTGCCACACCAAGCGCTGCAGCTGAGACATCGGTTCCGGTCCCATGCGCACCAAGGCGTTCGTGCAAAAGTGAGATCAGGATACAGCCGGATCCGGTGCCAAGGTCCAACACAGTTTGGAATGACTGTGTCAGTGCCGCCTCGACCAGCGTTTCGGTATCCGGGCGCGGATCAAGCACATCAGGCGTGACCTCAAAGTCATGCATCCAGAATGCGCGTTTGCCGATGATATGGCTTATTGGTTCGCGTTGAACGCGGCGCTGGATCAGGTGTTGCAGTTGGGCGATCTGATCATCGGTCAATTCTGTCCACGGGGGGGCGTCGCCTTGTACGATATCCATCAGCACGCTGGCATCGCGTGCGGCACTTGGAGACCCGGCGATCTCAAGTTGCCGACGGGCGTCTTGAAGCGCCTCTTTTGGATCGTGGGTCACGTCATTTCAGCCAGCATCGTGGCCTGTGCATCTGCGGTCAACGCGTCGATGATATCGTCCAGATCACCTGCCATCACTGCGTCGAGCTTGTAGAGCGTCAGGCCAATGCGATGGTCCGTCAGACGGCCTTGCGGGAAGTTGTACGTGCGGATGCGTTCGGATCGATCGCCACTGCCCACCTGGGATTTGCGGTCAGCTGAACGTTCGGCATCAACCTTCTGTCGCTCCATGTCGAACAGACGCGTGCGCAAGACCTGCATGGCAATCTCGCGGTTGCGATGTTGGGATTTTTCGGAACTGGTGACGACAATTCCGCTGGGAATGTGGGTGATCCGCACCGCCGAATCGGTGGTGTTGACGTGCTGTCCCCCCGCGCCAGAGCTGCGCATGGTGTCGATGCGAAGGTCGTTTGTGTTGATCTGGATATCCACATCCTCGGCCTCGGGCAGAACGGCCACGGTGGCGGCAGATGTGTGGATGCGCCCACCTGACTCTGTCTCGGGTACGCGTTGAACGCGATGCACGCCGGATTCGTATTTGAGCCGGGCGAACACGTCTGATCCAGTGATATGGGCCGTCACGTCCTTTATGCCGCCGATTTCCGTGGATTGTTCTTCTATTATCTCGAAGCGCCAGCCCTGCGCCTCGGAATAGCGTTGGTACATGCGCAAAAGATCACCGGCGAATAACGCAGCCTCTTCGCCACCGGTGCCGGGGCGGATTTCGAGCATGGCTGGCCGCGCATCGGCTTTGTCTCGAGGCAAGAGCGCCAGTTGAAGGGCGTGTTCAACCTCTGGCAAGCGCGCCTTGAGGTCGGGAAGTTCCTCTTGAGCCAGTTCGCGCATTTCCGGATCGTCCAGCATCGCTTGTGCATCCGCGATATCGGCGCGGATCTGCTTCCATTCGGTGATTTGCTCCACCACGGGGCGCAGGTCAGAGTATTCCTTGCCCAGTGCCGCAATATCGCCTGACCCTTCGGCCATCTGGGCCTCAAGGTATTCAAAACGCGATGTGATCTGGTGCAGGCGGTCTTCTGGGATCATGCGGTTCTGTCGGACATCCGAAGCGGACGGTCAATAGCGTGTTGAGGTTTGCGGAGGAAATGGTTTGCCAGAAAGATGTGTTTCAGCGGATTTCGGGCGCAAACCGTTTGGTGCAGCTTCTTTCGACTTGGACCATTTGGTTGGACTGCGCTGACGTCCATTTTGTTTTGACCGCTGGTCTTGCATCGCACAAACTTTGGTTTCCGCAAGCCGAGGGGTGGAACCGCCGTGAAAGATGAATTCTTTGGCAATGACGATCAACGTGCCGTGTTGCGACGTGGGAGAGCGATGGCGGCTTTGCTAGGGCAAGACCGGCGCTATAGTTATTACGGGCGTACGGTGGGTCTTGTCGGAGTGGAGGACGGCGACACTGAGCTACTCGCTGCCTTGGCAATCGCACAGGGAAACGCAGCTTATGGTGCCGTCCCATCGACCCAAGTCGATGCCATCAAGACGTCGTTGGCGGCGCAAGACTTGGTGCCAGTGCAGTATGACAAATGGCAGGGGTCAGGGTCTGCCATCCGGGCGGCGCAAAGGATTGTTTCGACACATACGCTTCCGGACGACCTGACGATGAGACAACTGGATCGATCAACGCCACACGGCTATTTGGACTCCCTTGCTGAAATGGCGTTGGGCTGTGGTGTTCTACCGCTTTGCGGAGAGGCCTTGCGCGGCCTTTTTCGGCCTGCCGTGTGCTTGGTGGCCGTAGACCCGACCTCTAAGGTCGTGTCTTGCGCGGCGTCATCTGCTTTTGCTCACGAAGATCATCCGGAACATGGCAAGCAGGCATGGTGGGGGATGCTTGCCACTGACCCCGAGCGACGTGGGCAACGCCTGTCGCTTATTCTTGGAGCGCACGCGTTACTTCAGATGGAGGCCCTGTTTGGGTTTGGTGATTTCATGACCGGAGTTGAGCCGGGAAATGCGCCATCCGAATCCGTTTGCGCCAAAATGGGTCTTGCGCGAGGGGATACTTCAATCATCGGGTGCGCTGATCCGCGAGCCTTGGCCGGCGGGCGCATGACCAAATAGGCTCTGGGCCAGACACAAACTGCAAGCTGCGTCGTCTGGAACTATTGTACCGACAACCGCTTGAGCCAACCGTCCACGCGCGCCTTATTCACGCCCATGTCGGACTGCCCAAAGCGCAGCCGGGCGAAGAGCTCGAGGACATCGTTGTTCTGCATGACTGTGGTATAATCGGGAAAGCCCATCCACTGCGAACGCGTGATGTAGGTGACTTTGCCCTCTTCCACGCTGCCTGCCAGTACTTCGGTGCGCGGCGTGGCAAGGATGATGCGGTCCAGTTCGGCAAAATTGCCCTCTTCGGCAGGTATGCGACGGCGCACGCCACCGGCCAAATCCTGATCCGCAGTCACCTTGGGGTCCACATGCCAAACGGCGGGATCGGACGGGGCAAGCCTGATCCACGCCAAACCCGCAACCACAATCAAAACCACCGCCCAGAAAAACACTTTCACGACGTCCTTATCCTTGCCTCGACGGGGCACCTGCCCCTTGACCACCTGAACTGAACTTTAGGCGCGGCGAGTCCACCCCCAGAGCGACAGAATCTCTGTCGCCACATGGG
Organism: Marivita sp.; assembly: GCF_965656765.1. Classification (GTDB taxonomy): domain Bacteria; phylum Pseudomonadota; class Alphaproteobacteria; order Rhodobacterales; family Rhodobacteraceae; genus Marivita. The sequence continues at coordinate 2,445 of NZ_CBFHLV010000009.1, read as the reverse complement.
CGCCCGCAATTGCCGTTGCGCCCGTAGTATCGAAAGGTGGGCTGACTTCAACCACATCACCGCCCATCAATTCAATCCCGGCGATATTCCGCAGGATCACCGCCATATCCGCGCTGGACGGACCGCCCCAGACAGGCGTGCCCGTGCCCGGGGCAAAGGCAGGGTCAAGGCAGTCAATGTCGAAGGTGAGGTATGTCGGGTAATCCTTTAGGATTTCGCAGATTTGTTCGGCCACTGCCTCGGGCCCCATGCGGTGCATTTCGCGGGCATCGATAATGTTGAAACCCAGAGTGTCCGGGTTGTCGGTGCGGATACCGACCTGAACCGAGCGGCTTGGGTCCACAAGCCCAAGCTTGACCGCTTTGTAAAGGAACGTACCGTGGTCGATCCGGTCCATGTCGTCGTCAGTCCATGTGTCGGTGTGGGCGTCAAACTGAAGCAAGGAGAGTGGTCCGTATTTCTCGGCATAGGCCTCAAGGATCGGCAGCGTGATGTAGTGATCCCCCCCAAGCGTGACTGTCGCCGTGTCAGTCGCAAGTATACCAGCAATATGCGATTTGAGCGTTTCAGGAAATTCCGACGTCTTGGCGTAGTCAAAGGCCAGATCGCCGTAATCCGCAATCGCGAATTCTTCGAGCACATTGTACCCCCAGCCATAGGGCATGTCGTATGGCTGAAGCGAAGACGCCTCGCGGATCGCCCGCGGACCGAAGCGGGTACCCGTTCGATTGGTCACAGCTTGGTCGAACGGCACGCCAGTGATGGCGACATCCACGTGACTTAGGTCCTTGGTGTATCTGCGCCGCAAAAACGATGTGGCCCCGGCAAAGGCATTCTCGAAACTCGCACCTTTGAGGTCATCGCGGGTAAACGCATGGTCGATCTGGGTTTTCGCGTCTTCAAGCGCCATCGGTTACACTCCATGCCGGGTTTCAATGAGGCGCGCGAAAAAGGACGCGCCAATCGTCGCGACGTCGTCGTTGAAATCGAACGCTGGATGGTGACAGGACGGACCGACCCCCTGCCCCAAAAACAGAAACGCCCCCGGGCGCGCTTCGAGCATATAGGAGAAATCCTCGGCACCCATTTCCGGTCTGAGATCCGTCACAGTCTTGGCCTCGCCAACCACGTCTTTGGCCACGCGACCCGCGAATTCAGCCTGTGCCGCGTGATTAACCGTCGCGGGATAGTTCCGCACGTAATCCACCTCGACCTCGACACCATAGCTGGCAGCTTGCCCTTGGGCGATCTCGGAAACCCGCTGTTCGACCATATTGCGCAAAGCGGGATCAAAGCTGCGCACGGTGCCAGACATGCTGACCGTTTCAGGGATAATATTTGTAGCTGTCCCTCCCGAGATCATGGTCAGTGACACAACAAGCGGCAAGAGCGGATCGGTGTTGCGCGACACGATCGTCTGCAACGCCTGACCGATGGCCAAGGCACAGGGCATTGGGTCTTTACAGGCCGAGGGATACGCCCCGTGGCCGCCAACACCGCGCACAGTGATATGAAAATCATCCACCGCCGCCATGATCGGACCCGGCGTTGTGCGCAACTGCCCTTCCTCGGAAAACGGATCGGTGTGCAGGGCATAGACCTCTTCGATGCCAAAGCGGTCCATCATGCCTTCTTCGACCATGATGCGCCCGCCACCTAGTGTTTCTTCGGCTGGCTGAAAGATAAGGGCCACTGTGCCTTTGAAATTGCGGGTCTCTGCCAGATAGCGCGCAGCGCCCAAGAGCATCGTTGTATGCCCGTCATGACCGCAGGCATGCATCTTGCCGGGAATGATCGAGGCCCATTCAGCGCCGGTCCTTTCATCCATCGGCAGCGCATCCATGTCCGCGCGCAGACCTGTCACCGGGCCGTCTCCCTGCCCGTGGATCAGCGCCACCAAACCGGATTGCGCGATGCCTTCGTGGATTTCATCAACGCCAAACTCTTTGAGACGCTCAACAACAAAGGTGGCTGTTTCGTAGCAATCAAGGCTCAACTCCGGATGCATATGCAGATGTCGCCGCCAGGTCTTCATGTCCTCGGCGTAGTCGCCGATCCGGTTGATGATGGCCATGTCTGGACTCCCCTGCCGCGATACCGCATCCCTGCATCTAATCCCGAAGCACGGAGGCCTGCAATGTCCGATGACCTGATCCACGATCCCAAGGGGGGGATGCCCCGACTGCTTGAGATCATGCGCCGCCTGCGCGACCCTGAAACCGGTTGCCCATGGGACATTGAACAGGATTTCGCGTCGATTGCCCCCTACACGATCGAAGAAGCCTATGAGGTGGCAGATGCTATTGAGCGCGAGGCCTGGGATGACTTGAAGGGCGAATTGGGCGACCTTCTGCTGCATTCGGTTTATCATACCCAGATGGCAGAAGAGGCGGGCATGTTCAGATTTGATGATGTCGCAAATGCGATCAGCGACAAGATGGTCGC
>NZ_CBFHLV010000008.1:0-75240 GCF_965656765.1 Marivita sp. | reverse complement strand
CAGCACGCGAGGTTTTTCAGACGTTCCTTAAGAAGCAAAACCAGTGTGTTACCGCAACCAAACAAAGCTCTGAGCGTAAATTTATGAAAAAATATTTCTTAGCAGCGGCACTTGTCGTCGTAAGTGTAGCTACAGCAAGCTGGTTTTTTGGAAGCTTTGAGCAAAAGAAAGCAGTTATCTCCATAAATCTTTGTAATCAAAATGCGTCCGAAGTTTCTTTTATTGCTGAGAACTATGGTGACGATTTTGATTGGTTGGCATTGATGATTGAACATATTGGGACGAACAACGAAACAATTTACAAAGTATTTGGAGGCGTCGAGAAAGACAAATCTGACAACATATCCTTTGATGTACCCGCCGCAATCTGTGAAAATACAGATGCTATTGATATTTTTGTGGACTTTAACTCATCAGCCATTGATGACGACGACTTAGACGCAAAACTGCGTATCTTGAACCAAATAAAACTTAATTTATCACCAAGCAATATCAACGTTCGACAAGTCGCCTTGTTCGAATACTAGCGCGTAGTCTATCACGTTATTGTCTATTTTCTTTATATAGGTAAAATACTGAGTTATATTCTTTAAAAACCGCCTGTTATTTGCGTACCACGTCGCTAATCATATGTTTAGTTTTAAGGTAAGACATTAAATTTTTTTCAACGTCGTCAAGCGCAAGATGTTGGAATTCATTACGCGAATGTTTTCTTTTACTATCGCGTATGCCGCGTAAACACTGTATCGCAGCATCGACGCTGTAGTCGCGTCCCGTGTGCTTTTGGTATGCGTACCAGTTTTTGCTTTTGTTCAAATAAGTGCTGCTAAACGCCTCAGCGCTGTCAACAAGTCCAGCGTTGCGCAGTTGCCTGTATGTATTTTCAAGTAATGTCATTGTCGTATGCCTCTATGTATTTACCGTTGTGTGTTTGAGTGAGTATTTTTTGTTTTTGTTTTTGTTTTTGATATGCTGAAGATAAGCGTTGGCTGCGCACACCAACGCTTTTCTTTGAAGCTTCAGATTTTCGTCGTGCCTATGAGATGCGGTATGCCTAGCAATTCCGCAGCGTGCCTGTTCGAGCCTTTGTTGAGAGATTAAGTGCGCAGATTATGCTCTGCTTTGCCTATGCGTGAGCCTTTTATCAGTTTCCGCTATTTGCCTTTTGAGTTGAAAAAATGCCTGTTCAAATTGTTCGTCTGTGAGCCTGTTCGTTATGCGTCTTGCCTGTGCTGCCGCGTCAAATGTGTCGTGTGTTAGGTCGGGAGATGGTTGAAAACAATTACCAAGACCGATCTTGTCGCACTTGAATTGCTTGGTGCTTTTGGCTGTGTACGCTGCTGCTTTGGACCTATGCTGTATAGGCGTGATCCAATTGTAGCTGCTATGAGCTGTACGAACGTGGAAGTCGGACCAAAGGCCGTTTAACACAGCGCAAAACGCGTCTGTGTCGAAAGGTGACTTGGCGACAAAGTGTAAGTGTAGATTGCGATCATCTGCGCCAAGTTCCGAAAAGCACCATCGCTGTACACCGTAGCCTTTGTCGGCTGCGCACCCAAAAAGCGTTCTGTCCACCTTGTGCCAGTATGCTTTGTAGAGAGCGAGAGCTTGCTTGGGTTTGATGTAACGGCCGTTGTCAAATTTTATCACACCAACGGTGTCATAGCCGTTGTTTATTATGTCCTCGACCCAAGCTTCGTGCGTTTCATTTCTCCAATTTTTTTTCATAACTGCGTTCCTTTCACAGTTATTTATCCTTTGTCGTCAAAGGCTGAATATTTTCGGTAGCTCTATGAGGTTTGAGAATTTAATTATTTTATATCAATCAGTTACGGAGCTCTAAGCTATGTCACATCTAGCAAAACTGAACCTCAAAACCGTACAGCGCAATGTTCACAAAGACCCTGTCATTGCGCGTCGGGAAAAGTTGGTTGCTGCTATTGAAGAGCAACTTCGAGTATTGAGCGCGGCGCTTAAAGGCGAGGAATATACGGTAAAGACCAAGCGCTGGCAGCAAAACGAAGCTGGCGAGCGGGTACGTGTTGAGCACGACAAGCGTGTTCGGGCTTGGTTTTTTGAGCAAGACAACGGCTTCTACGTTCAGTGTCGTTACGGTAGCCGTATTTTGAACATCAACGGCAAAAGCAACGCTGTGTTTGTGGACAAGCTGGAAGATGTTGCTGGCGTGCTTGAAGCGTTTAAGCTGGCTGCTGAGAGCGGTGAGTTGGACAAGGCGGTTGTGCTGGCAACGAAGGCGCGTTCCAATTAGAGTAAGTAAATGGACTGCTGGGCCAGAGTGTGATTAACAAATCATTTACACAGCGCTCATAAATACTCTTACCCATTGATAATGCGTGATTTTTGAAGATGCTAGATTAGCCAAGCGTTAATCACCGCTTACAAGATAGTGAAAAGGCCGCCTTTCGAGGCGGCCTTTTTGTTTGTGTTGTTGTGATGAAAATATGCCGAGCAATTCGCCCGACCTACGCATCCGGTTCGATCAGAGCGATTGCGCCTGGCGGAACGACAACAACCGTCGCGATCCTTCGTCCCACAGGTGTAAACGCGCGTTGGCAAAGCTTTCGCGGATCGTCATGCGGTTGTGATCGGCAAGCGTACCGTGATCACGCACCACTTCGGGAAGACGATAGAACGGGATGCGGCTGTAAAGGTGGTGCACATGGTGAATGCCGATATTGCCACTCAGCCACTGAAGAACCGACGGCAACACATAGTAAGAGCTGCCGTGCAGCGCCGCGTCGTGCAATTGCCAGTTTTCCTCTTCGTCCCACAATGTGGTCTCGAACTGGTGCTGAACATAGAACAGCCAAACGCCTGCTGTTGCAGCAAGCAGGGTCGATGGTAGGAAAATCAACAGGATAGGCATCAGCCCACCGAAATAGAGCATGATCAGCAGCCCCGCGAGGATGGCTGCATTGGTGCCCATCGCGCTGGCCCAATACCGCACGCTCGACATCAGGCCAAGCGGGATGCGGTTTTGCAAAAGGAACAAGTATCCCGGCCCAAGCCCAAACAAGATGATCGGGTGACGATACAGCCGGTACATCAGTTTGCTCCAACCAGAGAGCGCCTGATACTCGGCCACCGTCATCGTATGGACATCCCCGATGCCGCGTCGTTCAAGATTTCCGTGCGATGCATGATGGATCGAATGGGTCCGCCGCCAGACGTCATATGGCGTCAGCGTCAACACCCCAAGGACGCGCCCCAGCCAATCGCTGAGCGTGCGGTTGTTGTAGAACGATCCGTGCCCACAATCATGCTGGATGATAAACAAACGCAGAAGAAACGCCGCGTTCACGCATGAAATTGCCAAAGTAAGCCAATAGCTTACACCCATCGCCCACCATGCAGCGGCCCAAAGCGCAATGAACGGGCCAAGCGTGACGGCAAGTTCAAATGAGCTACGAACGGCGTTCGGTTCGCGGTATTTGGCGAGTACCTTGACCCAATCTTTTGCGGAGGGAGGCGTGGCTGCGGACGCATGCCCGCTGATTGTAAACTGCTCGGACATATGCCTGCTTTTGTTATCTGTGGTGATGCGTTCTACCCCATCCTGCACGTTCCGCCTACGCTGCAATTCAAAAGAAGTTACAAGACGAGGCATTTTGCCACTGTCAGGTTACATCAGCCACTTTGTCTGGGGCCTGCACTGTGTACCCGCATCGTTCTGGCTTGATATCGATCAGAGGAGTTTTATCAAGGCAATCCAGACCCTTAACGACCAGCTTAGCCCCTTCTTGCCGGATCAAACGAACGCGGGACACGCCGATTGGGTTTGGACGCACTGGAGACCGCAATGCGAAGGTACCCGTGGTGATACCGTCGCTTTTGGGGCTTTGCTGCAGTAAATCGCGTCGAGATTGATGCAGCCAGTACAAAATATCGAGAAATTCGTACTTTTCGATCCCTTTCAACGCGGGCACAAATTCGGGCAACAGTTCGATCGCGCAGTCAGGGCCGTCTAGCTTCCCCTGACGCGGACACATATCGCGGGTGATGTAAGGTGTTCGGATTACACCAATGAACTGAACCGTTGCGTCAGGCGAATGGGTTTTGTCGTTGACGATTTCTCCATCGCGTGGATCGTATCGGTCCATTGGGGACATCTCTAACCTCTGCGCGCTGATATCGGTGTGCCCAGAATGCAGGGTTTGGCTATAAAAGCCAGACTTGGGCACTCAGGCATTATGCCGCAAAACGACCATCACTCTGTCTTGCCGCGCGACCTAGTGTCGGACATAGTCGCGCCGATATGGCGAAAACTGACACATCCCATGAAGACCGGTATCTGACCGTGCCAGAATTGGCCGCGCTTTTGCGGATCAAGGAACGCAAGGTCTATGATTTGGCCTCGAGCGGCGCTGTGCCGTGCTCCAAGGTGACGGGAAAACTGCTTTTTCCCGAAAAGGCGGTGCGCCGTTGGCTCGAAAAGGGTCAGACGGGTGCCGTACAGGCCGAGGGCGCGCGCCCCGCCGTCTTTCTGGGCAGTCACGACCCGCTATTGGACTGGGCCCTACGTCAGTCGGAATGCGGAATCGCCACGTTTTTTGACGGCTCGCAAGACGGGTTGGACAGGTTTGCTGCCAGCGAAGGTGTGGCGGCTGGATTACACATGTTCGATGCGGCCAGTACCGAGTGGAATATCACGGAGGTCGAAGCTGCGTTTTCAGGCTCCGACGCGGTGTTGCTGGCCTTTGCCACGCGGCAGCGCGGATTGGTCTTACGTGCAGAGCTTGCACCGCAAATCACATCACTGGTTGATCTTGCCGGGCGCAGCATGACACCGCGACAGGTTGGGGCCGGAACGCGCAGTTTGTTCGACCATCTGCTGCAAGAGGCGGATATCCTGCCCGAGACCATCCAAATGCGTCCGGTTGCACGGAGCGAGGCGGATGCTGTGCTTGACGTGGCATCTGGCGCATCGGATGCAACATTCGGGCTTGAGGCGCTCGCTGCGCAACACCATCTCGGCTATGTGCCATTGATTAAAGAACGCTTTGATCTGCTGGTCAGCCGTCGCGCGTATTTCGAACCACCAATGCAGCGCTTCATTCAGTTTCTACGCACATCTGAATTTGTCGCACATGCTGCGACACTCAAAGGCTATGATGTGGCCGAGGCCGGGACCGTGCGCTGGAACGGATAGTCTGTAATTTGCGCGGCAAGTGGTGGACGCTAGGCCGCGTGCAGCTTAGGTTCAAAGTCGAACCAAGGATACCTGAATGACCGACGCGACCCCTTATCAGGTGCTTGCCCGCAAGTATCGCCCCGAAACCTTTGCCGATCTTGTTGGACAAGAGGCGATGGTGCGCACGCTCAAGAACGCGTTTGAGGCGGACCGCATTGCGCAGGCCTTTGTGATGACCGGGATTCGCGGCATTGGCAAAACCACTACGGCGCGGATCATTGCCAAGGGGTTGAACTGTGTTGGCACCGATGGAAGCGGCGGTCCGACCACCGATCCATGCGGTCAGTGCGAGCATTGCGTCGCGATCATGGAAGGCCGTCATGTCGATGTGATGGAGATGGACGCCGCATCGCGCACCGGTGTCGGTGATATTCGCGAGATTATCGATTCGGTCCACTATCGCGCGGCGTCAGCGCGCTACAAAATTTACATAATCGACGAAGTTCACATGCTGTCGACGAGCGCTTTCAACGCGCTCTTAAAGACGCTTGAAGAGCCACCCGCGCACGTGAAGTTTATCTTCGCCACGACCGAGATCCGCAAAGTTCCGGTCACCGTCCTGTCGCGCTGTCAGCGGTTTGATCTGCGGCGCATTGAGCCCGAGATGATGATCGCCCTGCTGCGTCGAATTGCAGGTGCTGAATCTGCCGAGATCACGGACGATGCACTGGCCTTGATCACCCGTGCTGCCGAGGGCTCGGCGCGAGATGCAACATCGCTTTTGGATCAGGCGATCAGCCACGGCGCGGGCGAAACCACCGCCGATCAGGTCCGCGCGATGCTGGGCCTCGCCGACCGTGGTCGCGTTCTCGACCTGTTCGATCTGGTGATGAGGGGGGATGCGGCGGGCGCGTTGACGGAATTAAGCGCGCAATACGCGGATGGTGCTGACCCGATGGCAGTGCTGCGCGATCTGGCTGAGATCACACATTGGATTTCCGTGGTCAAAATCACGCCAGAAGCGGCCGAAGATCCGACGATCAGCCCTGATGAACGACAACGCGGTCAGGAAATGGCCGAGGCCTTGGGAATGCGTCCTTTGACCCGGCTGTGGCAAATGCTGCTCAAGGCGCTGGACGAAGTGGCCCAAGCGCCGAATGCGATGATGGCTGCCGAAATGGCGATCATTCGCATGACCCACGTGTCAGAGCTGCCCAGCCCCGAAGACTTACTAAAGCGGTTGCAAGATGCGCCACCGCCCCCTCCTCCGCCGTCTGGCGGCGGGATGAACACAGGCGGGGCGACACGGACTCACGCGGCCGGCTCCCCTGCCCCAACCCATCATTCACCGTCTTCTGGTCCGCACGCATCTCATGGCGGAGCTGCGGTTGCCGTTGCCGCAGAACAGGCGCTTGCCCGCTATCCCACGTTCGAACATGTGGTTGAATTGATCCGTTCGAATCGCGACGTAAAGCTTTTGGTCGAGGTCGAGGGCTGCGTGCGTCTTGCTGCGTATCAACCCGGCCGGATCGAATTTACACCAACCAACAACGCACCAAGCGATCTGGCACAGCGTCTTGGCGGGACGTTGCAGCGTTGGACAGGTAACCGTTGGGCGGTCACACTGGTCAACGGATCAAAGGCGTCGACAATCGTTGAAACCCGCGATGCAGCAGACATGGCGATCAAGGCCGAAGCCGCAGAACACCCATTGGTCAAAGCCGTCTTGGCGGCCTTTCCCGGCGCGGCAATAGAAGAGGTGCGCACCCCCGACCAACTGGCGGCTGAAGCAGAAGCAGAAGCGCTGCCCGAAGTGGAAGATGAATGGGACCCGTTCGAGGAGGACTGATCCTGTCGCTGATGCCCGGCATGGCATTGGCTCAGGATTGCGCGCTGCAACGCCCAGATTGGGATGGCGCACCGGTAAGTGCGGTTCAGGAGGCGGTGTTTCTTGCATCCTCCCCTGCTGCGTTGATTCTGATGTTGGGCACAGTCGCTGCCATCCGGTTCAAAAGCCAGTGGGGGTCACTTGCGGCGGTACTTGGCTGGACGGCCTTTGTCACCTTTCTAACAATGCTGGCCCCGGCCTCGCGAAAATTGGCGATGGCGGAAGGTTGCGTCGGGTCGCCTGCCTTGTTCATCGGCATCATCGCTGCAATATGTGTAGGGATGATCTTTTACACCGCGCCACCGCTTAAGGGGCGCTGACCTACGGAGAGACTTATGTTCAAGGGTTTGGGCCAAATGGGCGATATGGCCAAGATGATGAAAGCCGCGCAGGAAATGCAGGGCAAGATGGCCGAGATGCAGGAAGAGATGGCCAATATGACCGTCACCGGCGAAAGCGGCGCGGGTCTCGTCAAAGCAACGGCAACAGCTAAGGGTGAGCTGACCGCCCTGGATATCGACCCGTCGATCTTTAATGGTGATGACAAGGAAGTGGTCGAAGACCTGATCCTCGCTGCGATCAAGGACGCGCAGCAAAAGGCACAGGCCAAGGCGCAAGAAGAAATGTCCAAGCTGACCGAAGGTCTGGGCCTACCGCCGGGGATGAACCTGCCGTTTTGATCTTAGGTGTGGACACACACACTCCCTTCGCGAACGGTTGGACCTGACACATGCGTGACGGCGGCGACATAGAGGCGCTTATTGCGATTATGGCGCGGCTGCCGGGTCTTGGACCCCGGTCGGCGCGTCGTGCTGTGCTTCACATGATCCGCAAGCGTGGGCTGCTGTTGGGACCACTGGCCGAATTGATGACCCGGGTCGCGCAAGACGCGCGCGAGTGTCTAAACTGCGGCAATGTCGGCACGCAGGATATTTGCGACATCTGTCAAGACAATGAACGCAACAACGGTCTGCTTTGCGTGGTCGAGGACGTCTCTGACCTTTGGGCGATGGAACGTGCGGGGGTGTTCAAAGGCCGGTATCATGTTCTGGGCGGCACGCTGTCTGCCCTGGATCAGGTTGGGCCAGAAGAGTTGCGTATTCCCAAGCTATCTTCGCGTGTCGACAGCGAAGAAATCACAGAAGTGATCCTTGCTTTGAACGCCACGATCGATGGGCAAACCACCGCGCATTACATAGCCGATCAGCTTGAAGGGCGCGTGACCATGACATCGCTGGCGCAAGGCGTACCGATTGGCGGTGAGCTTGATTACCTTGACGAAGGCACGATCACAGCAGCGATGAACGCGCGTAAGCCAATATAAAGTCGACATAATTTTTTGCCCAACGCCGTCTGAGTTGGCACGACCCTTGCAGCACTGTTGTACCTCAAGTTGGAACAGGCGGCGTGTGACACCTATGGCGAATAACCTACGCATTCAAAGCAACACCACCTCGGCGAACGGCGCTTTATACAGCGCAGCGCTGTTGCGTCAGACGGACAATGCCGTCAGTGCCTCGGCAATCCCAGATATATCGGCGGCGTCAGCGTTCGTCGCACGAACATGGATTGAAACTGCAGCAGGTCAGACGCGCATTCAAGACCTCCGGGCTGGCGATCTTGTCATGACGGCAGATGCAGGGGCACAGCCGATTGTACGTATGCGCAAGATCACGATGCCCTACACGAGGCTGGCAGAGCAACCACATCTCAAACCAATCCGCCTGCCTGATGGCTTCTTAGGCGCGTCGAGACCCTTGCTGGTCTCCCCAGAGCAGCGGATCATGATCTCGAGCCCGATGGCAGAATTGATGTTCGATGCGTCCGAGGTTTTGGCGGTTGCCAAAGACTTTATTGGGCTTGGCGCAGAGGCGGTGATGCCTTTGGCGTTATATCTTGAATACTACCAGATTTTGTTGAGTGATCATCACATTCTAAAGGCAAACGGTGTTACGGCCGAGAGCCTGTTTGTGGAAAACAACGAAGCCGATGAGGCCACCCATACCCAGAATTGGGATGCGGCTGACGACCTGAAACTTGGCACCGTGAGCCATACGCAAGTCGCGCGGCCGGTATTGAAAAAGTTCGAGGTCGAGGCCCTTATGACCGCAGTGTCCAATCGGTCGAACAAGGTTGCCAAGACGGCCTAGATATTGCCTTTGACTCAGTTGAATGCTGTTGACCAGCCGCCAGTTACCGAGAGTGTCCCATCTTAGCGTGAATCTCTGTGTGTCATACGTTAGAGATGACAAAAGCGAGTTTAAATATCGCTGAATCGGTTGCTGGAGGCACGCATGGATATCGAACAAACAGAAAACGGAACGCTTGAACATTGGACACCTGCAGAGGTGGCCGCGGCCTTTGCTGAGGATAAAATTGTTCTAATTGACGTTCGTACCCCGCAGGAATTTGGGCTTGAGCGGATAAACGGAGCCTTGCTCGCCCCTATGCAGGCGTTCGAGCCCAACCACATGCCGGATCAATCCAAAAAACAGATTGTATTTCATTGCGGATCAGGTGTCCGTTCAGCGCGCGTGGCCAAGCTTTGCCTTGCGCATGGCGAAGACCGCATCGCGCATATGGCCGGCGGCTTTGCTGGCTGGAAAGAGGACGGTCAAGCGTACATGGGCACCGACATGGCGACCGGCGCGCCCAAGGAAATGCGCAAGACGTCTTAGGGCATGAAAAAACCCGGCTCCGCAGTGCGGGCCGGGTTTCTGATTGGTCAAACGCGACGATCAGTTCTTGGAGCCGTTGTCTTCATCGTCATCATCATGGGTGCCATCGGGCAGATTAAAGAAGCTGTCCGCGTCAGCATAGTTTTCATTCTTCCCGGTCTCTTCTTCGTCATCGGACGATCCAGACAGGCTGAAGCTCTCTAGACCTTCAATGGCCGACGGCAGGCGCGGTTCGGAATCCATCTCGAGGCTCTGTTCGGTCGAAACAAGTTTGCGACGCTCATCATCGGTCATCACGGCTTCTTGCTTTTTTGCGGCTTTGGCGACGGCTGCGTCCAGTTCGGACTGTTTACAAAGGCCAAGTGCGACGGGATCGATTGGCTGGATGTTGTTGATGTTCCAGTGGGTCCGTTCGCGGATCGCCTGAATGGTCGGCTTCGTGGTACCAACCAGTTTTGAAATCTGCCCATCGCTGAGTTCTGGATGGAACTTGACCAGCCAGAGGATCGACGCCGGACGGTCCTGACGTTTGGAAAGCGGCGTATAGCGCGGTCCACGGCGTTTTTCTTCGCCCAGCGCTGCGGCGTAATGCTTGAGCTTGAGCGTGTACGCCGGGCTCTCTTCGGCCTTTTTGATCTCTTCAGCGTCCAGCTGGTTGTTGGCGATCGGGTCAAAACCCTTGACGCCGGCAGCGACATCTCCATCTGCGATGCCCTGAACCTCAAGCTCGTGCATGCCCGTGAAATCGGCGATCTGCTTGAACGTCAGCGTCGTGTTGTCCACCAGCCAGACGGCGGTGGCTTTTGCCATAATCGGTTTGCCCATCTCGCGTCTCCTTACGCATAGCTTTTTCGCGCTCCCGGAAGTCTCCGGGAGGTCCCGGGTCGGCCGGGACGGGTTTCCATTGTCAGGGAACTTGGCGGGCTTATAGTCGCGCAAGGCAAAAGAGGGAAGAGGTAATGCGGGTATTGGTGCTGGCTTTATTGGGTTTAATGATGGGTTCTTTGGCTTGGGCCAAGGGAGAACGATCAGGAGAGTTCGATTATTATGTCCTCTCTTTGAGCTGGTCACCGACATGGTGCGCGATCGAAGGTGATGCGCGCCAGTCGCCGCAATGCGATACGGATGCGGATTTCGGGTGGGTGATGCACGGGCTTTGGCCGCAATACCATCGCGGCTGGCCGTCCTTTTGTCCGACTGTGGAACGCAACCCATCGCGCGCGATGACTCGCGACATGGCGGACGTTATGGGCACGTCTGGCTTAGCGTGGCATCAGTGGAACAAGCACGGTGTATGCTCGGGTCTTTCGGCACCGAAGTATTATGCCTTGTCCAGAGAGGCTTACGCCAAAGTGACCCGACCTGAAATCTTTCGCAAACTGGACAAGGCAGTCAAGTTGCCTGCGTCGGTTGTCGAAGAGGCGTTCCTGAAAGCGAACCCTCAGCTTGAACCAGACATGATCACGATCACCTGCAAAGACGGACGCATCCAAGAGGCCCGGATTTGCCTATCCAAATCGCTGGAGCCAGTCCCATGTGGCCGGGATGTTGTGCGCGATTGTACCGCAACGGATGCCTTGTTTGAACCAATCCGCTAGCGTCAGCGCGGCACGGTCCATCCACCGGGAAGATCCGTCCGCCGCGTCTTGGGAGGTTTGACCCGCGTCAGGAAAGCATCCGCGCCCTTGATCAACTTTCCAAGACCAGGCGCCTTGCGGACCTGCGCCTTGACCTGCTCCACTTGCATGACATCGTCTATGCGCCGTTCAAGGAACGCCCATGTCGCCTGGTTATCAAGCGAATCGTCTCCAAGCCAGTACAGCACGGTCGATGAGTAAACCCCCGACAGGGTCACACGCTTAGTGTACCAGTTGATGTCGTCCGATGTGTCGCCCAGCGCCGTCCAGATGTGGTCGGCAGTGCCCCAGATCAGTTTCGCGCCTTCTGCGGCATGCATCGGCAAAGCAAACAAAGTGACCCCCCTACGCACCGCTTCTTTGTCCTCGACCGTTTCGAGCCGGAGACGCACTGCTTGGGCAACCTGGTCACGAAAGCGCATGCCAGACAGGTCGTGATCGCGCAGCGCTTGCAGCATCACATCATCACCGCGCCGATGAAATGCCGTTGCAAGATCAATTGCGCCCCGAGGAAACAGTCCCTTTGCCACGGTTGGCGAGATATCCAGTTCTTCTATTGCCGCACGGAACGCGGTATCCGACCATCCATCAAAGGGCACGTGCATCAGCGCCGCATCAAGCAATTCAGTTGCGATATCGCGGGATGTGTCCGTCATGGCGCAGCCTCCATAAGGTACGAGCATACTAGTTCGGCGCAACACATAGTACATTGCGGCTTGGATTTCCACTATTTGATCGACAGAGCATCTTTGGTGCCTGAGCATGATGTTTTTTGGAGCAAAAGAGTAAAAATTCTCTTACTTTGGGAACGCTTTGCCCACCACAACGTTCAACTTGAAGTAAAGTTGCCCAACCATCACTCAGGATATTTTCCACTGTGTCGCGTCAGATTGTTGATTACATATTTTTGAGCCTTGGCGCGTGCGTTCTTGTCGCCGCATTTATTGCGTCGGGGATTTCTAAAGAAATTTTCTTTATCTTCTTCGGGGCAGAGGATTCCCTGATCGAAAACGCCACGGCAATCCTCTTGGCCTGTGCCGGTATCGTGCTTTGGATGCGGGTACTGCCTGCGCGAACCACATTAAGCCGGATGGCCATCATTCTTGGGGTGATCTACGGCCTGGCATACATATGGGCCGGCGGAGAAGAGATTTCGTGGGGCCAGCGGATCATTGGGTTCGAAAGCCCCGAATATTTTCAGGAAAACAACGATCAACAGGAATTCACGTTCCACAATTTGGTGATCGGCGACGTAAAGCTGGATGAACTGCTGTTCGGGCCCGTATTGTCGTATATTATTCTTAGCTATCTGCTGATCCTGCCTGTGATGTGGCGTAAGCTGGATTGGGTGAAATCGGTAACCAACGCGATGGTGATCCCGGTGCCCCGGCTGCATCATGCTGCGTTTGCTCTTGTCGTAACGCTGATCATACCCACTTTGGACGAGTCCCGTCGGTGGGAGGTGTACGAGTGCATATTCGCGCTTTTGTCCTTGGGCATTTTCATCAACCCGGCCAACCCTCTACACCAGCCAGCGCCGAGAAATGAGCCTTCGGAAATGGCGTGGTGAGTACTGGACAAACCATTTGCGCCTTGCTATACGGCGCGCTCCTGCAAATCCTTGCAAATCCAACTTAGAAAGGTGGTGAAAACCACATGCAGGTTAGTGTTCGTGACAACAACGTCGATCAGGCGCTCCGCGCTCTGAAGAAAAAGCTGCAGCGTGAAGGCGTTTTTCGTGAAATGAAGCTTAAGCAACATTTCGAGAAACCATCCGAGAAAAAAGCACGCGAGAAAGCTGAAGCGATCCGCCGTGCGCGCAAACTGGCGCGCAAAAAGGCGCAGCGCGAAGGCATGATGTAAGCAGCGTTTCCAACACTGTTGAAATTTTGACGACCCCCGAGGCTTTTCGCTTTCGGGGGTTTGTTTTTTGCGCGTTTCATTTCTTTGCAACGCTGGCCGCTGCAGAATCCTAGTACGTAGAGTCTCATGCATCGGCGCGATTGCAAATATTGCATTACCCTTTCCGCTAGCAAGCACTCCACGCTTTCCCAGTCCCGACTTGTGCGACTCGCCCCATCTGTGCCAACTTAACCTCAGCCCGGATCGGTATTTTGGCCGGCGCTTTAAATTAATTGATGGCCCGCATGGATGGCCCTTGCGTTTCAAGATCCCAGCGTGGCCCTCTTTTCAAAGAGGTTGATTATGACTGGATAAAATTACTCAACCAATGCCGCGGTCACTGTCGCGGCGTTTTCGGTCGAATACGCGATAGAGGGAAGAATTAGCATGGCCGGCGGCCTGTCTCGTGGCGGCGCTGCCGGGCTGGTCGTGCAACCCGTCGTCTGGGCAGTCACGGGCAACGGTCCAGACGCTGCAGACGCGTTCATTTACGGTGTCGGTGCCGCAGGCGCGATGGCAGGCTGGATCCTTGCTGTGCCTGCTACGGTAACGGGTATCATCAAAGCCGCAGTGGATGACTACGTGGGTGGGCTTGTTCACGAGGCAAAGCAGGACGAACCTGAAGCTGTACGCGGCGGTATATTTGGTACGGACGATTATGGGTTCTGGGCCGCCAACAATCACATCACCGCCATGACCATCGCCAGCTACGGCGGCGTTGCTTGGCAGCACGAAAACGGTGCATATCTGTTTATCAAAGATGCCAGCGAAACTCTGATTTGTGACTATCATCCACGCTCTTACCGGCGGCTCTACCGCCCGGTGATCCCTCTGCGCCGCAACGGTGACCGCGTCGCATGGACAAGCGCTGACTTCTGAGCTCGAAACAGCGCTTCCCTCCTTCAGCGTGATCTGACACCTTGCGGCGAATGCAATAGAGAGAGAGGTGTCTATGGCACAGGTCTGCGTGTTTGATGCCTATGGAACATTGTTTGACGTCGCCGCAGCGGCGCGGAATGCGGCTGGCGAACCGGGGCGGGATGCACTCAAGGCCGTGTGGCCTCAGCTGGCCGAGCACTGGCGACTTAAGCAGCTCCAGTACACATGGCTGCGCACCATAACCGACGATTATACACCGTTTTGGGAAGTCACCAAAGACGGTCTTGATTGGGCAATGGAAAAGGTCGGTCTGACCGACGACCCCGAACTGCGCGAACGGCTGTTGGCGCTTTATTGGGAATTGGCTGCTTATCGCGAGGCCCCGATGATGCTGGCGCGGCTCAAGGCTGCGGGCAAGACCTGCGCGATCCTATCGAATGGTAGCAAAGACATGCTTGAAGGCGCGGTCGACAGTGCCGGGATCGGCGAATTTCTTGATGGTGTTCTAACCGTGGAAGACGTGGGCATCTTCAAACCGTCGCCCCGCGTCTATGACATGGTCGGCGCACAGTTTAGCTGCGCAAAAGAGGACGTGCTGTTCGTGTCTTCAAACGGATGGGACATTGCAGGTGCCAGCGCATACGGGTTTCAGACAGTTTGGGTCAACCGCGCAGACGATCCAATGGACCGGCTCACTCACCGACCGGCCCATGTGCTTTCCGATTTGACAACGATACCGGAGTTGGCCTGATGCCCAATTTCACCACCTCTGACGGCCTTTCGCTGTTCTATACCGATGAAGGCGATGGCCTGCCGCTGCTGTGCCTTGCAGGCCTAACACGGGATGGACGGGACTTCGAATTTGTCGCGCCGCACCTGACCGGAGTGCGTCTGATCCGGTTGGATTATCGCGGGCGGGGGCAGTCCGAATGGGGCGACCCTGCCACGTATCAGATCCCCGTCGAAGGTCGCGATGCGGTGGAGTTGCTGGATCATCTTGGGCTGGATAAAGCCGCAATTCTGGGCACGTCGCGCGGCGGGTTGATCGCAATGGTACTGGCGGCGACGGTCAAGGATCGTCTGCTGGGCGTTGCGCTCAACGATATCGGACCTGAGATTGCGCCGGAGGGTCTGGAGGTAATCAAGGACTACCTTGGCCGCCCCCCCGTTTTGAAAACACATACCGAAATGGCCGAGGCCCGTGCGCGGGTCATGACAGGCTTTCCCAACGTGCCATTCGACCGTTGGCTGCGCGAGGCTCAGATCCTCTTCAACGAAACTAACGTCGGGCTTGAGCTGACTTATGACCCCCGCTTGCGTGAGGCGGTGCTTGAAGGCGGCGCACAACCAATGCCTGACCTTTGGCCGCTCTTTGATGCGCTATCAGGTTTGCCACTTGCCTGTCTACGAGGGGCTAATTCCGACCTGTTGTCGTCCGAGACGTTTGCCGAGATGAAACGCCGCCGTCCTGACATGGTCGCGGTCGAAGTGCCTGATCGCGGCCACATCCCATTTCTTGATGAACCCGACAGCCTTAACGCGCTGCGGCGCTGGCTGGATATGCTGAGGTAGCGCATGGACATTCAACGCATTGAGGCCGCAGCAGATCGCCTCGAAGGTCACGCACGGGTGACGCCACTTTTGTCTTCGCCCTTTCTGGACGATATCGCTGGACGGCGAGTGCTGGTCAAAGCCGAGTGCCTCCAACACACTGGCAGCTTTAAATATCGCGGCGCGCGATCAGCGGTTTCTGCCCTACACGAAGACCAGCGTAAGAATGGCGTGATCGCCTATTCCTCGGGCAACCATGCACAGGGAGTGGCGTTGGCTGCAAAGCAATTCGGGGTAAGCGCAGTCATTGTCATGCCCGCAAACGCACCGCGGGTGAAGATCGACAACACCCGCGCATTGGGGGCTGAGGTTGTCTTGTACGACCGAATGACCGAAGACCGCGACGTCATTGGCACACAGATCGCCACAGAGCGGGGATTAACCCTGATTAAACCCTTTGACGAACCCGACGTAATCGCCGGGCAAGGCACCTGCGGACTTGAGATTGCAGCGCAGGCGGCAGAGTTGGGTGTAACCGAGGCCGAGGTGATCGTGTGCTGCGGTGGTGGCGGGTTGACCTCTGGCATCGCTCTTGCGCTGGAAGACCGCGCGCCAGGGATGCAAGTGCGACCTGCGGAGCCAGAAAACTTTGACGATGTGGCCCGGTCGCTCTCGTCGGGTCGGATCGAACACAATCAAAGCCCAACCGGAAGTCTGTGTGATGCCATCGTTACGATGCAGCCCGGTGACATCACGTTTCCCATCATGAAACGGTTATGCGGCGCCGGGTTTGTTGTGACAGAGGAAGAGGCGCAACGCGCAATGGCGCAGGCCTTTTCCCGGCTCAAACTGGTGGTCGAACCCGGCGGCGCGGTGGCGCTTGCAGCAGCGCTTTATCGCAGCGACGAGATCAACAGCGATACAGTGATCTGCACCATCTCAGGCGGCAATGTGGATCGAGCGGTGTTTCTCAGTGCATTGCAACAATTCGGAGAAGACTAGTGCAGGACGTCACTGTTACGAGTTTCAACGTTAAGAACCTGATCGGACCAGATCAGGAATATTACAAATTTCAAACCTACACACCCGAGGAATACGCCTGGAAAGCCGATTGGATGGCCGATCAGCTTTTGGCTCTGGATGCGGACGTCGTCGGGTTTCAGGAAATCTTTGAGGAGTCTGCCCTTCAAGCTGTGATCGATGAAACCACGCAGCGCGCGGATACGCTCAACGACGCGGCACAACCGGACAAAACCAAGAAATACCGCAAGAAGGCGATCTTTCGCAGATTGGAGAGCGGTGGATATCACGGCGCCTCATTGGCCTTTGCCCCCAACATCGCCGATGAGGGAATCCCCGGCGAACGCCGTCCCGGCGTCGCGATCCTGTCGCGGCTTGGCTTTGCCAGTGCGCCCGAGATTATTCAGGACCTACCCGAACCACTGGTTATCCCGTTCACACCCCTGCGCGGTTTGGAGGCTGATGATGCTGGGCAATTCACGCTCAAACGCTTGTCCCGCCCGATCCTCAAAGTGAAGATTCCAATGGGTGGTCAGGTTGTGACCGTTTTCAACTGTCACCTGAAGTCCAAGCTGGGGGAATACATCAAACCCGCCGGGGCCGACTTTGCGCCAGAGGCTGATTTGACCGATTACGACCCGCTTGGACGCGCCCTTGGGGCGCTTCGCGCGGCAACACGCCGAATGGCCGAGGCATGGGTTCTACGCCAGGCGATTGTCGCCGAACTGACGGCCGGGAACCCCGTGATCGCCATGGGCGACTACAACGATGGCGAACATGCAGTGAGTTCCGAAATCATCGCCGGAGAACGCCCATTCAAGAACTACGGATGGATGCTACGCCATGACGCCGAACACCGGGCCGATCGCTACTCAGCCGAGGAGAACGCGCAGATCACCGAAGCGGTCGAACAAGTGCGCCTGCGGTCGGCCGAAAAGCTGTTCGTGCGCAAATCCCTGCGAGACATGGTCTATACCTCGGCCTTTGGCGGTGTGTTCGAGAGCATCGACCAAATCTGGCTGTCACGTCATTTCGACCCGGAATTCGATGGGCGGATCGGTGACATGACCTATTTCAGCGTTCTCAATGATCACTTGACCGACGGCAGCCACCCCGAAGCACCCTATAACAAGCTGGCAAGCGATCACGGACAAATCATGGCGCACCTCCGGGTGAGTTAATCCGTAGGGGGCCCTGCCCCGTCCGCCAAGGTATTTTGGAACCAGAGAAGATGAGGCCGCACCCTAATGCAAATCGCTGACCTTGGCGGCATTCGCCTAAATTATCGCGTGGATGGCGATCCGAATGGCGCGCCGGTGGTGTTTGCCAATTCCCTGGGCACCGATCTGCGGCTATGGGACAAACTGATCGCACGGATGCCGCAGAGCGGCTTGAAGTACGTCCGCTATGACAAACGCGGGCATGGACTGTCAGACTGTCCCATACCACCCTACGGGATGGGCGCGCTTGTGCGCGATGTCGAGCAACTGATGGACCATCTGCACCTGCGAGATGCGGTTTTCGTCGGGCTTTCGATCGGCGGGATGATCGCGCAAGGACTCGCGGCCAAGCGGCTTGATTTGGTGCGGGCGATGGTGCTGTCGAACACCGGCGCGCGCATTGCCACGCGCGAGATCTGGGCGCAACGTATTGCTGATGTCGAAGCGGGCGGGATTGATGCGGTTGCCGATGCGACTATGACCCGTTGGTTCACCCCTGCCTTTCGGGCCAAGGCCGAATTCACCGCATGGCGCAACATGCTGACGCGCACGCCGGCGGCAGGCTATATTGGGTGTTCACACGCCATTGCCGGGACGGATTTCTACACGACGACCGCCGCTCTGCGCTTGCCGACACTGGGCATTGCCGGCAGCGAAGACGGATCGACACCTCCTGACCTGGTGCGCGAAACCGTCGATCTCGTACCCGGATCGCAGTTTCAACTGATCCGCAAAGCAGGCCATTTGCCTTGTGTGGAGGCACCGGATGACTATACGAAAGCGCTGTCAGATTTTATTGCTGCACTGGCGCATTGACTGAAAAACTGTCAAGTGTAGTTTACACATGACGGGCGCTCTGGCCTGAACCTGAAAGTTTCGCCCATGCGCCTGCCCGTTGTCTTTATCCTGATCACCGTGATGATCGACGCGATGGGGATCGGGCTGATCATTCCGGTGATGCCCGACCTGATCCGTGACGTGACAGGCCGCGACCTGGCCAACGCGGCGCTTTGGGGCGGTGTGCTGGCGACCGTTTATGCCGTGATGCAATTCCTGTTCGGCCCGGTGATCGGCAACCTGTCCGACCGCTTTGGCAGACGGCCAGTCTTGCTCATCTCATTGGTGGTGATGGCTGCGGACTATGTCGTGATGGCGGTGGCTGGATCGATATGGTTGTTGCTGATCGGGCGTGTGATCGGTGGCATCACAGCCGCCACGCAATCCACTGCCTCGGCGTATATGGCTGACATCTCAGACCCCGAGAAGAAAGCGCAGAATTTTGGACTGGTCGGGGCGGCCTTCGGATTGGGTTTTGTCATCGGGCCATTGATGGGCGGTGTGCTGGGCGAATGGGGCACACGCGCGCCGTTCTGGGCGGCTGCAGCGCTGGCGGGCGCAAATGCTTTACTGGGATTTTTCGTGCTGCGCGAAACCGTCACCGATGCGATCCGGCGCCCGTTCGACTGGCGGCGCGCAAATCCTTTGGGGGCCTTCAGATCACTAGGAGAGTTTCCCGGCATGGGACGTCTCTTTGCGGTGTTCTTCCTCTATCAGGTGGCCTTTTTTGTGTACCCGTCGGTCTGGGCATATTTCGGACAAGCCCGCTTTGGCTGGAACGCTGGCATGATCGGCCTTTCGCTGGGATTGTTCGGCATCATGATGGCCATCGTACAGGGTGGCTTGATCCGCGTGATCCTCGCCCGTCTGGGAACACGCGGCACTGTGATCTATGGCCTAATCTTCGACATCTTCGCATTTGGCGCGTTAGCCTTTGTCACATCGGGCACGATTGCCCTGATCCTTACGCCTTTGGCCGCGTTCGGTGCAGTGATCACCCCAGCCTTGCAAGGCATCATGTCCAAAGCCGTCGGAGACAAACGGCAGGGCGAGTTACAAGGCGCGCTAACCTCGGTTGGAGCTGTGGCGATGATCGTGGCCCCCCTGCTGATGACGTCCGTCTTTGCGCAGTACACAGGTGCTGGGGCGAGCGTCTATTTCCCTGGCGCGCCGTTCTTGCTGTCGCTGGCTCTGATCGTGGTTGCGCTGGTCGTCTTTCTGGCCCCGCGCCGGAATGCTGTCGCGGCCTGACCGCCCAAGGTTGACTTCCCGCTTGCGCTTGGTCGATGTGCGCCGCAGGTTGCGCGAAAGCCATGGGAGATCACATGACCCGCATCAAAGCTGCTGTCTGCACCGAATTCGGCCAACCGTTGAGCTTGGAAGAGCTCACTCTTCGCGCGCCAGGGGCCGGAGAAATCGAAGTGACGCTCGAAGCGGTGGCGATTTGCCATTCGGACATCCACTTTGCTGAAGGCGCGTGGGGCGGCGACCTGCCAGCAGTCTATGGGCACGAAGCAGCGGGACGGGTGTCGGCAATCGGGACGGGTGTGCGTGATCTAGTGGAGGGACAGCGCGTTGTCGTTACCCTCATCAAGGCTTGCGGCACTTGTCCGAACTGTTCGAGCGGCAAACCTACGATTTGCGAAACACCCGGCGCTGGGGCGTCCCCGATCACGCGCGAGGATGGCACAGCGGTGGTTCAGGCGATGAATTGCGGTGCATTTGCTGAACGCGTGGTCGTTGACCAAAGCCAGGTCGTGCCCCTGCCCGACGACATGCCCCCAGAGGCGGTCGCGCTGATGGCCTGCGGTGTGATCACTGGCGTCGGAGCGGTGGTAAATGCAGGCCAGTTGCGCGCAGGCGAAGATGTGGTGGTGATCGGTGCTGGTGGCGTCGGGCTGAACGCCATTCAAGGTGCGCGCATTGCCGGGGCGCGACGGATCGTGGCCGTGGATGTGACCGAGGAAAAGCTGGAGACCGCCAAAGCATTTGGCGCAACTGACGGCGTTCTGGCCACCGGCAAAGCGCCTTGGAAAGAGGTGATGCGCATCCTTGGCCGCGGCGCCGATCTGGTCGCTGTGACTGTTGGTGCCATCCCGGCCTATAATCACGCGCCGCGCTATCTGGGATGGGGCGGGCGCATGGTGATGATTGGTATGCCGCATTCCGGCGCGATGGCCGAATACGAGCCGGTTGTTTTGGCCTATATGGCGCAGGGCATGGTCGGGTCAAAGATGGGGGATGTAGTGATCCGCCGGGACATTCCGTGGCTGGCTGACCTGTATCGCCAAGGCAGGCTCAAGCTGGATGAGTTGGTGTCAGGCAGGTGGTCACTGGACCAGATCAACGAAGCCATCGCCGACACCAAGGCGGGCGGAGCCAAGCGCAACGTGATTCTGTTCTAGGCGCAACATCAATGACAGGGTGGGATTTCCGCCCACGTAAACCCGTGATGCTACACTGGACCATCCGCCCGACAGCAGGGGAACAGCCATGAAACTCCACACGCTCGACATCATCATAACAGCCCCCCCTGCCCCCGGCTGGGGCGGCCGGTATTGGACGCTGGTCAAAGTGACAACTGACACGGGGATCACCGGTTGGGGCGAATGCTATGCCTCGTCGGTTGGCCCGGGCGCGATGAAAGCCGTGATCGAGGATGTGTTCGAGCGGCACATGAAGGGCGAAAGCCCCGAGAATATAGAACTGATGTTCCGCCGCGCCTATTCGGCCGGGTTCACACAACGCCCTGATCTAACGGTCATGGGTGCGTTTTCCGGGCTTGAGATCGCCTGTTGGGACATTCTGGGAAAAGCGCGCGGTCGACCTGTTTGGGCGCTCTTGGGTGGACGGATGAACGCAAAGGTCCGCGCCTACACCTATCTGTATCCCTTGCCCCACCATGATATCAGCGCATTCTGGACGGACCCGGACGCGCAGGCCGAAGCGGCGACCGAATATTTGCGGCAAGGCTATACTGCTGTGAAATTCGACCCGGCTGGGCCATATACGATCCACGGCGGCCACCAGCCTGCGATGACCGACATTTCGCTCTCGGTTGAAATGTGCAAGGCCATCCGTGCCGCGGTCGGGAACAAGGCCGATCTGTTGTTCGGCACCCACGGGCAGTTCACCACCTCGGGTGCGATCCGACTTGGGCAAGCAATCGAGGCGTATCTGCCACTCTGGTACGAAGAGCCAATCCCACCCGACAACCTGCTTGAATTCGCCGAAGTCGCGCGCGCCGTGCGTATTCCCATCGCCACGGGTGAGCGGATGACCACCAAGACCGAATTCGCAACCGTGCTCCGCACTGCTGGTGCCAAGATTCTGCAACCGGCGCTGGGGCGAGTCGGAGGAATTTGGGAGGCCAAGAAGCTCGCGATCATGGCCGAGGCGTTCAACGCAGAGATCGCGCCACATCTGTATGCGGGACCAGTGGAATGGGCCGCAAATGTGCATCTATGCACCTCGATCCCCAACATGCTGCTGGCCGAAACCATCGATACACCGTTTCACAACGCGCTGATCCAGAACACGATCAAGGTCGAAGACGGGTATATCACCGCGCAAGACAGCCCCGGTCTGGGCATTGACGTGGACGAAGACCTCGCTCGCGCGCATCCCTATACCGACGGCGGGTTGCATCTTGAAATGCAGGAGGCTGCTTGTGATTACAAAAACGGCAATGCGTTCGTGGGTGGCGCTCCGCCGCGTCCCGATACGTAAAGCGTAAAGATAAGACTTTGAAACGTCCCACCCAACAATGCTATAGGCTTTGGAACGATGGGGATTGTTCGATGAACGATACGGGTTTCGCACCGACAGCCGTGCAGGACATGGCGCAAAGCGCGCAGCAGGCTGCGGCGTACCTGAAGACGCTTGCTCATGAAGGTCGTTTGATGATCCTTTGCCATCTTGGCGCTGGGGAAAAGTCCGTCGGCGAACTGGAATCGCTGCTCAATATCCGTCAGGCCGCCGTGAGCCAAATGTTGGCCCGCTTGCGCGACGAACAATTGGTCAAGACCAGGCGCGATGGAAAAACGATCTACTACAGCCTCAACGACGACAACACGGCACAGCTGATTGCCCATCTGCACGGGATGTTCTGCAAATCGTGACTCGCCCCACCACGCGCTTCTCCGGCCCCGAGCTTTGTGCCAAACCGGCACGTGATGTGATCGCTCTGTTGCAAAACGGTGACGTGACAACCTCCGATCTGATCGACGCCAGCGTGACGCGCATGGATCAGGTCGAACCACAAGTGAACGCTGTGGTCACACGCTGCATTGATCGAGCCCGCGCCACGCCTTCGGCCGCCGACAGCTTGCTCGCGGGCCTTCCGCTTGGGATCAAAGACCTCACCCCGGTCGAAGGTGTGCGGACCACCTTTGGCACCCAAGGGATGGCCGACCATGTGCCCGCGTCCTCTGATCCGCTGGTTGCACGGATCGAGGAACGTGGTGGCGTTGTGCTTGGCAAGACCAATACGCCCGAGATTGGGGCCGGGGCCAACACGTTCAACGCAGTATTCGGCGCGACGCGCAACCCCTGGAACACGGCAATGAACGCCGCCGGTTCCTCTGGTGGTGCAGCAGTGTCCTTGGCCACCGGAGAGCTTTGGCTCAGCCATGGGTCAGATTTCGGCGGCAGCTTGCGCAGCCCGGCCAATTACTGCGGCATCGTTGGTTTGCGTCCGTCGCCCGGTATTGCCGGGGGTAGTTCCGCGCAGCTTGGCTTCACCAATGGCGGTGTCGAGGGTCCAATGGCCCGTGACGTTCTGGATTGTGCGCTCTTTCTTGATGCGATGGCGGGATACGATCCGGCCTGGCCAATCTCGTTCCCGGCACCACCCACGCCCTATCTTGAGACCGCCCGTCAGGATGCCGGTGCAGTACGAATTGCCTACACATCCGATCTGAACGGATTTGCTGCCATCACGTCCGAGATCGACACGGTGCTGCGCACAGCGCTTGAAAGCATACGCCTTCCGAATGTAACGATTGCAGAACACTGTCCTGATCTGCCCCGCCTTGACGAGGCATTCCGCGCGCTGCGGTGCCTGTCTTTTCTGGGCAGTTATCAGGTCACACCAGAAAGCGTCACCCGGCATTACAAGAACACGATCAAGGGCAACCTCGCTGACGCCCGCGCGATGACCTTTGACGATTACGTTCAGGCGGAACGCGATCGCTCCAATATCTATAACACCATGAACGCCTTCTTCCGCACCCATGATGTTCTGGCCTGCCCAGTCAATGGTCTTGCGCCCCTGCCCGTTGAGATTGAATACCCGACCGAGGTCGCAGGACGCCAGATGCGCGACTATATCGACTGGTTGCAATTTGCGTTTCTGGCAACAGTTGCAGGGCTTCCGGCCTTATCTCTACCTGTCGGCTTTACGCCCTCCGGCATGCCGGTTGGCCTGCAACTGATTGGTCCACCACGCGGTGAGGCACGGTTGCTACAAGTTGCGCATACGCTGGAGCAGGCTCTGAACCTGCCCGTTACGCTGATCGACCCGATCGCAGGTTAAGCCTTCAGGCGATAAGACAGCGCGGTGTACAAGACGTGCCGCACCGCGGTTTCGGGAATGGGACACCCCGAGGGAAACGAGATTGCGCGATTTCCCTCGAAGCACAGGCCCTGGTCGAAAAGCGCGCGGGCATCGGAAATCACGCGCGTCTGGCAATGGACAAACACTGCAGGTTCGCCTGCTTTCGAAACACCCAACCTGACCGGGGTTCCAGTGGTTACCGCATAAGACGGTTGCCCCCATTTCAATGTTTCCATCACAGGGCCCGCCTCTGGGATACTGGATGCGATGCCAAAGACCATCTCCCTGAGGTCGTAAAGAACATTGCGCGCTTGGTCGGGATACGCCTCAAACACAGCTGAGATATGGTTTGGAAAAGGCGGCACCAGTGACATGGGCAAATAGGACTATCCCAACCGCCTTCGGTCAAGTGCAACATCACGACACGTTCACAGTGAGTGTTTCTTCTTTTTCGGATCGGCACTACCGATCCGAAACAGGCTTAGCTTACCGCTTCCCAACGGTTGGTAAAGTTGCCAAGAACATGCCCAACATCCTCGGACGGGGCATCGTACAAATCCACCTGTGCGACCAGACCACGGGTCTTGTCATCGACCACTGCAACCACTCGTGCCGGGCTTCCTGCCTTATCCAATGCGGCGTTGAATACTCGCGTGATAGCGTGCTTGCGCAGGTCTGGTTTGAACACTTTGCCCACAGCGGTCTTGGGCAGTTCATCGAGGATCGTCATATGCTTGGGCATGGCGGCGCGCTCGTGCACATGTACCTTGCAATGCTCCAAAAGCTCCTGTTCGGTCACGCTTGCACCATCCATCAGTTCGACAAAGGCGCAAGGCAACTCACCGGAATGCGCGTCGGGCTGACCGATGGCCCCAGCAAAGGCGACAGCCGGATGCGCCAAAAGCGCCTCTTCGATCTCGGCCGGGTCGATGTTGTGGCCACCACGGATAATCAGATCTTTTGCACGGCCCGTGATCCACAAATAGCCATCGGCATCAATGCGACCCAGATCGCCGGTCCGCAAGTATTTTCCGTAATGAAAAAGGTCCTGGTTCTTGGCGGTCTCCGTATAGGTATGGCCCGCGAAAACACCTGGATTGGACACGCAAATCTCACCGATTTCGTCCGCAGCACAAGCCACCACATCACCATTCTTTTGGATCAGGATCTTCACATCCGTATGAGGAAACGGAATGCCGACGGAACCGACTTTCTTGATGCCGTCTGGTGGGTTGCAAGACACAAGGCATGTCGCCTCGGTCAGGCCATAGCCTTCGACCACGGTCACACCGCAGGATTTCTCAAACCGATGGAACAATTCCAAAGGCAGCGGCGACGAGCCGGAAAAAGCAGTTTTGATCGTCGAGATATCCGCATCCACCGGGCGTTGCATCAAAGCCGACATCGCGGTGGGCACTGTGATGACAAAGGTGGTTTTCCACCGATCACAGAGCTTCCAGAAATTGTCAAAAACACCGTCACCCCGGTATCCCTGCGGGGTCGGGAACACCGTATGCGCCCCCGATACCACCGAGGCCATGAGAATCACATGGCACGCAAAGACGTGAAACAGCGGCAGCGGGCACATGATGCTGTCCTCTTCCGAGAAGAGCAGCCGGTGCCCCAGCCATCCGTTGTAAATCAGCCCAGAATATTTGTGTTGAGCCACTTTGGGCATGCCCGTCGTGCCACCTGTATGGAAATACGCGGCGACCCGGTCGCCCGCGCTATCAGCAAAATCAAGCGTCGTGTTCTGCTTTTTCAACTCGGCATTGAAACTCAGCACATCGGCGTGGTGACCCCCGGGATTTTTGGGCCGCACAAGCGGAACAATCCATGATTTCGGTGGCGTAAGGTAGCGGTTGAGGTCCACTTCAAGAACCGTTTGGACCTTCGGGGCATGACGGCACGCCTCGGCGACTTTTTGTGGCACATCGGTTTTTGGAAACGCCTTGAGGGTCACCACAACCTTGGCTTCGGTCTCGCGCAGGATGGCACCGATTTGTTCGGGTTCGAGCAGAGGATTTATCGGATTTACGATCCCTGCAATCGCACCACCAAGCAACGTCAGGATGGTTTCACTGCTGTTTGGAAGCACATAGGCGACCACGTCGTTTTCACCGATTCCCAGCTTTCGAAAAAGATTTGCAGCCTGAACAGTTTTGGCAAAAAGGTCAGACCAATTCAGCGTTTCGGCCTTGTCACCCGGACCAGACAGAAGCTGAAAACTGGCTGCCGGGCAGTTTGGAAACGCTGCGGCTGTTTTGCTTAACTGACCATAAAGCGTTGCTGGCACGTCCCGTTCGGCCCATGGCATTTCATTTTCGATCGCATTGCGGTCCTCGAAACTCGCAAAGGTCATCGCGTCCCCTCCCAAGGCTTATCTGCGCAAACGCATGCGCGTGCGGCAGGTCTTTTTAGCGGATATTTCCCGAGAACAAGACACCCCGACGCTACGACAGATTGTGCATGACGCTGCGTTCCGTTGTGATCAAAGGGCCGATTGCGCCCAAAATCAAACAAAACCGCATACCGGTTTCACTGTCCCCGATATCAAATTTGATTTTTTGCACACGTTTGCAAAGAATTCTTGCCAAACCGTCAGCCCTATGGCTTGGTGGAGTGGTCTACCGCAAATCCGATCTTTGCGCAGGGGGGAAGCATGGCGGAAATCCAGCTTAGGAACGTCAACAAACGTTGGGGCAGTTTTATCGGTGTCGATAATTTCAACCTGACCATTGCGGACAAAGAATTCCTTGTGCTGTTGGGGCCATCGGGCTGCGGCAAGACAACAACCATGCGCATGATCGCAGGGCTGGAAGACATCACCGAGGGCGAGATCGCGATTGACGGCAAAGTCGTGAACCAGCTTGATCCAAAAGACCGAGATGTGGCGATGGTGTTCCAGTCCTACGCTCTATACCCCAACATGAACGTCTATGAGAACATTCGCTTCCCGCTGAAAGTGCGCGGGATCGATACATCGACCCATGAAGAAAGGGTCCGGCGCGCCAGCGCGATGGTCGAACTTGACGATTTCCTGCATCGCAAACCTGCCGAACTTTCGGGCGGTCAACGCCAGCGCGTCGCACTCGCGCGCGCTATTGTGCGTGAACCCAACGTGTTTCTCATGGACGAACCACTGTCCAACCTCGATGCCAAGCTGCGCGTCAGCACCCGCGCCCAGATCAAGAATCTGAGCCACGAACTGGCGGTTACGACGATCTATGTGACCCATGACCAGATCGAAGCGATGACCCTCGCGGATCGCGTGGTCGTCATGGAGAAGGGCATCGTCCAACAAGTCGGCAGCCCAACCGAAATTTACGACCGCCCGGCCAACATGTTCGTCGCAAGTTTCATCGGCAATCCGGCGATGAACCTACTTGATGGTGAGATCATTAAGGGCGTCTTTGAAACCCGCAACACGCAGATCCCCGGCCTGACAGCCGCTAACGGCAAGGCCACTCTGGGGTTTCGTGCCGAGGACGCGTCGCTTGCCGCCGATGGAAATGGTCAGATCACCGCGCCAATCTACACATTGGAACTTTTGGGCGATGCAACGATGATTTCGGTGCGCATTGGCCAGGCTCTGGTTGCAGTTAAAGCCGACAAATCGTTCCGCGCCGAAATTGGCGACACCGTTTCAATCCACGTCCCGCCCGAAATTTGCCACCTGTTCTCCACCGAAACAGGTCAGCGGCTCGACGGCTGATAAACCAAGATTCCCGGCCCAACCGGGAGATAGCGATGTGCGTTTGCAAGGCGCATCCAGACACACAGGGAGACCAAAATGAACCTCAAGACAATTCTGATGACAGGGTCGTTTCTTGTCGCGGCCAGTGCCACCACAACGATGGCTGCAAATTGCGGCATCGAAGACGGACGGTTGAGCATCGTTGGCAACGAATTCCCGGCGATCCAGACAGTCGCAGCGGCGGCACAGTCCTGTGACGGCCTGACCGAAGCCAAGGCCAACCTGACAGCCGACCACCAGACCATCAACCTGCCCGGAATGCAGGGCAATCCAGCCGAATACACCACTGCGATTGTCGCCAACTCTTCGATCGTGGCACTGATCAACGAAGACGTCATTCGACCGCTTGATGATCTGATCGCCGCACATGGTCAGGACATCCCCAAGAACCAGCTGATCACCATTAATGGTCAGGTCATGGCCGTCGCGTTCATGGCAAATGCACAGCACCTCGTGTACCGCCAGGACATCCTCGAACAGGTCGGAATGGAGCCCCCAACCACCTATGAGGAAATGCTGACCGTGGCCGAGAAAATCCGTGCTGACGGTATACTCGAATACCCACTTGGTGGCGCGTATATGGCCGGTTGGAACCTCGCGCAGGAATTCGTGAACATGTATATCGGCCATGGTGGCCAGTTCTACGAACCAGGCACAGCGCAAGTATCGATCAACAACGAAGCAGGCGTTGCCACGCTTGAGATGCTCAAATCGCTGAGCACCTACATGAACCCAGATTATCTGACCCACGATTCCAATGCGACGAGCGCAGAATGGGAAGCAGGCAACGTCGCTCTCATGAACATGTGGGGATCGCGCACCGGGGTTCTTATGGACGACGAAGGCTCCACGCCCGAGGTCTATGAGAACACGATGGTCGGCGCACCGATGACGGTTGCGGCTGGTGACACCCCAGCATCGACCCTGTGGTGGGACGGCTGGACCGTTGCCAAGAACATCAGCGACGAAGACGCCGCGGCCACCTTCAAAGCGATGAAGCACGGCATCAGCCCAGCGATCCTCAACGACGAGACAATGGGCCAAGCGGTCTGGATGATCGACGGCTATGAACCAGCCCCAGTGAACGAAGGTGTGTTCTCGGCCATCTCAATGGGGACCACGCCCTATCCGATGCTGCCGCATCACGGCCTGCTGCACACTGCACTTGGCGACAATATCGCCGACTTCCTGCAAGGCAAGGAAAGCGCGGAACAGGCGCTGTCGGATATCGAAGACGCGTACATGACCGCAGCCAAAGAAAAAGGCTTCGTGAACTAAACTGTGATCTTTCTTGGGGCGGGACATCCCGCCCCTTCGACCTTTCGTATAACTTCAAGCTTGCGGGTCTGATCCAATGAAACACAGTGCGTTTTTCTGGTTTGTCTTGCCATCGGCCATAGCGATGCTGTTGTTCATCTTTTTTCCGATCGTGTCCGTTGTCGTCCAATCGCTCTATGTCGAACACGAGCAGGTCATCATCGAAGTGGAAAACTGCGGTCCCTTCGGCTGCACCACCGCCACCGCGATCGACCAAGACGCCACTGCCGCTCTGCGCGAAGCGCAACCTTTAGGCCGTTTTGCCGGACTGGAGATCTACAAGGACCGCAACCACCTTGCCGTTGGGCAACTTGGCCCGCTTTGGGAGCAAAGCACAGGGCTAGGCGATTACGTCGGCAAGCTGATGAACCTGCCTTTCTACAAGGCTATTGGGTTTACGCTCACCTACACGTTCATCGTCACACCACTGACCATCATCCTCGGCTTTATTATCGCAGTGGCGGTGAACAGCGCGGCTCGTGCGCTGCGTGGACCGATGATCTTTTTCTCGCTACTGCCAATGATCGTGACACCGCTGGTCGGATCACTGATCCTGTTCTGGATGGTTGATGCGCGCGGCATTCTGGGCACCGCTTTGCGCGCGCTTGCTGATGACCCGTCGCTTTCGGTCAAGGCCGACACCGGACTGATGTGGATCATGCTGATGGTTTACGGCGTGTGGCACTCCGCGCCCTTTGCATTCATCGTCTATTACGCTGGACTGCAAACCGTGAACACCGACACCCTTGAGGCCGCCCGGATCGACGGCGCCAGCCGCTGGCAACAGATCCGGCATGTCGTCATCCCTCACCTACTACCATTGACCACCTTTATCGCGCTAATCCAGTTGATGGACAATTTCCGCGTGTTCGAACCGATCGTCAGCTTTAACGCCAGCGCGCATGCCACCTCACTTAGTTGGGCGATCTACAATGATCTAGGCGGCGAGACCCAGCAACTTAGCTCTGCCGCCGCCACATCGGTGCTCACAATCATCGGTGTCGCCATCCTGCTGTCACCTGTACTGATCCGCACATGGCGTGATTACGGCAAAGCGGCTTGAGGAGGACGACCATGTCAAACCAAGCCCAGAAACGTCCTCTCGCCCTTCAGATCATTCTGGTCGGCATCCTGATCATCTGGATGATCGCCGCTGCGTTCCCATTTCTCTGGACGCTATGGGGGTCATTCAAGGTCGAAGGTGATTTCTTCTCATTGGCCGACTGGACCAACGTTTTGACCGGAGACATGACCACCCGCGAAACCGGTGGGGCCTTTACAGCCCAAGGCTATTCTGGCGCTTGGGTGCAGGAAGAGTTTTGGAAAGCTGCCTGGAATTCCACTTTGGTGTGCCTGTTCGTCGTCACCATTTCGTTGACCCTTGGCACACTTGGGGGATATGCCCTTGCCCGGTCCACCTATCGCTACGCGTTCTGGTTCCTGCTTGTCGCGCTGATCTTCCGCGCCATGCCGCCGATTACCTTGGTGTCTGGATACCTGCCGGTGTTCTTTGAATGGAACGTATGGGGCTATTTGCCGACCGCCATCATCGTGCTGGTCGCGATCAACCAGCCCTTTACGCTGTGGATGCTGCATTCGTTTTTCAAAAACATCCCCCAGGACCTGGATGAAAGCGCAATGGTCGATGGTTGCACACGGTTTCAAGCGTTCCGCCATGTAATCATACCGGTGATGTGGCCCGGTGTGATCACCACAGGTCTCTTCAGCTTTCTGCTCGCGTACAACGATTTCGCGGTCACAGCGATGATCCTCGACAAAGAAAACCAAACCATGGTGCCCAAGATCGCGTCTTTCCTTGGAACAACACAGACCAAGGGCAATGTCATGTTCGCAGTCGCAGCGGTGGTCTCGACAACGGCGCCCCTGTTCCTTCTGATTATGTTCTTCCAACGCCAAATCGTGTCCGGTCTGACAGCCGGTGCGGTCAAAGGCTGAGAACCGTAGGCTTCTCTGGTTCAGAAATACCTCGGGGGAGTTGCCCATCGGGAAATGGGGGCAGCGGCCCCCTTTTTCTGTTGATGGAAAGTCAGGATGCGTTGACGCATCCTGTCTCGCTTAATTCAAGGTCACCAGCTTCCCGGGATTCATGATATTGCCCGGATCGACCGCTTTCTTGAGCACCCCCATCAGCGCATAGGCCGCCCCATGTTCTTGCGGCAGGTACTTTCGCTTACCAAGCCCGATGCCATGCTCGCCACTGACCGTCCCACCAAAGTCAAGTGCGAGCATGTTCACCTGGTTGGCCAACGCCTTGGCGCTGTCCATTTCAGCCGCACTTTCGGGATCCACCAGAATGAGAAGGTGGAAATTTCCATCTCCCACATGCCCTGCGATCGGGGCCATCAAACCCGAAGCGGCAATCAGCTCTTTCGCGCGCACCAGACACTCCGCCAAAGCCGAGATCGGCACACAGCAATCGGTCACAACGCTGTTGCAGCCCGGCCGCAACGCCTTTCCCGCGTAATACGCATTGTGCCGCGCTTGCCATAACCGATTTCGATCTTCGGTCTTGGTTGCCCATTTGAAATCAGACCCCCCATATTCCTCGACCAGCGCGGCAAAGCTATCGACCTGCTCTGCCACGCTTGCCTCAGTGCCGTGAAACTCAAGAAAAAGATGCGGCGTCTCGGGCAATCCCATATCGGGATTATAGAGGTTCATTCCTTTCATCTGCACCTCATCAAGCAGCTCGATCCGAGCCATCGGCAAGCCCATCTGAATGGCAAGGATCACGGTATCCACAGCCGTTGCGATATTAGGAAACGCGCAGGTCGCCGCCGCGATATGTTCAGGCTGACCGTGCAGCTTGACCGTCAGCTTGGTGATGATGCCCAGCGTGCCTTCGGAACCGACAAAAAGATGCGTCAGGTCGTAACCGCTAGACGACTTGCGCGCGCGGCTGCCGGTTTCGATGATCTGCCCGTCCGGCAACACCACCTCAAGCGCCAGAACGTTGTCCGCCATCGTGCCATAGCGCACCGTGTTGGTGCCGGACGCCCGCGTGGCCGCCATCCCACCAAGCGATGCATCTGCACCAGGATCAACGGTGAACATCAACCCAGTGGCCCGCAGCGCATCGTTTAATTGAACCCGCGTGACACCGGGCTCGACCACCGCATCCAAGTCACTTTGGTGAACCTCAAGCAATTTGTTCATGCGGCTGGTATCCACGGTGATCCCACCTTGCACCGGAACGACATGACCCTCGAGCGAAGACCCGATCCCGTATGGCACCACCGGGCACCCGTTTTGGGAACACAATCGCAGGATCTGTGACACCTCTTCCGTGGTTTCGGGAAAGACCACCGCATCGGGCAGAACGGGCGTTGTATAAGCCTCATCGTGGCTGTGCTGATCCAGAACAGACGGCCCGGTTGAAAGCCGGTCGCCAAGGATATCGCGCAGCGCATCAATGGTTTGTGTGATCTTGGCGTTGGGCATATGGGCCTCCCTCTTCGGCGACACGCTACTGCCAAGCGGCGCCCGGGAAAACCCCGATCAAACGTCTAACGGGTCAATCAACTCTGGTCCCGATGCGCGGTTTGAATTGACCTTTGGATCGACCCTGTAGAACTCCAACGCGTTCTCGGGCGCAGCATTCATCAAGGTGGCTGCCCCATGCCCCGCCTCTCCCAACCAAAGCGCCCAATCCTCGGGCCCGAGGGTTACAGGTTGACGATGATGGATGACCGACATCCGATCATTCGCCCCGGTGGTAACGATGGCGCACGTCCGATGGGCCACACCATCGCGTTCCCAATCTTGCCAGACACCCGCGAACACCAGAAGGTCTGCATCAGTTGGGTGGATATACCAAGGCAGGCGATTGCCGTCGGCATCTTTGGTCCATTCATAGAACCCTGTCGCAGGGATGAGGCAGCGCCGCTCACGACAGGCGGCTTTGAACGCTGGCTTTTCGGCAATCGTTTCAGCCCGCGCATTGATCAACAAAGGCCCACCGTTTTCGGCCTTGTACCAATGCGGCAGGAACCCCCAGCGCATTGCAACCAAGCGGCGCTGCCCTTCGACCTTATGCACCGCATGCACAAAGTTGGTCGGGCAGATGTTGTAATTGGGAATGTCTGGCAACGCGTTGGACGGCGTTGCATCAAACAGCTGGGCCATCGCATCAGACGGCAGTGTTAAAGAAAAACGTCCACACATCGTGCTGCGGCAGGCCGGGCCACAAGGCACGGCCTGCTTTGGGCGTTACTTGTTCACAGTGATCCGACCATCCGTAAAGGGCTGGTACGGACCAACCTTGGCCAGAAACTCGGCTGTCACATCAGCAAGGTCGGGACCATAGTCATAGGCGTTCATCGCATCGCGGAACATCCGGTAGCCGTCACCACCATTGCGGACATAGTTATTGGACACCGCACCATATGTTGCTTCCGGGTCAAGGGCGGCATCGCCAACCATAACATTCGAAATACGGCTGCCCGGCTCTTGTGTCAGATCAACGGTAAAGCTCATCCCGGCAACCTGCGGAAAGCGGCCCGCGCCATCTTCGACCTGGCTCACACCGTTCTCCAAAGCGGCAAGAATCTGTGCGCCTGTGACCTCGAATGTCGACAGCGTGTTCTGGAACGGCAGGACCGTCAGGACCTCGCCCATGGTCACCTCACCCGCGTCGATGGACGCGCGCAGTCCACCACCGTTCTGGATGGCGATCTGGACACCCTGATCTTTCACGCGGTCCAGCATTGCATCCGCAACAAGGTTGCCCATCGGGCATTCCATCGCGCGACAGACATCACGGCTGCCTTCAATAGCCTCGGCTGCCTCGGCAACAACGCGGGTTTTCATCTCTTCGATGGGGCCCGCAAGCTCGGCCACACGGGCGACGATCTCGGCGTCTTCGTCGACAGATGCGTCCAGCAGGATCGTGTCACCCGCCGCATAGGTCAGATTGCCTTCATCGTCGAAGTTCAACTCAAGATGGCCAACATATTTCGAATATGCATAGGCCTGCACAACCGGAACCAGCGTGCCGTCTTCCTGGCTGACAAAGGTCGGGTACGCGCCCTGTCGGTCAGGGTCGCTTGCCGACAGATAGGTGTGGCTGTGACCGCCGACGATGGCATCAAGGCCCGGCACCGCGGCTGCAATCTCGATATCGCGGGGCAAACCGACATGGGTCAGGCCAATGATCTTGGTCACGCCCTCTTCGGTCAATGCGGCCACATCGGCGGCCATGCTGTCGATCTCGTCCTGAAAGATCACCGCTTCAGACGGTGAGGACGTTTCCACTGTGTCGGTGGCCAGAGCAGAAATGATGCCAATCTTTTCGCCACCCACTTCGAGAACAACATGGTTTTGCACCTTGCCTGCCAGAATGTTTGACTGGCTCACGTCAAGGTTGCCCGAAATCACTGGGAAGGAGACGTTGTCGACCAGCTTGAGCAAGCCTTCGTCGCCATCGTCGAATTCGTGGTTGCCAACGGCCATCACATCGAACCCGATCTTCTCCATCATCTCGGCTTCAACATCGCCCTTGTAGGTCGTGTACATCAGCGAGCCCTGATACTGATCACCCGCATCCACAACGATCACGTTCTCGCCGTCCAATTCGGCACGCAACTGGTCGATCATCGTCTTGACCCGCGCCACACCGCCAAAGCATTTGCCCTCGGCATTGTCTTCAGCAGAACAGGTCGAATCGAAGCGATTGATCGGCTCGATCCGGCTGTGCAAATCATTGATGTGGATGACGTGGAGCGTATAATCGGCCTGCGCCACACCTGCAGTCAGCGCCAGCACCGCAGCGCTGGAAAGAAGTCGGTAAGACATGTGAGTCCCCTCTGTCGGATTATTATGCCGTGATCGTGCATCGCCGCGCGGAGGGAGTCAAAAGTTACGCTAGGGTCGCCTAAACAATATCGTTCCAGCGCCACCTGATCAGGCAGATGTCAGCGCTTGACGTGACGCCGCACACGCGGCACATCGCGGGAATGATATATAAACTCCTCCGCTCCGCTGAATGGGCCGCGCTGCAGGCCGATGGTGAAACCGCTGGCGCGCCAATCGACGTGGCGGACGGCTATGTGCATTTCTCGACCGCCGAACAGGTGCGCGAAACCGCAACCAAGCACTTTGCAGGGGCTGATGGGCTGATGCTTTTGGCCTATGACGAAGCGACCATTACCGGGGAATTGCGGTGGGAGCCGTCACGTGGTGGCGCTCTGTTCCCGCATTTGTATGCGCCACTTCGCTTGGCTGACATGGTCTGGGCAAAACCTTTGCCTTTAGGCAATAACGGGCATGACTTTCCGGACGACCTGACATGAGCTTGTTGGAACAGACCGGTTTGCGTTTGCTCCACCGGTTCGATCCCGAAACCGCACATGGGCTGGCGCTGAAAGTCCTACAGCTGGGCTTGTCGCCCACGACCGGGACCGTGACCAGCACGCGATTGCGCACCACTGTGGCCGGGCTGACCCTGCCGAACCCAGTTGGATTGGCTGCCGGGTTCGACAAAAATGCCACCGCGTTGCGACCTCTGTCACGCGCGGGTTTTGGCTTTATCGAAGTGGGTGCCGCCACCCCGCGCCCGCAGCCGGGCAACTCAAAACCGCGTTTGTTTCGCCTGACCGAAGACCAAGCTGTGATCAATCGTTTCGGCTTTAACAATGACGGCATGGACGCAATTGCAACCCGACTCAAAGGCCGGCCAAGTGATGCGATCATCGGCCTGAACCTTGGTGCGAACAAAGACAGCGAAAACCGCGCTGGTGATTTCGCCACCGTCTTGGCAACCTGCGCAGCCCATTTGGACTTTGCCACGGTCAATGTCAGTTCGCCCAACACCGAAAAACTGCGCGATCTACAAGGCAAAGAGGCTCTCGCAGCTTTACTCGCCGGGGTCATGGACACACGCAATACGTTGGAACGTCCGATCCCGATCTTCCTCAAAATTGCCCCCGACCTAACCGAGGCTGAAATCGCAGATGTGGCCGATGTCGCGCTGACATCTGGAATTGACGGCTTGATCGCAACCAACACAACGCTTGACCGCAATGGTTTGACCTCAGCCCATGCAAACGAGAAAGGTGGCCTATCGGGTGCGCCATTGTTTGATAAATCCACGCGCGTCTTGGCTCAGCTTTATCGCGCGACCGATGGCAAATTACCGATCATCGGGGTTGGCGGTGTGGCGTCTGCTGAAGACGCCTACGCAAAGATCAAAGCCGGCGCGTCAGCCGTCCAGCTTTATTCCGCACTGGTTTATCAAGGGTTGGGACTTGTGCCTCAAATTGCAAATGGATTGGACGCGCTGCTCAAGCGGGATGGCGTTGAAAACGTGGAACACGCGGTCGGAACGGCAACCTGATCCTACACCTTCTCTGGTTCAAAAATACCTCGGAGGAGGCCGGGGGCCGCGCCCCTTTTTCTAATCATCAGAGAATACGAGACACGGCAGCGCGTCTGTCAGTGCATGACTGGCACGCCAGTTGCCTGCACAAAAGATCGGATCAAATCTGCGTTTTTGATCCCCGGCGCGGCTTCGACCCCTGAGGACACATCCACTTGTTTGGCCCCCGTCAAAGCAATCGCTTCTGCCACGTTGTCCGGCGTCAATCCGCCCGCTAGCATCCAAGGCACCGACCAGCGGCGCGCAGAAATCAAACGCCAGTCAAAGGACACGCCATTCCCGCCCGGCAAGACCGCATTCTTGGGTGGCTTGGCGTCCACAAGGATCTGATCGGCCACCTCGGCGTAGGTGTCCAAAGCAGCCACGTCTTTGGCATCTGCCACACCGACAGCTTTCATAATTGGAAGGCCATAACGTGCACGCACGTGGGATACGCGTTCCGGGCTTTCATCCCCGTGAAGCTGCAGAATATCCAAAGGCACGGTGCTGGTGATCGCGTCTAAGAGCGCGTCATCCGCATTCACGACAAGCGCAACCTTGGCCACACCAACAGGCACGTCAATCGCCAAATCGCGGGCGACGTCAATCGACACGTTGCGTGGGCTTTTGGGAAAAAAGACAAACCCAGCATAGGCCGCACCTGCATCGGCAACAGCGGCCACATCTTCGGGTCGGGTCAGCCCGCAGATTTTTACGCGAATTTCAGTAGGCATGCTGATGGCTCAGCTCGCCTCGTCGAGAAGGGCCAGAACTTCGTCCTTGTCCTTGTCACGCTCAGCCTTGGTGCGCCTCAACTCACGCTCGAGCCGCTTAACCTCGGCCTGCCGCTGAGAGGCTGCCGCGCGGTGCTTGTGCTCGCGCAGCCATTCCCAAACGAACCCGATCAAGAGACCCGCGATGATGCTACCAAAGATCACGATGAACATTGGCAATTCGATTGACCGGTTCATCCCCGCCATTTCGGACAGCCCTGAAGGTAGCAGCTGCAGCATGACCGTGCCACGATTAGCGAGCGCAACGGACACCAGCACAATGGCCAGCGCCGCAAGAAATGCATAGCGAATGTATCGCATCAGTGTTTACTTCCCGTTTAACCTATCTCTAAGCAATTTGCCGGTCTTGAAAAACGGCACATGCTTTTCTTCTACCTCGACCGCCTCGCCGGTGCGCGGATTGCGCCCAACGCGGGCATCGCGTTTCTTAACCGAAAACGCGCCAAACCCACGCAGTTCAACCCGGTCCCCACGCGCCATAGCGTCGATAATTTCTTCGAAAATGGTGTTCACGATGCGCTCGACATCGCGCTGGTACAAATGCGGATTATCGTCGGCAATTTTTTGAATCAACTCAGACCGTATCATCGTATCGCATCCCTCTGGTCGCACGCCAATATCGTGCTGTTCTGAGAGACGAGTATACGCAGGACAAATGCAGACGGAAACCGCAGCGTTTGGCCGAAAGTCAGAAAGTTAAGCCAAATTAAGCGGTTCAAAGCCGCATCCAGCTGGGATTTTGCTCAAATCATCTTCACCGGTCACCAAAACCCGTGTGCAAACTGCATTACGATTCGCCCTGTTTTGCGACCCAAAAGGCGGCCGAATTCAGAACTCGAAACAGCGCCCCCCAAATGTCTCTAGCAGTCTTTCGACGTCAGCCAGTCGCGGATGATGGTCTTGTGACGCTCGCCGCCATAGCTTTGGAAATGCCCACCATGGACAACACGCACCGGCAAATCGAACAGTCGCACCATCGACGCATGGTAGTCGTGTGGATCGGAATGATAGGTGTCTTCGATCAACGGCCCATCATAAACGATATCGCCTGAAAACAAGATACCACTCGCCGCCTCCCACAAGGCGATGCCACCGGGAGAATGGCCAGGCGTGTGAATGACTTCGAAATGCCGATCCCCGAGATCTACGATATCACCGTCATCCAGAAGCCGCGTCGCCTTTGCCCCTTTCACCGCATAGTCGGCTGATGCGTAAGGCAAGGGAGGAAGAGTGTCGAAGATCTCATCTGTGACATAAGGCTCAGCCAACGTTGCTATGCGCGTTGGATCCGCAAGAATATCGGCCTCAGCACGATGTACAGCACTATCCTCGAATTCATGATGGCAGCCGATGTGATCGAAATGCGTATGGCTTGCGACAGCTGTCAGGTCACGTTCGGTGACCAATGGCACCCATTCGCGCAACGACACGACGCCCATACCGCTGTCGACCAGCATATCCCGATCCCGACCCCGGATGTGCCAGATGTTACAGCGATAGAATGGCTGTATGTGTGGCTCATCAATCAGAGTAACGTCATCACCCAGCGTCTGGATACGATACCAATCCTCTGGTTTAGCACGGTTCATGGGGCCTCCTTGGTGTAGATGCGGATCGCCTCAGGCAGAACCGAGAGCGACAGAACCGTTCCCGCCTCGGGCAGTGACGCAGGTGGCAGGTGCGCCACCAGTTCCATATCGGGCGCGGCCATCGGGATAACATGCGCGCG
Source organism: Marivita sp. (assembly GCF_965656765.1). GTDB lineage: Bacteria > Pseudomonadota > Alphaproteobacteria > Rhodobacterales > Rhodobacteraceae > Marivita. Next base: position 35,947 of record NZ_CBFHLV010000008.1, on the reverse strand, counting down.
GGTGTGGGTCCCAAAAAAGGTTGCATCGCGCACCGTTGCATCGCCAAGCGCAAGACCAGTTCCGTCATGGCGCAGCGCCTCTGGCCGTATGCATATTGTCGCCGCACCGGTTCGGAGGTTCGGCGCAGGCAATACACCTAGCGCTGTCTCGGCGACATTTGCACCCACCTGTGCTGCGATATGATTCGTCTCACCCATGAAATCGGCCGCGAACAGCGTGGCAGGTTCGCGGTAAACGCGCGCCGGAGGACCGGCATCTTCAATCCGGCCTGCATTCATCACGACTATCCGGTCGGCAATCGCCATTGCCTCTTCTTGGTCATGGGTCACGTGCACAAAAGTGGTCCCGACCTGCCGCTGGATATCTTTGAGTTCGTCCTGCATGGCACGCCGCAGTTTCAGATCAAGCGCCCCGAGCGGTTCATCAAGCAACAGAACCTCAGGTTCGACCGCAAGTGCACGAGCCAATGCCACGCGCTGCCGCTGCCCGCCCGAAAGCTCGTGAGGCCGCTTGAGTCCAGCCGCCTTAAGGCCAACCAGATCAAGCTTTTCATCGGCACAGCGATCCCGCTCGGCCTTTGCCATGCCCGCCATCCGTAAGCCAAAAGCCACATTGTCCCGCAAACTCATATGCGGAAACAGAGCATAATCCTGAAACATCGTGGTGGTCGGACGCTTTGCCGGCAGTACAAGGGTCATATCCGTCCCACCAATATGCACCGTGCCTTGGGTCGGCTGCTCGAAGCCGCCAAGCACCGAAAGAAGCGTGGTCTTCCCGCAGCCAGACGGACCAAGCAGGGTGATGTACTCCCCTGCCCCGATCTCAAGCGAGATATCGGTCAACGCCTGAAAAGTTCCAAACCAGTGGTTGAGACCATCGATTTTGACCGAGGCCGTCATGTTCCGCGCCTCCGCAAGACTGTGAATTCAAGGATAAGAACCGCTGTAACCGAAATCAAAAATACAACGCTGCCAATAGCGTTAAGCCGTGGCGATAATCCAGAGCGCAGCATCGACCAGATTTCAACCGGAAGCGTGATGTCAAAGCGGGTCAACAGGAAGGCGATGATGAATTCGTCCCATGACAATGTGACCGACAGAAAGAACGCTGCTGCAATCGCAGGCGCCAACATCGGCGCGGTCACGAGCAGAACCACCTTGGTTTCGCTTGCGCCTAAATCACGAGCCGCACGTTCAGCGTTTTCGTGTTGCGCGCCCATTGACGCATAAATGATCGCAAAGGCCAGTGGCAGGTTGATCACCACATGCCCGATTCCTGCCGTAGCAAGGGACAAACCAAACCCGGCGCGTGTCAGAACAATCAAAAGGCCCAAACCGACAATCAGGTAGCTGACTGTCAGAGGGGCGATCAGCAGCACACGCATGAACGTCGACCCCGGCACGACGTGGCGCGCCAAACCGTAGGCAGCTAGAAACCCAAGAACCACAGCAATGGCGGACGATCCAATCGCGACCAAAAGCGAATTGAGCAAAGCGGCGGTGACATCATCATCAGACAAGATCTCGGCATACCACTGCATCGATGGTCCGTTGAACGGCGGCACCGGTAGACTGCCTTCTTGGAACGAGAACAGAACCAGCGTGCCAACCGGCAGATATATGAAGCCAAAAGCCAAGATCAGGTAAATCCACGGAAGCAGGCGCATCGTCACACCCGGTCCAGTTTCAGCCAACGCGCGCTGGCAAGATAGGCAACTGTCACGATCGCCATCATCACAATGGCCAGCGCCGAGGCCAGCGGGAAATCAGCACGGCGACCAAGCTGAACCATGATGACCTGCGGTATTGTCAGTTCGTTATTACCACCCAAAACCTGTGGCGTGACGTAATCGCCAATACACAGCACAAATGTCAGGAACGCGCCCGTTGCGATGCCCGGCAGGGTCAGTGGCAGGATGACATGCCGAAATGTCTGAAATGCATTTGCACCAAGGTCCATTGCCGCGCGCCGGTAGTTCGGGGACAGCTGCACAAGGTTGGCGTAAATCGTCAGCGTCAGAAGCATGACGAAGAAATGCACAAACCCCGTCACTGTGGCAAAGCGCGTGTTGGCCAGAGTGATCGGCTCCGAGATCGCGCCGAGGTTCATAAGCGTTTGATTCACAAAACCTTCGCGAGCCAGCACCAAAAGCCATGCGTAGGACCGCACGACATAGGACGTCCAAAACGGCAGGATCGCCAGTAAAAGAGCCAATCGCTGCCAGCGCGGAGGGATACGGAAGGCGATGATCGCGGCAAGTGGATACGCCAGAACAACCGAAACGATTGTGACCGTCAATGTAATCTCAAGCGACACCAGCACCGCCCGCCAGAGGTAGGCGCGAGTTGCCAGTTCGATATAGTTGTCCAAACTGAAACCCCAGACAACACTGCGCCCATCCAGCGTCGCGAAACTCATTGCGCCCATCACGAGGAACGGCACAATAAAGAAAGCAAGCGTCCATAAAAGAGCTGGGGCGACAAAACCCCAGCCCAGTTTGTTATGACCTGAAGCGTTCACTGCGAGAGTTTATCGAGCCAAAGGTCCTGCATCTCAATATCAAGATCGGTATCCGGCGCAGGATATAGCTGCGTCCGCGCCAGATAGTCTTCCTGTTCGTCCCACCGCAAAACCGCGCGCTGATCATCCGTCAGGATATCACCGGCCGCCGCATTGGCAGGCATTCCCCAGAAACAAGAGGACGTGGCGAGACGCGCCTGGCCTTCCGGGCTGACGATGTACTTCACGAATTCCAGCGCAAGATCGGGCTGTTCACTGTCGGCCAGAACACCGATGGACTGGGTCCAGCGGACAGCCCCCTGATCGGGAATGGTCCATGTCAGTTCCGGCTGTTCTTCGGCCAGAACCGCAGTCAACCATTCACCACCGCCCACGACGATATCAACTTCACCAGTGGCCAAAGCCGTTTGCGCGGCAACCACACCGGCGACCGAGGCGGCACTGGATCGCATCTGCGTCAGGACCGGGGAAATGGTTTCGAGCGATGCAGCATCGACATCAGCGGTATTCACCCCCTCTGCCAAAGCGGCAAGACCCATCACAGGAAGGTAATAGTCATAGATGGAGATCCGGCCTGCATATTTGTCTGACCAAACCATGGACAGGTCCTGCATGTCTGCCGGATCAACGGCCTCAGAGTTATAGGAAATCGTGTTATACCCGAACTTTTCAGTCACAGCATAGGTCACACCATCGAGGGTGTTGTTTTCCGCCATCACAATCTCGGGAAAGAAATCAGCAACCGGCAGGTCGTCTTCTGGCAGTGGCGCCATAAGACCTGATTCCACTGCGCGAAACACGTCGATCCCGTCGATCACAAGAACATCCCAATCGCCGGGGCGAGATTGCTCAAGAAGGGCCAAAGCGGCACCGGTGCCTTCGTATTCGCGTACGTTGACCGTAACACCGAATTCTTCTTCGAAAGGCTTGATCAATGCGTCGTCCGTGTGGTCGCACCAAACAAGCGCGTTGAGTTCCTGCGCCTCAGCAACACCGCCAACCAGCCACATCGCTGTTCCACCCAAAAAGGCACATGTCCGTGTCATCATCTTCAAAGCTCCCATATTTACGACAGCGCCTTTCTGATGCGGCACTGATTAACAAAAAAGTTGAATGGCTTCATTTTTGTAGTCAACTATAATTTTCGCAACCGCTCAAATCGCAAGAGGGCAGACATGACGAAACTTCGCGAACGACAGAAAGCTGACCGCGAAAGACGCATTCTTTCTGCAGCGGTGCATAAATTTCGGGCAGAGGGCTATAAGCGCGTCAGAATCGAAGATTTGGCCGACGCCGCAGATGTCTCGGTTGGGACCGTTTACAACTACTATGGCACCAAGGGCGACATCCTCATTGCCGCTGTTGCGATGGAAGTGGAAGAGGTGCTGGCCGAAGGTCAAAACCTCGTCGCTGACCCTCCTAAAGATCCGGGTGATGCTCTTCTCGCGCTTACATTTTGCTACTACGATCACTCCCTAAATTACCTGACCAAGGAAATGTGGCGCCGGGCGATGGGATTGGCGATTGAAGCGCCGGACACTCCAAACGGACGTCGCTATTCAGAATTGGACGCGAAACTGGCGCAACAGGTTGGTGACCTTGTTAAGCAATTCCAAAACAACGGCATCCTGTCACCAGACATTGATGCGGTCGCGTTGGGGCGAGTAATCTTCAACAATCTGAATCAGCTCTTCATCGCATTTGTCACCAACGAGGCGATGACCCTCGACGATCTGCGGGATGAAGCAAAACTACTGACCACGCCGATTGCAACGCTCCTTCCCAGAGCAGACCCCGCATAGAGGTATCTCGCAAAGAAACTGCTTAAGCTGCGTCCACTAACGCCCTTATCGTTTTGTAGATCGCCCAAGCATCAATCCAGCAGCAAGGGCTGCAGCAACGAGTCCTATCCCCTGCTCCGGTTTTCCATGAGCGTTTTCCGTGTCTTTCAAAGTTCCTTGTGGCATCAGACCCAGAGCTTTTAGCGCCGCAATCGCTTGATCATGCGGATCAGGCTCGTTCGGCCTCATAAGCGTACGTCCAAAGAGCATCAGGAGAGCGGCCACGATAAACCCGACGCATGACAAAAGCGCAGCTGCCTGCCACGGCTCCATGACGCTGGACAGCCAAAGAAACAAACTTAAGAAAAGCAGTGCCGTTGCAAGACCAATCATTCCGAGGGCCGCAGCTTCCAACAAAGCGCCCCGTGTCTTTCGACGCACATCCCCGAATTGAGAGCGTAGGAACGCCAGTATAAGATTTTCCATCACATATAGCCTTAACGACGGGTGATCATTCCAAACAGAAACCCAACCCCAAGTGCGATCAGTGCGGATTGAACAGGTTGCTTGTGAATATAATCTTCAATCGAAGCCGTAGCTTGGGTCGCTCTTAGCCGTCCATCGTCGATTGCAGCGCGGGATTTCTCGAGAAGTTCCGCAGCTTCAGCAATGGCAGCGTCGCGTTTTTCGCCCACCTTTTCCTCACCGATGTCACGCAAGAGGTTCGTCAGAGTGGTAATGTCATCACGAATGATCTGAAATTGCTGATCAACATCGTCACGGGTATGGGACGGGGATTTTTCCGGCATGTTTTTCCCTTTCGCTGTGTCGGGCGGCTATGCGATCTCGGCGCTATTCATCTCGCGGCGGTAACGTCACCTTCGTCTTCCAGCCACCATAAGACAAGCTCCAGACACAAAGCCAATATGACTGGCCCCAAAAAGATGCCGACCACACCCCAGATCAACAACCCTCCGATTGCGCCAAGAAAGACAAGCGTTGTCGGCAAATTTGCGCCGCGTGACACCACCAACGCTTTGACAAAATTGTCGGACAACCCAACGGCAAATAGCCCCCATAACGTCAGAAATATCGCCATTCCGGTTTGCTCGTCCAGATAAAGCCAAAGCGCCAAAGGTCCCCAGATCAGCACAGGACCAACTTGGAGAAGTCCCAGCAAAAAGGTCGCAAACGCCAGCAGCGGCCAATTCGAAATACCCACGACCCAATAGGCAAACGTCGCGATGGCCGTTTGGACTGCCGATGACCCAAGAATACCGAGCACAGTATATCTGATTGTCAGCACCGAACGCTCGGCCAGTTGCAGCCCCCGGCCACCCCCCAATTTGACCGCCGCTTTAGCCGCGCGCCGTTCTAGCACTTCGGCGTTCTGCAAAATGACGGCAGCAAGGATCAGGCCCAGCAGAAATTCCAAGACGAAATGCCCGATCAGTCGTCCCTCGAGCATAACCGAGGACAGCAGCAGTCGAAGATCATCACCAATGACTTGCTTGATGGTGTTGAAATCATCCCGCAAGCCGTCCCAAAGTTCGTGCCAGGTGGCTGGCATGTTGGCTGGCAGATCGAGCCCGAACTGGCTTAGCTTGCCGTCTTCAACCAATACGATTGCGAGTTCGGGGATGACCGCAATGATGGACCTCAGCAGAAAGAGCATGGGCACCAGCACGACACCAACCAACCCGATCACCATCAAAAGCGTCGCGACCAGTCGGCGCTTCCCTAGCTTTTCGGTTAACCAAAGATGCATTGGATAAAGCGCAACGGACACGAAAACCGACCACAACAGCGCTGGCCCAAAAGGGCTTAATGCAAATGCACCAAGCAAAAAGACGATCAGAACGGCGATGACCGGCAAGATCCGTTCGAAAAGGTCACGTGCTTCGGTTTTCATAGATAATTCCTCAGACGTGTCTCACGACTTTTCTTTTGCCCAGTGCGTCATCGCTTATTGTTTCGCGCCAAAGACCTGCAGGTAAGTGAACCCGCAGTTTAACCGGTGCTTGGAAAAATGCATATGGCGCGTTTAGGTGAAAACCGAACAGCTCAGTCAGACATCAGACTTGCTGAGCGTCGTTTCACTGAAGAGCTGTCGACCGGTGCAATCTCCATCCAAAAGACCCAACATGGTTGGAAAACAATCGCGACGTTGGCGCACAAATAACCCGAACACCCATCTCACCCACACTTGCTGTGGCCACATGACCCACAGGTCATGCAGCCTTCGACCATGCGCATGTCGTATTGACCGCAGGACGGACAGGCCTTGCCGCGTGGGGTGTCTAGGTTGACCACTTGGGCTTGCGGGTCGGATTTCAGGCCCATGCCTTCGCCAGCAAGGAACCCGATGGCAATCATGTGTTGTTCGATCACGCCGCCAATCGCTGCGAGGATGGACGGTATGTATTTGCCCTGCACCCAAGCACCGCCGCGTGGATCGAAAACGGCTTTGAGTTCTTCGACGACGAAAGACACATCGCCGCCGCGCCGGAACACGGCCGAGATCATCCGCGTCAGTGCCACGGTCCAGGCAAAGTGCTCCATGTTTTTGGAATTGATGAACACTTCGAACGGGCGTCGGTGACCGCCAACGATGATATCGTTGATCGTCAGGTAAATCGCGTGCTCGCTATCCGGCCACTTCAACTTGTAGGTCGCGCCTTCCAGCGCTTTGGGGCGATCCAAAGGCTCGGACATGTAGATCACGTCGCCGTGCGGCTGTTGCGGCTCTTCATCAGACGATGTCACCACTTCTGGTGCGTCGACCTTCTTCTCTTCCGACACCGACAAGACCGACCCCGTCACATCATTCGGGCGGTAGGTCGTGCACCCCTTACAACCAGTCTCGAACGCCTCCATGTAGACGTCCTTGAACGCCTCAAATGAGATGTCCTCCGGGCAGTTGATGGTTTTGGAAATCGACGAATCCACCCATTTCTGCGCTGCGGCCTGCATCTTAACATGCTCCAACGGCGCTAAGGTCTGGGCGTTCACGAAATACTCGGGCAGTTCCCGATCGCCGAACTTCTCACGCCACATCTGGACGGCGTAATCGACAACCTCTTCTTCGGTGCGGGTGCCATCCTTCTGCAAGACCTTGCGGGTATAGGCATAGGCAAAGACCGGTTCGATTCCCGAAGACACGTTCCCAGCATAAAGCGAGATGGTCCCAGTCGGCGCTATGGAGGTTAGCAGCGCGTTGCGGATGCCATGTTCGCGGATCGCCTCGCGCACATCGTCATCCATCATCTGCATGGTGCCCGTCGCAAGATACTGGTCAGCGTCAAACAGCGGGAACGCTCCCTTTTCCTTGGCCAGATCAACCGATGCCAGATAGGCTGCACGCGCAATCGCCTTGAGCCACGCTTCCGTCTGCGTCGCTGCCTCGTCCGAGCCATAGCGCAGGCCCAGCATCAAAAGTGCATCTGCCAGACCCGTCACGCCCAAGCCGATCCTTCGCTTCGCCTGCGCCTCCGCCCGTTGCGCATCTAGAGGAAACCGTGATGCGTCGACCACGTTGTCCATCATCCGAACGGCAGTTGAGACCAATTTATTCAGGGCATCTTGATCAAGAGCCGCGGTATCCTCGAACGGGTTTGTCACCAGCCGTGCCATGTTGATCGATCCCAAAAGGCACGCGCCATAGGGCGGCAAAGGTTGCTCACCGCACGGGTTCGTCGCCGCGATAGTCTCGACATAGCTCAGGTTGTTGGCCTGATTGATACGATCGATAAAGATCACGCCCGGTTCGGCATAATCATATGTCGCGCGCATGATCCGGTTCCAAAGATCACGCGCCTGAACGGTTCGATACACCTTGCCGTCAAAGACCAGTTCCCACGACCCGTCGGCCTTGACAGCCTCCATGAAATCGTCGGTCACCAGTACGGAAAGATTGAACATGCGCAACCGTGCAGCATCGGCCTTCGCGCCGATGAAGTCCTCAATATCCGGATGATCACAGCGCATCGTTGCCATCATCGCACCGCGCCGCGAGCCCGCTGACATGATCGTGCGGCACATCGCATCCCAAACATCCATGAACGAAAGCGGGCCAGAGGCATCCGCCGCCACGCCTTTGACCCCTGCCCCCTTGGGCCGGATCGTGCTGAAATCGTACCCGATGCCGCCGCCCTGCTGCATCGTCAGCGCCGCCTCTTTCAGCATCTCGAAAATGCCGCCCATGCTGTCTGGGATCGTGCCCATCACAAAGCAATTGAAGAGCGTCACAGACCGCGCCGTGCCCGCACCTGCCGTGATGCGGCCGGCGGGAAGGTATTTGAAATCCTCAAGCGCACCGTAAAACCGCTCTTCCCAGACGCTTGGTTGCGCTTCGACCTCGGCCAAGGATCGCGCAATCCTGCGCCACGTATCTTCGACTGTGCTGTCCAGCGCAGTGCCATCGGCCTCTTTCAGGCGGTATTTCATATCCCAGATCTGTTCAGCAATCGGAGCGGTAAAGCGTGACATATCGGCGATTCCCCTGTGGCGGCAGACAGACAAGATACCGCAAAAATCGACAAATCCACAACGTCTAGTTTGCGTTGCCCCAATGCCTACCACATCCAGCAGCGCCTGTGGAGAATCCTGTGGATAACTTCGGGATTTTGGTTCTGTAAAATTGGCTTATTTCACTCATAACGCGAATAAGAGTTGTATTCTCAGGCCCTGCCCCCCATATCAGTCAGGCAAAGATTCTTCCGATGACCTTCTGTTTCCTAACGGCCTCAGGCGATCCTACGACGACACTGGGCCGGGCCACCGCATGTTGCGGGTGGCGACTAAATTCTAGGAGACAACACGATGGCAAATGGCACCGTGAAATGGTTCAACGGCCAAAAAGGCTTTGGCTTCATCGCACCCGAGCAAGGTTCGAAGGACATCTTCGTTCACATTTCCGCGCTCGAACGCGCTGGTCTGCACCAGCTTGACGATGGTCAGGCTGTGACTTTCGACATCGAAAGTGGCCGTGACGGCCGCGAAAGCGCGACAAATCTTGCATTGGCATAAGCCTCTGTACGATTGAATTTAAGGCGGGTGCGGTCTTCAGGCTGTGCCCGCTTTTTCGTTTTAAGACCCCGATCAAAACGGCACGGCCAAACGGCCCCTTACCGTCAAGGAGATTGAACGATGGCGAAACTGAACAAAGACACCCTCTTCAAAGCACCACAGACGCGGGCGGAAACCGTGATGGACAAAACCACGCGCGTGGTTCGCGAAATGCTTGATACCGAGACCGAAAAGCGCGAGGCAAAAACCCAACGTCTGCGCAAAACCCGGCTCGAACGCGAAGCGCAAACACCAGACGAGGCACCCGCACCCAAAGCCAAGCCGCGCGCGCGCAAAACACCGACCTGACCACGATACTAATTGGTGGGATCGCCCCACGTGGCTTGAACCCACCCCACCGCCCGCTATGATCTGACCAGCAGGGGAAGACATCATGGCAGGCACCGTCCATCTCATCAAACTCTCTGTCGGCTCTGACAGTGTTGAGCAAATCGAGGATTGGCAAAAGAACCGCTCAAAGCAGCGGGCAAATGGCCAATATTATCACCTCACTAGGATGTGGCCGAAACGCGAGAAAGAGCTGCTTAACGGTGGATCGATCTTCTGGGTCGTCAAAGGCCTATTGCAAGCCCGCCAACGGATCATTGGACTTGAAGAATTCATTGGCGACGACGGCATCCGCCGCTGTGGCATCGTTCTTGACCCCGAATTGATCCGCACCGCAACCGCCCCAAAGCGCCCCTTTCAGGGCTGGCGCTATCTCAAACCCGAAGACGCGCCGCCCGATTTAGGCAAATCCCGCATCAACGACGACACACTACCCCCCGAACTGGCCGGTGCCTTGGCCGAAATCGGTGTGCTCTGAGCCAACCGCACACCCGACCTGCGCCTCTGCACTGGTACTTCCAGCCACGATCCCTAGGTTGAGGGTCAACGTGCAAAAAGCAGGACGACACACATGAGCGACAGCTATACACCGCCCAAAGTTTGGACATGGGACAAGGAAAACGGCGGCAAGTTTGCCAGCACAAACCGCCCCATTGCCGGCGCCACCCACGATAAGGAATTGCCGGTCGGCAAACATCCCTACCAGCTTTACAGCCTTGCCACACCGAACGGGCAAAAGGTCACGATCCTGTTCGAAGAACTCCTTGCGGCCGGCCATAGCGACGCCGAATACGACGCTTGGCTGATCAAGATCGGGGATGGTGACCAGTTCGGATCGGGCTTTGTCGACCTCAACCCAAACTCCAAAATCCCTGCATTGATGGACCGGTCCAGCGACACCCCCATCCGCGTCTTTGAATCTGCCGCGATCCTGATGCACTTGGCCGAAAAATTCGATGCGTTCCTTGGTCCAAAGGAAAACCGCGCAGAAATGCTGAGCTGGCTCTTCTGGCAAATGGGCAGCGCGCCTTACCTTGGCGGTGGATTCGGCCATTTCTACGCATATGCGCCCGAACCAATGGAATACCCCATTAACCGCTTCGCGATGGAGGCCAAGCGCCAGCTTGACGTGCTTGATCGCCAACTTGCCGATAACGAATTCATCAGCGGTCCCGACTACACCATCGCCGACATGGCGATCTGGCCGTGGTACGGCGGGCTGGTTCTGGGCCGTCTCTACAACGCGGCAGAGTTCCTGGATGTGACCAGCTACACCAACGTGATGCGTTGGGCCAAAGCCATCGATGCGCGGCCGGCTGCCCAACGTGGCCGCATGGTAAACCGCGCGTCTGGTGAGCCGAGCGAACAACTGCGCGAGCGGCACGACGCATCCGATTTCGAGACCAGCACTCAAGACAAGATCGAAGCGGCGGAATAACACCGAAACCTGAAAACACCGAACCGCGCCGGGAATGGCGCGGTCTTGTATTGTCTCGTTGCCCCCGGGACTTATCTCTGACCTCATGACACAAGACACAGACCCACGCAGTCGCGCCGTGCCTACCGGTCGCGCATCTCGCGCCGCGCGCATGGGCGGGTTGGCGGGTGGTCTGCTGGGCTCCGCCGCAGCCGCTGGGGCCAAACAATTGCTACAGGGCCGCAAGCCCAATCCCCGCGACATGTTCCTCACCCCGTCAAACGCCCAAAGGCTGACGCAACAGCTTTCTCAGATGCGCGGTGCGGCGATGAAGATGGGCCAACTGCTGTCTCTCGAGGCAGGTGATTTGCTCACCCCAGAGCTCGCGGCTGTGCTGCGCCCGCTGCAAAGTCAGGCGCATTTCATGCCGCCGGCACAGCTCAAACAGGTGCTGAGCAAAGCGTGGGGCAAGGATTTCACCAAACGGTTCAAGAAATTCGACGTCCGCCCCATCGCCGCAGCTTCGATCGGTCAGGTGCACCGCGCACAAAGCCATGATGGGCGCGATCTGGCGATCAAGGTGCAATACCCCGGCATCCGTGACAGCATCGACAGCGACCTAAGCAACCTCGCCAGCATGATGCGTATGTCCGGGATGATGCCCAAAGGACTCGATCTCAAACCACTGCTAGAGGACGCGCGCCAGCAACTGCACGAAGAGGCGGATTATATCCAAGAGGCGCAAAGCCTTCGTCAATTCGGCAATTTGCTCGAGGGTGACCCGAATTTCGTGGTCCCAGCGGTTTATGATGACCTGTCGAGCCGCGATATCCTCGCGATGGAATTCATCCCATCCGAACCGATCGACACTTTGGAAAACGCGGATCAAGCCACGCGCGATACGATGTCAGACCGTCTGATCCACCTGATGATGCGCGAGGTATTCGAGTTTCACCTTGTCCAATCAGATCCGAATTTCGCCAATTTCCGGTGGCAGCCCGAGACCGGGAAACTTGTACTGCTGGATTTCGGAGCAACACGCAGCTTGCCACCCGAACTGGTGGCGCGGTCGCGCGCAATTCTGCAACCGTCCTTGCAAAACGACCTTCCGGCAATTGCTGAGGCTTTGACTGAGCTTGGTTTGCTGTCCGTCGCCTTACCCGACAAAACGCGAACCGAAATCCTCAGCATGGTTGAGATGGCCAATGCACCGATGCTCGACCCGGCAGGGTTCAATTTTGGCGACACCTCGCTTGTGTCCGACCTGCGGGATCGCGGCATGGCTTTGGGACGGGATCGGTCGATCCAACATATTCCACCGACCGAGGTATTGTATTTGCAACGCAAAGCCGCCGGACTGTTCCTGTTGGCGACCCGGCTCAGGGCCCAGATCAACCTGCGGTCGCTCTTTCAACACTACGCCTGAAGTGCCAAAACGCGTAGACGCGTTTTTCAAAATCTTTTCAGAGACTTGCCTGCGCTACACCCCTAACCGGTCGATCAAGGCGCGCAAGACCGCGCGATCCACATCTGATTTCTCGGCCACTCGGCTGCGGAACAGTGTCGCCTGACTCTCCAGAACCGGTGGTTCCTCCAAAATTTTCAGATGGTTGGCGCGCAGGGTTTCACCAGTCGAGGTGATATCGGCAATCGCCTCAGCCGTCAGGTTCTTTACTGTGCCTTCGGTTGCACCCTGACTGTCGACCAGTTGGTAATCCGCCACGCCGCCCCGACGCAGGTAGTCTCGCACGAGGCGGTGGTATTTGGTCGCGATCCGCATCCGAAACCCGTGCCGGGCGCGAAACGCTGCGGCAGCACCATCCAGATCGTCAAGCGTGTCCACATCTACCCAGCAATGCGGCACCGCGACAATCAGGTTCGCGTGGCCAAAGCCCAACGGTGCCAGCGGCTCAACCTTCTGATCCCATTGCACCAGCTTTTCTTGGATCAGATCGTTGCCTGTCACCCCAAGGTGAATGCGTCCCGTCGCAAGTTCGCGCGGAATTTCACCCGCCGACAGCAGCACCAGATCGACACCATCTACGCCAGCCACCGCGCCGGCATATTCGCGATCCGATCCCGTGCGGGTCAGGGTCACGCCACGCGCGCCGAACCAGTCAAAAGTCTTTTCCATCAACCGTCCCTTGGACGGCACACCCAGTTTGATCGTCATGCCAGCCCCCCAAGGTCGCACACCAGATCGGGGCGGATCACGCCGCCCACAGCGGGGATTTCGCGGCCCTGCCCCAAGCGCCGGGTCAGCGCATCGTACCGGCCTCCCGTTGCAACCGGCGGCAGATCAGGCCGCGCCTCTGAATAAAAGCCAAAGACGAAACCGTCATAATATTCCATCGACGTGCGCCCATACGATGCCTCGAACGCAAGCGCATCGACATCCACACCACGCTTGGCCATCGCATCACAGCGCGCCTCGAAACGGTCCAGCGCAGGCAGCAGCCCCGGCATGTCCACCGCGATATCCCGCAAATGCTCCAGCGCGTTCGGGCAGGTTTCCGACACAGCAAGAACGGCTGAAATCAGATCAACCTCCTCTGCCGACATTGGTGCTTGCGCAGCATCGCTGCGCAGCGCATCGATACGACCTGTGATCTCGCTTTCCCCGCGCAATCCGATCATAACACCTACCGCGTCAAGCGGAGCGTCCGACGCCAACAATGCCGTCCGGGAAGCCGGCTCCGGAGTGAGACCTGCAAACCGTTTGACCAAAGCTGTAAACCGTCCAGGTCGCCAGATGTGGCGCATCAATGCTGTGCGGCGATCTTCGGTGGTTCTGAGTCCCGCGACCATTGCGATCAGAATGCCAATGTCACCTGTCGCCGCGCGTAGCCCCAAGGGTGCCAAAACCTTGGAAAACTCTCCGAATACGGCAGCATCAGATACCGCAGAATCCGAACCGCCAAATTCCTCGTAGCCGACCTGCATAAATTCGCTGCGGCGTTCTGGGTGGTCTTCCTGTTTGCGGAACACCTCTCCGAAATAGGTGTAGCTTGCGGGCGAACCGTCGCCCGCCATGTGGTATTGCACCACCGGCACAGTGAAATCCGGGCGCAGCATCATCTCGCCGCGTTCAGGGTCCGACGTCACATAGGCGCGCCCGCGAATATCTTCGCCGTATAGGTCCAAGAGCACCTCGGCAGGCAAAAGAATGTCAGTCTCTACCCGAGCTGCCCCGCTCGCCACAAAGCCATCACAGATAGCCTCGGCTGCGATCCGCGCCTGCGATTTGTCAGGTGTGCTTTGCAACATCAGGAATAGCTTTCGAGGATCTCGCGCACCTTGGACACAAGCTGATCGCGCGGCACTTCGAACTGGTTCGGCCGGTCCTGCCATTCCTCAAGGCTCGCGCTCTCGGCGATCTTGGCACCCAAGATCAGGTCTTTGATCTGCACCACGCCATTAGCCTTTTCATCCCCGCCTTCGATCACGGCGACCGGTGACTGACGCTTGTCCGCGTATTTCAGCTGATTGCCGAAATTCTTGGGATTGCCAAGATACACTTCGGCCCGGATGCCCGCATTCCGAAGTTCCGCAACCATCGCCTGATAGTTGCCCATCCGATCGCGATCCATCACGGTGACCACCACTGGGCCCGCGCTTTGGCTGCCGATCCGGCCTTTCTCACGCAGGGCGGCAAGAAGCCGATCCACACCAATGCTGACACCCGTAGCGGGGACCGGCTGGCCGGTAAAGCGCTTGACCAGATCGTCATAGCGTCCACCGCCTGCGACCGAACCGAACTGCCGCTTGCGGCCCTTTTCATCCAGAATTTCAAAGGTAAGCTCGGCCTCGAACACCGGGCCGGTGTAATATCCAAGACCGCGCACGACAGACGGATCAATCTCGATCTGGTCTGGCCCATAGCCACCAGCAGCCAGCAGATCAGCGATCTGCTCAAGCTCTGCAACACCGTCTGCGCCAATTGCACTGTCACCAACTGCTGCCTTCAAATTCTCAATCGTCTGCGCGGCAGTTTCACCCTTGGAGGTTAAGAACGCGATAACAGGTTCGGCTTGGTCTTCGCTCAAACCCACGCCGTCAATATAAGCACCCGACGCATCCAGACGCCCTTTGCCCAACAATTCACGCACGCCAGCTTCACCAACCTTGTCAAACTTGTCGATGGTGCGCAGAACTGCGTCGCGTTGGCCGTCGTCATTCAGGCCCATCGTCTCCAAAACACCGTTCAGAACCTTCCGGTTGTTCACCCGAACGATGTAGTCCCCACGTGGAATGCCAACGACCTCCAGAGTGTCGGCAAGCATCGCGCAGATCTCGGCATCTGCCGCAACTGATCCGGATCCAACCGTATCCGCATCACATTGATAAAACTGACGAAACCGCCCCGGACCAGGCTTTTCATTGCGCCAGACAGGCCCCATGGCATAACGCCGGTAAGGCAACGGCAGATCGTTGCGGTGCTGCGCATAAACCCGCGCCAATGGCGCTGTCAGATCATAGCGCAAGGCGAGCCAATCGCCCTTGCCGCCCTCATCATTTTCTTGCCACGCGAACACGCCTTCGTTCGGGCGGTCGACATCGGGCAAAAACTTGCCCAGCGCTTCGACTGTCTCAACGGCCGCGCTTTCCAGCGCATCAAAGCCATAGCGATGATAGACCCCGGCGATCTTGTCGAGCATCTCGGCGCGCTCGGTCACTTCGGCGCCAAAATAATCGCGAAACCCTTTGGGCGTCTGCGCCTTGGGCTTGGGGGCTTTTTTCTCTTTGGCCATGGTCAATTCCCGCTTGGGCTTGGGTGTCGCGCTTCCTCTAAACGCTGTAGCACAGCGGGGCAAGCAGAGGTGCTGGTCGCTGTTTGCCCAACCTTCATAACAATTAGGTAACTGAACAGAGTTCTCGCCCAATCGCCTCTTGCCATTGGCGTATCGCATGCGCATTTCTGGGCCATGGATATCACCGCCCTCGAAGAACGCATCGCGCATCTGATACGCATCACAGACGATCTGTCCGATACCGTGGCCGCCCAAGCCAAGGAGATCGACCGCCTCACTGCGCGGGTTGAGATGTTGATGATGCGCGAGGCGGAACGCGAGGTCGAAGGCTCAGGCGGGATGGTGATGGGGGACGAACGCCCCCCGCACTACTAGGCGCTGCGCCGCATTGAGAAACGCCAGGTTACCCTTGGTCGAAATCTCCAAGTCAAAGTTCAATTGCTGCGAATATCTGTCTCGACCACTTTGCCATCATGAAGCAGGATCGTCTTCCACACCGGGTTTGATCCAAAGCGTTCGTACACGCTGACAAACACCGTATTACGCGCAAGCCGCGACATGGCTGATCCGCATGGCTTACCCCGTCCAACGCGACACACGCGCGATTTCACCACTTCATACGCCGCATCAGTTTCCGAAAAGGGCTGCACCTTTGCAGGCAGGCCATAGCGCAATTGCTCGTGGGTTTCAGGGCTGCCGAACATCGCCAGAGCGGCGGTGAACTGCCGCGCGCAGCCGTCATCAAAACCGGTCACATAAAAGGTGTGAGGCGACGTTGTCCCAGGCTGTGAGTCGTAGATCGCGTAGGTTGACCGCGCTTCCGGATATCGTTCGACGCGCGTTCCAAGCTGCCGGTTCGGAACATCGCAGACCCGGGCCAACGTCCCATACGGCAACACTGTACCCATGGGGACAACCTCGTAATCTGGGTCACCGGGCTTGGGGCCACCACGTGCGGCGCGACGGGGGGCCGCGTCGCTTTGCGTTTGCGGTGCCAGCGCGGCGACCTCCGTTCCATCTGTATCATCCGCAGTTTGCGCCGATTGCGCGGCCCGGCTCAGAAAGCCCAAAAGGCCACGACGCGGGGCTGCTGCCGGGGCAGGTTCAGCCACGTCTATCGCTGCAACCTCTTCGAGGGGCTCAGACGGATCGGCGGCGACCTCGGTCTCGGCCGGCGCGTCTGCTTCCGCATCCTGCGCAGCATTTCCGCCGAACAGTCGTCCAAACAAACCTTGTCCTTCGGGTGCTACAGGCGTGGTGTCTTGCTCAGCCAGATCACCATCAGCCTCGGCGCGGATCGCGATCTGGATTTCACTGTCGCTTACATCGGTTTCAGACAGACGCGGCACACCGCGAAGCGGGTCAGACGCGCAGCCTGCAACGAGGCTTGCAGCGATCACAATCGCAGCGATACGGTTCATGTCTTCCCTCGCACTCCCTACGCGCACCGTAGCGATGGCGCGGCCACACGTCCAGCAGGGCTGCAATATCCCGCTTGCGGCGGCCTAAAGTTCTTCGACATCCAATACACCGCCCAGCGATTTGATCGCGCCCTTAATCTCGGGTGTCACGGGGAATTCGCGGGCTAAAGCCACATCAACCTCACCCGGAAGACCCGGCGCATTAAGGCAACAGATGCGGATCGGGCCCTTACCCGCTTTCGGCAATTGATCTGCCGCGCGGGTCAGGACAGACGCCACATGCGCGACCGCATCGGGTTCATCGACAAAGATGCGTAACCCCATGCTCACTGCGTCGGCAACGGCGATATCCACTGGCGCAACTGACCGGCCAAGCAGTTTGAGCTGATCAGATTCGAGCGTCGCCTCGCAAGTCACCATGACCTTTGATCCGGTCTCCAAATGATCGCGCGCAGCCTCCAACGTGTCCGAAAACAGCGTGACCTCATAGGCACCCGTCGGATCGCTTAGCTGAGCAAAGGCGAAACGGTTGCCACGGGCAGATTTCCGTTCCTGCCGCCCGGCAACCACACCCGCCATCTTGACCACGCATGGGCCGCCCTGCGCCTTGGCCAAAACATCGTCAAGCGTCATAGCGCCTTTGCGCTTGAGAGCGGACATGTAATCATCCAGCGGGTGACCAGACAGATAGAAGCCGACTGCCTTGAACTCTTCAGACAACCGTTCTGCAGGCAACCAGTCGGTGACAGGCGACAACCGCGGTTCGGGCAGGTCGTCACCCGCTTCACCAAACAGCGAAACCTGCGCCGACGCGCGTTGGTCATGGATTGCCGCCGAATACGCGACCAACGCATCAAGACTTTCGAACACACGGCGACGGTTGCGGTCCAACTGATCAAACGCACCCGACCGCGCCAGCATTTCCAAAGGCCGCTTGCCCACACGTTTCAGATCGACCCGGCGTGCCACATCGAAAAGGTTCACAAAAGGTTTGTCGCCACGACCCTCGACAATCAGCTTCATCGCTTCCACGCCGACATTCTTCAACGCGCCCAGCGCGTAAACCAGTGCCCCGTCCTGCACGTCGAACATCGCCTGAGAGCGGTTCACGCAGGGCGGCACCCACGGTAGGGAAAGCCCCTTTTTCACCTCTTCGAAAAACACACCCAGCTTGTCGGTCAGGTGAATATCGCAGTTCATCACCCCGGCCATAAACTCAACAGGGTGGTTCGCCTTGAGCCACGCCGTCTGGTAGCTGACCACGGCATAGGCAGCAGCGTGGGACTTGTTAAAGCCGTAATTGGCGAACTTTTCCAGAAGGTCGAACACCTCAGAGGCTTTCTTCGCCTCAACGCCGTTCTCTGCCGCGCCCTTTTCGAATTTAGGGCGTTCGGCGTCCATTGCCTCTTTGATTTTCTTACCCATCGCACGGCGCAACAGGTCGGCGCCGCCAAGGCTGTAACCCGCCATAACCTGCGCAATCTGCATCACCTGTTCCTGATAGACGATGATACCTTGCGTTTCCTCAAGGATATGGTCGATCAGCGGGTGCACGGATTCCCGTTCGCGCAAGCCGTTCTTGACCTCGCAATAGGTGGGAATGTTTTCCATCGGGCCGGGACGATAGAGCGCCACAAGCGCCACGATGTCTTCGATGCAGGTCGGCTTCATGCGCTTGAGCGCATCCATCATGCCCGAGCTTTCCACCTGGAACACCGCGACAGTCTTGGCCGCGGCGTAAAGCCTGTAGCTTTTTTCGTCATCCAGAGGGATATGGCTGATATCGTTTTCCGCGCCTTTGGCGGGTTGGTAAAGCTCGGTCCCGTCCGCAGCGACATGTAATGGGCGCCCGGTCTTAAAGATCATGTCGAGCGCGTATTGGATCACCGTCAGAGTCTTTAGGCCCAGAAAGTCGAACTTTACCAGACCGGCCTGTTCCACCCACTTCATGTTGAACTGGGTCGCGGGCATGTCCGAACGCGGGTCCTGGTAAAGCGGCACCAGCGCGTCCAGCGGACGGTCGCCGATCACCACACCTGCCGCGTGGGTCGAGGCGTTCCTAAGCAATCCTTCGACTTGCTGACCATAGGTCAAAAGCCGGTCCACCACCTCTTCCTCGCGCGCCATCTCGCGCAGGCGGGGTTCATCCTTGAGCGCTTTTTCGATGCTGACAGGTTTGACCCCTTCGACAGGGATCATCTTGGACAGACGGTCCACCTGCCCATACGGCATTTGCAACACCCGCCCCACGTCGCGCACCGCCGCCTTGGACAAGAGCGCACCAAAGGTGATGATCTGACCCACTTTATCTGTCCCGTACTTGTCCTGCACATAGCGGATCACCTCTTCACGGCGGTCCATGCAGAAGTCGATGTCGAAGTCGGGCATCGACACACGTTCCGGATTCAGGAAGCGTTCAAACAGAAGCTGATATCGCAGTGGATCGAGGTCGGTGATGGTCAACGCATAGGCCACCAACGACCCCGCACCCGACCCGCGCCCCGGCCCAACCGGAATGTCGTGGTCTTTGGCCCATTTGATAAAGTCGGCAACGATCAGGAAATAACCCGGAAAACCCATGCCTTCGATGATGTCCAACTCGAACTCAAGCCGGGCTTCATAGTCTTTGACCTCAGCCGCATGCGGAATCACCGCCAATCGCGCCTTGAGTCCCTCCCGTGCCTGACGCTTAAGCTCTTCGACCTCATCATCCGCAAATTTCGGCAAGATGGGATCGCGTCGATAGGCCATGAACGCGCAGCGTTTCGCGATCTCGATGGTGTTCTGTGTCGCCTCGGGCAGATCGGCAAACAACGTCACCATCTCTTGCGGGCTTTTGAAATAATGCTGCGGCGTCAATCGACGGCGCGGTTCCTGCTGATCGACATAGGCCCCGTCAGCGATACAGATCAGCGCATCATGCGCCTCGTACATGTCGGATTTCGGGAAATAGACATCATTGGTCGCCACCAGAGGCAGACCCATCGCATAGGCCATTTCGACAAAAGGGCGTTCGGTCAAACGTTCGTTTTCCGGCAGACCAGTGTCGCCGGGATGCCGCTGCAACTCGACGTAAAGCCGATCGCCGAATACCCCCGCAAGACGCTGCATCACCGCCTCGGCAGCACCGCGATTGCCTTGCTGCAAGATTCGCCCAATCGCCCCATCCGGCCCGCCGGTCAGGCAGATCACATCTTCGTTGTGCTGTGCCAGCTCATCCAGCGTGACATGCGGCAGCTCCCCGTCATGGCGCAGATACAGGCAGGAATTAAGCTTCATCAGATGCTCGTATCCAACCTCTGACTGCGCCAACAGAACCACAGGTGCGGGCGGCTTGGCCCGTTCACCCGGTACCGGGTCGGCCACGCGCAGATCAACCTGACAGCCAATGATCGGCTGAACCCCTGCCCCAGCGGCTCCAACTGAAAACTCAAGCGCTGCAAACAGGTTATTGGTGTCTGTCAACGCCACCGCCGGCATGTCCTTGGACACGCACAGATCTGGTAGTTTTTTAAGCCGAACCGCCCCTTCAAGAAGCGAATATTCGGAATGCACGCGAAGGTGAATGAATCGAGGTTCTGCCATGGCTGCCACGATATGCTGGGGTTGGATCATGCGAAAGCCCCAGACCTCGGATTTCATCCCGAATTCTAAACTCACGCTGTGTCACGCCTGACTTTCAGGCCATTCGCATAGCAAGGCCCTAGCGTCAGTCCTTTCAACGCCCAAATTTCCAGCAATCCTGCCTAGGCCCATCGGCGCGACCTTCCCGACGGGATCTTTTTCGCTTGCAAAACCGGCACCGCCTTGCCTAGCCTTGAGGTATAGCAGGGATACCCCGCGCACTTTCTACGCCGCATCGAGGGCGCGCAAAAACAGGGGCGAATGGTAAGGCGGCAGGTTATATCACATGGACATCACCTTTCTTCTGAACGGAGAGAGCGTGGAACTGCAGGACGTGTCGCCGACGGTGACACTGCTTGACTGGCTGCGTGACGAACGTGGGCTGACGGGAACCAAGGAAGGCTGCAACGAAGGTGATTGCGGCGCCTGCACGGTGATGGTCACAGACGCACGCGGCGCACGTGTACTGAACGCCTGCATCCTGTTTCTGCCGCAGCTTCAGGGATGCGCCGTGCGCACGGTCGAAGGCATCAGCGGCCCGGACGGCACTCTGCACCCGGTTCAACAGGCGATGATCGACCACCACGGCTCGCAATGCGGCTTTTGTACTCCTGGCTTTGTCGTGTCGATGGCGGTGGCGCATTTGAATGGTGACACTGGCCACGACGATGCGCTCGCGGGCAATCTCTGCCGCTGCACCGGCTACGCCCCAATCATCCGCGCAGCACAAGCCGCCACCGACCAGCCCGTGCCCGATTGGATGAAAGACGCTCCCCCTGCTTCTCTGGTTCATAAATATCCTTCGGGGGGTCCGGGGGGCAGACAGCCCCCCGGCGTCGATGCCCCCGAAACGCTAGAGGAGCTTGCCACCGCCTACGCCGCGCGCCCCGACGCAACCCTGATCGCAGGTGCCACGGATGTGGGTCTCTGGGTCACGAAATCCTTGCGCGATCTGGATGAGGTGATCTTTCTCAACCGCTGCCGCGATCTGCAGGAGATCGCGGACTCCGAAGACACCCTCCGGATCGGTGCGGGGGTCACGATGGACCGCGTGCTGGCGGCAGTCAAAGATCTACATCCATCTTATGCTGAAATGATCCGCCGGTATGGCTCGGCACAGGTGCGCGCAGCAGCCACCATTGGTGGCAACATCGCCAACGGCTCACCCATTGGCGACAATCCTCCAGCCTTAATTGCCCTTGGTGCAACCCTGCATCTGCGCGCCGGCGACCACTGCCGCGACATGGCGTTGGAAGACTTTTTTATCGACTACGGCAAACAGGACAGGGCCAAAGGCGAATTCGTGGAAGCCGTCACTCTCCCGCGCCACGCCCCGGGCTTGAAAGTCTACAAACTGTCCAAACGCTTTGACCAGGATATCTCTGCCGTCTGCGGTGCGTTCAACATCACCATCGCAGACGGCCTCGTCACAGATGCCCGCATCGCGTTCGGCGGCATGGCTGGTACCCCGAAACGCGCAGGCACGGTCGAAGCGGTCCTAAAAGGGGCCAAGTGGACCGAGAACACAATCCGCACCGCGATGGCCAAAATGGCCGATGACTTTGCCCCACTGACCGATATGCGGGCCTCTGCTGATTATCGTCTACGGGCTGCGGAAAACATGTTGTTGCGCTATTGGCACGAGGATCAAGGCACTCAGTCAAATGTCTTGGACGTGTCGTCATGAGTGTCGCAAAACCCCTGCCCCATGATGCCGCCCGCCTGCATGTCACAGGACAGGCGCGCTATGTCGATGACATTCCCACTCCACAAAACACGCTGCACCTGGCATTCGGCCTAAGCACGATTGCCGCTGGTCGCATCACCTCGATCAATCTGGACGAGGTGCGCGCTGCGCCCGGTGTAGTCGCAGTTTGGGAGGCTAAGGACCTGCCCAGCGATTGCGATTGTTCTCCCTCAAACCACGACGAACCGATGTTGTCCGGAGCCTCGATCAAATATCTGGGCCAGCCCGTTTTTCTGGTCGCAGCCACCAGCCACCTCGCCGCCCGAAAGGCGGCGCGTCTTGGTCAGATCAGCTATGCCGAACGCGACGCGATCCTGACCATCGACGAGGCGCTGGCCGCAGACAGCCGGTTCGAGGACGGGCCACGCATCTGGGAAAAGGGAGATGCGGGCGAAGCCATCGACACCGCCCCACGCCAGATCAGTGGCGTGATCGAAATGGGTGGGCAAGAGCATTTCTACCTTGAGGGCCAATCCGCTATGGCGCTGCCGCAGGAAGGCGGCGACGTGGTGGTGCATTCCTCGACCCAACACCCGACCGAGATTCAACACAAAGTTGCCCATGCGCTACATTTACCGATGCACGCCGTCCGCGTCGAAACCCGGCGCATGGGCGGCGGGTTCGGCGGCAAGGAAAGCCAGGGCAACGCACTCGCCATTGCCTGCGCCGTGGTCGCATCGGCCACCGGTAAACCGGCCAAGATGCGCTATGATCGTGACGATGATTTCATGATCACCGGCAAGCGACATGATTTCCGCATCGCCTACCGCGTGGGCTTTGACAATCAGGGCGCGATCCTCGGGATCGAGTTCGAACAATATACACGCTGCGGCTGGGCGCAGGATTTGTCGATCCCGGTCGCCGACCGCGCGATGCTGCATGCCGACAACGCCTATCACCTGCCAAATGCGCGGATTGAGAGCCACCGGCTCAAGACCAATACCCAAAGCGCCACCGCCTTTCGCGGGTTCGGCGGCCCGCAGGGCATGCTGGGGATCGAACGGGTTATGGACCATATCGCGCATGACATTGGTCTCGACCCGGTCACTGTGCGTCAGGCAAATTACTATTTGCCTGAGGTTGAGGGGGGCCAGCCCCCCGCGCCTCCGGCGCCCCCCCGGAGTTTACCTGGCAAGATGAAGGAGCAGGACATCGCCTCGCGCGGGTCTGAAGAGCTGGTCGAGAACACTGGCGCAATGGGTGCTGAGGCAGGGCAAACCACACCCTACGGCCAAGTTGTCGAGGATTTCATTCTGCACGAGATGACAGACCGGCTGCTGGAATCGTCCGGGTACGCCGCACGCCGCGCCGCGGTGACAGAATGGAACGCGGACAATGCTGTGATCAAAAAGGGCATCGCCTTTTCGCCTGTAAAGTTCGGTATTTCGTTCACACTCACGCATCTGAACCAAGCGGGCGCGCTGGTGCATGTGTACCAGGATGGGTCGATCCATATGAACCACGGCGGCACCGAGATGGGACAAGGCCTGTTCCAAAAGGTGGCGCAGGTGGCAGCAGATCGTTTTGGCGTGCCGCTGGAGATGGTCAAGATCACCGCGACGGATACGGCCAAGGTGCCGAACACCTCGGCCACAGCAGCCTCTTCCGGGTCGGACCTGAATGGCATGGCAGTCAAGGTGGCCTGCGACACGATCCGCGACCGGATGGCGAACCATCTGGCGAGCCTCCACCAATGTGACGCGCATGATGTGGTCTTTGCCGAAGGCAACGTTACCGTCCAGGGCGAAACCTACAGCTTTGCGCAGGTCGCACAACTGACCTACGAAGCACGGATCAGTCTATCGGCCACCGGCTACTACCGAACGCCAAAACTCAGCTGGGACCGCATCAAGGGTCAGGGTCGCCCGTTCTTTTACTTTGCCTACGGCGGCGCAATCAGCGAAGTGGCCGTGGACACGTTGACCGGCGAATACCGAATTCTGCGTACAGATATTCTGCATGATCCTGGCAGCAGCCTGAACCCCGCGCTTGACATTGGACAGGTCGAAGGCGGGTTTGTGCAAGGCGCGGGCTGGCTTACGACTGAGGAACTGGTCTGGGACGAGGTCGGCCACCTGCGCACCCACGCGCCGTCGACTTACAAGATCCCAGCCTGTTCGGACCGCCCGGACGTGTTCAACGTGGCGCTCTGGGAGGGTCGCAACCGCGAAGATACGATCTACCGCTCTAAGGCGGTTGGCGAACCTCCGTTCATGCTGGGCATGTCGGTCTTTCTGGCGCTGTCGAATGCGGTGGCGGCCTGTGGCGACGGCTATCCAGCCCTAGACGCACCCGCGACGCCGGAACGTGTGCTTGCGGCAATTGAAGGGGTGCGAGATGGCGTTTGATCTGAACGCCTTAAGTGCCGCTGTCGCCCGTCACGGCCCAGTCGCGCGCGTCGTTATCGCCGATGTGCAGGGCTCCTCTCCGCGCGAGGTCGGCACTGCAATGCTCGTCTGGAAAGGCGGTCAGTCTGGCACCATCGGCGGCGGCGCTTTGGAGTATCAAGCGGCCCAACAGGCATTTCAGCGCGAGGGCTTCAGTCGTCATCCGCTTGGTCCCGAGCTAGGCCAATGCTGTGGCGGCGCGGTGACCCTGCTGACCGAGGTGTACGATACCAACCGGCTTTCGGCCTTGGAAGGCGAAACGGTGTTTGCGCGGGGGCCCGGCGACATGCCGCTGGCGGTCAAGCGCCTGACCACCTGCGCCCGCAACCAAGGTGTCGATCTGCGCCCCCGCATGTTGCACGGATGGTATGTTGAAGCTTTCACACAGCTCAGCCAAAAAATATGGATCTGGGGTGCAGGCCATGTCGGGCGGGCGCTGGTCGATGTTCTGGACCCGATTCCAGAATTCGACCTCACCTGGGTCGATACCGCACCAAACCGCTTTCCCGATCGCGTCCCGGACACCGTGAACGCTCTGCCCGCGAGCGATCCGCTCCGCGTCGTTCGCCATGCGCCCGCAGACGCCGCGCATGTTGTCGTGACCTACTCGCACGCACTGGATCTGGGCCTGTGCGACGCTCTCTTGCACCGCGGTTTCCGATTTGCCGGGCTGATCGGATCAGACACAAAATGGGCGCGCTTCATATCGCGCCTCAAGAAAATGGGGCACACCGACGCCCAAATAACTCGCATTTGCTGCCCGATTGGGCAAAAATCACTCGGAAAGCACCCGCAGGCGATTGCCGTTGGGGTCGCTGCGCAGCTATTGAGCCTTTCAACGACCAAAGCAGGTGCCACGTGCCAACCAACGCGCCAGACGACCTCTTACGCCTCTCGGGCCTGACCAAAGCGTATCCCGGCGTCGTCGCCAATGACGACGTGTCCTTCGACATCCGCGAAGGCGAGATTCACGCATTGCTTGGTGAAAACGGGGCTGGCAAGTCGACGCTGGTCAAGATGATCTACGGGCTGGTCAAGCCTGACAAGGGCACGATGACCCTACGCGGAGCCCCTTATGCGCCGTCTGAACCAAGTGCTGCGCGCAAATCCGGGGTCGCGATGGTGTTTCAGCACTTTTCGCTGTTCGATGCGCTGGATGTGGCCGAGAACGTGGCGCTTGGCATGGAGAACCCGCCACCCCGTCGCGATCTGGCCAAGCAAATTCGGGACGTGTCGGAAACCTACGGTCTGCCGCTTGATCCTGCGCGAACCGTCGGCACGCTCTCGGCAGGCGAACGCCAACGGGTCGAGATCATTCGGTGTCTGCTGCAAGACCCGCGCCTCCTGATCATGGATGAACCAACATCGGTCCTGACCCCGCAAGAGGTCGAAATCCTGTTCCAAACGCTGCGCAAGCTGAAGTCCGAAGGCACGGCGATTCTGTATATCAGCCACAAGCTCGAAGAAATCCGCACGCTTTGCGATCACGCCACCATCCTGCGCTTGGGGAAAAAGGTCGCAACCTGCACCCCGTCGGAAACCACGGCCCGCCAGATGGCGGAAATGATGATCGGGTCCAGCTTTGCCTCTCCCGCTGCGAAACACACCACACCCGGCGAGGTGCTGCTACGGGTCGACAACCTGACCATGCCCGCCCCTGGTGCGTTTGGCACACCGCTGCGCGGGATCAGTTTTGAGCTGCGCTCTGGCGAAGTCTTGGGCTTTGGCGGCGTTGCAGGCAACGGACAGGACGAATTGCTGCTGGCGCTGTCTGGGGAACGCACGACCAAACGCGGCACGATCTGGGTCAAAGGCGCGGATGTGAGCCGCGATGGCCCTGTCCAAAGGCGCGCGTCCGGCTTTCTGACAGCGCCCGAAGAACGGCTGGGTCATGCCGCAGCCCCGAACATGAGCCTCACGGAAAACGCCGTGCTCACTGCGGGGAGGCGACAAAAGCTGGTGAACAACGGCTTCATCAATTGGAAACGCGCCGATGGCTTTGCCGCGGATGTGATCAAACGCTTCGACGTGCGCACTCCCGGCACCCATGTCGCGGCCCGCGCGCTGTCGGGTGGCAACCTGCAAAAGTTCGTTATCGGTCGCGAAGTGGCTCAGAACCCTGACATCCTTATCGTCAACCAACCCACATGGGGCGTGGATGCGGCGGCGGCGGCTGCCATCCGACAGGCGTTGCTTGATCTGGCGTCCAAAGGTGCTGCAATCCTCGTGGTCAGTCAGGATCTGGACGAGCTGCTGGAAATCTCGGACCGGTTTGGCGCGTTGAACGAAGGGCGGCTGTCAGCGCTCAAACCGGTGGCGGACCTCAACATGGAAGAGATCGGCCTGATGATGGGTGGCGCGCATGACATGGAGGTGGCCCATGTTGAGGCATGACGCATTGGCCAACAGGCCCACCAAAACGGTGTCGTTGTATTTGCATATTTTTGAAAAGAAGAAGCAGGAGCGGTACGCGCCACCCCCTCGTTCTTCTTTTTCCAAATATGCAAAATACGCATGCCGCCCCGCACATCCGGAGGGTCTGCGATGATCCGTCTCGAAAAGCGCCCGCAGCCATCCAAGGCTTGGACCGTCGCAACCCCGGTCCTTGCCGTTCTGCTGACGATGCTGTTCGGCGGCATCATGTTCGGCCTGATCGGCACATCCCCGGTCGAAGCGATCCGCACGATCTTCTGGGATCCTCTGTTCCACCCACAATTCGCAGCTTTTTCGCGACCACAACTGCTGGTGAAGGCAGGGCCACTGATTCTGATTGCCATCGGTCTGTCCATTGGCTTTCGCGCGGGCATCTGGAACATTGGCGCCGAGGGCCAATACATCATGGGTGCGATTTGCGGTGCTGCGGCTGGACTTGCGCTCTACCCGATGGAGTCGGTATTGATCCTGCCGCTGATGATCATCGCAGGGGCGCTTGGCGGCTGGGCTTGGGCGATGATCCCCGCGCTCTTGAAAGTTAAGTTCGGGACCAACGAGATTCTCGTGTCTTTGATGCTGGTCTACGTGGCCGAGAACATACTTGCGTCTGTGTCCTCAGGGCTCTTGCGCAACCCCGAAGGCATGGGCTTTCCCGGCTCGCGCAACCTGTCACAGTGGTCGTCTTCACAGAACCTTGAGCTGATGCCCAACACCGGCATGCATCTGGGCGTGCTGACGGCATTCATTGCAGTGATCCTCGCCTACGTCCTGCTGACGCGGCACATTCAAGGCTTCAACATCCGCCTGACCGGAGAGGCCCCGCGCGCTGCGAAATTCTCAGGTGTGTCCCCAGCCCGCACAATCCTGTTCTGCCTTGGCCTTGCCGGGGCCTTGGCCGGAATGGCAGGGCTTTTCGAAGTCACCGGCCCCGCAGGCCAGGTCAGCATCGACTTTGGTTCGGGCTACGGCTTCACCGCGATTATCGTGGCCTTCCTTGGCCGCTTGCACCCGGTGGGCATCCTGCTGGCCGGGCTGTTGATGGCGCTGACCTATATTGGCGGCGAACTGGCGCAGTTGATGCTGGGCGTGCCAGGCGCGTCGATCCAGCTATTCCAGGGGATGTTGCTGTTCTTCCTGCTGGGGGTCGATGTCTTGACTAACTATCGGCTGCGGTGGGGAACAGGCGAGGTGACAACATGAGACCGAAGGTTATAATTCCGGTTGGCATGGGGATCATGATGGGCGCAATGGCGCTGATGATGATACACGGCGTTCTGACCGGCAACGGTGGTGCGTCGGGTGTGCTTTTTGTGCTGGCCCATGTGGCGGTGATCGGGCTTGCGGCGGTGGGTGTCGCCTTTGGTTTGCACCGCCGCTGGCCTGTGCTCGCGCGGGTTCTCGCACATCGTCCAACGCTGCGGCATGTCGGTCTGATGCTGGCCGTGGCGCTCGCCACCGCAGGGATCATTCATCTGGTTCACGGAGCCCCGACATGGACCTGAGCAACATCAACCCCATCCTCTTGGTCGCGTCGATCATGATCTCTGCCACACCGATCCTGCTGGCGGCTATCGGCGAAATGGTGGTCGAGAAATCAGGCGTCCTGAACCTTGGAGTCGAGGGCATGATGATCACCGGGGCAGTGATCGGCTTTATCGTCGCCATCAACACCGGCGCACCTTTGCTGGGCTTTGCCACGGCGGCGATTGCGGGCGCTGCTTTGTCGCTGACGTTCGGCGTGCTGACGCAGGTATTTCTGTCCAATCAGGTGGCCACCGGCCTGGGCCTTACGCTGGTCGGCTTGGGACTGTCGTCGCTGTTGGGCAAACCCTACGAGGGGCAAAAGACTGTCAGCCTACCCAAACTCGACATCCCCGTCCTCAGCGACCTGCCTGTCGTGGGCCGGATGCTCTTTTCTCATGACATCATGGTCTACCTGAGCCTGTGCATCGTCGTCGCTGTCTGGGCATTCCTCAAGTACACCCGGGCCGGGCTGATCCTGCGCGCGGTGGGCGAGAGCCACGAAAGCGCGCACGCCTTGGGCTACAAGGTGGTGCGCGTGCGCCTGCTTGCGATCATGTTCGGCGGCGCCTGTGCCGGGTTGGGCGGCGCATACCTCAGCCTTGTGCGCGTGCCGCAATGGACCGAGGGCATGACCGCCGGTGCGGGCTGGATCGCACTGGCCATTGTGGTCTTTGCCAGCTGGCGCCCGGGCCGTGTTCTGATCGGTGCGTATCTTTTCGGCGGCATCACGGTACTCCAGCTGAATTTGCAAGCCGCTGGACTGACATGGGGTGTGCAGTACTTGTCGATGTCACCATATCTGATAACCATCCTCGTGCTTGTTTTCATCTCGTCCAACCGCAAGCGCAGCAGCCACGACGCGCCAGCGAACCTTGGACAAACCTTCCATGCGACCCGGTGAGACAACCGGGAGCATTCACTCAATCGGGGTGCCAGGCACCTCACCAACCGGGAGACTATCTATGATCCGCAGAACCCTACTTGCGACAGCCGCAGCAGGCCTGACACTGGCCTTTGGCGCCCCCGCCATGGCGCAAGACGTGACCAAGGCGTGTTTCGTCTATGTCGGCCCCATCGGCGATGGCGGCTGGACGTACCAGCACCATCAAGGCGCGTTGGCCGTCAAGGAAGAGTACGGCGATAAGGTCGAAATCGCATGGCAGGAAAGCGTACCGGAAGGCGCCGATGCCGAACGTGTGATCACTCAGATGGCGCTGTCGGGCTGCAACATCATCTTCACCACATCCTTCGGTTACATGGACCCGACCAACAATGTCGCGGCCAAGTTCCCGGACGTGAAGTTTGAACATTCCACCGGCTACAAGCGCGAGCATCCGAACGTATCGACTTATAACGCGCGGTTCTACGAAGGCCGCGCCGTTGTGGGCCACATCGCGGGCAAGATGACCCAGACCAACAAGATCGGTTACATCGGGTCCTTCCCGATCCCCGAAGTGATCATGGGCATCAATTCGTACTACCACCATGCCAAGCTGGCGAACCCAGATGTCGAGCTGGTTGTGACATGGGCCTACACATGGTTCGACCCTGCGAAAGAGGCCGACGCCGCACGCGCCATGCTCGATCAAGGTGTCGACGTAATCACGGCCCACACCGACTCCACTGCACCACTTGCCGAGATCGGCAAGGAAGGCGGCAGCGCATGGGGCTTTGGTCAGGCGTCCGACATGGCGGCCTTCACCACCAACGATGACGGCACCCCCGGCCCGCGTATCGCATCCATCATCGACGAATGGTCGCCCTACTACGTCAAGCGCGTTGGCGCTCTGATGGACGGCTCTTATGAGCAGATAGACAGCTGGGCGGGCATGCCCGAGGGCGAAGTCGTAATCGGTGAAATGAACGACGCCATCCCCGCCGATGTGCAAGCCGAAGCACAGGCGATGATCGACGCGATCACAGCAGGCGAATACCACCCGTTCACAGGCCCGATGAACAAACAGGACGGTTCTGCATGGCTGGCCGAGGGTGAAACAGCAGATGACGGCACGCTGCTGGGCATGGACTTCTACATCGAAGGCATCACCAGCGAGATCCCGAACTGATCGGACTACGTTGGCTTTAAGGCCAACTACCCTAAAGCACTGAGACACAAAAGCGCCCGGAAATTCTTCGGGCGCTTTTTCCACTAAGCGGGTTTTGTTGCACTGATGAACACTGCAACCCCTTTGCACTCGGGCTGTTCATCATGCTTTCCCAATCTGGCTCACTCCTCCGGCTCAACCAACACCGAAAGTGCCAAGTCCAGTACTTCTTTGGGGTCTTGGCCTCTGGCTCGATGGTCAAGCGCCATTCCGATTTGCGCGTGCAGGTATCTTGCCGCCAACTCCACCGAGATGTCGTTTTTCAACTGACCTGACGCGCTCGCTTCGGTCAGCAGGCCGACGAAGGCATCGAACGCCATGTCTTCGATCTGGTCGATCAACTCTTGGGTTTGCGGCCCCATCTGCGCTTTGGTGCTGCGCATACTGACAAACAGGCAGCCGTGTTCGTGCAACGGGTCTTCGGCCGAGAGAAAAGCGATT
This sequence comes from Marivita sp., assembly GCF_965656765.1. Classification (GTDB taxonomy): domain Bacteria; phylum Pseudomonadota; class Alphaproteobacteria; order Rhodobacterales; family Rhodobacteraceae; genus Marivita. The sequence goes on along the minus strand of NZ_CBFHLV010000008.1, from coordinate 4,380 downwards.
TTGCGAATCTTGTCGGCAACTCCGTCGTCACTGCCAACGATAGCCAGCATCTCCGACAGCACAGTTTCGGCATATCTTTGAAGGGCAGCCGCGGACAAACCATCGTCATTGCCGAATTCTCGGTACACCGACGGTTTGGACACCCCAGCCCGTTGGCAGACCTCGTTCAACGACACCTCGCTTGGTCCCTCCTCCCAATAGGCGTGCATCGCCACGTCGATCACGTGGTCTTTGCTAAGTGTCTTCGGGCGTCCTCGCCCCGGCTTCTTGGTTTCTGATGACATTTTATACCAGTCGGTTTTTTATTATTGACAGTAGTCAAATTTTATTCGTACCAACCAGTACCAAATAATTCCAAACAGGACAAACCAATGTTGAAGACTTTGATTTCTGCAGTCGCAGCTGCCCTTATCTCGACCTCTGTTATGGCCGAAAGCCACAGCCACGGGGGTGCCCACGTCTCGCTCGACACGGTGGAATGGGTCGATGCACCGATCCCGGGCGTACAGCTTGCATTGGCGTGGGGCAACGACGCGACAGGTGCCGCTTGGCTTATCAAGATGGGCCCCGGTGTCGCCCTTCCAATGCACATACATACCCACGATTATTGGGGGCTGAGCATCCAAGGCAACTGGGTCCACATCGAAGAAGACGGGACCGAGGTTCCTACCGGCGCGGGCGACTATGCGTTCGTGAAAGGCGGCGTCGTGCATGCTGACCGCTGTGATGGCGACGTACCGTGTATTGGCCTGCTCGACTTCGCCGGCCCTCGCGACGTGGCTCTTGCCGAATAACCCGAGTTTCAAACATCTTGGCCAGCCACAAGACTTCCCGTGGCTGGCAATTCTAGTCCCTCTTGACTCTTCCACCCTCGTCCGGCCCCCTCCACCCAACCAAACGAGGAGCCACCCATGCACCCCTTCCACGATGAGCTGAAGACCCGTCTGGTCCGCTATTGCGCTATCGACAGCCAATCGGACATGGACCGACCTGGCGCGCCATCGACAGAGTGTCAGCATGACATGCTCGACCTGATGGTCACTGAACTGACCGAGATGGGTGCATCAGACGTGACCAAAACCGCCTATGGCACGGTCATCGCCACGATCCCCGGCACCGCCCCGGGTCCAACCATCGGCTTTCTGGCGCATGTCGACACTGCCCCACAATTCAACGCCACAGATGTCAAACCCCGCGTGGTCGAAGGGTACAATGGCGGAGCAATCACCTATCCGGACGACCCTGATCTGGTGCTATCCCCCGACGACTTTCCCTATCTGGCGGAAAAGGTCGGGCATGACATCGTCACGGCTTCCGGCCTGACTCTGCTCGGCGCAGATGACAAAGCCGGGGTCGCCATCATCATGGCCGCAGCCCGTCATCTTTTGGAAAACCCGGATATCAAGCGCCCGACGATCCGTGTGGCGTTTACCCCTGACGAAGAAATCGGGCGCGGCGTGGATGAAAACCTGCCCGCCGATCTGGGTGTCGATTTTGCCTACACCTTCGACGGTGGCGAGTTGGGGGAAATCACCTACGAAACATTCTCAGCCGATTTCGCCGTCGTTACCGTGACCGGGGTGTCGATCCATCCCGGCACTGCAAAAGACAAGCTGGTCAACGCCATTCACTTGGCATCGAAAATCGTCGAGACCTTGCCGCAGGTCACCATGACGCCGGAAACGACGGACGGGGCGGATGGCTTTATCCATGCCGTCGACATGCAGGGCAGCGCGGACCAGATGGTGCTGCGCCTTATCCTGCGCGACTTCGAACGTGACGGGCTCGAGGCCAAGGGCGCGTTGCTGCGTCAGGTCTGCGACACCATCGCCGCCACGGAACCCCGCGCCGAAATCACCTGCGCCATCACCCCACAATACCGCAACATGCGGTACTGGCTTGAAAACGATATGACGCCGGTAAATCTGGCGCGTGACGCTCTGGCCGATCTCGGAATTCAGGAACTTTCAGTCCCGATCCGAGGCGGCACCGACGGGTCGCGCCTGACCGAGATGGGCGTTCCTTGCCCCAACCTCTTTACCGGCATGCAAAACATCCACGGCCCACTGGAATGGGTGTCGGTGCAGGACATGACGAAAGCGACCGATCTATGCCTGAGGATCGCGGAACGGGCAGCGACATCCGAGGACTAAGTGCTGACTAGTCCGTGCTCTGTACCGATTGTAGATACCCAACCAAATCCGCAATCGGGTCCGATACAAGGATCGGCTGCCCGCTTGGCAGTTTCATTGGCGTGTTGGCCACACCTTCGAAATAGGGACCGTAGACAGGCATGGGCGATCCATGGCTGACCAATGGGTCCGTCCCGTCGATCCGTTTGAGAACCCGCTCTAACGGGAACACGCCGTCGTGACGCGCGGCCAACGCAGTGAGGTCCACAGGCTGCAAGACCAGCGCTGGGGCCAGCGGCCCCTGCCCTTTGGCATCCGCCCCGTGACATGTGGCGCAATGGGTTTGAAACAGGGCACGCCCATGATCGACGTCCTGCGCCATCAACGGCGCAGCGGTCAGGGCAAGAAGGGAAAAGCAGGCAAAAGCACGTCGCATGGAAGACACTCCGACTGACAAAAGATGCATCAATTATGCAGGCAAACCAGCAGCATTGCGTTGATCCGGATCAATCCTTTTGAGGTCTGCGGTGATTGCCCTAGCTATAAATCATCCAGCCAAGAGGATTTGTTATGCGCCGCCTGTTCCTGATCCTTCTGCTTAACCTCGCCGCCCCCGCTTTTGCGCAAGACACCGATCTTGAATTGGTGCTGCTCGCCGATGCATCCGGCTCCATCGACCAGCGAGAGATCGACTTTCAACGTCAAGGCTACGCACAGGCGATCACCGATCCCGAGGTGCTGGCCGCCATTGCCAATACGGCCTATGGCTCAATTGCCGTCACCTATGTCGAATGGGCCGCCAATCAGGCCGTTGTCGCCGACTGGACACGCATTGATGGGCCGGACAGTGCCACGTTGTTCGCTGCAGAATTGCTCAACAAACCGCGACAGGCCTACGGGCGCAACGCCATAGGTGCAGCATTGCTCGAAGGCCTGCGATTGATGGACACCAACGATTTCGATGGCTGGCGGCGGGTGATCGATTTTTCCGGCGACTCCGTACGCAGCTATTCCGGCCCGTCGATCGCCGAAGCGCGCGACACCGTCGTGGCAGCGGGCGTGACGATCAACGCATTGCCAATCCTGCGCCCCGACGATCCGGGCCGCGCGCAGGGCGGGCTTGAGGCGCAATACGAGGCGCAGATCATCGGCGGACTGGGCGCCTTTGTGGTGACAGCAGAGAACCGGGCCTCTTTTGCCGAAGCGGTGAAGCGCAAGCTGATCTTGGAAATCTCTGGCGAGATGCCGACGCAAGATGTGGCAGACGCGCGCTGACTTGACCGTCTACTCGTCCAATGACCCATGCACGGCCAAAAGCGCCATATCCGCCTCTTGCGGCTCGATCACACGAAACGCTTCTTTCACCCCGGCCTCAGTCAACTCTCGGCTGACCGTCAAAAGCGTGTTGGGCGCATGTTCGTCGCACAGCTCGGCCATATGCGCGATTTCGGCCTCGGCCACCGGGCGCGCGGCATCCACCGACGGTGCGCCATAAAGATCAACGAAATGCTGCGCCAATCCCTGCACCAAGGCTTCGTGCTCTGATGGCTCCAACTGCGTCACTGCAACAAAGCTCACCCGACCAAAGGTTTCGACCCCCAGCCAGCCATTGGTGAACGCCTGTTTTGCGCGGCCTTCCAAATCGACCTCGGACCAGTTGGAAAATTCGAACCCGCCCGAGATGCACCACTCGCCTGTGCGGGCCGGGGAATGAAAGACGCGCTGATCGCTTTCGTCGAAATGAATGGCTCGTGCGAGTTTCATGAACGGATCTCCAGAAGGTCAGTCACCGGCAAGAGCATGGTCTGCCCATCGCTGCGAAGCAAGAGGCCAAGCTTTTCATCCAGTCCCAGAAAATGACCCGATTGGCCAAGAAAGGTTCCGTCCTCGCCCATTGCATAGGCCAAACCAGCCCATTCAGTGTGCAGCGGTCCCATGCCTTCGCTTTCCCATCGGCTGATCCAATTCAGCAGATGCCGCGACCAGCTTTCCAGCAGATCGGTTGGGGTCAGGTCCCCACAGCCTTCGCTCATCAGGTCGGTTTCATCGGGTGTCTCGCCGCCTGCAACGGTGTCGCGGGCGAAAATCAATTCGAACCCGGTGACCAGCCACCCCGGTTCTGCGCCACTATCCCGCGTGTCTGTTGCACCACGCACCCCGCCGCACACCGCACCGTTGACCCGGATCCCTCCGTCCCAGCACAGATGCACAGCCAGTTCCGACGGTCCCACAGCGCCCAGTGCATTCT
>NZ_CBFHLV010000007.1:0-81213 GCF_965656765.1 Marivita sp. | reverse complement strand
ACCAAGGGTGTGTCCGGGTCAGAGGCAATTCTGTGTAGCGTTCCGTTGATTGTCAGCGACAGGCTCACGGGCTGACGCGCTCCCAAGTGATTTGAACGTCTACATCCGCTGATTTGAACAGGTTCATCACCGGGCAGCGGTATTCGACATTGCGGGTCAGACGTTCGAACCGATCCTGCGTTTCTTCGGTGTGAACGCGAATGCGCAGCTTGACCCAGTTGAAATATGGGCGCACGCCTTGCACACCGCGACTGCCGCGCTGATCGACCTCTCCATCGGCGTCCATATCCACTGCGGTGTATTCAAACTTCATCGCCTCCGCGCAGCGGTTGATGATGACGCCTTCGCAGCCGAGCAGAGAGGACAATGTCATCTCCAACGGCGTCGGACCGGTGTTCGATTCTTTCTCGTCCGTGATGACGATATGATCGCGCACCATCATGACCGAACGGGTCGAGGCCTCGTTGCGGGCGCTCACCCGGCGAATGCCAAGTGCTTTTTTGTTCGGGTCGACGCTTGGGGGCAAAAGGTCGGTATCACTCACAGGGTCATCTCCAAAATATCAAGGCCACGGTTACGGTCGAGAACGTAGATCAAGCCGTTGCCGTCTACGTCTACGTCGTTTGATTGCGGTGGCGCGCCGGTCGGACCGGGTTCCATGAAATGCGCCACTTCGACGGGAAGGTATGGATCGGCCACGTCAAGCACGCGTAGCCCTCCGGCGAACCACGTCGCATATATCAGGGTGCTGTCCAGCTTTTCGCGGAATTGGTGCCCACCAAACCGGACGCCGTCTTCGCCTACCCAGGGGCACAACCGTTCCGATAGATCCCATGCTGCGATGGGCTCCATGTTGTTCAGATCGGTCACGTCCATGATCCAGATGAACCCGTGCAACCGACCAGGCTGGTGGGCATGCTCTTCGTCGATCACGACTGCATAGCGTTTGCCGTTAATGGTCTGTTCAAGCGGCATCACAGTGTGGGTAGGTTCGGGAATCGCCGCAGGGAAGCGGTAGCTGCCTTTGACCGTCGGATTGGTAATGTCGCTGGCATCCAGCACCCGAAACCCCGCATGCCAAACCGCGGCCCAAAGCTCGTCGCCGCAGCGCATCGCGTGGTGCAAACGGTGGCTGTATCCGACACCCGTGGGTGTTTCGCCTTTGGCCACGTGTTGCCCCGGCATGTGCCAGCGCGACACCTCGGTCGGATTGGTGGGGTCGGCCAGATCGTAAATCACCAGTATATTGCCGACATATCCCTCCATCTCGGTCGAGATATAAGCGTAGTTTGCATCCATATCGAAGCGGTGCACGCCAAAGCCGTAGGTCTTGACGTAAGACAGCAGCTTGGGCGTGGTTTTGTCCGAGATATCCCAGACGCGGAAACCGCCGCTGGAATAGCCGCGCTCCAGTGCCTTTTCCAGAACAGCGATATCCGAAGGCTGCACCGCAAGACGCTCTGCTACCTGAGCATCCGAGAGCCCTTCGGCGCGCAAGCCCGCGATCTTGTCGCCTTTGCGCAGGAAATGCCGCCGGTCCATTTCGACGTTGGTGATCATAAGATCGCCCACGACCTTGACCTTATGGGTATGGGACCACTCGTCCGGAGGTTCAACATGCGACACCACCGTCGGATTGGCTGGGTCGGACACGTCGATAATCGAGGTGCCCATCGGCGGTTTCATGTGGCCGACATAGGCATAGCCGCCCCGCACCACGACTTCGCCGCCGCCTTCGATATCCAGATGCCCCAGCCGGTGGATATTGTGTGACAGTTTATATTCGATTTCACGTTTCATTCTGCAGGCACCTCAAGTTTGCGTTTGCGCCGCATCCCGAAAACGATGGGCAAAATGATCGACATGGCAAAGCCAACCCAAAGGATGTTGCCCAGCGTCGAAGAGAAGAGAACCATGATGTCGCCATCGGATTTCTTGAGCGACCACAGGAAGTACTTTTCCAAGAGTGGCCCAAGGATGACCCCGATCAGGATCGCGGCAACGTGGTATCCGGTGCGTCGTGCAATGTAGCCCAGAACACCGAACGCCAGCGCAAGATACATGTCGAACATGTATTCGCGCGGGACAAAACCACCGACCAGCGTGAAGGCGATGATCATTGGCGCAAGATAGATCGTCGGGATCGTCGTGACGTGGCTCATGTAGCGGGACAGCGGCAGGATCGTCAGGAACATGATCACGTAGCTGACCGCCATCGCCATGAACATGCCGTAGCCGACCTTTGGCTGGTCCTCGAACAGGGACGGGCCAAAGCTGACGCCGTGGAACTGCATCACAACCAACATGATCGCAGCGGTCGCGCCCCCCGGAATGCCCAGTACCAACAAGGGGACCAACGTACCGGAGGTCACGCCGTTATTGGCAGATTCTGGCGCGATCAGACCTTCAGGGTGACCTGTGCCATAAAGCTCGGGCGTCTTGGAGAAGCTGCGCGATTGTTGGTAGGCGACAAAGCTGGCGATGGATGCGCCAGCACCGGGGATCACACCAATGACCAGACCGATCATCGAGGTCCAGACGATGTGAACCCAGCGTTTCAAAGCGATGCGTACGCCGTCGAACGTATCGGTCCAGTTGGGCGCTTTTGGTTCATTCGTGTGGTTCACGATCACGCGTTTTTCGATGATTACAAACGCCTCTGACACCGCAAAGAGACCCACAAGGGCAGGGATCAAAGGCACCCCGTCATAGAGTTCGAGGAACCCGAAGGTGCCGCGCGGCGTGGCGTAGACCACATCGGTTCCGATGGAGCCGATCATCAGGCCTAGAAAACCTGCGATCAGACCTTTGACCATGTCTTGCGCTGCAATCGATGCGATCAGGGAAATGCCGAATAGCATGACCACGATCATCTCGACCGAGTGCATGTAAAACCCGACACGCGCAAGGATCGGCATTGTGGCCAAGGCGATCATCGTTGTGAGCAAGCCGCCGATACACGACGCGACAAAAGAGATTGCCAGAGCCTGCTGGCCTTTGCCTTGCTTGGCCATCGGGTAACCATCAAGCGGCGTTGCCGCAGCCCCGGCTGTGCCGGGAATATTCACCAGGATCGCAGGAATGCCTGCGCCCATCCGGGCTGAGCAATAGAGCGAGATCATAAAGATCAGGCCGGATTGAAGGTCGAGCGCCAAGGTCAGCGGCATCAGAATGATGATTGTATTGGCCGCCGAAAAGCCTGGGATGCCGCCAACGATCAAGCCCAGAAAGATGGTTGGGACGATTATGTACCAATAGCTGATGGTCTCGAAAAAGACCTCGGTCAGAATTGTTGCTGTTCCGCTATCCATTGCTGATCACCGCTTGCATTGTGGTCTCGAACCATCCGCGCGGAAAGCGCGTGTCAAAGGCCCAGATGAACACGGCCCAGCCCGTCAGGGCCATTGCACCAGAAATCATCATGATAAATGCCGGGTTCTTGCCTTTGGCGAGGATCAACATGCTTACCGCCAGAAATAGGAAAGTCATCAGCGTAAAGCCCAGTGTGTCGATGAACATCACATAGGCGATTGTCGTGATCAGCAGTCCAATCCGCCCTGTGCGGATATCGTCGATTGTGAACAGGTTGCCGAACCCAAGCGTGCCTTCGCCGCGGCTAAGCCAAATCACACATCGCACAAAAAAGATCGCGCAGACCAAGAGCAGGATACCGCCAACCATGAATGCGCTGACCTGTGCCGTCCAGGGCGAGTTCCAGATCGTTGAAAAGAAATACAGTGTAAAACCCACCGCGATGATGGGGATAACCAACTCTCCGCCAATCTGGCGTGGCGGCTTATGGGGATCCGAAGGCATGAGTGAGCCGTCCTGTGTGGGAATTCGAAGGTGAAAGACCGGCAGCGATCTGTGTGCTGCCGGTCAACTGCAGGATTACGCGCCGCTGAGCAGCGATTTGTAACGTGCACCAAGTTCGAGCATGGATTGCTTGAACGCTTCGCATTCCTCGACACCCGCGTATTGTAGGTACTCCGGTGTGCCTCTGGACGCGACATAGGCCTCCATCAGTTTTGGATCGTCAAAGGTTTCCCGGAAGGTTGTGGTCAGGGTTTCGAAACGGTCAGGATGATCGTCGGCGGCCTTCTTGTGTATGCCAAACGCACGCGCCGACAGCATTTCCGGCAGGTCCATATCATAAGCGTCGTTGATGCTTGGTGCGTTGTCGAGCGCCTCGCCCACAACATTGTTGCCAAAGACCAACAGTGTTTTGACGCTGTCGCCTGCAGCGATCACGGATCCGGATGTCAGAACCGAGAAATCGACCTCGCCTGTCACGGCACCCGCAACGGTGCTTTTGCCGCCCTGAAGCGGGATCAGGTTAAACTCGATGCCAAGCTTTTCACCCAATGCCAGCAAGCCGATCGAGGCGGGGTGTGCCATACGGCTAGTGCCGACATTCAGCTTGCGTGTCTTGGACGCTGCGATGATGTCATCCATCGTTTGCAGCGGGCTTTCTGCGCCCACGAACAGACAGCAGGGGTCTTTGTCGACCTGACCGAAGTAGAAGTAATCGTTCACGTCAAAGCTGGGGTCTTGCATTGCCCAGTTCAACACTTCTGGGCCCATGTTGCCAAAAATCAGATTGTAGCAGTCAGGATCGGCTTTCCCCATGTAGATCTCATAGCCGACGCGTCCCGAGGCACCCGGGTAGAAGCCAGGTTCGAAATCGGTGCCAAGCTTTTCTTTCCAAACGCTTGAAAACGCGCGGAAGTTACGGTCGGCCCCGCCACCTTCGGAGGTGGGGATATAGACGCTGATGTTGCGTTCGGGGAACGTGTTGGCCCGCACAAGCCCTGGCGTGGTTAGGGTCATTGCAGCGGCTGCAGCGCCAGTTCCCAATAGGGTCCGGCGGGTGATGAATGGTTTCATGGACATGGTTTCCTCCCGTTTTCATGTACAATTACGAATGCGCCTTTGGTGGTCTTCCTCCGGGTGCGCACTGATTCCCGGCGGGTTAGTTATCTCCTCCTGACGGCACAGGTGCCGCGCTCGCAAAGTAGATGTCGGTGGCCCCGGCATAGATCAGTCGCATCGCCAGAAGCGTCAAAATAACGTTCAGCACGATCCTGAACCGGCGGTCGTCGATCTTTGACAGCATGACCCGTCCGGCCAAAGTGCCCAGCACTCCGGCGGCGATCAGCAGTACGATCAGCCCGGCCCAAATGCTGAAAGCAAAGCCCAGAATGCCAAACGCAACAGTCTTGAGCAGATGCTGCAACGTCATGAACATTGCATGAGTCGCGACATGCGCGTGCCGCTCCAAATCCTGCGCGCGGACATAGGTCGCGACAAACGGCCCGGTGCCGCCAAAGAACATGGTGAGAAAGCTTGAGAACACACCGGTGATCATGCCCGAGCGACGTAGGAACGCGGGCGGCTTTGAAATGACGGACCACAGGATGAACAACCCGACACCGATCTGGATCCAACCGGCTTCGAGTTGAACGACCAATGACCCGCCCAGCAAAATGCCAATCAGTGCGCCCAGGGCGAAAGGCCCCAACAGATCGAACCGCATATATCGTGTCATAATGGCTGCGCGCCCGGCGTTTGAGCCAAGCTGCACAAGGCCATGCACCGGAATGATCGCGGCGGCTGGTAGAAGCGTTGCCAAGACAGCCAGCATCACGGCACCGCCGCCGATACCAAAGGCTATGGTTATAAACGAACTGGCAAAGCTGACGGCGAGCAGCGTTGCTGCGGTTGGCCATCCCAATCCTGCGTGCCAGATCTCCATCATGCTCAGGTGTCCAGTACCGAAGGGTGGAACAGGGCTTTTGGATCGACCGTACCTGCGGCCAGATGTTGATCCAGTGAATATCGGCAGATCGCGTCGATCTCGGCCATATTTGCGGTGCAGCCATAGCTCCAGTAATCCGGCCCCATACTGGCCAGCGTCCGCTCCATTGCCGCATTGAGCCAGGGCAGGGTCATCCGGTTGGCATTGCCAAGCCAGACCGACCGCAGTCGCGCCATTGCCAAATCACGTGACTCGACAAAAGCATTGTACAGCGCGCGGGGCAGTTCGGGATATTCCTCGGCCACGGATTTGCGGATGCCGATCAAGTGCATGATCGGAAAAAACCCTGTAGACCGATGATAGGCTTGTTCGGCAGCCTCGAAGTCTGGAATCAGACGCACGAGGTCCGTATTGCCATCAAGAAACGCCTTTGGGGGTTTCGGGGCAAGCAATCCGTCAATCTCAGCGCGGAGTAGCAAATCTTGAAGCGTGTCGCCCTCTGTGATCGGCTCGACCAACATGCCCTCGGGCAGGGCCAGTTCAAGCCGTTCGCGCCGCACGCCTTCGTCCAACGCGCCAGTGCGCCAATGGATGTCGTCGCAAGCCACGCCGTATTCGTCCGCCAGTATGCCGCGCATCCAAAGAGCCGCTGTCATCTGGTATTCCGGAACACCGATCTTGCGGCCAGCAAAATCGGCAGGGCTTTTGATACCCGACCCGGCGCGAGCAAAGAAACCGCTGTGCCGGAAAGCGCGGCTGACAAAGGCTGGGATTGCTGTGTAGTCAGACCCGCCACGTGACAATTGCAACACATAGCTAGAGACCGACATTTCGGTGATGTCGAACCGCGCCTCTTGAACCGCCCAAGGAAACAGCTTGGACGTCGGGTGAATGTGGCACTCAAGCGTGATGCCAGGCACGGTGACGCGCCCGTCATGCAATGCCATCACGCGGTCATGGTCCCATGTCGCCAATGTCAGGTTCAGATGCGTCACGCGTGCTGTGCCTCCATTCCAATCATCGCTTGGCCGCGTAGTAGGACACGCGCCGTTCGAGGTAGGCCAAGAATTCCGAGATTGAGAAAGCCAGCGCGAAAAGTACGATCAGCACCGCCCAAAAATGGCCCATCAGGAAGTTCGCCGAGTAGAGTTCAAACAAGGCCCCGAAGCCTACGATCGAGATCAGCAATTGTCCGATGATCACGCCTTTGACCGCACGGATGATGCCGATCCGCACACCGCCCAAAATTTCAGGCAGGGCGGCCCAAAAGTAGATCTTGAAGAACGCATCAGTTGGAGATGCTCCAAAGCTGTGTGCCATCTCGACCAGTGACCGGTTGATCTGACGCACGCCTGCGCGCGAGTTTAGAATGATAATCCATATCGCAAACAGCGTTGTGGTGATAATGATCGACTTCATGCCAAAGCCGAACAACACCATCAGAACTGGTACCAACGCTGTCAGCGGCGCGCTGAGGAACACGTTGACCCATGGCAGCAGCAATTCGTCCAAAAGACGACTTTTGCCCATCAGAATGCCTGTCGGAATGCCGATCACGATGGCGAAAAACACCCCGGCAAGAAAAGCGTAGGCGGTCTCGAACAAGGCTTTCTGAAAGGCCGAGGTGCCCAGGATTTCAAACAGGGTTCCTAGAACCTCGCTCAGGGGAGGGATAAAAAACGTTAGGCCCATCTGGCCAACGATCTCCCACAAAAGACCCCATAGCAGGAGCGACGACATTCCGGGCAGGCGGTATCCAAACAGTGTCATGCTGTGCCCCTCATTCCACGTAAGTTCTGAGTGACGCCCAGATTTCATCTACGATATCAAGGTATTCAGGGTCGCGACGAATGTTCTCGACACCCTTGTTACGGAAACTTGACGGGCGGATGATCTCGGAAACGCGGCTGGGTCTCGGCAGCAGAATGGCGATCTGGTCGGACACGTAAACAGCTTCTTCGATAGAGTGTGTGACGAAGATGAAGGTCTTGTTTTCGTTCTGCACCAGCTGCAGCAGGTCTTCCTGAAACTTGCGCCTTGTCTGTTCATCGACGGCCGAAAACGGTTCGTCCATCAACAGGACTTGAGCATCCACAGCCAACGCACGAGCAAGGCCGACGCGCTGACGCATGCCGCCAGACAATTCGTGCGGATAGCTGTTTTCGAACCCAGCAAGGCCGACTTCCTTGATGTACTTTTCTGCCCGTGCCTCGCGTTCGGACGCCGCAACACCGCGCATCTCAAGGCCAAAGGCCACGTTGCGCAAGACGGTTGCCCATGGCAGCAACGCAAAATCCTGAAACACGAAGGCGCGGTCAGGGCCCGGACCAGTGACCGTCTTGCCGTTGACTTCGACCTCACCCGAGGTGGGTTCAAGCAGACCCGCGATGATCTTGAGCAGGGTGGTCTTGCCACATCCCGATGGGCCAAGAAGCGACGTCAGCTGACCGCGTGGGAACTCAAGCGACATATTCTGCAGCGCCTGAACGTCGCCATAATTCTTAGAGATATTGCGGGCGGAAACCGCGCTTTCGAACTCGGCTTCAGCTGCGGGCGCAACTGGTTCTTTAATCTGAGACATAGCCACGTTGATTTCCTTTGAAGAGAGTGACCTCGATCTTTTCGAGCAGGTTCAAAAACAGAACTGCGAGAAGTATGATCGAGAAGATGGCAGCGTACATGCTTGGGTAATCCGCGATAGAGCGGCTATATGTGATGATGTCCCCAACGCCTGTGGGCGTGATTTTCAGCTCGGACAGGATCGCGCCAATAAAGCCTGCAGAGATCCCCAGACGCAGACCGGCAAAGATCACAGGCGATGCAGCCGGAATGATGATGCGCAGGATGATTGACGTCTCGGATGCAAGGAAGGATCGACCCATTTCCTTGAAGGATTCGGGCGTGTTGCGCACCGCCCCGCTGGTGTTAAGCACGATCACCGGCATGGCCATGATGCACACAACGAGCACCTTGGACGTCAGACCGATGCCATAAGCCAAAACCAAAAGTGGGATCAACGCGGCCAATGGTGCGGCCTGCATGACGATGAAGATTGGCGAGAACAGCCAGTCGAATGTTTTGCTCAACCCGACCCAGAGGCCGATGGCGATGCCAAGAACTGCGGAAATGGCAACACCAATAGCAAGTGGCTTGAGCGTTTCGGCATAAGCCTCGAACATCATGCCGTTCAATGTCATCTCGACCAGAGCGCTCATGGATTCAGTGAAAGTTGGAAACGCAAAGCTGACGGGTATGAGGCCCGCGATCTCCCAGGCGCCAAACAGGATCGCGGCAGACAATAGCTTTAGAAGCAGGGCACGATTGGGCATGTATTCGGGTACTTTCGGAATGCGGTAATGGTCATGCCGCTGCGCAGGAATGATGCCTGCGCAGCGGATGCACGAAGGCTTAGTTCATCGCCGCATCAAGCGGGGCGAGATACCAGAAATCCTCGATGTTCAGCTCGTCCGGTGATCCTTCGAGCTGACCTGCAGCCGAGTACCATTCCATATCTGCCTGCGCGGCTTTGCGACCGCCACCGTTCGGATCATAAAGCCCACCCTCGACAGCGTCCTTGTAGAACCCATCCAGCTGACCCAGAATCTCTGCCGGAAGTTGACCAATGGGTCCATCGGGGTTCGTCTCGCGGCTGATGATGGTCGGGTCTTCGGCCATGTCCTTCCAAACGCTGGCCAACGCATTGACGAAGATCGATACGTCTTCTTCGTTTTCCTGAATCCAGTTCAGGTTTCCGAACAACGCCTCATCGCTTGCATCGACCTCGAACATTTCAAGTACGTTGAAATCAGCACCAGCGTCGCTGCGCATGAGCTTGTTTTTGTTTGACAAATCGATGATCGTGGCGTCCGCACGTCCGCCCAGAAGGGCAGCAACGCGGTTGGACGAGCCGGGAACGTAGGACCGTTCGCCAAATTCGATGCCAACCCGATCTTCGATCACGTTCGCAATGGAATCGGTGCCGCCACCGCGTGAATGCAGCAGGATTGGCTCACCATTCATGTCTTCCAGCGAATTGTACTTCTTGGTCGTGACCGGAAAGAACTTGAGCTTGGACAGCTGGAAAATGATCCGCAGTGGCGCTTTTGACCTCTGCATGGCTGCGTAGGGCGTTCCGAACCCGATATCCATCTGGCCACTGAGAACCGATTGAATGGCCAATTCTTCGTCCGAGAATGCTGTCCATTCATAATCCAGACCATTGGCCTTGGCGCGTTCAAGCGCGACAAAGAACGCGGCAAGTTCGTCCGACGGTGTTTCGGCGAGTGCGATGCGGATTTTTTCTGCTTGTGCCGGGCCGGCACTCAGACCGATTGCGGCTGGCAGGACCATAGCCGCAACAGCGGCCGCTTTGATGAAACGAAACATGTATCTCCTCCCTGAGATGGTTTTGATCGTTTAAGACGCGACGGGCATTTGTGGTTTTTGTGATGGCCCGTTGCGGTTTTTTGCTATGTCAGGCCTCCCCAAACAAACGGGCCGCGACTGAGCCCAGATGCGTCCGCATGGCGGCTTGTGCTGCTTTGGGATCGCGGGCTTCGATGGCGGCGACGATGGTGTCGTGTTCTGAAAAGCTTGAGTGTGTGCGGGCAGGGCGCTCGGATTGGCGAACCACGTTGTTCCAAGCCACGGCTCTGCGCACGGCGTTCAGATGATCGAACAAAGACAGCAGCAGGACATTGTCTGTCGCTTCGGCCAGTGTGCGATGGAAGTTGTCGTCTTGCGCCTCGTACTCGTCCCAGGTGGGCGCGTTCGTGGCGCGATCCCGGCACTCTTTCAATTGGCGCACAGCTTCTTCGGAGGCATGGAGAGCCGCCTCGCGAGCGATGGCAGGTTCCAGTGCTTGACGCGCGCGCATGAGTTGAACCGGGGTGACCTGCTGGCTGAGGATCGACAGATTGCTGGGGCCTGACCCGACGCTTGGTGAGGCAATGAACGTACCTTTGCCGACATGCCGCCAGATCGCGCCTTCATGTTCAAGCGCATCCAGCGCCTTGCGCAGACGGGCGCGCGTGACATCCAATCGGACGATTAATTCGCGTTCAGATTCAAGGCGGTCACCCGGCTTGTAACCACCGTCCTCAATGTAGGATCGAAGCTTGGCAACAACGTCATCCGCTTCAACCGATACAGCGTTCATCAACATGTATTGGGCCTCGTATTGGTCAACCAATTTGCACCACAAGAGCGGTATTTACGGCTATATATGCCGAAATTGGGCGATCATTCAATAAATTTATCTTCTAAAATGATAGTTGGTCGAGATTGATTTACGGTTTGGGCTGAGCTAAAGCACTGCCATGCCTCATGAAGAATCCGGAGTAACGCATGACCCAATACGCAATCGAAACGCCCCCTGTTGTGGCAATTCCCGTGGCCGGACAGGACACGTTGTTTCCGGTGCGCCGCATCTACTGCATAGGGCGGAATTACGCGGCGCATGCCATTGAGATGGGGCATGACCCGGATCGTGAAGATCCGTTCTTTTTCCAAAAGAATCCGGATAATCTTGATACGTCAGGCACCTTTCCTTACCCGCCGCACACGTCCGATGTGCACCATGAGGCAGAGATGTTGGTGGCCCTGAAATCTGGCGGCAAGAATATCTCTGTCGATAATGCGCTGGACCATGTGTTTGGCTATGGTCTCGCTTTGGATATGACGCGCCGCGACCTTCAGGGAATCGCCAAAAAGGCAGGTCGCCCGTGGGAAATTGGCAAGGCGTTTGAGCAATCCGCCCCTTGCGGCCCGGTGCACCCGGTGTCCGAGGTTGGGCACCCGGACCAGGGTCATCTTGCTCTCAAGGTGAATGGCGAAGTGCGTCAGGAAGGCGACCTGAATCAGATGATCTGGAAGGTGCCGGAAATGATTTCCTATCTGTCCGAATATTTCGAACTGGCCCCGGGTGACGTTATCCTGTCCGGCACTCCATCTGGTGTTGGCCCCGTGTCCAAAGGCGACAAGATGGAGCTTACCATCGAAGGTCTCGGCGCATTGTCGGTGACAGTAGCCTGACGCCATTATGGGCTGGTTGGAGTTTTGGTCCGGTCCTGTTTCTACGGGGCCAGATTTCTTAATCTAGAAGATTAATTTCGATCCATAATTGGTTGAAATACATATAGGTTATGTCGATCTTTGTTTTTATGGACTTACTCCTGCAACGCTGACGTCAAAGCTTGATATTCAAGCTGCGCGGTCAAGCCACCATCGCATTCAATGTTACATCCGGTGACCCAAGACGCGTTCGGCGACGCCAGAAACCGGATCACCTGGGCTACTTCATCGGGTTGGCCCGAGCGTCCGGTCAAGTCGACACCCTTTGTCGCACGATCCCCGAAGGCGGTCAGGAAATCCTCTAGGATCGGCGTTGCAACGGCGGCGGGACTGACAGCATTGATCCGCAGACCCAGCTCGCGAAATCGCGCGATGTTGGACATGCCCCAGACAATCACCGCTTCTTTGGATAGGTCATAGGCGCGTACGGGGGCAATGGCGTCTTCGGTGACGAAGGTCGCTACATCAAACGATGGATCTAATGCGAGGAACCGTTGAACCTGTCCAAGGTTCTCGCGCCATTTGCCACCTGCCTTTGACGCCATGTTGACGACCGCTCCGCCGCGTTTCAGGCGCGGTAACAGATGTTCTGTCACTGCGATTAAAGCCTGTGTGTTGACGCGCAAGATCGTGGCTTCAAGCCCGGGCCTTGGTGGCAGTCCAGCCGCATTCACCAACACGTCTATCTCTGGCCCAGGATCAATTAGAGCGATGGATTCAAGATCCGTTAGGTCGGCCTTGATCCATTTATCTGCCTTTGGTCCCGGATTGTCGCGGTCGATAACGGTAACGCGATCCCCGTCAGCTTTGAATAAAGACAGTGCGGCTGCACCGATGCCCGAGGCGCCGCCGGTCAGAACGATATGTCGTTGGTCCGCCATATGATTATCCCGTGGCGCGCCCGATGGTGCCGGACAGGACCTCGTGCGCCTGTTGAGGTGTGATTGTATCGCCGGACCAACCCACAAAACCATCGGGGCGCACTAAAACGATCTGCCGTTCCCATGGATCGAACCAAGACTGTTTGCATTTAGGCGTGCACAACGGAATGCTCAGCGCATCAGCTGCCTGTTGGAAGCTGGCTTTGTACTCCGCGTCGCCACTCAGCAACGTAAACCTACCATTCAGCACCGCCGCCACATCGCGCCCATCCGGGCCTGCAGGGGGTAGGTGGTGCCCCGTGCGGGCGACAAAACTATGTGAACCTTTGGCGCTGGGCGTGCCTTTGCTGCCCGGAACGATTGTGGAACCTTCGTAATTCGGCTCAAAATCCTCAACGCCGGACGCGCCTTCTGCGCGGGCTTTCCAAGCCGCGTCAAATGCGTTTCCGTCGTTGGCGGGGTCATGAGTGTTCAGGAATTCACGATCCTCGCGGATGAAGTTTTCGATAAAATCCCGCGCAGTCGAATCAAAGACCGGCTGGCGTTCGGCGCTATAGCTGTCGAGCAGCGCATCGTTGCCCCAACCTTGGATTTTGGCGGCCAGTTTCCATCCCAGATTGCGCGCGTCTTCGAAGCCAGTGTTGATGCCATAGCCGCCATATGGCGGATGGCTGTGCGCCGCGTCGCCCGCGATAAAGGCCCGATCAGCGCGGTATGTGTCAGCCAATGATACGCGCAGGTCCCAGAACCCGACGTAGTCGAGGTCCAGTGCAAATTCTTGGCCAACGGCTTTGTGCAAGAGCGCACGGAAGTCGAAATTGTCCTTGGTCGTGCCGATAGGGACGGGTGCGTGAAAGAACCACGACAACCCGTGATCGACCCGTCCGAAGAACAGCCAATAGCCTTCATAATCCGGGTGCAGTACGTTGTAGAATGCCTTGCCGGGATAGCGTTTCAGCAAGTCGTGGAGATGTTCGGACCGAAATACAAGCAGCGCCATCAGTCGGTTATGGTCAGACAAGGTCTCGCTGATCCCGGCATGATCGCGGACGAAGGACTTGCTGCCGTCACAGCCCACCACATACGATGCCTCAATCACCTGCCGCGCGTCGCCGCCGCGTTCTTTGATGGTCAGACGGACGCCATCCTCTGACATCTCAAGCGCATCACCAGACCATCCGTAAAGCACTGTAATCGAGGGGATTTTCGCGGCGCGCGCGCGCAGGACGCGTTCGGTTGCGTATTGCGGCAGGCGCGCGTTCGGGGCGAAGTAGTAATCTTTGACGTTCGACCGATTGAGCCAATCATAGGTGTGATCGGACAGAAGCGTTCGGTACGCTGTCATCCCGCCGATGCCGCCGCCTTTGGGGATCGGGTGGGCTGTGTGCAGTTCGGCCTCACAGCCCCATGCGCGGAAATGCTCGGACGTGCGTTGCGTCAGGTTTTGTCCCTTGGGAATAGGCTGTGGTTCGGGATATCGTTCAACCACACATACGCGAATGCCGCGTTGGCCCAGTTCGATGGCAAGGCCCAAACCGACAGGCCCGCCGCCATTGATCACCACGTCGTAGCTGTCGCTCATGTCATGCTCCCCAGACGCCCGGGTTCGGAATAGATGTGTTTGGTCTCAAGGAAGTCATACAACCCTTCTGGCCCGTGCAGACGCCCCAAACCGGATTTGCCGTAGCCTCCGGTTTCCGCCTCGGCAAAAAGCCTCAGATGTGAATTGAGCCAGACGGTTCCCGCTCGGATCGCCCGAGCCATGCGCAAGGCACGATGATGGTCTTGGGTAAAGACTGACGCAGCCAGCCCATAGGCTGTGGCATTGGCCTTGGCGACGGCCTCTTGTTCGTCTGCAAAGGTCTCAATGGACACGATGGGACCAAAAAGCTCTTCTTGCACCAGTGGCGACGCGATGTCGTCAATGCGGAACAGGGTCGGGGTCAGGAATGCGGCGTCCGACGGGGCCGTGCCTTTCAAAACGATCTCGCCTTCGTCGCCTGCCTGTTCGATCAGCCTTTCAATCCGTGCGCGGTTGTCGAGGTCGATCAGCGATCCCATCTGGCTGTCTGGTCTGTCGCCGGGACCAACGCGCACTGCTTGGAAAGCCGCCGTGATGCGGGCCTCAAAGTCTTTGGCGACGGACTCGTGCACGAGGAACCGCGCGGCGGCGACGCAAATCTGCCCGGCCATTGCCAGCGCTCCGTGGGTCAGTTCGTGCACCGCGCGGTCCAGATCGGCATCTGCAAAGATCACCGCTGGGGCCTTGCCCCCCAACTCAAGCCCCACACGTTTCAAAGTCGGGGCGGCAGCGGCCATGATGGCCTGACCCGTGCGGCTGCTGCCGGTAAAGCTGATCACGTCGATATCTGGCGACCCGGTCATGGCGGAACCCACCTCGATGCCGTTCTCATTGACGGAATTGACCACACCTTTAGGCAGGGAGAGGGCCGATGCGATCGCCTGCATGATGCGGGCGTGAACCAGCGGGGTCTGATGTGCTGGCTTGATCACGGCGGTGCAGCCAGCGGCCAATGCAGGGGCAAGCGACCGCATGAGCAAGGTGACCGGCGCATTCCAAGGCACGATGATGCCTGCAACTCCCGCCGCCTCGCGATGAAACAGCGACAGACTGCCGGGGGTGATTTCCTGCATGGAGCCCCGAATGTCGCGGGCCAGACCAGCGTAATAGCGGGTCTCGGAAATTGCTGCCATTGTTTCGCCCAATGCTTCGGCGCGAATTTTGCCGTTCTCGGCAACGACCAGATCGGCGATTTCGTCTTTTGCTGCCTCCAAACGGTCGGCGATGTCCAGCAGGGCTTGCGACCGCAAGCGCGGGGCAGAGGCCCAATCCGTTCCAAAGAACGCTGCGCGGGCAGAGGCCGCAGCGGCATTGGCCAGTTCGGCATTGCCGGGGTGGTATTGGCCAAGTGGTGCAAGGGTGGCGGGGTTCACGCTTTGGCTCAGAGGGCCGCCGCCTACCCATTCACCGCCAATGTAATGCTGTGCGGGATCAAGGATCATGGGGTCTCTCTTTCGGATCGGGTGTGTGTCATGCAATCGCCTGCCGTGCTGGTTGGGACAACGCGTCCGATATTGCCTCGGCGTGATCGCGGACTGTCTCGCGCAGCGCGTCAAGTTGGCTCTGGGAAAGGGTCGCTTCTTCGGTCGACAGACACAGCGCGCCAATGGGGGTGCCGTCGCCAGCGAGGATGGGGGCCGCGACGCCTATCAGACCGGGCGTCACTTCTCCTCGCGCGGTTGCGACCCTGTCGCGGCGGATGCGTTTGAGCTCGGTCAGAACCGCGTCTTTGGTTGTGCCGATACCAGAAGTGACAAAAGCGTCGAGGTAGTCGCTGACCAGCGCCGCGCGGTCCTTGGGCGGGAGGAAGGCGACAATCGCCCGGCTGACAGCGCCTTTGCCAATGGGCATGGGCCGACCGCGCGGGTAAGACGAGCGGGGGGCCGGTGCAGATACTTTAGAGGCCACACACAGCATCTTTTGATCATAAAAGCGCACGACAAAGGCCGATCCGATGAAGGCCTCCGCGATTGCCTTGAGATGGGTGTCTGCGGCTGTAATCAACGGATCAGACCGGCGCATCAGAAAATCAAGCTCGGTGACGCGGGGCCCAAGCGTGTAGCCCGCCTGCGGCAACGATACGAGGTAGCCCGCGTCTTTGAGCGTCTTGAGATAGCGATAAAGTGTGGGGCGAGAAAAGCCCAAAGCTTGCATCATGTCTTCAGGTGTCCATTCCGGGTTCTCTTCCGAGAACAACCCAAGGATCGCCAACAACCTTTCGCCAGACCCGGACACCGATCTCATTGAGGCTCCTCCTGTGCCAAGGGAGTTGCGCGGCGACGGAACAATTCGCTGCCAATCAAGCCCAGACCCAGAAGAACTCCTGCCGCATCAGTCAGGATCGCGCCCTGAAAGGCCCCGGCGGGCACCAGCGCCATCAGGCCCGTAGTGATGAACATCAAGCGTTTTAACGGCGATAGCCGATCCGCGAAATACCCGGCCAATCCTGCCGACACCAACCATACGCCCAGTCCGGCGGTGATGACGGCAAAGATGATCTCTCCGGTTTCGCCAATCAGGATCAGCGACGGGCTGAAGACGAACAGCACCGGGATCACATACGCCGCCCACCCAAAGCGCATTGCAGCCCATCCTGTAGCCATTGCGGGCGCCTTGGCGATGGCTGCTGCGGCAAAGGCGGCCATCGCGATGGGCGGTGTGATCATCGACATCATGCCGAAATAAAGCACGTAGAGATGCGCCGCGATGGGTTCGATCCCAACCTCGATCAGCGCCGGGGCAACGAGAGCGGCGAGAAGGACATAAACGCCGAGTGTCGGCAGGCCCATACCTAGGATGATGCAGACGATAGCAGACAATGCCAGCAGCAGAACCGCACTACCGCCACCGACCTGCACCAGTGCATAGGTCAGGTTGAAGCTGAGCCCGGTGATGTTTAGCACTCCGATCACCATGCCCGAGGCAGCCGAGATAAGCAGGATCTCGACCACTCCATGTCCAGTACGCGCGAAGCTGCCGAACAGCGCACGGATCGTCGGACGCACGCCCCGGTAGCCAAAGATCAATGCGGTGCCGCACAGCGCCAGTGCCGACCAGAGCGCTGCGCGCTCCGGCTGGTAGCGCATCCAGAACAACAGGTAGATCAATACGGCAAAGGCAGTGGCAAAGTGCAGCCCAACCAAAACCGTGCTGCGCGCGGGAATTTCTGACTCCGGCACGCGCTGAATACCAAGTTTTGCCGCTTCAAGGTCAGCTTGAATGAACAGCGCAACATAATACAGGATCGCCGGCAGCAGCGCCGCCATTACAATCTGGCTGTAGGGGATGGCCAAAAATTCGGCCATTAGAAATGCTGACGCACCCATGACCGGTGGCATGAGTTGCCCCCCCGTAGAGGCTACCGCTTCGATCGCGCCCGCCTTATGAGCCGGATAACCATCGCGTTTGATCATCGGGATTGTGACCACGCCGGTGCCCACGACGTTGGCGACAGCAGAGCCGGATATGGACCCAAAGAGGCCAGAGGCCAGAACCGAGATCTTCATCGACCCGCCACGAAACCGGCCCATGCCGATCATCGCGGCGTCGGTAAAGAACTGCGACCCACCAGTGATGCCCAAAAGCACGCCAAACAGGATGAATGCGATCACCACGGTCGAAGCGACGGACATCGGCAGGCCCAGCACGCCGTTGGAATCGACCGCCAGATAGCCCGCCAACAATTGCCAGTTTTGCGGTCTGCCCTGAAGGCGTCCGGGGATCAGGTCTCCGAATAGCGCGTAGAGCAGGAAGGCCGAAATAATCAGTACCAGTGCCCACCCGGTTGCGCGGCGCAGGGTTTCAAGCAGCAGAACGATGATGATCACGCTGGTGATCCATAGTTCGGGCGGACGGGCAAAGATCATCAAAACCAGATCGGGATAATGCACAGCCACATAGCCAAGCGCACCCATCGAAAGGGCTGCGAGGATCAGATCGTAAAGTGGTACATCCTCGCGCTCGGTTCTGCGCCGTGCGGGCAGTGTGAAGAACGCCAGAGGCAAAGCAAAGAACAGCACGCCCGCGAAGAATTGTTGCGGGTATAAATCAAGCCCAAGCTTGCGCTGCACTGACAGAGCCCAGCCAACGGCCAAGAGAACGAGGCAGGCAGCAAAAAGGTCGGCCAAAAGCTTGGCATAGCGCATGGGCAGGGCGGGCATCAGGGGATCATCGTCCTTGAGGGCATTCGGGCGCGGTGGGACATAGCGCGCGCCAAGATGAGGCGCGCGCAGCTGGGCTTAGTTCAGGCCTACTTCTTCGAAAAAGCGTAATGCGCCGGGGTGGAATTCCGCCACGCCGGGATCGCCCTTCATGTTCTCAGGCTTGAAGG
Source organism: Marivita sp. (assembly GCF_965656765.1). GTDB lineage: Bacteria > Pseudomonadota > Alphaproteobacteria > Rhodobacterales > Rhodobacteraceae > Marivita. The sequence continues at coordinate 62,590 of NZ_CBFHLV010000007.1, read as the reverse complement.
CCCGGAACGGTGGGAACGTGTCCGCCATAACTTGCGCGTTTTCGTACATGGCCTTGGCCATCGCGTAGACGGCATCGTCGGAAGCGTTGGCATGGGTAAAGATCACCTGTGGGAAGGCGATGTAAACCGTGTCCTCCAAAACGCCCGGCATCGCGCCTGCGGGCAGGGTGGTGAAGAACGCAGTCGGCCAATGTGCGCGGGCTGCGGCAAGCGCGGCATCGCTGTCATCTTCGACCCCGAGGGCGCGCAAACCCCCAACAGCGGCATCGGCCTCGCGAACCTTGCCAGCACCGTGCGCAAAGATGAATCCGACCGTGTCACCGGCCATAAACGCATCAGCCCCTGCAACTACGCTCGCAACCGAGACTTTCTCCACGTCATCACGTGTCATTTCAGCGGTAGCGTAGAATGCGGCAAGCTGTGGCAAGATGGTGTTCTGTGCAGTGTAGCCGTCGGTCATCGGCTGACCTTTGAGGTCGGACACTTTCATGATGTCGCTGTCGGCACGCACAAAGATCGCTTCGACCAAAGGCATCAGATGCGCCACGACGCGCAGGTTCGGGTTGGTGCGACCGCCCCACCACTCCTCGCCGGTGATGGCGTAGTTGACCTCTTGAAGGTTCGCCACGCCAAATTCGATGCCGCCCTGATCAATGAACGGAATGAATTGATTGGGGCTGGTGGCGGGTTGGATCGTGGTATTGAGCCCGGCCTCATTGGCAGCATTTGCCACGGCGGTGCCGATGTTGTGGAACAGCGATCCGGGGTTCGATGTGGCGATGCCGACATTCTGCGCGGTAGCCGATGTGCCGACGGCCGCGCTTAGAAATACCGCAGCCGCAGTGAGTAGCGTCTTCATGGTTGTCCTCCCAAATGTGGTTCTCGTTTGGGTTGGAATCCCAATTATTGAGAATAAGTTGACTTTACGTGGTGGCGGCGGAATATCAAGCCAGAGATTCAGGGAGGATGTATGTTCGAAGATACGGCCCGGCCAAAGACCGGAGGCGAGGCCCTTTTGACGGCCCTGAAAGACTGCGGGATCGACTATTTGTTTGCCAATGCAGGAACTGATTTTCCGCCGATTATCGAAGGGCTTGCGCGACTTTCCGAACGTAATGTGCCAATTCCGATCACGGTTCCGCACGAAACCGCCGGAATGGCTATGGCGCATGGGCATTGGTTGGTCACCGGGCGTCCGCAGGCGGTCATGGTGCATGTAAATGTCGGTTTGGCAAATGCCGTCATGGGTGTGATCAACGCGGCATCCGACAATGTACCCGTATTTGTGATGTCAGGGCGTACACCTTTGACGGAAACAGGCCGCAAGGGTGGGCGGATGACGCCGATCCAATACGGGCAGGAAATGTACGATCAGACCAGCCTTGTGCGCGATGTTGTCAAATTCGATTACGAACTGCGCTATCCCGAACAGGCCGACAGCGTGACCAAACGGGCTGCATCGCTCATGACCAGCGCGCCCGAAGGCCCGGTCTATATGAGCCTGCCAAAAGAGCCGTTGACCGAGGCCCTGCAAGAAGGTTTCGCACCCGGAGTCTTGCCTGCCAGCGCACGGCCTTCCGCACCAGACGACGCGGCAATCTCAATTCTGGCCAAATGGATCTCGGAGGCCAAAATGCCTGTTGTGCTTTGCCAGCGAGGAGATCCGCAGGGCAGGTTATCGGCGTTGTTGTCCCGTTGCGCCAAGGCGTTCGGCTTGGCGGTGGCCGAGCCGTTTAGCATCCGGAATGTTCTGCGCTCGGACGACCCGGCGCACTTGGGATACAACCCCAAGGTTGCAACGTCAGAGGCCGATCTGGTGATTGTGCTGGACAGTGGCGTGCCGTGGATCGAGGCTGCCAACGCACCTGTCGGCGATACGCGCGTTGTGCATATCGGGCCGGACCCGCTGTTCCGCCGCATGCCTGTGCGCGGGTATCGCACTGATCTGGCGATTACGGCTGACCCAGTGATGGCGCTTGAGGCACTTTTGGCGATTGCGCCGGATCCTAGTGCCGAGTCCCGGCGCGAGAACGTTCAAGCCAAGGTCGCTACGGCCCGAGCTGCCGCGCCCAAACCTGATGCAGGGGGCGACGGCCCGATGACGGCGGAATGGATGAGCGCCTGCATTTCGGACATCATGGATGATAACGCGGTGGCGTTTTCCGAACTTGGTCTGCTCTTGCCGCATATGACCCTCAAAGGCCCGAACCGGGTGTTTTCCAACGTGCATGCCGGTGGATTGGGCTGGGCGATGCCTGCCGCGCTTGGCGCACAATTGGCCGACCGCGATAAGCTGGTGATCGCCTGTGTCGGGGATGGATCGTATATGTTCGCGAACCCCGTGGCCTGCCACCAGATCGCCGAAGCGCTGGGCTTGCCGATCCTGACCATCGTCAAAAACAACGCGATGTGGAATGCGGTTCGTCGGTCGGTGGTCAAAGGCTACCCGGACGGCGCAGCGGTTCGGCAGAACCGTATCCCGCTGACATCTCTCGAACCGCTGCCCGACTTCACGCAGATCGCGAAAGCCAGCCGTGCCCATGCAGAACGGATCGAACGAGGGGCAGACCTGCCTGACGCGTTGCGTCGAGCGGTTGAGTTCATTCGCACCGAGCGGCGTCAGGTCTTGCTTGATCTGTCGGTTGCAGCTTCGGACGAACATTGATGGATCCCGCATCATTGGCCATTGCCTTTGTCGGCATCTTGTTGGGTGGGTTCCTGAAAGGGGCAACCGGAGCAGGGGCGCCTGTGGTCGGTGTGCCGGTGCTTGCGCTTGTGTTCGATGTGCCTATGGCGGTTGCGGTTTTTTCGGTTTTGAACCTGTTTTCCAACATTTGGCAAAGCTGGGCCTTCCGCGCCGAAGTGACAGAACAGCGTTTTACCTGGACCTTTGCCGTGATGGGCGCTTTGGGCGCGGCTTTGGGATCGGTTTTGCTGGCATCGCTGCCAGTGCCACTTTTGATGGCATCTTTGGCAGGGGTTGTGTTCGCCTATATCGGCCTCAGGCTGGCGCGACCTAATTGGGTTTTAGCGCGCGCGCGGGCGCGGAAAATGGCGCCCTATGTGGGCTTGGTTGGTGGCGTCATGCAAGGCGCCGGTGGGTTGTCTGCGCCCGTGTCGATCACCTTTCTGAATGCGTTGAACCTGCCGCGTAAAGAGTTCATCGCGACGATTGCGATCTTCTTTCTGGCCATGTCGGTCACACAGGTGCCCGCCCTTGCCGCATTGGGTATCCTGACATGGGACATATTGGTACTGGCGGTGTTTGCGCTGATCCCGATGTTCTTGGGCATTCCCATCGGATCATGGGCCGCGCGTTTCCTGTCGAAACAGGCATTCGACCGTTTGATCCTGTCGCTCTTGGCGGTGATTGCGGTCAAGCTGATTTGGGACGCGACACAAGCTGGGCTGTGACATTCCCGCAAAGACAAACGCCACCCCCGTGGTTTGGGGATGGCGTTGCATGTACCGTCGTGGCGGATCAGGCTTTCTTGTCGGTCTCCGGCAGAACGCCGTCCATGTTAACCCCAATCTGATCGCCAATCTTTTTCATAGCGGGAAGCGCCACGGCCATATCGAGGATCGAGTCGATAGTCTGGCTTACCGGGGATGTGCTGGCACCGCCTTCGGATTTGCTCAAGCCGGTGACATGGTTGATGTTGATCCCGCGTATTTTCTCGGCCGGTTTGACCATCTCGGCAAGGATCTTGGGCATGGCATCCAACCGTGCTTTTTCCAACTCCATCGACATTAGCTCTTTTGTGCGCCCGTTCTCGGCCTTGATGCGTTCGGCTTCGACCTCGGCCTCGGCGGTCTTGTAGACCTTCATGGATGCGGCTTCTTCGCGCTTGATGACGCCCTTGGCCTTGGCAACCTCTTGGTCCGCAACCGAGGTGATGCGAGCGCGTTCCGCATTGGATTCTGCGTCCTGGCGCGCGGCCATAAGGGCCAACGCCTTGCGCCGTTCCGCTTCGGCCATTTCGCGCAAGGTCTGGATCTCTTCCTCGGCTTTGACCAGTTGTGCGCGGGCCATTGTCGCCTCAGCCTTGGCCTTCGATTCCTCTTCGCTTTTTGCCGCAGTCTGGATGACCTTTTCCTGTTCCGCGATTTCCAGCGCCCGCAGTTGCGCGATCTCGGCCTCGCGGACCTGCAATTCGCGCTGGATCGAGGTGGACTGAATTTCCTGTTCCATCCGGATGCGGGCCTGTGCCGCCTCGCGTTCCGCTTCGGCCTTGCGACGGGCCACTTCGGTCAATTGTGCGGCCAGGAGGGTTTCGATTTCCTGCGTCTGCGCAATTTCAGAGCGTCGCTCTTCGAGCTCTATCTCCAACCGGCGCTGGCTTGCCTCTACCTCGGCGCGGCGCACAGCCACAGCGGTTTCGCCTTCGATCTCCGCGCGTTCCTTTTTGGACTTGGCGATCACCTCAGCCAGCTTGCGCATGCCCACCGCGTTAAAGGCGTTGTTCTCGTCCAGCGATGAAAACGGTGTCTGGTCAAGGGCGGTCAGGGACACGCTGTCCAGTTGTAGCCCATATTTCACCAAAGTGTCTGCCAACGCTTCATGCACTTCGCGGACAAATTCTGACCGATTTTCGTGCAGTTCGTCCATTGTCATTTGGGCTGCCACCGACCGTAGGGCATCGACCATCATCCCGTCGATCAGCGATTTGAGTTGATCCGGTTGAAAGGTGCGTTTGCCCAGCGTTTGCGCGGCGCGCACGATGGCGGCGTCTTCCGGCATGACGGAGGCGTAGAATTCCGCGCCCACGTCGATCCGCATCCGGTCTTTTGTGATCAACGCGCTGTCTGCCGCACGGGTGACCTCCATGCGGATCGTTTGCATGTTAACGCGGCTGATCTCGTGAAAAAACGGAACGGCCAGTGTGCCACCGTCGATTACAACTTTGCGTCCACCGATGCCGGTACGCACAAGGCTGACCTCGTTGGTTGCGCGTTCATAAAACCATGCTGCCAGCACAACCACGATTGCTGCGATGACCAGAAGCAGGATGATCCATCCAAGGGCTGTCATGTGTAATCCTCCCTAAATGCTGATCAAAAGACCGGCGGGTAATGGCGGCCACCGCGTTCGAGCGTGATCCACCTGAGTTCTGTAAAGGCATCCAGCGACCAACGCCCGCCATAGCGGCCCACGCCCGAGGCTTTGACGCCGCCGAATGGCACTTGGGGCTCGTCGTTGATGTTCTGGTCGTTGACATGGACCATCCCGGTCTCAAGCCGCCCGGCCATTTGCAGGGCGCGGCCTTCATTGGCAGTCCAGACCGCGGCGGTCAGACCATATTCGGTGTCGTTGTTCATCTCGATCGCTTCGTCTTCGGTACTGAACGGGGCGACGATAACCACGGGGCCAAAGGTTTCGTCGTGCCAGATGTCCATGGATCGATCGACATGGGTCAGCACCGTAGGTTCGACAAAGTTCTCCCACGCGTTGCCCCCCAGTGCCAGATGCGCGCCTTTGGCGACGGCATCGTCGATCAGCGCTTTGACACGGTGTGCCTGACGGGTGTTGACCAGCGGTCCGATGACATTGGTTTTGTCGTTCACATGCCCGGTCTTGAGTTTGCCCGCGCGGGCAAGAAATTTCTGCATGAACGGCTCGTAAACGCTGTTGTGGATTAGCAGTTTCTCGGTCGACATGCAGACCTGACCCTGATGCATGAAGCTGCCGAAATTCGCGGCTTCGGCGGCCTTGTCCAGATCGGCATCTTCTAGAACGATCATGGAATCCTTGCCGCCCAGTTCTACGCAGCATTTCTTAAGGTGAGCACCACATTTGGCCGCGATGTGGCGGCCAACTGCGGTCGATCCGGTGAAGGAAATGCCTTTGACGCGCGGGTCCTCGATCAGTGCGTCGCCCACTTCGCCCACGCTTTCGCGCGAGCAGGTGACAACGTTGAACACACCCGCCGGGACGCCTGCCTCTTCAAGGACTTCGGCATGGAAAAGCCCGCCGGAATAGGGTGTGTCTTCTGACGGCTTAAGCACGACGCAATTGCCCGCAGCCAATGCCGCTGCGTAACCGCGAGAGGTCAGGATACCGGGCATGTTCCATGGCGAAATCACACCGACCACACCCAAAGGCCACCGCGTGGCCATCGACACTTTGCCATCGGCTGACGGCAGAACTTCGCCCGTGGATTGATAACAGAGCGAGGCTGAGGTGCGGAAAATCTCGGCAACGAACCCGGCTTCGAACACGCCTTTGCCAAACCACCCGCCGCCTTCGTGCATCACGGCATTAATGAAATCGTCCTTTCGGCTTTCCCACACATCCGCAATGCGCAGCAGCATCTTCGCGCGGTCCTGAAAGCTGCGCGCGGCCCAGTCGGGGAATGCCGCCTGGGCGGCGGAAATGGCACGATCCATGTCCGTGGCGCTGCCATCGGGGATACGGGCATAAAGCGAATTGTCAGACGGATTGAGGTCATCAAATGTGCGGGCGGCGGGCACCCAGCTTCCTCCGATATACAGGCCTCGGACGGTCGGAGCAGAGGAGGTCGTATCGAGCATGGCTTTATCTCCTTGGCTTGTAGGTTTCGGCGCGGCGAGCTGCCGCTTCGATGTCTTCGATCATGGCGCGGAGCCGGTCTGAGGACGAGGCAAAGTCGGGAATGGTGGGCTGCGACGGCCGGGTGGGCGCATTTGGTGGTGGTTGTGTAGGAGCGCGCGATTTGGGCGTCGCCCCGTTTCGACGGGACGACGCGGCGCTGGCTTTGGCGACCATATCCTCGATGTTCGGTGCGTTTGTTTTGGGTGCAGAAGCCGCTTCGTTTGTCACTGGTGTCGGCTTTGGTACCGGTGCAGCAGGATGTGTGGGTGGGGTAGGTCGCGCCGGAGCGCCAACCGATTTCATAGCCGCTGCCGCAATGTCGCTGGGCTTCTGCCCAGCCGCAGGTCGTGGGCTTGCCGGTTTTGGCATGGCTGCCGGGGCAGGGCGCTTGGCCCCAGTCGCCGTTCCGCTGCCGCCCAGATAAGCTTTTTGCACGGCTGGGTCACTGGCCAGCCGTTCTGCGTCATCCTCGTGCACGATTTCTCCGTTCTCCAAGAGATAGCCGCGATCCGCGATGCGCAGGCTTTGCTTGGCGTTTTGTTCGACAAGCAAGATACCCAGCCCCGCCTGTTTCACCACGCGCAGACTTTCGAAAAGGTCTTTGCACAATAGTGGCGATAGGCCGAGCGATGGCTCGTCCAAAGCGAGGATTGACGGGTTCGACATCATGGCGCGACCGATGGCGACCATCTGCTGTTCGCCGCCCGACATTGTGCGCACGGTTTGCTTGCGGCGTTCGCCCAGCTTTGGGAACAGCGACAGCACCCGTTGCAGATTGCCGGCCTCTTCATCCCGTGCGCGTTCGGCATAGGCCCCAAGGGTCAGATTTTCCTCGACCGTCAAATCCCCGAACACGCCGCGTCCTTCTGGGACCAACGCGATCCCGGCCTCGACGATTTTGTGGGGCTTCTCGCCAACCAATTGTGCGTTCTTAAGATGAACATCCCCGGTGACATGTCCTTCGCAGATTCCGCAAACGGCTTTGAGAAGTGTCGATTTACCAGCACCGTTCGCGCCCAGAATGACGACGATTTCACCCTTTCCGACGCGCAGCGATGCGCCGTCCAATGCGCGGTGTTTGCCGTAGTTGACGGCCAGATTGCGGACCTCAAGCATCGTCATCCCCCAGATAGGCACGGATCACTTCGGGATCAGACAGCACCTCTTCGGGCGTGCCTTCGGCGATCTTGGTGCCGGTGGACATGACCACGCATCGATCACAGAGCGATCGGATGGCATCCATCACGTGCTCGACCAGAATGATCGTGCGACCCTCGTCGCGCAGTCGCTTGATGAGGGTGATACCTTCCTCAAGCTCGGTCGGATTCAGCCCCGCCAACCATTCGTCCAGCAGCAGCACCTTGGGTTCCGATGCCAGAACGCGGGCCAGCTCGACGCGTTTGGTGTCGATATAGGTCAGCTCTCCGACATGGGCATTGGCACGACGGTCCAGCCCCACAAGAGCAAGCATCCGCAGCGCATGGGCATCCGCTTCGGCCCCCCAACGGCGGCGATGGCCGAACACGGCACCGGCGCGGACGTTCTCCAGAACCGTCATGGATGGCAGCAGCCGGACCAACTGGAATGTCCGTGCAATGCCACGTCTGGCGATATCGGCGGCGGATAGGTGCGAGATGGGCGTGCCGCGCAGGGAAATCGTGCCTTCGGTTGGCTTTAACGCGCCCGAGATCAAGTTCAGTGTGGTGGATTTGCCTGACCCGTTGGGGCCAATCAAGCCTAGCACTTCGTGCTCGGTCACGTCAAAATCCATGTCATTCACAGCGACCAATCCGCCAAAGCGTTTGGTGGCCCCGCGAAGGGACAGAACGGTGGGTCCGGTGGTCATGCAAACGCCTCCCGTTCCCGCATCTTGCGCTTGCCGCTTTCGATCAGCCCGACAAAGCCGCGAGGCAGAAGGTAGACGATGACCAGGAAGCTAAGACCCAGAAGAAGCGTCGTCTGGTTCGGGAAACTGGCCGAGATCGCCTCCCACAACAGGGTGAAGGGGATCACGCCGACCAGCGGCCCCCAAAGGCGGCCCGTGCCGCCCAAGAGTGCCATGATCACCACGAGGAAGGACAACATCGGCGTGAACGCCAACGCGGGTTCGATATAAATATACCGGGGTGCCAGCATCGACCCGACCACAGACGCGGTTGCCCCCGACACCATGAACAACAGGATCTTGGCGCGCGATGTGTTGATGCCGGAATGGCGCGCGACCTCTTCATCGTCGCCAATGATGCGCAGCGCAAAACCGAGGCGTGACCGTCCGATGGCCCAACCGGTGAGGTACACGATCCCGGCCAAGGCCAAGAGTTGCCAGTAGATGTGCACTTCGGTGATGTCGGTCAACACGTAAAGGCCCTTTTGGCCCGACACGTTCTGCCCCCAAGTCACCACCTGTCGCACCAGTTCGGCCAGACCCAGCGTGAAGATGACGAAGTAGACGCCTGACAGGCGTAGTGTGGCAAGGCCTACTAAGGCTGCCAGAACCGCGCCCAGAATGGCCGCGATGGGCAGCGTGACCCAGTAGTTCAGTCCGTTCTCGATCCCGATGGCGGTGGTGTAGGTGCCCAGACCAAAGAACGCCGCCGTGGCGAGCGAGATGTAATGTGTCGGGCCTGAAAACAGCGCCCAGCTGGTGGCCAGAACTGCATACATCGCGATGGTGATGCCGATGGACAGCATGTAGGCGTCGCCGGTCAGCGGCAGGCATGCGGCGACCGCCAGCAGAACCGCCGACAGCGTGATGGATTGCCAGTCGCGCTTGGTCATGTCGTGCGCCTCCCGAACAGGCCCTGCGGACGGAAAAGCAGGATCAGGACAAACAGAAGATATGCCGCCGCCAAGGTCAGGCCGGGATCAATCAGCGTTGCGACAAATGTCTCAAGTATGCCCAGAAGAAGGGCCGCTGTGATGGTGCCGCGCACGTCACCGACGCCACCCATGATCACGATCACCAGAGCTTTGAGCGTGAAAAGCACACCCGTTGATGCATCAAGCGTCAGGAAGGTGGAAATCAATGCACCACCGACCGCCGTCACTGCGCCACCAAGCGCGAAGGCCAGCGCCGACAGCTTGGGCACGTCGATGCCCACCAGCCGCGCACTTTTGGGATCAACCGCGATAGCACGGATCGACATGCCCGCACGGGTGCGGTTCAGCCAAAGCCACAAACCACCACAGATAACCACCGCCGCAACTGCCGCCGTCACACGGTTCAATGCATAGGTGTCGCCGATCAAGGTGATAGGTCGTGCCAGGTAGGAATAAGAAAAATAGTCACCGCCAAACAGCGCCAGCATGATGCCGACTGAGACGAAAGCCAGTCCGAACGTTGTTAGGATGGCGTCGACTTCAAGCTGGCCTTGTGACTTGGCGCGTTTGACCAGCGGACGCAACATCACCACATAGACCAACCAATTCAACCCAAACGCCAAAGGCGCCACGATGAAGATCGTCAAAAGTGGGCTGACTTGCCCGGCGGTGTAGAACCAGAAGGCCGCAAAGCCGCCTGCCACAAGGAATTCCCCATTGGCGAGGTTCATAATCCTTGCCATGCCGTATTGCAGGTTCAGCCCCATCGCAATCAGCGCATAGGTGCCGCCCAGCAACAGCCCTGTGATCAGAATATCCATGCGGTCTCCGGTCTATGGTTGGTGGCCCCGAACAGTGCCCGGGGCCGATCACGGTTTATTCCCAGCCGGTCTTTGGCTGTGCTGCAACGGCCCCTTCGCGACCGGTCGAGGCTACGCCTTTGAAGACGCCGTCCTGCCACTGACCAACGGTCCAGTATTCTGCGTTGGAATTGTTTTCGTCCCATGTGATCGGGCCGATGACAGTGTCGAAGTCATTGCTTGCGATGTATTCCGCCACAGCCGCCTTGTCGGTTGTGCCAGCGCCTTCGATTGCCTGATGCAAGATTTGGAACGTCGCATAGGCCGGGGCAGAGGCCCAGAAGTCCGGCTTGGCCCCGGTCACGGCCTCGTGCCGCGCGGCATAGTCCTTGAACGCGTCACCATCGGCAAAAACGCCACCGGCACCCAGAACACCTTCGGCAGCAGCGCCAAAGCGGCCCGCGTAGGCTGGGAAGGCGGTTGCCACAGCGGTGTAGAACGCCTTGGGCGCAAGACCCGCGATCTGTGCCTGCTCGGTTAGACCGAACGTATCAGGCGGATAGGACCACGCGACAAACGCATCAGGGTTGGAATCCCGCGCGCCATTGATGACGGGCGACAGGTCTTGTGTGCCGAGCGGGTAGGACGAGTCGTAAACGATCTCGAATCCGGCTTCTTCGAATTGGGGGCGCGCCGCTTCGGCCAGTTCGATGCCAAAGGCGTCGGCCACATTGACCATTGCAACACTATTGCCAATCTCACCTGCTTCACGCATCTGGGTCAGAACATCGACCACACCGCCTGCAAGGCCTGTGGCCCCACCCAACAGAAAATACATGTTGGGAAATTTGTCAGACAAATCTTTGATTTGGTCGGAAATCGCCGTGTGCGTGACCATTGGATAGCCATAGCGCTCAAAGATCGGCGCGGATGCGATGTTCAGACCCGTACCATACGGCGCGAGGATGAAATCCGCTTCGTCCTGGGTCGCCAGGCGCTGCACCGCCTTGATGGTTTCGCCGGGATTTGTCTGGTCGTCATATTCGATGATCTCGACCATCATCTTGGTGCCGCCAACGTCGATGCCACCAGCCTCGTTCACGTCATGCGCCCAAAGCTGTACGTTTGGCCAGAACGTGACCGCCGCCCCACCAGCCAATGGGCCGGTTTTCGGGCCAACCGCGCCGATCTTGAGCATGTCCTGCGCCGCAACCGGGCCTGCCAGACCGGCTGCCACGGTCAGGGCCGCCGCCATTCCGAATATCTCTCTGCGTTTCATGTGTCTTCCTCCCTTATTGATTGTCGTTGTCGTTTTCTGCAGTTGGCAGATCGTGCATTGCGATCCATTGGCATTCAGTGAATTCCGAAACCGCATCGCGCCCTCCAAAGCGGCCATACCCCGACGCCTTGACCCCGCCGAACGGCATCCGTGGATCGTCATAAACGGTGGAGCCATTTACGTGGCCAATCCCGGTTTCGATCTGGCACAGCATGTCGCGCGCCGCGTTTGTATCCCTGCTAAAGACTGACGCCACGAGGCCAAAATCAGTATCATTGGCGATGGCGAGCGCTTCTTCGGCGTCGGCCACGCGGATCACGCCTGTGACCGGGCCGAACGCTTCTTCGTCGTAGAGCATCATGCCCGGGGCAACACGGTCCAGAACCGCTGGCTGTAACCCGCCGCCTGAAAGGTCGCCGCCCGTCACCAAAACCGCGCCTTTGGAGACCGCGTCGTCGATCATCGCACGCACTCGAACCGCTGCTGCTGGGCTGATCAACGCCCCCAATGGGCTGGCCTGACCGGGGGCAAAGCGCAGCGCTTCGGCCTCTTGCGCCAGCCGCGCGACAAAATCATCCGCGACGGAGGTATCGACGATAACCCGTTCAGTCGACATGCAGATCTGGCCCTGATTGAAAAAGCTGCCATGTGCGATGGCGCGGGCGGCGTGGTCAAGATCAGCATCCGCCAATACAACTGCCGTGCCTTTACCCGACAACTCCAACAAGCAGGGTTTGAGATGCTGCGCTGCCGTAACCGCAATCTCGCGTCCTACGCGGGTCGATCCGGTAAAGTTCACGCGCCGCACGGCCGGGTGCGCAATCAGCGCCTCAACCACCTCTTCGGCGTGATCCGGTGCGTTGGTGATGTAGTTCAGCACACCCGCAGGCAGTCCGGCGCGGCAGATCGTGTCGGCCACCCACTCATGGGTTTTGGGACAAAGCTCCGACCCTTTGAGGACGATGGTATTGCCACAGGCCAAGGGGGCCGCAACGGCACGCGTCGCCAAGGTAACAGCGGCGTTCCAAGGGGCGACACCCAGCACGACGCCCGCAGGCCGTCGCCGCAGGGTGTGACCGTCGATCGGTGTCTCAATGCCGTCGATCACGTCGGCCAGATCAGCTGTCTGGCGTAGCATCTGTGCGGCCAGATCAACGTTGAATCGTACCCAATCGGGGGCAGAGCCGACTTCGGCGGAGGCGATCTCGACCACCTCATCGGCATGCGCAATCAAGGCTGCTGCGGCGTCCTGCAATAGGGCAATTCGCGTACGGACCGGCGTGGCTGCCCAACCTGCAAAGGCATTGGCAGCCGCCGCGGCAGCAGCCCGGGCCTCAACAGCGCGTCCGGCTGCGGCACGGGTGACAATGGCGTCAGACACGGGATGGCGTCTCTCGAACGCCACAACCGGGTCAGGCGCAACATGTCGCCCGGCAATTATCAAGCGGGTTTCGTACAGATGCTCCTCCCCAGGCTCACTGAACGTAGGCCGACTCCTCACGGCACAATTTATAAAAAAGCTCGGAATTACGTTTCGTAAATGATATTTTGCGGTAAAAAATTTACATTTTGTGGGAATAGCGATGCCTGATCTGCGGTTTCATGACTCTGCCACTGTGCGCGCCGGGGCTTTGACCGGCGATTTGCGCAGCCGCATTGTGGGCCTTGCCGAAAGCCTGCGTGGCCCGTCATGGTGCGCGATTCTGCTTGAAGATGGCGGTGCCGTTTTGGCCGGTGAGGACGCCCGGATCGAAGCGCCAGTCCTGGCGTGGCGACCGTGGCAAGAAACATCGCGTTTGCGTTTTGATGCGGGCGCAGTCGGTACCTATGTGCTGCTTAGCGCAAGTGCGTTGGGCAACACCATCGGCCATTTGCCCGAAGCGCGCGATCTGCGCGATGTGGCGGATCACAAGTTGACTGTGCCACTGTCCGCCGGGTCGGAAACGCGCTTTGCTTTGCGCACGGCCTTCGGTGGTATTCGTCGCGAGCTCGAGGAAGATGCCGTCGCTGCGCATGTGGTCGTCGAAGCCTACCTTCGCGTGATCTTGATCGAACTGCTGCGCGCGGCACCATCCTATTCCGGGGGGCCGCAAGGCGCCAGCCCATCGCATCGCAGCTTCACCCGGTTTAGCACATTGGTTGAAAGGCATTTCCGCGACCGCTGGTCGGTGTCGCTGTATGCTGAAACACTCGGTCTGACCCGCGACCGCTTGGGTGATATGTGTCGGCGGGTGCGGGGGCTTGGACCCAAAGACATTATCGATCGTCGGGTGATGATTGAAGCGCGTCTGCTGCTGGAAACGTCGGGGCGTTCTGTGAACGAAATTGCGACCGCGCTGGGCTTTGGATCGGCAGCGCAATTTAGCCGGTATTTCGTGCGTCACGCGGGGCAGCCGCCGGGTTCTTATCGTGTTGCTTTTCTTAAGGGGCTGGAGGCCGGTGTGTCTGACCCGGCTCGGCCTTTTGATTGGCCGTGAGGTAGTTCTGTATACATTGTGGGTCTAATTTTCCAATAGTTGGCACAAAAATCAGTGATTGACAGGTTTCTGTATACAATTTATCCCAAACGACAGAACGCCCCAGGGGAGAGCGGCGGGCGCTCTGAGGGGGGTGCATGTCTGATCGCAAGACACAGTTCGACAAAGCGCTGCTTGGTCTTCGGTCGCTTGTCATGAGCGGCGAATTCGCTGGCAGCACGCGCTTGCCAGAGGTGGCTTTGGCCGAACGCCTGGGGTTGTCGCGCACGCCTCTGCGTCAGGCAATGGACCGGCTTGTTGCCGAAGGATTGCTGGAGCGGATCGAAACCGGCGGTTGCCGGGCTGCGCGCTTTACTCTCGATGATATCAACGATGCCATAGAACTGCGCGGCGTGATCGAAGGCACTGCGGCGCGGCTTGCGGCGGAACGCGGGGCAGACCCTGCCAAAATGGCAGACGCCGAACGCGTTCTTGACCGCATTGACACCGCGCTTGCCCATCCGGATCACATTGACTTCGACGCATATATCTCTGAAAACGCAGCCTTTCATCAGCTTTTGTCGCGTCTGTCAGACAGTCAGCTGATGCAGCGCGAAGCGGATCGGGTCAACCTTTTGCCATTGGCGTCGCCCAGTGCGTTCTTGCGCGAACAAGAATTGATCCCGGATTTCAATGCGTCGCTCGTGCGGGCGCAACACCAGCATCGCGCTATTCTTGAGGCAATCTGTGCCCGAGAAGGCGCACGCGCCGAACATCTGGCCCGCGAACACGCCCGCCTTGCGCGACGCAATCTTGATTACCTTGCTAATGCCGGACCGGGGGTCGCAACACGCGTGCCGGGCCTGTCACTACTATCTGCAGATTAAAATCCTAGGAGGAGATCACGTCTATGCCCAGCTTGTCAGACAAGATGAAGGAATGGGGAAACCCCGTTGAAATGCTTCGAAATTCCCAGATCGGGATGTATGTCTATCCGGTCGTGACGCCGGAATTCCGCAACTGGCGCGTTGAGCAGGAAGCCTGGCGCCACGGTGCTGTTTTGTTCGACCAATCTCACCATATGGACGAACTGATCGTCGAAGGCCCGCAGGCTGAGGAATTTCTGGCCTACCACGGCATCAATGCGTTCGGGAACTTTAGCCTGAACCGCGCTAAGCATTACGTGCCCGTCACACCGGCAGGTCACGTGATCGGCGACCACATCATTTTCCGCGAGCGTGAGGACAAGTTTATCCTCGTGGGCCGGGCGCCGACGTCAAACTGGCTGATGTTTGCCGCTGCTTGGGGCAAGTGGAACGTACGGATCAAGCACGACCCACGTTCGACCTCGCGCCCCGAAGGCGAACGCGTTTTGCGCACACACTACCGCTACCAGATCCAGGGCCCTGACGCGCCAAAGATCTTTGAAAAGATGAACGGTGGCCCGGTTCAAGACATCAAGTTCTTTCATGTTGATTGGATCAACATTGGCTCCAAAAAGGTGCAAGCGCTGCGCCACGGCATGTCAGGAGCGCCGGGTCTCGAAGTGTGGGGGCCGTATGAGGACAAGCACTACATCCATTCGACCATTCTGCAGGCAGCCAAAGACGCTGGCGTTGATCTGGTTCAGTGCGGAAGCCGTGCCTATTCAACCAACACATTGGAATCGGGCTGGATTCCGTCGCCCCTGCCGGGCATCTACACAGGTGACGGCATGATGGCCGATTATCGCGATTGGCTGGGCACCGACATGTACGAAGCGGCAGGCGCCATTGGCGGCAGCTTTGTTTCGGACAATATCGAAGACTACTATGTCAACCCGTTCGAGTTGGGCTACGATTTTTATATCGGCTGGAAGAAAGACGATTTCATCGGCAAAGACGCGCTTCTCAAAATGAAAGAGAGCAAGACCAACCGAAAGAAGGTCACGTTCGAATGGAACAAGGAAGACGTGCTTAAGGTCATCGCCTCGGCCTTCGACGAGGGCACGCCCTATAAATGGATCGACTTCCCGCAGCCGAACTACGCATCAAGCTCGGCCGACATGATCATGCACGGCGACAAGATGGTCGGCATGAGCATGTTCAACGGCTATAGCTATAACGAACGGTGTGTGTTGTCGCTGGGCGTCGTGGATCAAAGCGTCGAGGTGGGTGACGTTCTGACCTTGCGTTGGGGTGAATCCGACGAAACGCAGAAAACATCTGCAGAAAAGCACAAGCAGGCCGAAATTCGTGTGCGTGTGTCGCCGACACCGTATTCAAATGAGGTGCGCGAGAGCTATGCTGAAAACAGCTGGCGGGCCAAAGCGGTCTGATCGGCACGATTTTTGGACGGCGGTCACACAGAAGGATCGCCGCCCATCACAAGCGGTCCGGTAGATGCCGGACCATTCATGGGAGGACGTTATGACACTCAGAACAACATTTATCGGGGCCGCTTTGGCTGTGGCAGCCGCCGCACCGCTGTCCGCACAAGAACTGAAATTCGCCAATTTCACACCGCCATTTCACACGGTGAATGCAAGCGTGATCGAAAAGCTGAACGCTGATCTGTCCGATGCGACCGGCGGTAGCCTGACAGTGCGCGGCTATCACGGTGGTGAGTTGGGCGCAGGCCCGGTCGAACAATATGTGCGTGCCGTTCAGGGCGTGGCAGATATGACATGGGGCCTGCCGGGCTATACCTCGCAGCAATTCGAAAAGACCATGATCGTTGAGCTTCCGGGCGTTGTGCCGGCAGGCAAATCGGGCTCTGACGCCCTTTGTGATGCGATGGACGAAATTTCGGGCGAATTCCCAGGCACTGTGCCGGTGGCGCTTTGGACCTCTGAACCGAATATCATGATCATGAAAGACAAGGTGATCCGCACACCTGCTGATCTGGCGGGCCTCAAGATCCGCGTCGCGGGTGCAACTGCGGGCAAGGTGGCCGAAGCGTTGGGTGCAACCCCGGTGCAGATGCCGATCAACCAGGTCTATAACTCGTTGCAGACCGGTTTGATTGACGGCGTCTTTACTGGTGCCTCGACCTTGAGCGATTTCAAACTTGATGAAGTTGCCGATGCCTTCACTCTCAATGCACCGCTTGGGCGTCTGGCCTTCTTTGCCGTCATGGGGCAGGGCTCCTACGACGCGTTGTCCGATGACGCCAAAGCTGCACTGGACGAAGCGCGGGGCTGCGCGCTTGGCAATAACGCGGAAACCGCTTGGAACGCGACGGCCGAAGCCGCGCTGGAAGCAGCGCGTGGCGATGCGGGTAACACCTTCGTGGATCTTACCGATGAAGAGGCGCAGGCCTTCGAGGATGCCGTCGCAAATGTCGTCGCAGAATATGTCTCCAGCGTCGGAGGCGATGCAGCCTTGGCTGCGATGCAGAACTAAGTGTTGGAGCGAATGCGCACACTGGCGGACAGGCTGATTGGCCTGTCCGCTGCTATTGGATCGACCGCTTTGCTGGTGGTGGTGGTTGTGATCCTGATTGACGTTGTGGGCCGCGCCTTTGGCAGTCCGTTGTATGGCGGTCAGGATATCACCACGATGGCAACAGTGATCCTTGTCTTCGCGCCTATGGCGCTTTGCGACCGGCTGGGGGGGCACATTTCGGTCGATCTGTTCGAACGCCACTTTCCGGGTGCGATGAACCGCATCATCGACATCGTCGTTGCCATAACGGGGGCTGTGATCTTTGCCACGCTTGCTTGGGCCACTTGGTCCAGCGCGAAATTGTCGATCATGCTGAACCTGTCCACCAATCTTCTGTATTTGCCCAAGGCTTATTTCCAATGGGCCGCGATCGGGTTCATGTGTATTGCCGCCCTAGGCCTTGCTCTGCGCGCGCTGGAACTGACCTTTACGGGGCGGGATATTCGCGTGGAGCGCCATAAATGACCGCCTCAGTCGCCGGAGTTGTCGGGATCGTCGCACTGTTCGTGCTGCTTATTCTGCGTGTTCCTGTCGCATTTTCGATGTTCGTTATCGGCTTTCTGGGCATCTGGGCGCTCAACGGGTTGAACGCATCTATGTCGCTTTTGGCATCCGAGGCGTTTACGCTTGCATCATCACCGGAACTCGTGGTGATCCCGCTCTTCATCTTGATGGGCAACGTGGCGTCGCATACCGGAATGAGCCGCCAATTATTTGACGCAGCCTATGCCGTGATCGGTTCGATCCGGGGTGGGCTGGCATCCGCAACGGTGATCGGCTGTGGTGGGTTCGCCGCGCTCTCGGGGTCGTCTGTTGCGTCCGCCCTGACGATGGGCAAAGTTGCCTTGGCCGAGATGGAGCGGTTCAAATACGATGATCGTCTATCCACTGGCGTTGTTGCGGCTGGTGGCACGCTGGGCATCCTGATCCCGCCATCCACAGGCTTTGTGATTTACGCCATCCTGACCGAGCAATCCATTGGGCGACTGTTTCTTGCAGGCGTTTTGCCGGGCCTTCTGTTGCTGTCGATGTTTGTGCTGGCTGTGACGCTTCTATGCGTCTTTCGTCCTGAATTCGGACCTGCGGGACCAAAGACCGCATTCAACGAAAAGATCACCGCGATTGGCCGTGCAGGACCCATCGTGCTTGTAATCTTCGTGACCATTGGCGGCATGTATGGCGGTTTCTTTTCGCCAGTAGAGGCGGCCGCAGTCGGGGCAGGGGCCGTGATCCTGATTGGATGGGTGACGCGCAAACTCAAGCTGACCATGCTTTGGGCTGCCGCCAAGGACAGCGTTGTGACCACGGCCACGGTGATGCTGATCCTGATTGCAGCGCATATGATCAACCCGTTCCTTGCGCTCAGCCATATGACCGATCTGGTGGCGCAGGCCTTTGTCGCGCTCGACCTTGGGCCAATGGGCAGTCTTCTGTTGATCCTTTCTATCTACCTTGTGCTGGGATGTTTCCTCGAAGGTTTCGCCATGCTGGTACTGACCTTGCCCATCTTTTTTCCCATCATCTTAGAACTGGGCATTGATCCGATCTGGTTTGGTGTTTTGGTCGTTTTGTCTCTGGAAATGGGACTGATCTCTCCGCCAGTGGGCCTGAACGTATTTATTGTGAAATCGGTTGCCCCGGGTGTTCCGCTGGGTCGGATTTTTATTGGCGTCATTCCGTTCTGGGTCATGATGCTGATCACGCTGGCGATCCTTGTTGCCTTTCCGCAAATCTCGCTGTTCCTGCCAAACACTATGTTCAATTGAGGCCCCTATGACTGAACCCTGTTTCGATGTCGCGCACCTTGGCCATGTCGAGGTTCTGACCAACAAGTTTGATGAAAGCCTTGATTTCTTCACGCGGGTCTATGGCCTCAAGCTATCGGCGCAAGACGGTGACAGCGCGTATTTGCGGGCGTGGGATGACTATGAATTCCACACGCTCAAGCTCACCAAGTCCGACACGACCGGGGTTGCCCATATTGGCTACCGCGTGTCGTCCGAGGCAGCGCTGGAGCGACGAGTCAAAGCGATCGAGTCGTCCGGATACAAGACCCACGGTTGGGTCGATGGCGATCTGGGCCATGGACGCGCCTATCGGTTCGAAGACCCGTTTGGTCATGTGTTCGAGCTCTATTGGGACACCGTGAAATACGACCCACCCGAAGATGACAAACCGGCGCTGAAGAACATGTCGAGCCGCTTTCACGCGCAGGGAGTCTCTCCGCGCCGGATCGACCACTTGAATCTTTTGGCCGAAGACGTCACCCAGTTTCGTGACTTCATGCAGACCTGCCTTGGCAGTCGGGTGACCGAACAAATTCGTTTGAACAACGGGCGGCTTGGCGGCTGCTGGTTTACGATCAACAATAAAACTTACGATCTGGCCTGCACCGAGGAACATGGGCGCGGCGAAAATCGATTGCACCACGTCACCTATGCTACGGATCAGCGCGAAGACATCCTTCGCGCCGCTGATATCTTTCTCGAAAATGGCGTCCATATCGAAACTGGCCCGCACAAACACGCTATTCAGGGCACGTTTTTCCTGTATGTCTGGGAACCCGCAGGCAACCGGGTTGAATTGGCGAATGCGGGTGCCCGGTTGATCCTGCAGCCCGATTGGGAAACCGTCACCTGGACCGAGGATGAACGCAAGAAAGGGCAGGCGTGGGGGCTCAAAACTATTGAGACATTCCACACCCACGGCACGCCGCCTGTCGATCAAACCTAAAGAACTATCGGTGGAAGCTGCGTCTGAAGAAGTGGTTGCCGCTTGGCTGGGCCGGTTGGGATTAACTGCAGGTCTGCCAGTGACGTCAGGCACTCTGACTGCCGTCACACTAGCGCATCTGGACTGTATTTCGTTCGAAAACCTTTCGGTCTTTTGCGGCGCTGTTCCAGACCTTGGCCTTGACGCTTTGGCAAGAAAGATGCTGCACCAGCAACGGGGTGGTTATTGCTTTGAGGTGAACACACTTCTTTGTGCCGGATTACTTGGGTTGGGCTTTGACGCCCGCCTGCGCATGGCTCGCGTGATGTGGCAGCGCGACGTCCCGGGGCCGCGCACTCATTGCGTTTGCATCGTGAGGTTGAACGGTGGCGAGTACCTTGTCGATGTGGGCTTCGGTGGGCCGGGGCCAACTGAGCCAGTTCGGCTAAATGGCCACACTGGTGATCTGCACACGGAAGATCGCTCGGGGCTGGGCATAGTGCTCAGCCGTCGGACCGACGATGGTCAGCGGCGTGATCTGTATGCGTTCACTGAAGAGCCGACCGCGATGAGTGACCTTGAGGCGGGCAACTGGCTCGCTGCAACTTTGCCGGGGTCGCTTTTTGCCCGAACGCTTGTCGTGGCCCGCCAAAGCGGCGATCTGCGCTTGGTGTTGGATGGAACCGAGCTTCGCAAGTTTGCAAAGGGCAGGGCACCACATGTCGAAACTTTGCAAACTCCTGATGCCGTGTGCACCTGTCTGCAAGACGTGTTCGGTTTGCAGCCACCTGCTGGCCTTGCCGATGTATTGATCCGCAAACGGTTTTTTTGACCAAATGGTCAAAAAGCGGCTAACCCGGCATTTGTGTTCAACAGGAACTGCGTAAAAATGGGGCTGCTGGCCGCACCTATGGCGCGCGCGTTGCCGCCGACGCTGCCCGGTTCGATCTTTGGTGCGATCAGTCCCCGGGTGTCCTGATTGACAAGGTATCGCCGCACTCGTTCTACCAGTTCGGTTCTTACCGCCGCTGGAAAAGCGCCGTCGATCAACACCGCTTCAAAGTCGATTACCGCACATACCGACAGCGAAGCTTTGGCCAGTTCCTGCGCGGTTTCCCCAATCCACGGTTCGACGTATCGCGACAGTTCGCTCCAGTCTTGTGGCTGCTTCCACAGCACGCGTGGATCGATACCCGCTTGGACAAGCCGCTCCTCAAGCAGATGGATTGAGGCCACGTCGATCAATTGCTGACTTTCACCCAAGGGCCCGGTGCTGCGCAGCGACCCCAGCGCGCCTGCGTTGCCTTGGTTGCCTTCGAACACGGTGTCATTGACCACGACACCTCCGCCAACAAAAGAGCCGATGAAGAAATACGCGTAATCGCGAAACCCATGATTGCTGCCATAGAGATGCTCTGCGCGGCAGGCAGCGGTTGCATCATTGACCGCAAAGACCGGGAGGTCGCTGAAGGGGGCGACCATTTCGGAAAAGTCGATGTCTTTCCATGATTTGAACTCCTGAGAGGGAGCGCCGATTAAATCGTTCCATTTCCATAGCTCGAACGGGGCCGCGATGCCGATACCGCAAAGTCGGTCTTGCGCGTCATCGGGCAGGTCTTGGAGCAAACTGTTAATCCCGCTTTCCAGGAAGGCGAACACCTCGTTGGGGAGAGGGTACTTATAGGCTGTCGAAATCTGTGCCCGCACGTTGCCCGTGAAATCGAGGAGAAGAAGTTCAGCACTGCGCCGACCGATCTTGAGACCCAGTGACAAAACCCCGTCTGGAGATAGTTCCATCGGGATAGACGGCTTTCCGACCTTGCCCCGAACCGGGTCACCACGCCTGAGAAATCCGTCCTGTTCAAGTTTGCGAAAGATCACAGAGACGGTTTGTGGGGATAGACCAGTGAGCCGGGCAAGGTCGATCCCGGCCATGCCGCCTCGGCGTTGCAACATGGAAAGAAGCAAGCGTTCATTGTAGTTGCGCACACCGCTTTGGTTGACGCCGCCACTCGCGCTTCTGATCTTGCCACCGTCCATAAAGGCGACCTTAGTCCAGGAAATTCGTTTGGATAAGATGGCAGATCGTATTTAATAAATAAAGTTTATTTATTTATTGACAGCGGCTCTGATATCTGGCCTTTTCTGCTTCAACCTGCAGCGCTAACGCAGGCAGGGGGAGCGGGCTGTTATCAGTCCGAAAGGCTTGAAATTGCATATTTCTGGGAGGAAACCATGAAGAAACTACTGCTGAGCTCGGCGATTGCACTCGCGTCCATGTCCGGTGCGGCCTTCGCCGCAGGTCACGGCGTCAGCGCATGCCTGATCACAAAGACAGACACCAACCCGTTCTTTGTTAAGATGCGTGAAGGTGCCACCGCCAAGGCCGAAGAACTGGGTATCACTCTCAACAGCTATGCTGGCAAGATCGACGGTGACCACGAGACACAGGTCGCAGCCATTGAGACCTGCATCGCCAATGGCGCCAAGGGCATCCTGCTTACTGCATCTGACACATCGTCCATCGTTCCTGCGGTTCAGCAGGCGCGTGATGCGGGCATCCTTGTGATCGCTCTGGACACACCGCTTGATCCGATTGACGCGGCTGACATGACCTTTGCAACCGACAACTTCCTCGCGGGCGAACTGATCGGCGAATGGGCCGCAGCAGCTCTGGGTGACGAAGCGGCAAATGCCAAGATTGCCATGCTCGATCTCGCTGTCAGCCAGCCAACTGTTGGCGTTCTGCGCGACCAGGGCTTTCTTCAGGGATTTGGGATCGACCTTGCAGACCCGAATGTGAACGGCGACGAAGATGATCCGCGTATCGTCGGCAACGACGTAACTGCCGGCAACGAAGAGGGTGGCCGTCGTGCGATGGAAAACCTGCTTGCCAAAGACCCGATGATCAACGTTGTTTACACCATCAACGAACCAGCCGCGGCTGGCGCATACGAGGCGCTCAAGTCCATCGGTCGTGAAAATGACGTACTGATCGTGTCTGTCGATGGCGGTTGCCCGGGTGTTCAGAACATCAAAGACGGTGTAATTGGCGCGACGTCGCAGCAGTATCCGTTGCTCATGGCCTCCAAGGGCATCGAAGCGATTGCTGCATGGGCCGCTGATGGCACAAAGCCGTCGGCAACCGAAGGCAAGGACTTCTTTGATACGGGTGTGGCTCTGGTCACTGATCAGCCGGTTGATGGTGTCGACTCCATCGACACTGATGAAGGCATGAACCTCTGCTGGGGTTGATCCGACTCACGTCAGTCTAAACAGTTATGAAAAGGGCGGGGATCGACCCGCCCTTTTCACAAGAACATCCAGCTTGTTCGTGAGGGAGGGTTCTCATGCCATCATCAGACAATTATGAATCCGTGGTCGGCAAGGCAAATGCGGAAGTCGCATCCTTTGCCACGCGCGACAAAGGCTTGATTGACCGGTTTCATCATGCCCTGCACACCACACCGGCGCTGGTGCCGCTGATCGTTTTGGTCGCAGCCATTGTCGTATTCGGTCTGGCGCTGGGTTCGCGGTTCTTTTCCCCCTTCGCACTGACATTGATCCTGCAACAGGTGCAAATCGTCGGCATCGTCGCAGCCGCGCAATCTTTGGTCATCCTGACTGCCGGGATCGACCTGAGCGTCGGGGCCATCGCGGTGATCTCGTCTGTGGTAATGGGGCAGTTCACTTTCCGGTATGGCTTGCCGCCCAGTGTCGCTGTGGTCTGCGGTTTGGCATTCGGAACGGCGATCGGCGCGCTGAATGGCTGGCTTGTCGCTCGTATGAAGCTGCCGCCTTTCATCGTGACTCTGGGCATGTGGCAAATCGTGCTGGCGGCGAATTTTCTCTATTCGCAGAATGAAACCATCCGGTCGCAAGAGATCGCGGAACAAGCTCCGTTGCTGCAAGTGATGGGTGCAAAATTCAATATCGGTGGGGCCGTCTTTACTTTTGGCGTCGTGTTCATGGTGCTTTTGGTGGTGGTTCTGTCCTACGTGCTGAAACACACAGCTTGGGGTAGGCACGTTTATGCGGTTGGCGACGATGCCGAGGCTGCAGAGCTGTCGGGCGTCGATGTCTCGCGCACACTCATTTCGGTCTATGCCTTGGCAGGCTTGATCTGCGCCTTTGCGGGTTGGGCCCTGATCGGTCGGATTGGATCTGTGTCTCCGACATCTGGGCAGCTTTTGAACATCGAGAGCATCACTGCTGTGGTGATTGGGGGGATTTCGCTCTTTGGGGGCAGGGGATCGATCCTTGGCACGTTCTTTGGCGCGCTGATCGTTGGGGTGTTCACCCTTGGTCTGCGCCTTGCCGGTGCTGACGCGCAATGGACCTTCCTGCTTATTGGTGTGCTGATCATTGCCGCCGTTGCCGTGGACCAGTGGATCAGAAAGGTGGCAGCATAATGGAACCGATTTTGAAAGGCCGCGGGTTGGTCAAACGCTATGGTCGTGTGACCGCTCTGGATCACTGTGACTTCGATCTGATGCCGGGGGAAATCCTTGCTGTGATCGGCGACAACGGGGCGGGCAAAAGCTCTTTGATCAAAGCGGTGTCTGGTGCGGTTATCCCGGATGAAGGGACCGTAACACTCGAGGGGACGGACGTGCGCTTTACCTCTCCGATTGAAGCGCGTGAAGCGGGCATCGAGACCGTCTACCAGACGCTGGCCATGTCGCCCGCATTGTCGATTGCCGACAACATGTTCATGGGCCGTGAAATCCGAAAACCCGGCTGGCGAGGCAAGTGGCTGCGGCAACTGGATCGGGCAGCCATGGAAAAAATGGCGCGGGATAAGCTGACTGAATTGGGTCTGATGACCATTCAGAACATCAATCAAGCGGTGGAAACACTGTCTGGTGGTCAGCGGCAGGGCGTGGCCGTGGCCCGCGCGGCGGCGTTTGGATCAAAGGTCATTATCCTAGATGAACCGACAGCGGCATTGGGCGTCAAGGAAAGCCGCAAAGTATTGGAATTGATCCAGGACGTGAAATCGCGTGGCATACCGATCATCCTGATCAGCCACAACATGCCGCACGTGTTCGAAGTGGCGGACCGCATCCATGTGCACCGTTTGGGCAAGCGCCTGTGTGTGATTGATCCCAAGGATTACACGATGTCGGATGCCGTGGCCTTTATGACCGGCGCGAAAGATGCGCCAGAGGCAGCCTAAGACGAACCCACCGATTGGCGTAGACGGTCCGGCCAAATGGTCGGGCCGTGTTTGTTTGCAAAAGCTGAGACCATTCAGGAACCTCAGGCTTGGCCATGCGTTCACGTCACAACGTGGCTACGCGCCGCGCAGCACTCGTGGACAATAGGGCAGAACAGAATGGAAGACGTCGAAACCGTTGCAAACACCGTTTGGGACAATATCAATTCCGTTGTCACGATGGAAATTTACAACGGGCGGTCGCTGGCTGATCTGTTGACGCTTGAAACATTGCTGTCGCTTCTGGGGAATGCCATTGGCGCGACAGTGATCCTGATCCTTGGATTTTTGATCTCGGGCATCCTTAGCCGTCGGATCGCGCGCGTCGGGACGATGCATGAAAGCTTAGACGACACGCTGTTCGTGTTCTTTGGCAATATCGTACGCTACACAATTTTGGCCTTCACCGGCCTGTTTGTTCTCAACACGTTCGGGGTACAGACGACGTCGATCATCGCGGTGATCGGTGCGGCGGGCCTCGCGATCGGTCTGGCCTTGCAGGGCACGTTGTCCAATGTGGCTGCGGGTGTGATGTTGATCTTGTTCCGGCCTTTGAAGAATGGCGATTTCGTACAGGTCAACGATGTTGTCGGTACGGTGAAAGAGATCACGCTGAACTATACGGAGATCGCGGACATTGGAAATGTCAAAGTCGTCGTTCCGAATTCAGAGGTTTGGGGAAATACCATCAAGAACTATTCGGGCTACAGAACCCGTCGCGCAGAGTGGGAATTTGGTGTTGGATATGGCGCGAACCTAGCGCAAGCCGAAGATGTCATCCGCGATACGATCATGTCCGATCCCCGGTCACACACTGATCCCGAGCCGTTCATTCAGGTCAATAACCTGAATAGTAGTAGTGTGGATTTTCTTGTCCGTGTCTGGTGTGCTTCCGGGGATTACTTTCAGTATCAGGCGGATATGAAGCGCAATGTCAAAGAAGCGTTGGATGCCGCGGGTGTCGATATCCCGTTCCCGACGCGCACTGTGTTTATGCAAAGCGATAGTGATACATCAGACAAGGGCAGTCAGCCGCTCGTCGCTGAGTAATGTCAGTCGCCGTTGCGATGCACATGAACTGCGCAGGGCGCATGGCGCACAACACGGGCAGCGGTAGAGCCGAGGAAAAAGTCGCTGAGTCCTGGTTTATGTGAGCCGATCACAATGCAATCTACTTTGTTCTGCGCAGCATAGTCGATGATTGTGCGGGACGAGTGGCCTTTGATCAGAGCAGGGGTCACGCCTTCGAGCCCTGCAATCTTTTCCTGCAGCCGCGTGCGGGCAGTTTCGTACCCGGCCTTGACCACGTCTTCGTCAAGATAGGCGCTGACAGCCCCATGAGGCGCTTCATACACATGCAGGGCAATGATCTCGCCCGCACTGGACGACAACACACGCGCGACTTCCAAAGTCTGGGGCGAAATATCGTGATCCAATGCCATTGGAACGAGGATTTTGTTATACATCTCAGCTCTCCATCCGATTGTGGGCGGGGTTAGACCCAGGGCTCCAAAACAATTTTTGGGGTCGCCACAGCCCCTTCGCGCAACGCGCGGAACGCGACGGCACCGTCGCTTAAGGGTCGTTTTTGAAACCAGTCGAGCGAACCAAGCCGCCCGTCAAAGATTGCTTGTGCCGTCTCCCGGAAATCCTGCGCGGTGTAGGTGTACGTGCCGATAAAAGTGATTTCCTGCAACGTCATGCGCCGCACGTCCAGGCCGCCGGTGTCTTCGCCAAGGCCCACATGGGCGATCACACCGCCGGGCATTGTATGGGCCGAGGCGGCGGCGCGGGTCGCCGCATAGCCCACGGCGTCAATGACGACGGGATAAAACCCTTCAGGTTGTTCCACAGCCGCTTCGCCACAAGTGTTGATCAGAAACGCACAGCGGGCTGGGTTTGGCTCGACTATTGTGACCTGTTCGATCCCCATCGCCTTAAGCGCCAATGAAGCGGCAAGTCCAATGGCCCCACCACCCAGCACCAAAGCTTTGCGTTCCATGGACGGGTGCAGTGATGCCAGCGCCAAACGTACGGCATGCCAACTGACTGCCAAAGGTTCGGCCAGCGATGCCTTGTCCAGTGGGACGCCGTCGGGCACTTCGACCAGGTTCGACGCGGGCATCGACACGTATTG
Organism: Marivita sp.; assembly: GCF_965656765.1. Lineage (GTDB taxonomy): Bacteria > Pseudomonadota > Alphaproteobacteria > Rhodobacterales > Rhodobacteraceae > Marivita. The sequence continues at coordinate 35,172 of NZ_CBFHLV010000007.1, read as the reverse complement.
CGCAAAGGCGCCTGGTCTTGGCTCCATCGAAATGATTTGGCGAACCGGGCAGAGGTTTTCCCGCTCGCTTGTGCATGCCGAACAGGTGCCGCAGGTGACCAACGGATTGACCGTCACGCGGGTCCCATCCTTCGGCCCGCCCTGAACCACACCTGCCGCCTCGTGGCCAAGAATGAGCGGGGCAGGGCGGCGCGCGTCATGACCCAGATAAGCGTGCATGTCGGACCCGCAAATGCCGACTGCTTCGATGCGGATGAGGTGTTCGCCCTCGCGCGCCGTGATGTCGGGGACATCGCGGAAAGCCAGCGTTTCAACGCCTTCGTAAACCAACGCCTTCATTTCGCGGTAAACCCTCCGTCCACCATGAGAACCTGTCCCGTCACGTAAGCCGATGCATCAGAGCACAGGAACAGGATCGGTCCGTCGATATCCTGCATCGTGCCATTGCGACCGATGCAGGTTTGCGCGGCATTGCGGGCCGCGCGGTCAGGGTCTGCAAACACTGCTTCGGTCAGTTCAGTCGGGAAAAATCCCGGGCCGATGGCGTTGGCGGTGATCCCGTGCGGTGACCATGCTTCGGCCATCGCGCGGGTCAATTGTGCGACCCCACCTTTTGTTGCGCCGTAGGCGATTCCGCCGGGAAAGGCGCGGGACGACTGGAGCGAGGCGAAATTGACGATCCGGCCCCACCCCTTTTTCTTCATTGCTGGTACCAAAGCCTGAGACAGAAAGAACGGTGCCGACAGGTTGACTGCAAGCGTTGCGTCCCAGCCTTCGACTGTCACATCATCAGCGGGTTCACGTGTGTTAAGCCCCGCAGCATGCACGATGATGTCCGGTGGGCCAAAGGGCGTGGACACGGTCTCGGCCAGCGTCGCGATATTGTCACGATCAGCGACGTCAGCCGTCACCCACGCCACTGCAAAGCCAATTTCGCGGCTCAATGCTTCAAGCGCATCTTGCCGCCGGGCAACGACCACAACCATTGCTCCGGCTTTGGCAAGTGTGATCGCCGCGCGTCGGCCAAGGCCAGAACTGGCCCCGGTGACAAGGGCCACCTTGCCGCCAAGCTGGAAAAGGTCTTCTGGATCAGCCATCTGCGGTCAGGTCGAAATTCACCCCGGGGAAGTATTTGGCCAGACGCACATCTGCCGCGCGGGCATGGCCCTCCATCCCCTCAAGCCGGGAAATTCGCGCTGTCGCTTCGGCCACAGCCTTGGACCCTTCGCGCGTGGCGCGCTGCCAAGTGACGATCTTCATATACTTGTGGACCGAAAGCCCGCCTGTATAGCTGGCAGCCCCCGAGGTCGGTAGAACGTGGTTCGTGCCGGTGGCTTTGTCGCCGTAGGATACGGTGGTTTCTTCGCCCAGGAAAAGCGAGCCATAGCAGGTCAAACGGTCAAGCCACCAATCCAGATCGTCGGCTTGTACAGTCAGGTGTTCTGGCGCGTATTCATCAGAACAGGCGGCCATTTCTTCACGATCTGAACAGACGATCACCTCGGCATAGTCGCGCCATGCCGCGGCGGCGTTCTGGCTGTTAACCTCGGGCAGGTCTTCGATCAGGCCCGGCACCATGTCCATCACCTTGACGGCCAGATCACGGTCGTCTGTCACCAGCCAGACGGGCGAGTTGTAGCCGTGCTCGGCCTGACTCACGAGGTCCGTCGCCACGATATGCGCATCGGCTGTGCTGTCGGCAAGGATCAGGCTGTCGGTCGGACCTGCAATCATGTCGATGCCGACGCGGCCAAAGAGGATGCGCTTGGCTTCGGCAACGAACTGGTTGCCCGGACCGACAAGAATGTTGGCCTTGGGCAGACCGAATAGGCCAAAGGTCATTGCCGCGACACCCTGCACGCCACCCATCGCCATGATCTTGTCTGCGCCGCAGATATGCGCGGCGTAAACGATGGCGGGGGCCACGCCGACATCCGGTCGCGGGGGCGAACAGGCGGTGATGTGACGGCATCCCGCTACCTTGGCGGTTGTTACGGTCATGATCGCAGACGCGATGTGGCTGTAGCGCCCACCGGGGACATAGCAGCCCGCAGCATCCACCGGGATCGCCTTCTGACCGGCAATCATGCCCGGCACGATCTCGACTTCGACATCCGAGACAGTTGATTTTTGCGCTTCAGCAAAACGTCTGACATTATCATGCGCAAATTCGATGTCGCGCTTGAGCTTTTCCGGGACCAAAGCGCTGGCGGCTGCGATATCTTCTGCGGTCAGCAGGACATTGCCTTCGTATTTGTCGAACTTCTTGGCGTATTCCATCGCCTTGTCGTCGCCACCCGCTTCGATATCCGAGAGGATAGTCTTAACCGTTTCGTGCACTTCGGAGGCATCCGATTTGGCCGTCAGGGTCGCTTTCTTCAGGTATTCGCGTGTCATCTTTCAGAGAGTCCTACTTGTAGATTTCTGGCAAGAGCGTGGTGGACACCGCCGGCACATAGGCGATCAGCAGGACCACGACGAACATGCCCAAAACGAAGGGTATGGCGCGGGCGGCGATCTTGAGGATTGATTCCCCGGTGATCCCCGAAACCACGAATAGGTTAAGTCCGAGTGGAGGGGTGATGAACCCGACACCAAGCGCGGTGATCATCATGATACAGAACTGGATCTCATTCATGCCGATATTGTCGGCAAGCGGCTTAAGAATAGGCGCAAGGATAACGATGTTAGGGGTCGTTTCCATGACGCAGCCTGCGGCAATTAGAATGCCGATCATAAGAAGGATCAGGATCCAAGGCTCGTCCGTCAGCCCAGTCACGGCGGTGACAAAGCCTTGGGGAACACCCATGATCGCCAGCGCTTCGGCCAGCGGGGCCGAAAAGGCGATGATCGGCAGGATAACACCGTTCACCTTGGCGGAACTGACCAGCATTGCCGGGAAGTCGGCAAAGGACAGCGTGCGCAGGATGAAACCCATGATGATGGTCACGACAACAGCCGTGGCGCCTGCCTCTGTCGGAGTTAGCCGACCCGAGAAAATTCCGTAGAAAATGATCCCAGGCACGATGAACGCGTACCAGCCCGACTTGAGCGCCGCGGCTAAGTTGGCGAAATATTCACCCATCGAGATATTGCCGCCACCTTCGTAACCATGGATGCGGTTGACGATGAGGTTGGTGACAAGGATCGAAATCAGAATGGCCAGACCCGGGATCAACGCGGCCAAGAAAAGCGTCGAGGCAGATATGCCCAGCACTAGACCGATGATGATGTAAGCGATGGAGGGCGGGATCAGGATGCCAGTACATGCGCCAGCGGCCACCAACGCACAGGCATAGGGACGGGGGTAGCCCGATTCCACAAGCCGCGCGATGGTCATCCGACCTACCGCCGCGGCGCCCGCCGCGTCCGAGCCCGAAATGGCCGCGAACATACCGCAGACCAGCACCGTGGCCGATCCAAAACCGCCCTTGGCGAATTGCGTCAGCGCCTCGGCCACGTCTAGGAATTTGCGGCTGAGCCCAGTGCGCACCAGCACGTCGCCCGTCAGAATGAACAACGGAACAGCCGTCAGTGCGAAGGCGTCGATCCCGGTGAACAGCTTTTCACCCACAAGGCTCAGCGGCAGATCACCGGACATCACCAGCATGGCGATTGCAGCGGTGCCTATGGCGGCCCAAACAGGCACGGCCAAAGCAATGAGGCCAACGAAGATGATAACCGGCAGGTAAAAATCCCAGCCAAGTTCCACCGTCTGATTCATGGTTTGCCAAAGCATCAGCGCGTCCCCTTAATCAAACAGCTTATCGCCTTCGTAGACGGGCGTGCCGTCACGAAGGGATCGCCAATCACGGACGAAAGATTGCAAAAGACGCCAGATCATCAGGGCAAAGCCCAACGGTACGGCCATCAGGAACCATACGTTTGAAATCCGCAGCCCGTGGGTCACAGAACCAAAGGTCCAGGACACATGCACTGTCTCAAGCGACCAATAGAAAGCGATTATGGCCACGCCGAACATCACCAGATCACCGAAGATGTATAGGAGAGCTTTGGCGCGTGGCCCGAGGTAGTGCATCACCACGTCGATCCGGATATGTGCGCGTTCCTTGACGGCAGCTGCAGCGCCGATCCACGCAAGGTAGATGAACGAGTAGCGCACGATCTCTTCGCCCCAGATCGAGGAATAGGAAAAGATTTCGCGCCGTAGCACCTCGATGGCCATTGTGACGACCAGCATCACGTAAAAGATCAGAAGCAGCCAGCGTTCCGCATCGCGGTCTACTTTGCGCCAGATAGACATGGGGCGTCCTTTCAAAGGGCACAGGCCGACAGATCACGCTTATGGCGTGCCTGAAAGTCTGTGCTTGGAAAGAAAATTTGGGGCGGGCGCGCAATGCAGCGCCCGCCAGAGTCTTTACGCGTCGTGGACGTAGTATTTGCCCTGCGTTCCAGCCGCTTCTTCCATCTTGGCAAAAGCGTCCATGGACCCGGCAAGTTCGACCTTGAACTCGTCCCATTCAGACCGCTGGTAGCCACCGGCCTCTTGCCACTCACCAAGTTGATCGTCGCTGAGCGAGTGGAATTCAACACCGGCCTTGGCCAGTTCCGCCATGGCGTAGGCGCGGGCGGACGGAACCTTGGCAAGGTTCTGATGCGCGGTCATCTCGGACCCCCACATGATGCCTTCCTGAACGTCGGCAGGCATGGAGTTGAACCATTCGAGGTTACAGGAATAAACCTGACTGTCTGGCACGGCTTGGGTGAAGGTCACATGGCTCAGGATGTCCTTGAAGCCGAACACGTAAAGCGCGCCCACGGATGGATCGAGCGCATCTGCCACACCCTGCTTGATCGCGGATGGGGTTTCGCCCCAAGCCACTGGCGTCGGGTTCGCACCGACCATCCGGTAATACTGCTGGAGCATCTTGGACCCGGGCACGCGGAATTTCACGCCGCCCAAATCACTTGGGCTAAGAACCGCACCGGCCCCACCTTTGCGCACAGCAACGACGCGCGGGTCGATGTTGACATAGAACAGCGCCTTGAAACCGTTGGCTTCGATTTTGGGATGGACTTCGGTGTTCCAGAAGTCGGAGTTCACAAGGTTGGTGAACCGCTGGTTCGAGCCGCACAGATGCGGCATGTTGATCAGGTCAACTGTAGACGCGAAGGGCGCAAAGTTGGCCAGCGAATGCTGTGCTGCCTGAATGGTGCCACCCTGGACCGCCTGAACCAGTGCACCGCCTGCGCCCAACTGACCACCAGGCGCCAGTTTGACATAGACTTTGCCGTTCGTTGCGTTCTGGATGTTTTCTTTCAGGTCCAGCTGCATGATCGGATAGCTGCGCGATGCACCCAGCACATAAGCGGTCGCAATGACCATCGTGTGCTCGGCCGCGTTTTCACGGTCGCGTTCTTCGTTTGCTGTCTGTGCTGCGGCCTCGGACGACCAAAGAAGGCCGCTGGCACCTGCAACCATCGCAGCGGTAAAGCCACCTGTGCTCATCAGTTTCAGGAAATTACGGCGCTCCGCGGATGCGAGCTCCTTGCGTTCGTCAGTCATCTGGTCTCCTCCCAATTGACCTCAGCTGCCGTTTTTGTTCTTTCGGTCAGCCTCTTTTTGAAGAATGGCAACGACAAATAGGATCGACGCCGCAAACAGAACCAACATCTCCCCGACGTCGGAAAGGATCGCTGCCTCTGCAAAAGCACCCAGCGCGACATTGGCGAAATACGCGACAAAGACGATGGCGGATGCTGCAAGAAACATGAATGACCCTCTGAAATCGTATTGATTCTGACCTCAGTGTAAGCGCTTACATTTGAATCTTGCAAGCGCTTACATTTGGACGTTGTCTATTCTATGATTATTCATCAACGCGCCCTTGCGCGTGAAGGTCCGCGAAAGGAGAGACATGTCAGACCTGCGAAGCGTGCCAACATTGGACGACGTTGCACGTCAGGCCGGCGTTTCGACGGCGACGGTGTCGCGCTGCCTGAACTCTCCGGACCGGGTGGTGGAACAGACGCGCAAGCGCGTTTTGTCTGCCGTTGAACAGCTTGGCTATACGCCCAATTTCGGCGCGCGAGTGATGGCTGCCAAACGGACATTCACCATTGGTGCGATCATCCCGACGATGGAAAACGCCATCTTTGCACGTGGGTTGCAGGCGTTTCAGGAAGAACTTCATCGCAGGGGCTATACGCTGCTTGTCTCAAGTTCTGCTTACCAGCCCAAGGTAGAAGAAGAACAGATCAGGGCGCTTGTATCCCGTGGGGCAGATGGGCTTCTGTTGATCGGGCATGATCGTGACCCGGCGGTCTATGAATACCTGCAAGCCCGCGCGATTCCGGTCTTGTCGGCATGGGTTTATCTTCCCGATAACAGCCAACCCACGGTTGGGTTTGACAATCACCAGTCGATGCGTGCCTTGGCGCAAAAGGTTATAGACTATGGCCACCGCCAGATCAGCTTCATTTCCGGGATTACCAAAGGGAATGACCGGGCCGCGGCACGTGTGGCCGGGCTGCGCGAGGCGTTGGTCGCCAACGGCCTCGATCCCCACGCCATGCCTGTCATCGAAACCTCTTATGAGGTTGAAACAGGCGCGCAGGCGTTCCAGACCCTGATGAAAACGGCATCACCGCCCTCTGTGGTGATGTGTGGTAACGATGTTCTGGCCGTGGGCGCCCTGCGCGGGGCGCATGACATGGGGCTGTCGGTGCCACAGGACGTGTCGATCACGGGATTTGACGATATCGAACTGGCCCGCATCGTCACACCGCAGATCACAACGGTACATGTCCCACACCGCGAAATGGGTCGCAAAGCGGCTATTGCCCTGATCGACATGGTCGAGAAACGCAGCACCGGCGACACGATTGAGCTTAAGAGCACGCTTCAGCTACGCGAGTCCCTGCGTGACCTGACACTCTGATCAGGTTTGAGAGGCGATCACCACTTCGGTGCCCCACTCGGCACAATGATTTGGCAGATCGGCAGGCAGAGGAGCGTCGGTGAACAGCGTGTCGATTTCGGACAGGGACGCGATGCGGGCAGGGGCGTTGCGCTTGAGTTTAGAGGCGTCCGCAACAAGATAAGTCTTGCGCGATTGTTGCAGGATGGCTTGGCTCACACTGACCTCTTGAATGTCGAAGTCCAGCAGATCGCCGTCGCGATCAAGTGCCGAGCATCCGATGATGGCAAGATCGAACTTGAATTGCAGAATGGTCTCGGTTGCCAGTTTGCCCACCAACCCGCCATCAGCGCGGCGCAGGTTGCCGCCGGTTACGACAACTTCGCAATCCTGCGTTTCGGCCAAAATGTTCGCGACATTCATATTGTTGGTGACGACAAGCAGATTTTTGTGATTGCGCAATTCCCGCGCCACCGCTTCGGTGCTGGTGCCGATGTTCAAGAACAATGAGATGTTGTTCGGAATGCGCTTGGCACAAGCCCGCGCCATCGAAGCTTTGGCTTTGGCGTTGAGCGTTTGGCGCTGTTCATAGCCAATGTTGCTCGTACTTGAAGGGAGCATCGCCCCCCCATGCACGCGTTCAAGCCGGCCATCCTCGGCCAAATCCGACAGATCGCGCCGGATCGTCTGTAGTGTCACTCCGAAATGCTGGGCAAGCCCTTCGACGGTGACCTTTCCCTCCTTCCGCGCAATGTCCAAAATATCACGGTGGCGAAAGGCGTGGGACATAGAAGGTCTCAGTCTGGTCTGGTTTCGAAGTTAAGGGTCGATTCCGCAACTAATCGCGCATCGGTGATCGCAGTTTTTCGATCATAGCGGGGAGATGTCTGGAACTCCTAATGTCAAATTTTGTTTGCTTTCAGTTAGATAGGCAAAAACGAACATAAACGAAAAAAATCGCCTTGCGTGAAAGCGACTCAATCCGCATACATTGCGGGTGAATTTCGTGTCATTGGGAGGTGGCGCACTGTGATCGACCAGTCCGTCGAACCTACAGATCTTTTTGTCATCGGCGGCGGTATCAACGGATGCGGTATCGCACGTGATGCAGCGGGCCGTGGCCTGTCCGTGACGCTGGCAGAAATGAATGATCTGGCCTCCGCGACATCATCGGCGTCGACCAAGCTGTTCCATGGCGGCTTGCGCTATCTGGAGTACTTTGAATTCCGTTTGGTGCGAGAAGCGTTGGTCGAACGTGAAGTGCTGCTCAAAGCGATGCCGCATATCAGTTGGCCGATGCGATTTGTTTTGCCATATCATGAAGATATGCGGTTTGAATCGGACACGCCCACGTCCCGGGTTCTTAGTTTCGTCATGCCGTGGATGAAAGGGCGTAGGCCTGCATGGCTGATCCGTTTGGGGTTGTTCCTGTACGACAATCTTGGTGGTCGGAAAATTCTGCCTGGCACCAAAACACTTGACCTCGAGAACGCGCCCGAGGGGGTGCCGCTCGAAGATCGGTTTGCCAAGGCCTATGAATACTCCGATTGCTGGATTGAAGATTCCCGCCTTGTAATGCTGAACGCACGCGATGCCGAGGCACGTGGTGCCACGATCCTGCCGCGCACCAAGGTTCTGTCAGCTGCCCGCGAAGGTGATTTGTGGCGCATCGAAACGCAAAATACCGAAAATGGTGAGATCGGCACTCATTTCGCAAAAATGCTGGTGAACGCCGGTGGGCCATGGGTTGGCGATATCATCCAGACCAAAGTGCGGCTTAATTCTACCGAAGGCGTTCGGCTTGTCCGCGGCTCACACATTGTGACCCGCAAGCTTTACGACCACGACAAATGCTACTTCTTCCAAGGCACCGATGGCCGGATCATTTTCGCGATCCCGTACGAGACTGATTTCACACTGATCGGGACCACGGACGCCGAACATGATGATCCGTCGAACAAGCCGGTCTGCACCCCGGAAGAACAATCCTATCTACTGAATTTCGCCAACCAGTATTTCAAGCAGGACTTGTCCGCCGATGATGTGGTCTGGACCTATTCCGGTGTTCGCCCACTTTATGATGACGGGGCGAGCAGCGCGACGGCGGCCACCCGTGACTACACTCTCAAGGTTGATACCAACGGTGGCGCGCCGGTGCTGAACATCTTCGGCGGCAAGATCACCACCTACCGCCGCCTTGCCGAAAGCGCGCTGGAAAAGATCGCTGAGCAATTGCCGAACGTCAAAGGCCCATGGACGGCAGGTGTTACGCTGCCCGGTGGCGATTTTCCGGTCGATGGCTTTGACGCGCTGGTCGCAGAGTTGCAGAATAACTTTCCGTTCCTCGACGCCTTTTGGGCCCGGCGGCTTGTCCGAGCCTACGGCACAGAGGCACCATCGATCCTTGGCACTGCCAAGGAGGCCGCTGAGCTGGGTCACGATTTTGGCGCAACCCTGACCGAGGCCGAAGTGCATTGGTTGATGACCCACGAATACGCGCACACCGCCGAAGACGTGGTGTGGCGCCGCAACAAGCTTGGTCTGCGACTGAGCGCTGAGCAAATAACTACATTGGACACATGGATGGCAGAGCACCGTCAATCCTTGTCCAAGGCTGCAGAATAAAGGGCTGGACATGACACTCGAACTTAAAGGCGTGTCCAAAGTGGTAGAGGGGCAAACCCATATCTACCCGACAGACCTCACGCTGGAAAAAGGTACGATGAATGTGCTTCTGGGGCCGACATTGTCGGGCAAGACATCCTTGATGCGGATCATGGCCGGACTTGATGTCCCCGCGACGGGCAAAATCTTCTGGCAGGGGAATGATGTCACCGGCATGCGCGTACAGGATCGCAAGGTCGCGATGGTCTACCAGCAATTCATCAACTACCCGTCGATGACCGTCTACGACAACATCGCGTCCCCGATGAAGCTGATGGGTGTCGACAAGTCCGAAATCGACCGCCGTGTGCGCGAAACTGCGGAATTGATGAAACTGACACCGATGCTGGATCGCAAGCCGTTGGAACTCTCTGGAGGTCAGCAACAGCGCTGTGCACTGGCGCGGGCGTTGGTTAAGAATGCCGGGCTTGTCCTGCTGGACGAACCGCTGGCCAACCTCGATTACAAGCTGCGCGAAGAGTTGCGGATCGAAATCCCCAAGATTTTCGAAGCTTCAGGATCAATCTTTGTTTATGCGACCACCGAGCCCGAAGAGGCGCTCCTTTTGGGTGGCAACACAGCGGCGCTTTGGGAAGGGCGCGTCACACAGTTTGGCCTGACACCCGAAGTCTACCGTCAGCCTGTTGATGCGACCACCGCGCGTGTGTTCAGTGATCCGCCGATGAATTTCCTGCCGATCACCAAGGCGGGCACAAAACTGACCTTTGGCAACAACCAATCCACACAGGCGATGGGTCGCTTAGCCGAGTTGCCCGATGGCAAATACACCGCAGGGTTCCGCCCAAATCACCTCGAAATCGGCCAACACGCGCCGGACGCTATGTCGTTCACAACACATCTGACTGTGACCGAGCTCACTGGGTCGGAAACCTTTGTGCACCTTGATCACCACGGTCAACGCTGGGTGGGACTGATCCACGGTGTCCACGACCTGAAACTGGGCGAAGACCTGACTGTGTGGCTCGACCCGCGCCATGTTTATGTCTTTGACGAACAGGGCAAAATGATCGCCCCCGCGTCTTACGCGCTGGCGGCTTGAGGGAACGGACATGGCAAAGATCACACTTGATAATCTGGCACATTCCTATCTGCCCAACCCGACCTCAGAGGACGATTTTGCCCTTAAAGAGTTGAACCATGATTGGGACGATGGCGCGGCTTATGCGCTGTTGGGCGCATCTGGTTGTGGAAAATCCACACTTCTCAATATCATATCGGGACTTCTTCATCCCTCTCAGGGGCGTATCCTGTTCGATGGGCAGGACGTTACCCAGGCGCCCACGGCGGAACGTAACATCGCTCAGGTGTTCCAGTTCCCAGTCGTCTACGACACCATGACCGTTCAGGACAATCTGGCCTTCCCGCTGCGCAATCGTGGCCATGACGAAGCCTACGTCGCGGCCCGCGTGCAGGAAATCGGGCGTATGATCGGCATGGAAGACATGCTGAAGAAAAAGGCGCGGGGCCTGACTGCGGATGCCAAGCAGAAGATCAGTCTGGGCCGCGGCATGGTGCGCAAGGATGTGAACGCGCTGTTGTTCGATGAGCCTTTGACGGTGATCGACCCGCATATGAAGTGGGAATTGCGCACGCAGCTGAAATCGCTGCACCACGAATTTGGTCACACGATGATCTACGTGACCCACGACCAGACCGAAGCGCTGACCTTTGCCGACAAAGTAGTCGTCATGTATGACGGTCGCGTTGTTCAGATCGGAACACCGGAAGAGTTGTTTGAGCGGCCTGAACATACCTTTGTCGGCTATTTCATTGGGTCGCCGGGCATGAATGTTCTGCCGGTCGATGTGGCCGGGGCCTCTGCGCATATCGGCGGTGCCGAAATTCCGCTGGCCGCTGGATACGGGTCTTTGAACGGCAAGGTCGAACTGGGTGTTCGGCCCGAGTTTGTTCGGCTCAGCGCATCGGAAGGCCTGCCCGTCAAGGTCAAGCGCATCGAGGACGTGGGTCGTCACAAAATCATCCGTTTGGATTTTTTCGGTCACGATATCAACGCTATAGCTGGTGAAGATGATGTTGTGACAGCAGATATGAGTCACGTCACATTCGACCCGTCGCAGACCAATATCTATGTCAATGACTGGCGTGTCGCGCCCGATCAATCGCAACCGGTTGGGGAGGCCGCGTAATGGACAAGACAGTCAACCAAAAGGCGTGGTTCCTTGTCCTGCCGGTTCTCATCCTTGTGGCGTTTTCGGCGGTGATCCCTTTGATGACCGTCGTCAACTATTCGGTTCAGGATACGTTCGGCAACAACCAGTTCTTCTGGGCGGGCCTTGAATGGTTCGAGGAAATGCTGAACGACGACCGCCTTTGGGGCGCGCTTGGGCGGCAGTTGATGTTCTCGGGCATCATTCTGCTGATCCAGATCCCGCTGGGCGTGTTTGTCGCGCTCAATATGCCCAAGAAAGGCTTCTGGGCGAGTTTTTGTCTTGTCGTGATGTCCCTGCCGCTCCTAATCCCGTGGAACGTGGTCGGTACAATCTGGCAGATCTTCGGTCGTGTCGATATCGGCCTTCTGGGCTATACTCTGGACGCGATTGGCATCGATTATAACTATACCAGCGATCCATTTGCCGCTTGGGTCACGATCATCGTGATGGATGTATGGCACTGGACATCACTGGTTGCATTGCTCGCCTATGCTGGTCTGCAATCGATCCCTGACGCCTATTATCAGGCGGCCAAGATCGACCAGGCGTCACGCTGGAAAGTGTTCCGCTTTATCGAACTGCCTAAGATGATGGGCGTTCTGATGATTGCGATCCTGTTGCGCTTTATGGACAGCTTCATGATCTATACCGAGCCGTTCGTCGTTACCGGCGGTGGCCCGGGAAGCACCACAACTCTGTTGTCGATCGACCTCGTGAAGATGGCGTTGGGTCAGTTTGACCTTGGTCCGGCGGCTGCGTTCTCGATCATGTATTTCCTCGTGATCCTGTTGATCTCATGGGTGTTCTACACCGTGATGACCAACCTTGATAAGCGGGAGGGCTGATCCGATGGCTGACGCGACAACCACCACCAGCATTCCCGGCGATCTGACCGCGGGCGGCACCAAGAAACGCGCCAAGGTCAATGGATCGGCCATCGTGATGGGGCTGTACCTGCTGTTCCTGATGCTGCCGATCTACTGGCTGCTGAACATGAGCCTCAAGACGAATACCGAGATCCTCAATTCGTTCACCCTCTGGCCCAGTGACCTGACGCTGGACAATTACCGCACGATCCTCACGGACCCAAGCTGGTATATGGGCTACGTCAACTCGCTCATCTACGTGGTCATGAACACGGTGATTTCCTTGGCCGTGGCCTTGCCCGCAGCCTATGCGTTCAGCCGCTATCATTTTATGGGCGACAAGCACCTGTTCTTCTGGCTGTTGACCAACCGCATGGCACCGCCCGCCGTGTTCGCGCTGCCGTTCTTCCAACTCTATTCGTCGGTGGGCCTGTTCGACACGCATATCGCCGTGGCCTTGGCGCATTGCCTGTTCAACGTGCCGTTGGCCGTGTGGATCCTCGAAGGCTTCATGCGCGGTGTACCGAAAGAGATCGACGAGACTGCCTATCTGGACGGCTACAGCTTTGGTCGCTTCTTCACCCGTATCTTCATGCCCTTGATCTCAAGCGGCATCGGCGTGGCGGCGTTCTTCTGCTTCATGTTCTCGTGGGTGGAACTGCTGCTGTCGCGGACGCTAACCACGGTTGATGCCAAACCCATCGCAGCGATCATGACCCGCACCCAAGGCGCGTCGGGCATTGACTGGGGCGTGCTGGCTGCGGCGGGTATTCTGACCATCGTGCCGGGGGCTTTGGTGATCTACTTCGTACGCAACTACATCGCCAAGGGCTTTGCCCTGGGGAGGGTGTGATGGAAGCGCGTCGTTTCCGAGCGTTTGCGGCTGATACGCCCAGAATGTCACTCAACACCACACGGAGGACCGTCTGATGGAACTCTCATGGATGGCATGGACATGGCCGACCGCGATCTTCTTCATGGTGATCGCGAGCTTGCTGATCGTCTTCACGATCCTGGCAATCAAATTTCCCGAGACGCCCCGCGTGGGTATCTTGCGGATCGAAACGACGCGCGGTGACCGGTTGTTCATCACGCTTCTGGGCAGCGCTTTCATCAACCTCGCATGGCTTGGGCTTGTTGGCGAAAACCAGCCTTGGGCGATGGCGGTTTGTGCGCTCTATGCCTCAGCGGTCTTCCGCTGGGTGTAATCGAATAACCCGGCGTCATCCCGATATCAGGGGCGACGCCATCTAATCCAAGTTCTCAATAATTGGGAGGAACCTTAATGAACTTGAACCTGAAATCCTCAACAGCGGCGTTGCTGATCCTTGCGGGTCCGGCATTTGCCGACATGGACGCGGCGCGCGCGTTCCTGGATTCCGAGATCGGCGATATGTCGGCGATTGACCGGGCTGCCCAAGAAGCGGAAATGCAGTTCTTCATCGACGCGGCCGAGCCGTTCCAAGGTATGGAAATCAAGGTGGTGTCCGAGACGATCACCACGCACGAATACGAAAGCCAGGTTCTTGCACCGGCGTTTGAGGCCATCACTGGCATCAAGGTCACGCATGACCTGATCGGCGAAGGCGACGTGGTTGAAAAACTTCAGACCCAGATGCAGTCCGGCGAAAACATCTACGACGGCTATATCAACGACTCTGACCTGATCGGCACGCACTGGCGCTATCAGCAGGTGCGCAACCTGACAGACTGGATGGCGGGCGAGGGCGCGGATGTAACCCTTCCGACGCTGGACATGGACGATTTCATTGGCCTTAGCTTTACCACGGGCCCCGATGGCAAGGTCTACCAGCTGCCCACGCAGCAGTTCGCGAACCTCTATTGGTTCCGCTATGACTGGTTCAACGACGAAAAGAACAAAGCCGACTTCCAAGAGCAGTTCGGCTACGAGCTGGGTGTTCCGGTCAACTGGTCTGCCTACGAGGACATCGCCGAATTCTTCACCGGTCGTGACCTGAGCCACATGGGTGTCGATGGCGACGTCTTTGGCAACATGGACTACGGCAAGAAAGACCCAAGCCTTGGTTGGCGCTACACAGACGCGTGGATGTCCATGGCTGGAATGGGAGACGTGGGTGAACCCAACGGCCTTCCGGTCGACGAATGGGGCATCCGCGTGAATGAAAACTCGCAGCCCGTCGGGTCCTGCGTTGCCCGTGGTGGTGCAACCAATGCGCCCGCAGCGGTTTATGCTGTCACCAAAGCCATCGAATGGCTGGAAAAGTACACACCGCCCGCAGCGGCCGGTATGACCTTCTCCGAAGCAGGCCCAATCCCTGCACAGGGCAACATCGCACAGCAGATGTTCTGGTACACTGCATTTACTGCGGACACCGTGAAGCCTGATCTGCCGGTGATGAACGAAGACGGCACACCCAAGTGGCGCATGGCGCCCAGCCCGCATGGTGTTTACTGGAAAGAAGGCCAGAAGGTCGGTTACCAGGACGCAGGCAGCTGGACGCTGATGAAGTCCACTCCGGTGGACCGTGCAAAGGCCGCGTGGCTTTACGCGCAGTTTGTGACGTCCAAGACTGTTGATGTGAAGAAGTCCCACGTTGGTCTGACCTTCATCCGCGAAAGCACTGTGCAGCATGACAGCTTCACCGAGCGTGCGGACAAGCTGGGTGGTTTGGTAGAATTCTACCGTTCGCCAGCACGCGTGGCATGGTCGCCGACCGGTACCAATGTTCCGGATTACCCAAAGCTGGCGCAACTGTGGTGGCAGAACATCGGCGATGCAATGTCCGGTTCGAAAACCCCGCAGGAAGCGCTTGATGCATTGTGCGAAGACCAAGAGCGCGTGCTCGAGCGTCTTGAGCGTGCAGGTGTTCAGGGCGATATCGGTCCGGTCATGAACGAAGAGCGTGATGCCGAATACTGGTTCGCCCAGCCCGGTGCGCCGTATGCCAAGCTCGAGAACGAGGACGAAGAACCTCAGACCGTCGCATATGACGAACTGATCAAGTCCTGGCAGTAAGCTGCCTTACGATTGGGGCGCGGTGACCGCGCCCCGATTTTCGTTTGTCCCTTTCCCATTTGATCCTTTGCCACCGTCCTGAAACAGTGGGCGGACAGAACACGTCACCACAGGAGGCCCGCCGCACATGACCCATATTCTTGCCATCGACCAAGGCACGACATCGACGCGCGCAATCCTGTTTGATGAAACCCTGACTGCCGTCGCGTCGGCGCAGGAAGAATTTGAACAGCACTACCCCAACAGTGGTTGGGTTGAACACGATCCGTCAGACCTCTGGTCCACGACCGCTGCAACCTGTCGTGCCGCCATCGAAAAGGCGGGCACCGGGACCGAAGACATCGCTGCCATCGGCATCACCAACCAGCGCGAGACCACGCTGGTCTGGGATCGTGCCAGCGGCAAACCCGTGTTTAACGCCATTGTCTGGCAGGACCGCCGCACGTCCGAGGTCTGCAAAAGCCTGAAGGCCGAAGGGTTTGAAGACGTCGTGACCGACCGCACCGGCCTATTGCTAGACCCGTATTTCAGTGGAACAAAACTGGCCTGGATCCTTGATAACGTAGACGGCGTGCGTGCCCGTGCCGAAGCTGGCGAGCTGGTGTTCGGCACGGTGGATACATGGCTGGTCTGGAACCTCACTGGTGGCAAGGTGCATGTCACTGATGCGACCAATGCTGCGCGTACCATGCTATACGACATCCGAAAGGGCCGTTGGTCCAAGACGATCTGCGACAAGCTTGGGATCCCCATGTCGATGCTGCCCGAGGTCAAGGATTGCGCTGATGATTTTGGCGAAACCCGCCCTGATCTCTTTGGCCGTGCGATCCCGATCTGCGGCATTGCGGGTGACCAGCAGGCAGCGACTGTAGGGCAGGCGTGTTTCAAACCGGGGATGCTGAAATCCACCTATGGCACGGGCTGTTTCGCGCTGTTAAATACGGGCGACACGCCTGTGACGTCGACCAACCGTCTTTTGACGACGATTGCGTATCAATTAGACGGCAAGCCGACCTATGCGCTGGAAGGTTCGATCTTTATCGCGGGCGCCGTCGTGCAATGGCTACGCGACGGGCTCAAGATCATCCGCGAGGCGAAAGAGACCCAGCCGCTGGCGGAAAAGGCTGACGACACGCAAGAGGTGGTTTTAGTGCCAGCCTTCACCGGCCTTGGCGCACCCTATTGGAACGCCGAATGCCGTGGCGCAATCTACGGTCTGACCCGCAATTCGGGGCCAGAGGAATTCGCACGCGCGGCTTTGGAAAGCGTCGGCTACCAGACCCGCGATCTGCTTGAGGCGATGAAGGCAGACTGGTCCGGCACATCTGAGACTGCGCTGCGCGTGGATGGCGGGATGAGCGCGTCTGATTGGACGATGCAGTTCCTGTCGGACATCATCGATGCCCCGGTAGAACGTCCCAAGGTATTGGAAACCACAGCAATGGGTGCCGCGTGGCTCGCGGGGTACAAGGCGGGCGTGCTGCCCAACATGGAAGCTTTTGCCGCCCAATGGGCTGTTGATGGCCGGTTCGAGCCGGACATGGCAGCGGACGTGCGCAACCGCAAATACGGTTCTTGGAAACGCGCAATTGATGCGACTATTGGGTTTGCGGGTTAACGCGCCAAGCAGTGCTGGCCTTTCCAAAGCACCTTTCGCATTTTCAAATTCCGCTTCCAGAATGTGATTGATGCAGATCAAATCGCTGTAGTTGCTCCTTTGATATTCGGAACTCAGAATATGAAGGAGCACAACACATGGTACTCAATTGGAAGGTCGGAGGACTACTGCTCGGTCTGGTGTTTTTCGCCGCCGTTCTGCTGGTCAAACCCATCGGGGTGTCGACGCAATTCGTGATCCTCGATGGGATCGTGGCGGATGTCGTCTCACCTGATTTCATCACGCAAACGGATGAAGGTTACACCTCGACCAACGCCTATATGGCGAAATCGGATGGGAAATACGCAGGCAATGCGTCCAATCCTCTGAATTACAGCTTTGTTTTCGTTCTCGCTATGGCGCTGGGGGCGTTTGCCTCGGCCCGGTTGCGTGGCGGCATCGACAAGCTGGAACGGACCGCGCCTGAGATCTGGCGGGAGAACTTCGGTGACACACCGATGATGCGCTATGCGGTGGCGTTTCTAGGTGGGTTTATCGTTCTCTACGGCGCGCGTCTGGCTGGGGGCTGCACATCAGGACATATGATGTCCGGTATGATGCAGACCGCGCTTTCAGGCTACATCTTCGCCGCTGGCGCCTTTGCCGCTGCTATTCCCACTGCCATGCTTATGTACAAAAGGGGCTGAGCCATGACCTCTATTCTTCTTGCAATCTTGATTGGTGCTGCCTTCGGTGCGGTACTGGACCGGATCGGGGCGACGAACCCCAATTGGATCGGGGGCATGCTGACGCTGCGGCGGTTGCACCTGATGAAGACCATTCTTCTTGCCATCGGCACCGGGTCGATCCTGATGTTCGGTGGCCAAATGCTGGGTCTGGTCGATGTTGGCCATATGTCGGTCAAGGCTGCCTATATCGGTGTGTTCATTGGCGGGCTGATGCTTGGCGCAGGCTGGGCGGCATCTGGCTATTGCCCAGGCACCGGTGTTTGCGCAGCCGCCTCAGGGCGTAAGGACGCGCTCTTTTTTATCGCTGGCGGCTTGCTAGGGGCCGCGGCTTACATGGCGACTTATCCGGCATGGAAGGCGTCAGGCATGCTGGAAAATTTGGCAGGGGGCAAGGTGACACTGGGCTCGGTGCCGGGTGCGTCTTATGACGGGCTGATGGCAATCTCGGGCGATCTTCTGGGTATCGCGCTGGGGGCAGTTTTTGTTCTGGTGGCTTTTGTCCTGCCAGACAACCTTGTTGGCGAGCGGCAGGCGGCGGAGATACCTGCTGAGTGATCTTAGCTGGTTTTCAGACCAAAACGCCCCGACCGCGTTCGGGGCGTTTTTCTTTGTTTGGGGAAATGTTTCGATCAGGCGTTAAATGACCTTCAGCACGATCTTCCCGATATGCGTCGACCCTTCCATCCGCTCATGCGCCTTTGCCGCGTCAGATAGCGCAAATTCGCTGTCCATCACCGGACCGATCCGGCCGGATGCCAGATGCGGCCAGACCTCGGTCTCCAGCTCCCGCGCGATGGCGGTTTTGGCTGCCACCGATTGGGGGCGCAGGGTTGATCCCGTCAGGGTCAGCCGCCGGGTCATCATCTGGGTGAAGTTCATCTCGACCTTTGGCCCTTGCAGAAAGGCGATTTGTATCAATCGCCCGTCATCGGCCAAAGCCTTTACATTGCGTGGAATGTAGTCGCCGCCCACCATATCGAGGATCACATTGGCGCCACCTTCCGCGCGCATCGCATCAACGAAATCCACCTCTCGGTAATTCCACGCTTGCTCTGCGCCCAAACCTATACAAGCCTTAGATTTGTCGTCGGACCCGGCGGTGGTAAACACCCGCGCACCGCGCAAGTTGGCCAGTTGGATCGCGGTTGTGCCAATGCCGCTTGATCCACCATGCACCAAAAACCGCTCTCCGGCCTGTAGGCCACCGCGTTTGAACACATTTGACCAAACGGTAAAAAACGTCTCGCACAGTGCCGCTGCCTGATCCATCGCCATGCCGTCGGGTACGGGCAATGCGTGGTCGGCAAAGGTGGTTACATACTCCGCATACCCACCACCGGGCAGCAGCGCCGTCACGGAATCGCCGACCTGCCAACGTGACACGCCCGGACCAATAGCGGCAACCGTGCCTGCTGCTTCAAGCCCGGGCAGGGGCGACGCATCAGGCGGCGGATTATAAAGGCCTGCGCGCTGCAAGGCGTCGGGGCGGTTGACCCCGGCATAAGCCACTTTGATCAGGATCTCGCCCGCCTTGGGGCTCGGCACCGGAACCGTAACTGGCTGCAAAACCTCCGGTCCGCCGTGGGTGGTGATTTCGACTGCTGTCATAGTGGCGGGAAGGGTCATGGCGATCAGGTCTCCTGTCAAACTGGCCTTACTTGTGTCGCAGATTGCGGCCCTACTGCAAGCCCAGCGAAACAGAGTTTTCGGACAGCGCCTGAAACCGAAACACCGTTCTTTGGTGAATGACTGACAGGCGGTGCTCTGTTCTTTCGCGCAAGGCAGCAGTTGTG
The DNA here is from genome assembly GCF_965656765.1 of Marivita sp. GTDB lineage: Bacteria > Pseudomonadota > Alphaproteobacteria > Rhodobacterales > Rhodobacteraceae > Marivita. The sequence continues at coordinate 15,432 of NZ_CBFHLV010000007.1, read as the reverse complement.
AGCACCCCCGCGATGCCCTAATCCTGTGCGCAACCAACCAGTTCCAAGGGGAGAGAACCATGACAGACGGACCCGACTACGGTTTCGACACGCTTCAAATCCACGCAGGCGCACGGCCAGATCCGGCCACAGGGGCGCGTCAGGTGCCGATCTACCAGACAACCGCCTATGTGTTCCGCGATGCCGATCACGCCGCCGCGCTCTTCAACCTTCAGGAAGTCGGCTACATTTATTCCCGCCTAACCAACCCGACTGTGGCAGCGTTGCAGGAACGTATGGCCACGCTCGAAGGCGGCGTGGGCGCAGTTTGCTGTTCGTCAGGTCACGCGGCGCAGATCATGGCGCTGTTCCCACTGATGGGGCCCGGTAAGAACGTTGTGGCTTCGACGCGTCTCTACGGTGGCACGGTCACGCAGTTCAGCCAGACGATCAAGCGCTTTGGCTGGTCTGCCACCTTTGTCGATTTCGACGATCTCGACGCCGTCAAGGCAGCAATCAACGAAGACACCCGCGCGGTGTTCTGCGAATCCATCGCCAACCCAGGTGGCTACATCACGGATCTTGATGCGATCTCGGCCATTTCGGACGCGGCGGGCATTCCGCTGATCGTGGACAACACATCCGCCACACCGTATCTGTGCCGCCCGATTGAACATGGTGCGACGCTGGTTGTACATTCGATGACCAAGTACCTGACCGGCAACGGTACTGTTACGGGCGGTGTAGTGGTCGACAGCGGCAAGTTCGATTGGACCGCGAACGACAAGTTCCCGTCACTGAGCGAACCGGAGCCCGCCTATCATGGTCTCAAGTTTGCCGAGACATTTGGGCCTTTGGCCTTCACGTTCCACGGCATTGCCATCGGTCTGCGCGATCTGGGCATGACGCTAAACCCACAGGCCGCGCATTACACGCTGATGGGGATCGAAACCCTGTCGCTGCGGATGCAGAAGCATGTCGAGAACGCGATGGAAGTGGCCGGCTGGCTGGAAACCCATGACGCGGTCGAGGCGGTGACCTATGCTGGCCTGCCATCCTCGCCCTATAACCACCGGGTCGACAAGATCTGTCCCAAAGGGGCAGGCGGCCTGTTCACGGTCAAGCTCAAGGGGGGGTATGACGCTTGTGTGAAATTCGTCGACTCGCTCGAGATCTTCAGCCACGTGGCAAACCTTGGCGACACACGCAGCCTTGTAATCCACTCTGCTTCGACGACGCACCGTCAGCTGACACCGGAGCAACAGGAAGCAGCGGGTGCAGGCCCAAGCGTCGTAAGGATTTCTATTGGGATCGAAGATCCGAAGGATCTGATTGCCGACCTGAACAAAGCGCTGAATGCGGTCAAGTAAGCGGAAAGGCCCTATTGGGGGCCTATTCGCATGTTTGAAAATGCGGCAAGCCCGGTTAACGGGCTTGCCGCGCCAATCACATGTTGATCGCCTGCATGACCTGCGGTTCGATCACATCGACCTCGGGTAGCGCACGGATCAGACCTTCGGCTGATTGTTCCAGCGCCGGGAAGGTCCGGTAATGACATGGGATCAACGTTTTGAAATCAAAATACCGCTTAGCGGCATAGGCGACCCCGGCCATGTCCATCGTGTAATAGCCGCCGGCTGACAGGATGCCGATATCGGGTTTGTAGTAATCCCCGATCCAATCCATGTCGGCCATGATCGACGTGTCGCCCGAAAAATAAAGCGTCTTTCCATCGCCGCGCAAGATGAACCCAGTCTCCATCCCCATATAGCGCGGTGTGTCTCCGACCTGCATCGTTGACGAATGCGAGGCTGGAACCAGCGTTGCGGCTGTATTGCCCAGTGTGATGGTGCCGCCTTTGTTGAAGGCGTGGCCCTCTTTCGCGCCAAGCCCGTGCAGGTGTTTGGCCAGTTCGACCATGCCCGACACGGGCGCACCAGTTTTGCCGGATATTTCAACAACATCGGCAGTGTGATCGCCATGTCCGTGCGTAACAAGGATATGCGTCGCATCTGCGATGGCCGCGTCTTTGTCCTGATTTTCCATCATCGGGTTGCCGTTGATCCACGGGTCAATCAGCAGCACTTGATCGCCGATTTCGATCCGAAACGAGCCATGTCCAAGCCAAATGATGTTCATCTGTGATCTCCCCTCAATTGCAAGACAAGGCTAGCACAGTAGGCGCGGTGTGAAAGGGTTGATACTGTTTTGATCCATGTCAATCAAAGCGGACATGCAATGTGTCAATGTAAGTTTACATACACGGGGAGAGTCGCCATGCGCATTTTGTTTGTCCATCCGAATTACCGCTCTGGCGGGGCCGAAATCGCTGGTACTTGGCCGCCTGCTTGGGTCGCGTATTTGTCAGGCCATCTGCGGCAGGCAGGATTCGACGATATCCACTTTATCGACGCGATGACAGATGACGTCTCTGACGCCGACTTGGCAAAACGCATGGAAGAGATCAAACCCGATGTGGTTGGCGTGACCGCGATCACCCCGTCGATCTACCGCGCCGAAGACGTGCTTAAGGTGGCTAGCGAAGTGGTGCCCGATGCCGTGCGGATGCTGGGCGGCGTACACGCGACCTTCATGTACAAGCAGGTTTTCTCTGAAGCCCCTTGGGTCGACGTGATCGTGCGGGGCGAAGGTGAGGAAATCTGCACCGAATTGATGCTGGCCATTGAAGACGGGCGCTGGCCTGCCGACAAGCACAAGATCAAGGGCCTCGCGTTCTTGGACGGAGACCAGATCGTCGCAACCCCGGCGGCGAGCACGGTCAAAGACCTGTCCAAGATCAAACCCGACTGGACCGTTCTAGAATGGGACAAATATATCTACATCCCGCTGGGCACACGGGTTGCGATCCCGAACCTTGCGCGCGGTTGCCCGTTCACCTGCTCATTCTGTTCTCAGTGGAAGTTCTGGCGCGATTATCGTGTCCGCGATCCCAAGGACGTGGTCGACGAGATCGAGGATTTGGTCGAAAACCATGGTGTGGGCTTTTTCATCCTTGCCGATGAAGAACCCACCATCAACAAGAAGAAATTTGTCGCCTTCTGTCAGGAACTGATCGACCGGGGTCTTCCGGACAAGGTCAAATGGGGGATCAACACCCGCGTGACCGACATCTACCGCGACCGCGATCTGCTCAAGTTCTATCGCAAGGCGGGTCTGGTCCATGTGTCCTTGGGAACCGAGGCCGCCGCGCAGATGAAGCTCGATGTCTTCAACAAGGAAACCAAGGTCGAGGAAAACAAGGAGGCGATCCGCCTGCTGCGTGAAGCCGACATTCTGGTTGAGGCTCAGTTCATCGTGGGGCTGGACAACGAAACCTCCGAAACGCTCGAAGAGACCTACCAAATGGCGTGGGACTGGCAGCCCGATCTGGCGAACTGGTCGATGTACACGCCGTGGCCCTTTACGCCCTTGTTTCAAGAGTTGAAGGATCAAGTTGAAGTCTTTGATTTCAGTCGATATAACTTCGTCACGCCGATCATGAAGCCTGCCGCGATGGAGCGGGGAGAATTGCTCGATGGTGTGATGAACAACTACCGCCGCTTCTACATGAAAAAGGCGCTGTTCCATTATCCGTGGCGCGGCACCGGGTTCCGCCGGCGGTACCTGCTGGGATGTCTTTATGCCTTCCTCAAGGCAGGTGTCGGCCGCACGTTCTATGATCTGGGCAAGGTCGGCTATACCGGGCCGCAATCCAAGAATAAGCTGGACTTCCACTTTGACGACAGCCGCACGATCGCCGAGGCACAGATGGAGGATTGGGTGTCCTCTGCTGACAAAGCCGCTGCGGCCAAGGAGCGTCGCGAGGCGGTCAAGGCGCAGATGAAAGAGCGGTCAGCCGAACGGACGCAGGACTTCAAGATGCCGAACGGAGCCGAGGTCAAAGCCTGCGGAGGTGGATCCCAGCAAATGGAGGACGTCTGAGGATGCCCGCCCCGCAGTCCAACATGGCGCGCTGATCGGCCCGAACGCCATCCTGCAACTGTTGCCGCAAATCGAACGGATCGGCGGTGAGGCCCGGGTGGCGCAGATGCTGGCCGAGGCGGGGGTATTCGAGGTGCCTGACGGAACTCAGATGATCCCCGAAGGTGACGCCGCGCGCCTGCATCAGGTGTTGCGGCGCGATGAGCCGGACATGGCACCAGAACTGGCTGCCGAGGCAGGCAAAGCGACTGCGGAGTACATTCTTGCGCACCGTATTCCACAGCCGGTGCAATGGTTGCTTAAGGCGCTGCCAGCCCAACTGGCGGCGCGCAGCCTGTCAAAAGCAATCACCAAACACGCCTGGACCTTTGCAGGGTCCGGCGCTTTTGTCGCCAAAGGGCCTTGGCGGTTCGAGATTGCGCATAATCCAATTGTGCAGGGCGAACACAGCGATGTCCCGCTCTGTCATTGGCACGCTGCAGTTTTCGAACATCTGTACCGCACATTGGTCCACAGCCGTGTGACGTGCCGCGAAGTCGCCTGTTGCGCGATGCCGCAACATGACGTCTGCACGTTCGAGCTGACGATTGATCCTGCCTGAACAGCGTGCCCGCTGATCAGGCGTGAGATCGCGCAAGCTGCCCGTTGTCGATAAAAAACCAGTTTTCCCTGTTCCGCTTGGACGATAAAGTCAAAGACTGTCGCGGGTCTTTGGCATCCCAAAACACGTGGCCGCTGCACATTGTCTGCGCCCAAAGGCGCGTGGGCAGTTGTAAATCAAAGCCATTTCGTTTTGCGCCACGGAGGGCGGCACGCGTGAGTTTTCATAAGCCGAAAGACGGCGCTGCATTCCCAGAGCAGCCACATCCTGACCATGCCGCGCGTCTGTCAGATTCCGTACGACTGGCGGCGCTGGATAAAAGCGGTGTAATGGATTCGGCAGCCGAGGACGTGTTTGACCGGACAGTGCGCCTTGCCACGAACATGCTGGGTGTTCCGGTTGGACTGGCGTCGTTTGTCGATGACCGCCGCCAGTATTTCAAAGCGCAATGTGGGTTGTCACAGAATGGCGACCCTTTGTATGAAACGCCCTTGTCTCATTCATTTTGCCAATATGTCGTGGCGCATGACATGACGCTGGCCGTCAGCGACGCGCGCGATCATCCGTTGCTTCAATCGAATGGGGCTGTGTCCGATCTGGGGGTGATTGCCTATCTCGGGGTGCCCATCCACGCGCCGAAAGGCGAACCCATCGGATCGTTCTGCGCCATCAATGACAGGCCGCGCGACTGGACCGATCAGGATGTCGAGGTGCTGACCGATCTTGCGGCGATGTTGGAAACCGAACTGCAACTGCGCCATGAACGCGATGCCATGCAAACCTTAGCCCGCGAATTGAACCATCGGGTCAAAAACCTGTTCTCGATCGTTGGCGGGATGATCTCATTGACGGCCCGGTCTTCTGATACTCCGGCAGAGATGGCGCAGGCACTGCAGGGCAGGTTGTCCGCACTTGATTGGGCGCATGACATGATCAGTCCTGCCTTGGCAGACCCGGATGCAAAGACCCACAGCATTGATCTTGCGGCGCTGATCGACCGACTGCTGCAACCGCATCAGGCAGGGGGACGCGTTCAAGTTGCGATCAATGTGCCGGACCTTGGCTTGTCAGGGCGCGCAGTGACTGATCTGGCGTTGGTGATCCATGAACTTGCCACGAACGCTGCAAAATACGGGGCTTTGTCCATTCCAGACGGGCACGTCAGTATCACGGGCACTCTGACCGACGATGCTCTGCACCTCGACTGGTGCGAAACTGGTGGGCCCGAAATTGCAGGTGCGCCGATTGACCGAGGGTTCGGCAGCCGGTTGATTGATCTGACTGTAACACGTCAAATGCAGGGCAGCTTGGAAACCGAATGGAACAAGGCGGGTGTCTCGCACGCTTTGACCGTGCCGCGTGCAGTGTTTGACGGCAATGACTAAAGCTGCCGCCGTGATCCCGGAAACGCCATTACAACGTTTGACCGACCGGGACAGGTCACGTGGTCTTGATGCACCCGACGGGCCACTTGAACCCACCTACAGGTATCGCTAAACGCTGCCAAAGATCAGCGTTTAGCAAAACCGAGGGGGCCCACCTCATGTCCATTGATATCGAAACCGCCGCCCGCGTGGCCAAGCTTGCGCGCATCCGCGTCGAGGATGATGCACTTCCGGCTTTGGCGCAGGAATTCAGCAATATCCTCGGCTTTATCGAACAGCTGAACGAGGTTGATGTCGATGGCGTGGAACCCATGGTGAGCGTGGAGCCGATGCGCCTCAAGCGGCGTGAGGATGTGGTCACCGATGGTGGCATGCAGGACAAGGTTCTGGCGAATGCGCCGGACGCGCGTGAAGGCTTTTTCGCAGTGCCGAAGGTGGTTGAATAATGTCTGATCTGACCAAACTCAAAATCTCCGACGCGCGTGATGCGCTGCGCAAAGGCGACGTCACCAGCGTGGAATTGACCGAAGCGTGCCTTTCGGCCATCGACGCTGCCGACGCTTTGGGCGCGTTTGTCCATAAAACGCCCGAAGTGGCGATGGCGCAGGCGAAATCCGCCGATGACCGGATCAAGGCAGGCGATGCGCCCGACCTCTGCGGCATCCCGCTGGGCATCAAAGACCTGTTCTGCACCAAAGGTGTGCCATCCCAAGCCGCCAGCGCGATCTTGAATGGCTTTAAGCCGGAATACGAAAGCACCGTCACAAGCCAACTGTTTGGTGCGGGGGCTGTTATGTTGGGCAAGCTCAACATGGACGAATTCGCCATGGGCTCGTCGAACGAGACCTCCACTTACGGCAACGCAATCAACCCATGGCGCCGTGGCAATGATGACACTGCATTGACCCCAGGGGGCTCCTCGGGGGGCTCTGCCTCGGCTGTCGCTGCTGACCTCTGCCTTGGCGCCACCGGCACCGACACTGGCGGCTCGATCCGCCAGCCCGCCGCATTTACCGGCATCACCGGGATCAAGCCAACCTATGGCCGCTGCTCGCGCTGGGGCATCGTCGCGTTTGCATCCTCGCTGGACCAGGCAGGCCCGATGACCAAAGATGTACGCGACGCCGCCATCATGCTTGAGGCGATGTGTGGCCACGATCCGAAAGACAGCACAAGCGCCGATCTGGCGGTGCCGAATTTCGAAGCGATGCTTACCGGCGACATCAAGGGAAAAACCATTGGCATTCCACGCGAATACACGATGGACGGCATGCCCGACGAGATCGAAACGCTCTGGTCCGAAGGCCGCAAGATGCTCGAAGACGCAGGTGCAGTGATCAAAGACATCTCGCTTCCGCACACCAAATACGCGCTGCCGGCCTACTACGTGATTGCCCCTGCCGAGGCGTCGAGCAATCTCGCGCGCTATGACGGCGTACGCTACGGCCACCGTGCGAAACTGGCGCAAGGCGACGGTATCACCGATATGTACGAAAAAACACGCGCCGAAGGCTTTGGTCCCGAAGTGCAGCGCCGCGTCATGGTCGGCACCTATGTGCTGTCGGCGGGCTTCTACGACGCCTATTACAACCGCGCTCGTAAGGTCCGCACATTGATCAAGAAAGATTTCGAAGACGTTTTTGCTCAAGGTGTCGATGCGATCCTGACACCGGCCACACCGTCCGCTGCGTTCGAGCTGGGCAAAGAGGTGTCGGACCCCGTCGAGATGTATCTCAACGACGTCTTCACTGTCACAGTGAACCTGGCCGGTTTGCCGGGCATCTCGGTGCCGACTGGCGTTGACAAACAAGGTCTTCCGCTTGGCCTGCAACTGATTGGTCGCCCTTGGGAAGAGGGTGATTTGCTGAATACCGCCTACGCGCTTGAACAGGCGGCCGGGTTTGTGGCGAAGCCCTCCCAATGGTGGTAAACCGCGCCAAACGAGGCAGGACATGACCCAGACACATTGCGTATTCCGACTGCTTGCCGTGGGCGTTGCTGCAGCGATGCTCACCGCTTGCGCGGGCCCCGTGCCCGATAGCGCGCAAGGCGTCGGTTTTGACCGATACGACAGCTACCAACAACGCCGCGAGGCGGTGCTTGAGGGGAGCGCGGCGCCAACAACCATCGGCGCACCACCGACAGTGACCGGCGCACCGCTGTCCGCCACAGGCCCACTGGACGCCGCCGCGCTTGAGGCGCGCCGTGCCAATTCCGGGGTTGATCCTGTGCAGGCCTCGCCCGGCAATGCCGCGCCCCAGATCGTTGAAAACGCCGCCGGGATCTCGTCCGAGAACGATTTCAACGCGGTCTCTAACACCCGCTCAATCGAAGGTGACGCGGCCCTGATCGCTCAGAACCGCGCGCGTTATCAGATCATCGCCCCCGAAGCGTTGCCAACGCGCCCAGGCAGCAACACGCCCAACATCGTGGCTTACGCGCTGCAAACGACAAATCCAAAAGGCGCGCCGATCTACCGCCGCTCGTCTCTGGCGTCTGAAAACCGCCACCTGCGCAATTGCGCGGCGTTCACTTCGGCGGACCTGGCTCAAGAGGAATTCCTCGCCAATGGTGGCCCGGAACGCGATCGTCAGAACCTGGATCCGGATGGCGATGGATTTGCCTGCAGCTGGGATCCGGCTCCGTTCCGCGCGGTGCGAAACTGACGCCGCTCTGGCATCCGTCGCCCAATTGCGGGCCGCGCCGCGATGGTGCGCGGCCTGACCTGATCGTTCTGCATTACACGGCAATGGACTGCGCTGAAAAAGCGCGCGACTGGCTTTGCCATACCGACGCGCAGGTTTCAGCGCATTACGTGCTGGGGCCGGATGGCACCGTCTGGCAACTCGTCGATGAGGCAGACCGCGCCTGGCATGCCGGGGCAGGGTCGTGGGGCCCGATCACGGATGTGAACTCCCGGTCCATCGGGATAGAGATCGCCAACACCGGCAGCACACCCTTTGCGGCAAAACAAATGGATGCGCTCGACGCGCTTATGTCGGGGATCATGGATCGCCATGCGATCCCGCCTGAACGGGTGATCGGCCATTCCGATATGGCGCCGGGTCGCAAGATCGACCCCGGCGCGCGGTTTGACTGGCAACGTCTTGCACGACAAGGCCTTGCCATCTGGCCCGATGCCATGGGCGATGGCGATTTTGAAGCCAATGCCAAGACTTTTGGATACACCGCCGACGTTCCCCTTGAAACACTGCTGCACAGCGTCCGCCTGCGGTTCCGACCGTCCGCCTCAGGTCCGCTTGATGATACAGACCGTGCGATCATGGCCAATCTGGCACAACGCTGGCCCGTCGCCGCATCCTGATCTTCTCTGGTTTGCAAATACCCTCGGGGTTTTTGGGGGCAGAGCCCCCAAGTATTTCCGTTTACGGAAATACGCGATGCGTCAACGCATCGTCCGGCCGCTCAATTCAGTTCATAGGGTAAAATGCCACGCCGATGCGTCTGGATCGTCAGCTTCCGCTCTAGCGGTGGAACCGACCGTTGATGGCAATGCGACCGCTCACAAATCCGGCAGGAAATGCCAATCGGTTCAAACGCCCCATCGCGGTTCAAATCCAGCCCATCGGCATAGATTAAAGCGCCTGCGTGTTTCACTTCGCAGCCAAGGGCAATTGCATAGCGCCGCACTGGCGCACCAAAATGCCCGCCGGTTTTCGACACATCCCGCGCAAGTGAAATATAGCGCACCCCGTCCGGGGTCTCGGCCAGCTGCCGTAGGAACCGGCCCGGCGTTTCGAAGGCGCGGTGCACGTTCCAGAGCGGACAGGCCCCGCCAAAGCGCGCGAATTGCAGGCGTGTGGCTGAGTGCCGCTTGGTGATTGTGCCGGCCTGATCGACCCGGACAAAGAAAAACGGAATCCCCTTGGCGCCGGGCCGTTGCAGCGTGGACAGGCGATGTGCCACTTGTTCGATTGACGCGCCAAAGCGGCGGGCCATCAGTTCCAGATCGTGGCGTGTATCATGGGCGGCTTGTAGGAATTGACCGTACGGCATGACCGCAGCGCCCGCGAAATAATTCGCCAGCCCCAACCGCGCGATGTCACGGGCTGCGTCTGACTGAAACCGTCCTAGATCAAGCGTCGCATCCAACAGCTTGCCATGCCGGGCCAGCGCCAGTTGCAGCATCATTTGAAAAGTCTGCGTCTCGGGGGCGGCCAGCGACGACAAAGTCAGTTCCTGCCGCAGCTCATCAAAGCGGCGCAGTTCCGGCATATTGGTAAAGCGGACGTGCAGTCCTTCGGCCTCGAGCCCGCGAATGGCAGCGCGTACGCGGTCCGAGCCAGTCAGCTTGGTCGCCACGCGCTCTGCGGCCTTGTCCACCGCGTCGATATAGTTGTCGCAATAGTGGAAGAAATCGCGCACCTCCTCCCACGGGCTAGGCTGCAATTGCGCGCCTTCACGGCCCAACGCTTCGTCCAACGACGCCAAGCGTTCATGGTTTTGGCGATAGGCGCGGTGTAGCTCCAGAAACGCCCGCGCCAGCCCCGGCGCGTTCGATGCAGTCAGGCGCAGGTCGGCAATCGGTGGCGAGATATCGGCAAACACGGGGTCAGCCAGAGCCTCGCGCATGTCAGAGATCATGCGTTCTGCATCGCCTTGGCCAAGTTCGGTGACATCGACGCCAAATTCCTGTGCCAGCGCCAAAACGACCGTCGTCGACAGTGGGCGCTTGTTGTTTTCCATTTGGTTGAGGTAGGGCAGGGACACCCCCACCTTGGCGGCGAAGTCGCGTTGGGTGATGCCCAGCCGGGTGCGAATCTCGCGCAGTTTGGCACCGGCATAGAGTTTCTGGGTGGCCATTGCGTCCTCGGGTGTTTGCAGCTTTGCAGCCTGTCAGGTCCGAGTTTGCAAATTCACCCCGCGCTGTCCAGCCCTGCCAGTTGCGCTGCGCGCCAGATCACCAGTTGAATCGCAAGTATCGCGCAAACCGCAGTCACCAGCATAATCCAAAGCAGCGGCCATGGGCCGGACCCAGAGACCAGCAATGCACCGGCCAATGCCGAAAGCCCTGCACCGCCACCCAGCATGATTGATCCGCCAAGCCCGGATGCGGTGCCAGCCAGATGAGGCCGCACCGACAACATGCCTGCGGTGGCATTGGGGATGGTCATGCCGTTGCCAAGGCCGACGAAGGTCATGAACCCAAAAAAGCTCCATTCTGTTCCATAGCCCAGCCAGAAGACCAGCATGGACAGCAGAATACCGGTGCAGTTGATGAACGTGCCCACCAAAACCATTCGGTTCACACCGATCCGGGCGGAATAACGTCCCGAGATGAAGTTGCCCAAAAAGTATCCGATGGCTGGCGCGCCGAAGAAAAAGCCCAGCATGGCGGGCGACATGCCAAAGACTTCGGTGCCGACGTAAGGCGCGCCGCCGAGGTAAGCAAAGAATGCGCCCGATGACATAGCGGCTGCAACGGCGTAGCCCCAGAAGCGCGGGCTTGCCAAGAGTTCCGGGTATTGGGCGAATTGCTGCCCAAGGGTCAGGCCGCTGACAGCGGCCGTTTCGCCAAGGTCCGACCATGTGAGCCAGAACAAGCCCAGCCCCAAGATCAGCAAGAGCCAGAAGTTGGCCTGCCAGCCGAAATACTGGTCAAGTACGCCGCCAAAAGCGGGGCCGATCATCGGCACGACCGCCATGCCCATTGTGACGTAGCCGATCATAGAGGCCGCTTGGTCTTGGGGCACGCAATCGCGTACCACCGCACGGCTGAGGACCATGGCGGTCACGATCACTGCTTGGGCCATACGGAAGCCAAGGAATGTGTAGATATCTGGGGCATAGATGCAACCAACTGTGGCCACGCAAAACCCACCGATTCCCCACAAGATCACAGGGCGGCGGCCCATTTTGTCCGAGATCGGACCGATCACCAGCTGCAGCACCGCGTTCACGGCCAGGTAGACAGCCACCGACAGCTGCATCAGCCAGTATTCGGTTTGAAAATACGCCGTCATGTTGGGCAGGGACGGCAGGAAGATGTTCATCACCAGCGCCGACAGTCCTGCGAGCAGGATCAGTGTGACAATATGCGGCGGTGTGGATCGGTCGAGAAATCGGACCTTAGAGGCGTAACTCATTACCTATCGCTACGCCCGGTGTGCGGGAATGTCCATATGAACAGGCGTAACGATACAATTTGCAGTTTTGCAAATTGCAACTCTTCACGTTTCCACAGTTTGCAAATTTGCTCTTTAACGCTTGAGATGGTGCCATGTCGCAGTATGTTCCCCGCAAAGCGACAAAGGGACGGTCCATGAAAGATATTCTGCAAGAGTTGGAAACCCGCCGCGCGGATGCCCGCATGGGTGGTGGGCAAAAACGTATCGACGCGCAGCACGCCCGTGGCAAGCTGACGGCGCGTGAGCGGGTTGAACTGCTGCTCGATGAAGGCAGCTTTGAAGAATACGACATGTTCGTCACGCATCGCTGCACCGATTTCGGGATGGAAAAGAACCGTCCTGCGGGCGACGGTGTTGTCACCGGCTGGGGCACGATCAATGGCCGCATGGTCTATGTGTTCTCTCAGGACTTCACCGTTCTGGGTGGGTCGGTGTCTGCCACACATGCGATGAAGATCTGCAAGATCATGGATATGGCGATGCAGAACGGCGCTCCGGTGGTCGGGATCAACGATTCCGGGGGTGCGCGCATTCAGGAAGGTGTCGACAGCCTTGCTGGTTACGGCGAAGTGTTCCAGCGTAACATCATGGCGTCGGGCGTCGTGCCACAAATCAGCGTGATCATGGGGCCTTGCGCGGGTGGGGCGGTTTACAGCCCGGCAATGACTGACTTCATCTTCATGGTGAAGGATTCGTCTTACATGTTTGTCACCGGCCCTGACGTTGTGAAGACAGTCACCAACGAACAGGTCACAGCCGAAGAACTGGGCGGTGCATCCACCCACACCAAGAAATCTTCGGTCGCGGATGGCGCGTTTGAGAACGATGTGGAGGCATTGGCCGAAGTGCGGCGGCTGGTGGATTTCCTGCCGCTCAACAATCGTCAGCCCAGCCCGACACGGCCGTTCTTTGACGATGTGGACCGCGTTGAGGAATCGCTTGATACGTTGGTGCCGGAAAACGCCAACACGCCCTATGATATGAAAGAGCTTATCCACAAGATCGCAGATGAGGGCGATTTCTACGAGATTCAGGAAGACTTCGCCAAGAACATCATCACCGGGTTTATTCGCCTCGAGGGGCAGACTGTCGGTGTGGTGGCGAACCAGCCCATGATCCTGGCCGGTGTTCTGGATATCGACTCGGCCCGCAAGGCGGCGCGTTTTGTTCGCTTTTGTGATTGCTTTGGTATTCCGATCCTGTCGTTGGTGGACGTGCCGGGGTTCCTGCCCGGAACGTCGCAGGAATATAACGGCGTGATCAAGCATGGCGCAAAGTTGCTGTTTGCTTATGGTGAAGCGACTGTGCCGAAGGTGACGGTCATCACCCGGAAAAGCTATGGTGGGGCCTATGTGGTTATGGCGTCCAAGCATCTACGTGCAGATGTGAACTATGCATGGCCCACATCCGAGATTGCGGTGATGGGTGCCAAAGGGGCGACAGAGATCATTCACCGTGCCGATCTGAACGATCCGGACAAGATCGCGGCCCATGCAGCAGAATACGAAGACCGCTTTGCCAACCCGTTTGTGGCGGCAGAGCGTGGCTTTATCGATGAGGTGATCCAACCGCGCAGCACGCGCAAACGGGTCGCGCGGGCGTTCGCTGCGCTTCGGTCGAAGAAGCAAGACATGCCGTGGAAGAAGCACGACAATATTCCGCTTTAATAGGCGCGGTGCGTAAAATCACGCACCCAACGGATGGGACCTGATGGCTCGCAATGGCTGGCATATTCTGCGTGATGAGGACGGGCTGACTTTGGCCCGGCACCTTCCTGCGCGCTTTGATGTGTCGGTGCAGGCCGAGGTGCCTTTGTGTGATCCGGGCCGTCTGGCGCGGCAGGTGCGGCAGGATATGTGGCGCAGCTTGCAACGGGTTCGGGGGTTTTCCCCAGTTGTGCGTGTGGATCGTATGGACAATGGCATGCGCGTGACGGCGGGCGGGCGATTGCCCACGTCGAGCCAATCTGCGTCGGTACGGCAGCGTCTGGAAGACGTGTTGCACAATCCGAAGGCGCGGGCACGTTGGGTGAACTGGGCCTCTGTGAGCAAGCAGGTATTATGCGTTTTTGCGCTTTTCCTAGCGCCGCCTGTTTTTGCGAATGAACCGCTGGATGTCCCCTCTGGCCAACCTGTGACGTTTCACGAGATGCTGTGGGATAGGCCCGGCAACGGGCTTGTGTATCGGTTCCGGTTTGTTGCGCCCGAGATTGGTAGTGAAGGTCGGGAATATGAGGATGTCGAGGTCGATATGCACCATCTGTGCGAGACCTATGCGATCCCGCGTCTGTCACCCGATGTCGGGCCTCAACCGAACCAGATCGTGATTTCCTTTAGTCAGGAAGAGACCGAATTCGGGGTCGCCACAGCAGACGTTACGCAGTTTTTTGAGGCATATCGCATCGAAAACGAGACCTGCATCTTGGAGTTTTTCTGATGCTTCCACCACATGTTGCGACGCGCCGGTCCGGCCTTGATCGGTTTGAGTCTTTTGAGTCACAGGGTCGCGTTGTTGGCGGCTGTGGATATCTTTTTGCCGTGTTTTCAGGGTATTCTGGGACGGACTGCACCCAAGCAGTCACTACCTCGAACCGAGGACAGGCAGGACCATCCGGTCGTGTTGGGTCCTTTTTTGAACCTGACAGGAGAACTAGATGTCAAAGAGCATCAAGCTTCTTGCCGCAGTCGGTCTTTTTGCAGCGCTTTCGGCGTGTGCACAAAAACAGGCTGAAGAAGAGTTTGTGGTTATCGACCCAGAGCCGATCAGCCACGAGCCCGTGTACACAGGCAAGTACAAGTAAACTCAAAACGGGGCGGGCCGAGGCGCTCGCCCCCTTTTGGACGATGCGCAGCGGGGGTGCCCCGTGCTGAAGCATCGCGGCTTTCCGGGGCGGCTTCCCGGTACTGATTTCCAATTTGTCATTCGCAGGCCCAACCCCAAAGGGGTGACGCCGCTGATCAAGCGCGAACGCTATCGCGACCGGCGTCCGCCCGATAAGCGGGCTGATGCCGCGTTTATGGCAGCCCTCTGGGCGCATTTTGGGGATGAGCCTTTCGAGCGGGGCAACCTTGATGCTGGGCGTTTGAGCTGGCTTTTTGGTCGCGAGGTGCTGCCGCATGACGATCCCTTTGATCCGGCCAGCTATGAGGCGCAGTTGATCATCAACGAAGCGGTTGCGCGTGTGTCGTTCCCAGAGGCGTTTGAGGACGAGGATTGGGCATGATGCCGCTTACCACACGTCAGTATGCGCGGGAAAAAGCCGATACCATAGGTTGTATTGGATCTTTTATTGACGCGTCACGCGGTTCTGCCAATGTTGGATTGTTCCTAGTGACATGGCGTAGGCAGATTTCGCCATTTGTTCACCGTTACCCTT
>NZ_CBFHLV010000006.1:0-86490 GCF_965656765.1 Marivita sp. | reverse complement strand
CAAACCTCGCAAGCCTCCAGCGGCGGGTTTACCAACACCAGCGACGACCGCGGTCGGTCGGGTTCCGGTTCAGGTTCCTCAATCCCAAGCTGCGCCTGCGCGTCGCTGCGAAACAAACCGTCCGGGAACGCCTCAAGATACGCGCGATACGCATCCTCCGTGTCCAGCTCCTGCGCAAACTCCCACGCCGCCCGATCCACCGCGTTTGGGTCAAGCTGCCGTGTCTTTTGCACCGTATCAGATGCGAGGAAAACCGAAGAGGCCGCAGCGGGAACCAACGAACCGCTGGCCAGAACGACCAAACAGAAGGCAAGAAAACGGTGGCGCATGTCTCAAACCAAGTCTGTGTTTTACCAATGGACAAAGATTTAGCGCATGCATGTCGCATGGCAAAACGTTGTTCACGGACAACAGGTTAACGTTTAGGACGCCTGCTCCACCTCATCCTCGAGATACGCCACCCGGCTGCCCGCCTTGGAGCTGGTAACCACGCCCAACGACTTCAGTTTGCGATGCAACGCGCTGCGCTCCATTCCCACAAAGCTCGCCGTGCGGCTGATATTGCCTCCAAAGCGGTTGATCTGGGTCAGCAGGTATTCCCGCTCGAATGCCTCGCGCGCCTCGCGCAGGGGCATCGTGGCAAGCGTTCCCGACAGCACCACGCGCCCATCCTCGTCTTCGGCCTGCGCGCTGTCTTGTGGAAGCTCCCGCGCGGCGATGTCACCGGTGCCGTCGCCCAGGATCAGCACCCTTTCAATCAGGTTCTTGAGCTGGCGCACATTGCCCGGCCAGATCATCGTTTGCAGCAACGCCACAGCATCACTGCTCAGAGCGCGCTTGGGCAAGCCTTGCGTCTGGTTGAAAAGGTCGATGAAATGCTCGGCCAGCATCGGGATGTCTTCGCGACGGTCCTCAAGGCTGGGGACAGAGATCGGCACGACATTCAGCCGGTGATAGAGTTCCTCGCGGAAGGTGCCAGCTGCGATTTCGGTTGGCAGATCGCGGTTGGTCGACGAAATCACACGCAGGTCCACCCGAACCTTGTCGGCGCCGCCGACGCGTTGGAATTGCTGATCCACGAGCACGCGCAGGATTTTGGACTGAGTGCCAAGCGGCATGTCCGCGACCTCGTCGAAATAAATCACACCCCCATGCGCCTGCTCCAACAGGCCCGGTTCGACCCCGCGTTCGGGTGTTTCGCGGCCAAACAACACCTCTTCCATTGTTTCTGGCGCAACGCCCGCACAATTCACGGTCACGAAAGGTGCGCTGACACGGTTGGAATTGGCGTGGATGTACCGAGCGGCGACTTCTTTGCCGCTGCCAGCAGGCCCGGATAGTAAAACGCGACCGTTGGATTTTGTCACCTTGTCGAGGTTCGAAACCAAACCACGATACGAGGCACATTCGCCAACCATCTGCGCGACATCGGTTTCGCGACGTTTGAGTTTGTTGTTCTCACGGCGCAGACGGCTGGTTTCCATCGCGCGCCGGATCACGACAAGCAACTGATCGATGTTAAAAGGTTTTTCGATGAAATCATACGCACCTTGCTTGATCGCCGCGACCGCGATTTCGATATTGCCGTGACCCGAAATGATCACCACCGGCACATCCGGATTGTCACGTTTGACGGTCTTAAGGATATCGATCCCGTCCATCTTGCTGTCTTTGAGCCAGATATCGAGTATGAGCAGCGCCGGCTCTTCGGCGTTGATTTCGGTCATCGCTTCGGACGAGTTGCCCGCAAGCCGCGTTGTATAGCCTTCGTCCTCAAGGATATCGCCGATCAGTTCGCGGATATCGCGCTCATCGTCTACAATCAGTATATCGCTCATAACCTCACCTTTATCATTGAACGTCACGTCTCAGATTCTGTTGCCTTTGCCTGAGCATCGGCCTCTAACATCTTATTCACAGTGCCATTTTCAACTTCCACCAATACAGGCAAACGGACCACCGCCATTGCCCCACAACGGTCTGTGTCATCGAAGGGGGCAGCCTGTTCGAGGGTCAGGGTACCGCCATGTTCTTCGATGATCTTTTTCACGATCGGCAGGCCCAGACCGGTGCCTTTTTCGCGTGTTGTCACATATGGCTCGAACAGCCGTGACGGATCTTCGGGCAATCCGATCCCGTTATCCGAGATGCGAATTTCGGCAAATTCATCGTTATCGCTCCGCTGACAGGCGATCCTGATCTCGGGTGACACGTCTGCATCTGGAGTGGCTTCTACAAAGCTTTCAATGGCTTCCCCGGCGTTCTTCACAAGATTTGTAAAGGCCTGACCAATCATCGTCGCGTCGATTTCGGCTGGAATGCCATGACCCGGCATGTTGGATACGATCCGAACATCGGGCTGCCCGGCTTCTTGCAGCAGGATCACACCGCGCAGGATATCGACGACATCTTCGGGTTTGCGTTCAGGCTCGGGCATCCGCGCAAATTTGGAAAATTCATCAACAATACGCCGTAAGTCATTGGTTTGACGAACAATAACTTCTGTCAACTGCTCAAGA
Organism: Marivita sp.; assembly: GCF_965656765.1. Taxonomy (GTDB): domain Bacteria; phylum Pseudomonadota; class Alphaproteobacteria; order Rhodobacterales; family Rhodobacteraceae; genus Marivita. The sequence continues at coordinate 83,971 of NZ_CBFHLV010000006.1, read as the reverse complement.
CTTTCAGCATCTTCGCCTGTCAACTGACGCCGAAACTTGCGGCGGATACGTTCAGCGGACAGCTGAATTGGTGTAAGAGGGTTCTTGATCTCATGCGCGATGCGACGCGCCACATCCCCCCAAGCGGCCATGCGTTGGGCGCTGACCAGATCGGTCACGTCGTCGAACGCGATCACGTAGCCTTCTAGACCGCCGTCTTCGCGTCGCCGGGTGGACAGGCGCACCAGCAGATTTTCCAGCCGGCCCTCGCGGCTGACCTTGACCTCTTCCTGAGCGGTTTCAATGCCTTGGTCACGCAAGCGATCGAACAACGGTCCGAACTCCGGCACCGCCATCGTAATCTCAACACTGCGTTGGTTTTCATGCCACGCCAGCAGCCGTTCCGCAGAACGGTTCACAAACGTCACCCGCCCATCGGCATCGAGCCCGACAACGCCCGACGTGACGGATGTCAGCACCGAATCGAACAGGCGCTGTCGGCGTTCGATCTGACGCGTATTGTCGAGCAGCGTTTCGCGCTGGCCCTTCAATTGCCGGGTCATTTGATTGAAGTACCGGCCCAGCATAGCGATTTCATCGTCGCCCTCTTCCTCGACAACTTTTACATCCAAATCACCCGAGCCGACACGCTGTGCAGCACCGGTCAGACGGCCCACAGGACGGCTGAGCCGTTCTGCGAACCACAAGCCCAACCACACGGCGGCAAGGATAAGCAGAAACGCAAACCCTAGATAAAGCAGAGCAAAATCAAACAGAACGCGACCACGGTCATTTTCTTGTTGTTGGTAAAACCGTGCAGTTTCCTGCGTGTCGTCCAGCAGGTTGAGAATCTGACCATCAACTTCGCGCGTGATGAAAAGATACCGGTCAGTGAACGCGCGCAGCGGGATAAGCGCGCGCAGTTCATTGTTGTCCCAGTCCTGCACCAAAGCGATGCCCAGCTCTCCGCCTTCGGCGATCACTTCGGGGGTTGGGCGTTCGTAGTCAAAAAGGTACGACCCTTCGCCACGCGCACGAATTTCGCCTGCCCCGTCGATGACATAGGCCTCGCGCAAGCCGCGCTGAATTTGCGCCTGACCCTGGCTTAACGCCTGCCGCAATTCGCCATCGTCCATGATAAATGTAGCGCGACGGTTGGCATCAAGGAACGCACCAAGCGCCTCAGCGTCTTGGGTCAATGCTTCGCGGTGTTCCTGCTCATAAGCTTCGGCGGCGGACAGTGACGCACCGACCACGTTGCGCACTCGTTCGGAAAACCACGTTTCAAGCCCGATATTGATCGTCAGAACGGCAAAGACCGCGACCGTGATCGTTGGCAAAAGCGCCATCAGGGCAAACGCGCCCGTAAGACGCAAATGCAATCGTGATCCGGCGGATTTTGCGCGGCGCGCAGCGATCAGATTGACCACCCGGCTGAGCACGAGCGCTGCCAGCAGAAGCACATAGATTAGGTCGGCCAACAGAACGAGCCGCAGGTTAAACTGCGCGCCTGCGCCCGTGTCCAAGGGTCCCAGTACGAGGATCGTGGCGATTGCCAGAATTGGACCAAGCAACACCAGACCAAGGGTCATAGCATTCTGGTAGCGCCGTTGCCGACGCATCCGGCTCAGCCGAGTCCAGTTCCAAGAGCGTGCCCAGGTGGCCACAGCCAACCCCTCGCCTAGATGTGCCGCGCAGCCCGGCTACCGCCATATATTGTGCTTCCGTCCAACTGCGTCACCGACAGAACACTATTATGTGGCAGTTTTACATCAATTTACGGCGGCGTGTCACCTGAATATCGAGGTCAGTGATCTTCTTTCTCAACGTATTACGGTTGATTCCGAGCAAATCCGCACACTTGGCCTGATTTCCACCCGTCGCTTCGAGTGCGATTTCGATCAGAGGCGCTTCGATTTCACGCAAGATTCGCGGATACAGCCCCGGGGGCGGCAGCATCGTGCCGTGCAAATCGAAGTATCGGCGCAGGTGGCGGGCCACCGAGGTGCTGAGTTTCTCGCTGTCACCGCCCCGCAGGACTGGGCCGGTTTCGGGCTGGTTGCCCAGAACGTTCTCGACCTCGGCGCGGGTGATCTCGTCCGCGCGCGAGGTAAGGCTGAGGCGGCGAACGACGTTTTCAAGCTGGCGTACATTGCCCGGCCAACTGTAGGCACGGAACAGGTCGGCGGCGTCTTCAGACAGCCAGCGTTTCGAACCGCCATCGCGTTCAGCCCTGGCGAGGAAATGCTCACTGAGCAGCGCGATATCATCCACGCGTTCCCGCAAGGACGGCACCGAGATTGTTGCGCCACTGATGCGGTAATAGAGATCTTCGCGCACGCCACTGTCAGAGATGCCCTGCCCCGGATCCGTCTGGCTGGTCGCGATAAAGCGCGGAACGTTGTCGCTGGCGCCGTCCATCATGCGCACGATGCGCGCCTGCACTTCGTCGGGGACATCGGCCACTTCGTCAATCAAGAGCGTACCACCGCGTACCCTGGCCAGAATGCGCGCCGGGCCTTCGATATCGGACAGATCGCTGCCGGTGACAGTGACAAACGGCAAAGACCTGCGGTCGGAAAAGTCGTGTAAAGCCCGAGCGATCAGCGATTTTCCGGTGCCGGATTCGCCGCAGATCAGCACAGGCAGATCGGTGTTCATCACTTTGGCGACCAAGCGGTACAACGCCTGCATTGCCGGGGTCTTGCCAATCAATGGCAGATCGTCAGGCGCATCGGTGGCCACGCGTTCCGCTGTTGGGCGCGCGACCCGGCTGCGGGAATCAAGCGCCTTGGCGGTGCGCTTCATCAAATCCGGCAAGTCGAACGGTTTGGGCAGGTAATCGTAGGCTTCGGCCTCGGCGGCCTGAATAGCGGTCATGATGGTATTCTGAGCGGAAATCACGATGACTGGCAGATCAGGGCGGTCTTGTGAGATCTTTGGCAGCATTTCGAGCCCGTTGCCATCGGGCATGATCACGTCCGAAATCACGACATCACCTTTGCCTTCGGCGACCCAGCGCATCAGCGTCGTGAGCGACGAAGTCGCATGCACTTTGCACCCTGCCCGCGTCAGCGCCTGTGTAAGAACCGTGCGGATCGTGCGATCATCATCCGCGACAAGTACCGTACCATCCATCAGTTTGACTCCTTTTGTTTGCGCGGTGCTTGCGGCAATGAGATGCGAAAGCGGGTTTTGCCCGGGACGCTGTCTACAGCGACCCAACCGTCATGATCCGATATAATTTTGCTAACCAAAGCGAGGCCAAGGCCGGTGCCGTTCTCACGGCCCGACACAAAAGGATCGAATACATCCCCTTTGATTTCGGGCGGCAGCCCGGGGCCATCATCGATCACCTCGACTTGCAATGGCAGCGATTGGCCCGACCCGTCAGCGCGACGCAGGCTGTAGCTGTGTTCGTAATAGGTGTGCAGGCGAATGGTGCCACCCGCCTTAGGATCCGACGCCTCGGACGCGTTCTTGATCAGGTTCAAAATCACCTGAAGCAATTGATCAGAATCCCCCAGCGCCAAGGGCAGCGAGGGGTCGTAATCTTCGATGATTTTCATATGCGCGCCGAAGCCCAGCAAAGCCGAGCGGCGTGCGCGGTCCAGCACATCATGCAGGTTTACCGGTTTGCGTTCCGGCGCAGACAGATTGCCGAACTGTTCGACCTGTTCCAACAGCTTCACAATGCGCCGGGTTTCAGCGACGATCAGGTCAGTCAGCTCAAGATCCTCGTTGGTGAGGTTCATGCTCAGAAGCTGAGCCGCGCCGGTGATCCCAGCCAAGGGGTTCTTGATCTCGTGCGCGAGCATTTCCGCCATGCCGATGGCCGACTTGGCAGCGGATTTGACAGACTGGCTTTGATTGACACGCCCGGCCAATTCGCGCGGACTGATAAGCAGGATCATGCAGCCGTCTTGCCCTTGCACAGGCGCAAATTGCAGATTGCACACAAGCGGTGGACGGTTCCCTGTGCCGACATCCACATCGTTGACGAATAGTGGCGTTCCGTTCGCCCGCGCCCGGATCAGGCTTTTTTCCATTGGGGCATCGACGGTCAACCGGTCCCAGATCGGTTGCCCACGCAACCATTTGGCGGAATTGTTCATAAACCCTTCGGCCGCCGGGTTCATGTCAAGGATATTTTCATCATTGTCTATGACGATGGCAGGCACCGGAAGCGACGACCAAATCAGCCGTTCATCCACCACAGTCGGCACGTCCTGATCTTCTTTTGTCATGCAGCCTGCCTCGCATCGGTCAAAAGCGCATCTGGCAATGATGCAAACACGTTTGCCGGATCTTTGGTGGTGAGGATCGACTTGCGCAGAACGGCTTCAGTCTGAGCATCATCCATGTACCACCCCAGGTGTTTGCGCGCGACACGACTACCGAGGTCACGGCCATAGAAAGACAGCATCGCGTCGTAGTGTTCGGCGACCATATCAACCATCGCCTGGCCCCGAGGCACGGTTGGCGCGGGCGTGTCAAAGATATCAGCGGCAATCTGCGCCAAAACCCATGGACGGCCCTGCGCACCTCGGCCCACCATCACACCATCAGCGCCGCTTTGATCCAATGCCGTGCGGGCGGAAGTGGTGTCGACGATATCGCCATTGGCGACCACAGGGATCGACACCGCGTTCTTGACCTCGCGGATGGCGCGCCAATCGGCTTGGCCTTTGTAGAACTGGCACCGGGTACGGCCGTGAATCACAATCATCGCGATGCCGATGGTTTCGGCGCGCTGTGCAAGCTCTGCCGCATTGTGCGAGGCGTCATCCCAGCCTAACCGGGTCTTTAGCGTGACGGGTACATTCACCGCGGCGACCACCGCGTCGATCAAGCGACAGGCATGATCAAGATCGCGCAACAGCGCTGACCCGGAATAACCGCCAACAACCTTTTTCGCCGGGCAGCCCATGTTGATGTCGATCACCTGTGCGCCCATGCCCTCGACCATGCGCGCTGCTTCGGCCATCGCGTCAGGTGTGCGGCCTGCCAGTTGAACAGAGGTATTGCCGATCCCTGCCCCAAGCTCTGCTTTTTCCCGGGTTCCGGGCCGCGCTGTCAGGAATTCGCCGCTCGCGATCATTTCAGACACGACGCGCCCTGCGCCAAAACGCGACACCAATGACCTGAACGGAAGGTCTGTTATCCCTGCCAACGGTGCAAGAAGCACAGGGGGCGACATGAGGCTTTCTGGAACTGACGGAGTCACCAATGCAATCCTTGATTGATGCCCTTGAGCTACGCTGTGGCAGCACGCCATTCAATGGTATTCGCCTGAAAAACAGACCGCGGACACCCATGTGCTTAATTATTAGGCACCCACACCCGAACGATTGCACAGCCCCCGGACAAACCTTAGACAAGCCACAGCAATTCAAGGGGTTTGCATATGAAAGTGCGGCTGGGCAACGGCTATGATGTTCACAAGTTCGGTCCCGGCGACCATGTTGTGCTGTGTGGCGTGAACGTACCGCACGATCAGGCCCTTATGGGGCACTCTGATGCGGATGTCGGCATGCATGCGATCACAGATGCGCTGTATGGCGCGCTGGCTGCAGGTGACATCGGCCGGCATTTTCCGCCGTCGGATCCGCAGTGGAAAGGTGCTGCAAGCGAAATCTTCCTGAAACACGCCGTCCAGATGGCGCGAGATGCCGGGTACGAAATCTGCAACGTGGACTGCACGCTGGTTTGTGAATTTCCCAAAATCGGGCCAAATGCCGACGCAATGCGCGCCGCTTTGGCGGCGATCATGGGATTGCCGATCGAAGATATCTCGGTCAAGGCGACAACGTCTGAAAAGCTTGGCTTTACAGGGCGCGGTGAAGGAATCGCAGCGCTGGCGACTGCCGCATTGGTGACGACATGAACAAGATCATCGCGACGTTTTTCGGCGTTGGATACCTGCGCCCTGCACCCGGCACTTGGGGGTCGCTTGCGGCATTGCCCGTGGCCTATGCTGTCTTGTCGATCGGCGGGTTCTGGTTGTTGGTGAACCTGACTTTCTTTGTCTTCATGTCAGGTTGGATCGCCGCGCGCGAACTGACCCGTGGTCAGGACGATCACGATCCGTCCTATATCGTGGTTGATGAAGTGGTTGGCCAGTGGATCGCCCTGTTTCCAGTGGCTTACGGGGCAACGATGATGTCAGCCGATTTGCTGGCGCTTTACCCCGGCTGGATCGCAGCGTTTGTTTTGTTTCGGCTATTTGACATCTGGAAGCCGTGGCTGGTCGGCCAAGCGGATGCACGGGGCGATGCGCTGGGTGTGATGCTGGACGACGTGATCGCAGGCGTGTTTGCAGCGATTGGCGTGATCGCGCTGGCAGCGCTATTCCATTTGGTGCTCATGTGAATGAAGCGCTGTCCGACACTGTTTTGCGTTTGGCGCTGCAGGCTGGCGCCACAGTGACAACTGCGGAAAGCTGCACTGGCGGGATGGTAGCGGCGGCCATAACCGACGTGGCTGGATCATCCAGTGTTTTTGAGCGGGGATTCGTCACCTATTCGAACCAAGCCAAGATCGATATGCTGGGGGTATCAGCCTCTGCACTGGATGCACATGGCGCCGTGTCCGAAGAGGTCGCCCGCGAAATGGCTTTGGGCGCCAGAGCGGCGGCGCAGGCGACCGTGGCGGTATCAATCAGCGGGATCGCCGGGCCGGGCGGGTCAGAGTTCAAACCCGAGGGGCGCGTCTGCTTTGGTATCGCAACAGCGGACACGATACAGACCAAAACGGTAGAATTCGGCGCGCTTGGACGCGCCGCTGTCAGAGCGGCAGCGCGTGACACGGCACTTGAATTGATCATCGACGCGCTAAACGTGAAGTGATTTAATTTTCAGCAATAACCACCCAAATCGCCCATTAATTAAACAATTATATGTCTGCTTGATTTTAGGGCAGCGCAAATCGCATATCGCCTCTTTTTTCCGCGAACCTGTTCCGCTTTGACCGCGCGAAACAAAGTCAAATCAAAGGATGGGACAGATGAACGGAGCCGATACGGCCTGGATAATCGTTGCAACAGCGCTTGTGTTGTTCATGACACTACCAGGGCTTGCCCTGTTTTACGGCGGCCTGGTACGTGCGCGAAATGTGCTGAGTGTCTTCATGCATTGTTATGCAATTGCCTGTTTGATGAGCGTTCTGTGGCTCGCCTTCGGCTATTCCATCGCATTCGGCGATGGCGACGCATACTGGGGTGGTCTCGGCAAAATGTTCCTTTTGGGGGTCAGCACCGATGATTTGGCAGGCACCCTGCCCGAGATTCTGTTCTTTGCCTTCCAGATGACATTCGCAATCATCACCCCAGCCTTGATTGTTGGTGCTTATGTCGAGCGGGTTGGTTTCGGGTTCGTTATGCTGTTCTCGGGGCTTTGGATGCTGCTTTGCTATGCGCCGGTGGTGCATTGGGTTTGGGGCGGAGGGTTCCTGTCCGATGGCGGCATCTTTGGCGACACCGGTGTGCGTGACTTTGCAGGCGGCATCGTGGTGCATGAAACGGCTGGGATCGCGGCGCTTTTGATCGCCGTCTTTCTTGGGCCGCGCAAGAATCACACCACCCCACCACACAACCCCGGCTATGTGATGATCGGTGCAGCGATGCTGTGGGTTGGCTGGTTCGGCTTTAACGGTGGATCACAACTGGCAGCAGACGGCGGAGCCGCGATGGCGCTGACAGTTACGCATATCTCGGCGGCGACAGCCTCACTTACATGGGCGCTTTGGGAAAAGGTCAAGTTCGGCAAAGCATCGCTGATCGGTATGGTGACAGGCACCATTGCGGGCCTCGCGTCCATTACCCCGGCCTCTGGGTTTGTTGGCCCTGTCGAGGCGCTGATCATCGGGGCGATTGCAGGCATCCTGTGTCAGGAAGCAGTGAATGTGATCCGCAACTTGCTCAAGATCGACGACACGCTCGATGTGTTCGCCGTGCATGGCGTTGGCGGCATTTTCGGCACGATCATGATAGCAGCGTTTGGCGCCGGCAGTTGGGCGGCGCAATTGGGGTCGTTGGCGATCGTCGGTGTGTTCACAACCGTCGTGACCGTCGTTTTGATCATTGTGGTCAAAATGGTCACGCCGCTACGGGTTGATGATGAAACCGAGAATTCGGGCCTCGACATCATGGTGCACGGCGAACGGGCCTACGACCACGCGTCCTGATCGTTTGGATCGCATGAAATTGGAAAGCGGGCTTAGCGGCCCGCTTTTTGCATTTCAGGTGTAAAGCTCTGCGGCGCGACGTTCAAACGCGCGGACAATGCGCTGCATCGCTTCGTAAAAGAACATGCCAGCCGCGCCTTGCAGGATGCGGTTCTTGAATTCGAAATCGACGAAGAACGTCACCTCGACTCCGTCCTCTACATCCTTGAACGCCCAATTCGAGTGCATATGCCGAAACGGTCCATCCAGATATTCGGTGTCGATCTTCTGTTGATCCGGCCACAGGACCACACGGCTGCCGAAGCGTTCGCGGAACACCTTGAAACTGATCACCAGATCGGCCAGCATTTCCACATGATCGCCCCGGTCTTCGCGCGACCGGATGCGCGCCGCCGCTGTCCACGGCAGGAATTTAGGGTAATTCGCAACGTCCGCGACAAGATCATACATCTGCTGCGCCGTGTACGGCAGGGTGCGTGTTTCGGAATGTGTTGGCATCTGCTCTTTTGTTTTGACCGTGACAGTGGCGGGGGATGTCGTATTGTGCGCGCGAAAAATCAAGGGAAACCTATGTCAGAGCGTCCTTATGTCATCGACGAAATGATCTCGGCCAAAGCAATTGCGGCCCGGATCGAGGAATTGTCGAACGCCATCAAAGAAGAATTCCGCGACACCAACAAGCTGGTCGTCGTCGGCCTGCTGCGCGGCAGTTTCGTGTTTATCGCCGATCTGGTTCGCGAACTCGACTTGCCAGTGGAGGTCGATTTCCTGGAGGCGTCGTCTTATGGCGACAGCATGGAATCAAGCCGCGAGGTGCGGATTCTCAAAGACTTGCGCGGCCAGATTGAAGGCCGCGACGTGCTGGTGGTCGAAGATATTGTCGACACCGGGCACACGCTGAAACACGTGGTTGGTCTGCTCGAGTCGCGCAATCCCGGGCGGTTGCGGACCATTGCGTTGCTGGACAAGCCGTCGCGGCGCGAAACCGATGTGGCAGCGGATTGGATCGGATTCTCGATCCCTGATGAATTTGTAGTCGGCTATGGCATCGACTATGCACAGCGCAATCGCAACCTGCCCTTTATTGGCAAGGTGCGGTTCCCTGAGGCGTGAACTGGTTTCATCTGTTGCGGATGGCAAAATGGGCACGTCATCCGCCAAGCCCGGCGCAGATCAAGTTGGGATTGGGTGTGATCGCGCTATGCCTTGCAATCTATTCCATCGAACGTTGGGTCGGTTGGCCCGAGTGGATGTCGCTTGAAGCTGAACGCGTGCCAAACCGGGTGCTGCGCTGAACCGGATGGGTTAATCCGGGGCGCCTGCAATTGCGGACAGATGCGATTGAAGCAGCTTTTCCACACTTTCCATAAGGCTTTGCAAACGCTCACTTCCAGCCAGATCACGATGACAGGCAACCCAAACAGGAACACTAAATTCAGGTGCCACGTCAGGGATCCGCACCAAATCAGGCACTGCATCCCCCAAGATACAAGGCAATATGGTCTGAGCGTTGCCGCGCGCGATCATCTGGGTCAGCATGCTGAAGCTGTCGGCACCGGCACAAATATCGTCCGTATCAATTTCTTTAGCCATCCATTGTGCCGGCTTTGAGCGTTCTAATGGCCCTGTCAGACCCAACCATTTTGTCGGACCCGTGACAGTCGCTCGTCGATAGACGGCAAACCCCATCTGAGCTATTTTTTTGCCGATCAGGTCATCTGGCAAGGCAACGGCAGGGCGCAGCGCGATATCGGCCCGTAGGCGCGCCATATCAAGATGTGCATTGGACGACATATAGACCAGCCGGTCCGGCTGAATACGCCGAGACAACGCGGGGTAGATCCATGCAAGCACTGTTTGGCAGAATGTATCAGTCGATGTGAGCTTGAGCGTTTTGCCCACCACGCCGGACTGCCCCTGCATCAATGTTTTAGCAGACTGCACATGCTGGGCTGCAAGACGCGCGGCTTCGATCACAGGTGCGCGATTGGGACGAAGCCGATAGCCGCTACGATCCCGCTCAAAGACAGGGCCGCCGCAGGTTTCCTCGAACGACGCGATGCGCCGCAAAACCGTTGCATGGTTGACGCCAAGCACCTTCGCCGCTGCGTTCACCGATCCGGTATCGGCGACCGCAAGCACAAATCGCAGATCGTCCCAATTTAGATTGTGCATGGATACCGACCCCATTTGCATTTTCTAACAATTAATTTGTGCAACGCACACGGCATACTAGTTCATAGGCTATATAAAGTTCAGGGAGTTCAAATTAATGAAAAAGTATCTCACATTTGCTATCGCGTTTGCAGCATTGGGCTGTGGCACGGCGGCTTACGCACAGGACGATTTCTCGGCGCAGTTAAAGGCGCGTCAGGGTCAGTTTCGGATCATGGCGATCAACCTTGGCATTCTGGGCGGTATGGCGCAGGGCAAAACGGATTATGATGCAGCCGCTGCGCAATCAGCCGCAGACACGCTGGTTGCCGTGTCGATGATCCAGCAAGGGCCGATGTGGCCCGCCGGGTCAGACGATATGTCAATCGACGGCACCCGCGCCCAGACGACGATCTGGGATCAGAACGATGATTTCCTCGCAAAATGGGCTGATTTCGGCACAGCAGCGCAGGCGATCCAAGCTGCAGCATCGGGCGGTGTCGAAGGTCTTGGCCCGGTCATGGGGCAGATTGGTGGCACTTGCAAAGCGTGCCACGACACACATCGCGCACCCGCAAACTGATCTGAAAAGATGCGGCGTGGATTGATAGCTGGTGCCTTCGGCCTTGCAGCCCTCGCGGCTGCAGGCCTGTTCGTGACCCGCGCCACGCCGCTCGACAGCAGTCCATTGGTCGGGCGCGACAGCGATCCGGCCAAAGGTGAGACCGTTTTCATCGCGTCGGGTTGCGCGTCTTGTCACGCCGCTCCTGACGCTGAAGATGATGCCAAACTTGTCCTTGCCGGTGGTCAGAGATTCGACTCGGACTTCGGTACCTTTATCGCGCCCAATATTTCGCCGCATCCCGACGCTGGGATCGGCAGCTGGAGCTTGGGCGATTTTGCAAGTGCCGTGAAAAAAGGCGTGTCGCCAGACGGGCAGCACTATTACCCGGCCTTTCCCTATGCCTCTTATGTGCACATGACGGATCAGGATGTGGTCGACCTTTGGGCCTATTGGCAAACCTTGCCAGCCGATGCCACCCCCAGCCAACCGCATGATGTAGGCTTTCCGTTCAACATCCGCAGGTCGGTTGGTGTCTGGAAGCACCTTTACGTGAAAGACGCGTGGGTGATGGCTTCGGCCGACACTCCCGAGGTCGAGCGTGGTCGCTACTTGGTCGAAGCCCTGGCGCATTGTGGAGAGTGCCACACCCCAAGAACAGTGCTAGGCGGTATGGACCGCAGCAAATGGCTTGCCGGTGCACCCAACCCGAGCGGCCGCGGGCAAATTCCATCTTTGACGCCAAAGGACCTGACATGGGGTCCAACCGAGATCGCGTATTACCTGGAGACCGGGTTTACGCCAGACTATGACAGCGCCGGTGGGCATATGGTGGCTGTGATCGAAAATTTCGCCAAACTGCCCGCAAGCGATCGAGAGGCGGTTGCCGCCTATCTCAAGGCGCTGCCATAGCAAAAGCCTCTGAAAGTGATTCCGTTTGGAACTTTCTACCGGTGTTCGGGTGTTGAAGCGGTTATGCCTTGGCCAGTTTGGCGTCACGGTTGCTGCGTAGGCGGGCAAAATCGTCGCCGGCATGGTAGGATGACCGGGTCAGTGGCGTGGCCGAGACCATCAGGAACCCCTTGCCGTAGGCTGCTTTTTCGTAGCCTGCAAACTCTTCGGGTGTCACGAACCGGTCCACCGCATGGTGTTTCGGCGTCGGCTGAAGGTACTGGCCGATGGTTAGAAAATCGATATCAGCGGCTCGCATGTCGTCCATAACTTGCATTACCGACTGACGATCCTCGCCCAGACCGACCATGATGCCCGATTTGGTAAAGATCGACGGATCGATTTCTTTCACACGCTGCAACAGGCGCAGGCTGTGGAAATAACGCGCACCGGGACGCACTTCGGGATAGAGGCCTGGCACGGTTTCCAGATTGTGGTTGAACACGTCTGGTTTGGCGGCAACCACAGTTTCCAGAACCTCGGGCGCACATTTCAGGAAATCAGGTGTCAGGATCTCAATCGTTGTGCTGGGCGACCGATGGCGCACCGCACGAATGGTTTGGGCAAAATGCTCGGCCCCGCCGTCTTCGAGGTCGTCGCGATCCACCGACGTTATGACAACGTGGTTCAAACCCAGCTTTTGCACCGCATCCGCCACGCGGCCCGGCTCGAACGCATCGAGCGTGTCCGGGCGACCTGTGGCGATATTGCAGAACGTGCACCCGCGCGTACAGATATCGCCCATTATCATCATGGTGGCGTGACCCTGCGACCAGCATTCGCCAGCATTGGGACAACCCGCTTCTTCGCACACAGTCACGAGGTTGTTTTCGCGCATGATGCGGCGGGTTTCGTTATAGCCCTCGCCACCCGGAGCCTTTACCCTGATCCAGCTTGGTTTCTTGGGTTGGGCGTTGTCCGGACGATGGGCTTTTTCCGGATGGCGCTGTTCTGGTATCTTGAGGTCGCGCAACGGTTTTTCCCCGCACTTTCAGAATATAACTCCTCTAACATATAAACCAGCAGGAGGTAGTACCAGTGTTGCATAGCTGCGTTGCAGCTTCAAATTCCCAATAGTAACGAGTACCTCCTGCGCCTTTCCCCTGTTGTCTTGGGCCAAAGAGCCCCTCAGGCTTGCGTCGATCTGTCCCGACGTGCGTTGGTCTATCCGATCAGAACCGCGTCTTTTTCGAGAGTTCTACCGTAAAACAGCGTCAAGCGCTGCAAAGCGATGCGCAGCACAACCTTGCCGGACCGCGCCGACCAACCAAGCCGCTTTTCCGTGGCTTCAAGCCCTTCGCGCAGACAACAGCAGCGCAGAACAACCTCACTAAGGCCAGGACCAAGATCACGGACCGCGTCCAGTGTACGGGCGAACGCCTCGGCGCGGCGTGTGTCGGTCATGCTGGCGACAGATATTTCGAGGTGTTGCAAAACTTCAGGTCTGTCCCAGCCTAGCAAATCCGAAGGTGCAAACCCCGCAATCGCGTAATCCTCATACAGCCGATCCCCTGCTGCAACGAAATCGATCGGAAGAAACGGTTTTCCATCAGGGCCACGCCGCCGGGCCAAGGCTGTCAGCGGGCTTTCGAACCCCGGCCCGGTCGAGACTGATCTGTTACGGAACCGGCGATCTGGTCCGTCTGACGAAAACAGATTAAACCCATCGTCCTGCCGCTGTGCCGCCCGCGCATCGCGTTCGGCAATCAGGCTTGGCACGACGCTGCGGCCCTCATCGGTGATGCGATACCGCTTGATCGAGCCGCCGGCCTGTGCAGCTACCCAGTTGCGCAGAATCAACGCTGCAGCCACATCAAGAGCAACTGTGCCGAGCAAGAGTGTGTCGCCCTCACCCATAGTTTTGACGATAGCCGGTTGCGCCACGTCTTCGCGGTACAACATCATCGCGCCAGACTGACATAGGTATCGCATCGCATCGGTAACGGCGTCCAAACCCACCAGTTCTTGATCCTCATCGGCATCACCACCCCTATGCTGCCCTAAAACCCGATCAACCAGCGGGTCGTCCCGCAGCGTTTCAAGCTTACGCACCTGCCGCAGAACCGTCGACGCGTGGCATCCTGCCTCTCGGGCAATATCCCGAAGGGGTCTCCCCTCGGTTGTGTGCGCAAGGTATCGCCGTGCCTCGACCGGAAAGAGTGCGCTTAGGCCCGGACGGCTTTGGATGTGTTGAAGATCAGTCATGTCATTCCCCCATTCAGACTATTTTGGGCCAAATCATCCACAGATTTATCCACAAACAGCAATCAACCTAAAATTGCATTCGTTTCTGATTTGTTAACTTTCACTGCTGGAAAAGCTTCTGTTTCTAAATCGTAAACAAATTGAACGGGGTGCGTTCGCAGGTCTTCCCATCGCGCAACACACTTTAACGTTGTGTGATGGTGATGCCTCTAATGTCGTGAACTCTTGATGCAAAAGGACCAGACTATGCAAGACCTCCTGACCCAAATCTCACACCTGCGTCGTCCGCGTTTGTTAATCCGTGCCGCACGCATCGGCGCGCAGGCCTATCGGCGCGATGCGCGGCTGCCTCGCTTGCTGGGCTATGGTGTGACGTTGCGGATCGGACCTGCGTTGGTGAAGTTGATGACACTGGAGGCCGACATGAACGAAAAACGCGAAAGCGGCGATGCCGGATACAACATCGCCGCGCATGTCGAACTTTTGACTGCGATCATGGGCGAATCCCAGCTGTTGCGTGCGCAGACGCAACCGCCGGAATTGATGCCGGTTACATGAAAGCGTCGGGCATCGACGCTTTTTTCTTGGTCACGTACTCGGTCAACGCCTCGTGTATGCCGGGATCGAGTACCGGCTGCTGATAGGTATCGATTAAGCGTTGCACGCGTTCGGTCGCCAAAGACATTGTATCGCGTGCGCCCTCTTCGGACCATGTTTCGTAGGGTTTGAAGTCGAACACTTCAGACCGCCAGAACGCTGATTTGAAATGTGCTTGCGTATGCTCGCAGCCAAGGTAATGCCCGCCCGGCCCCACTTCGGCAATTGCACCCATTGCCTGCGCCTCTTCGTCGGTGGCGATGCCCTGCGCCATCTTGTGCAGCGCACCAAGCTGGTCGGCGTCCATAACAAACTTTTCGAATGACGCGACAAGCCCGCCTTCGAGCCATCCGCAGGCGTGCAGCATAAAGTTCACACCCGACATAAGCCCCATGTTCAAGCTATTGGCCGTCTCGTACGCAGCCTGTGCGTCGGGCAATTTGGAGCCGGTGAAGCTTCCTGCGGACCGGAATGGCAGGCCAAGACGACGTGCCAATTGACCCGCACCATAGGTGATCTGGCTTGCCTCGGGCGTGCCAAAAGTCGGAGCACCGGAATTCATGTCGATAGACGTGACGAACGCGCCAAAGATCACCGGCGCACCGGGGCGCAGAATCTGACTGTAGGCGATCCCGGCCATCACTTCGGCCAAAACCTGCGTCAGCGTGCCCATGACCGACACCGGGGCCATTGCACCGCCGACGATAAATGGGCTGATTATGCAGGCTTGATTGTTTGTCGCATAGACCTCAAGCGCGCCCATCATCACGTCATCAAACGTCATCGGTGAGTTGATGTTGATGAGCGACGTCATCACTGTGTTGTCCTGCACAAAGTCCTTACCGAACAAGATCTCGCACATGTCGACGCTGTCTTGTGCGCGGCTGGGTTCGGTGACGGAGCCCATGAAGGGTTTGTCCGACAGGGTCATGTGCGCCATCAGCATGTCGAGGTGGCGTTTGTTCACCGGCACGTCGGTTGGTTCACATACGGTACCGCCCGAGTGGTGCAGCCATTTGGACATATAGCCCAGCTTCACGAATTTTTCGAAATCAGCCATCGTGGCATAACGACGGCCACCCATCGCATCATGTACAAACGGCGGGCCGTAAACCGGAGCCAGAACCAGATTCCGCCCGCCGATTTCAACGGCACGGTTGGGATTGCGCGCCTGTTGGGTAAAGGTCGACGGTGCCGTGCTGCACAGTTTGCGGGCCAACCCGCGCGGGATTCGTACGCGTTCGCCAGTCACCTCGGCCCCGGCGTTGCGCCAGCGGTCCAAAGCGACGGGGTTGTTGACAAAGTTCACACCGATTTCGGCCAGCACGGTTTCAGCATTGGTTTCAATGATCTGAAGCGCTTCTTCGTTGAGGATCTCGAAATTCGGGATATTGCGCTGGATGTACTTGGCTGTCTCGACAGAAACCGCCGTGCGCTCTGCCCGTCGCGCCGCACCGCCGCCACCGCGTGACCGTCTGCGTGTTTCTGCCTCTGCCATGATTCGACTCCATGCGGATACTAATGGGTCCGGTGCTGTGACCAGTGGACACTCCATAGTATGAGACAGAACACCGTCAGCGACGGATAACGGCTTGTGCGTTGCGAAAGCGACATTCGACATTCCGCAAAGCGACAGCGCCGCCGGAACCAATCGTTGGCTTTGGTGGTTTGGCCTTTGCGTCACCACAGGAGTTTGAGATGCATTACGCCCCAAAAAAGACCACCGCTATGCTGGCTGTTCTCATTGCAGGATTGGGAATCGCCCTGCTTGGTTTTTCCGGTCAGGTTATCTCGTTCGGTGTGTCGATTGTGCTGTGTTTTCTGGTCTGGATCATCGGGGCGCGCATTGTGCACATGGCATTTCGCATCAATTAATGCGGCGCGTCGCGCAATCGGCTCAAGACGCATAGGGAATGTTGCCATTTACTATGGCTCTGCCTATCAGGAGCCATGAGCATCACAGAACACGACCGCCTTCTTATCATCGACTTCGGCAGCCAGGTAACGCAGCTGATTGCGCGCCGCCTGCGCGAGTTGAATGTGTATTGCGAAATTCATCCCTACCAAAACGTGACGGATGAGTTTCTGACCGATTTCGCACCTAAAGCGATCATCTTTTCGGGTGGCCCGGACAGCGTGATGCGCGACGGATCCCCCCGACCACCCAAAAAAGCATACGAGCTGGGCGTACCGATCCTTGGCATTTGTTACGGCCAACAGGTCATGATGCATGACCTGGGCGGAAAGGTCGAAGCCGGCGAACATGCAACAGCCGAATTCGGCCGGGCTTGGGTCAAGCCATCCGACACCCGTGACGACGTTTTGGCAGGCTGGTTCATGGATGGGTCGGGTCGCGAGCAAGTCTGGATGAGCCACGGCGACCATGTATCTGAAATCGCTCCAGGTTTCGAAGTTTTAGGCACATCTCCGGGCGCGCCTTTCGCGATTACGGCAGACCGGTCGCGCCATTTCTATGCAGTCCAGTTTCATCCAGAGGTTCATCACACGCCGAACGGTAAAACGCTCTATCAGAACTTTGTGCAATTGGCCGGGTTCAAAGGAGACTGGACGATGGACGCCTACCGCGAGGAGGCAATCCGCAAGATCAAGGAACAGGTTGGCGACAAAAAGGTCATTTGTGCCCTGTCAGGCGGCGTAGATTCATCGGTTGCGGCGGCACTTCTGCATGATGCGATTGGCGATCAACTAACCTGTGTATTCGTCGATCACGGCCTTTTGCGCCTGAATGAGGCAGAAGAAGTGGTCGCCATGTTCCGGGATCACATGAACTTGTCTGTGATCCACGCGCAGGAGCAGGAGTTGTTTTTGGGTGAGCTTGATGGCGTAAGTGACCCAGAAACCAAGAGAAAGATCATTGGTCGTCTCTTCATTGACGTGTTCCAGAAATACGCAAACGAAATCGAAGGCGCGGAATTCCTTGCTCAAGGGACGCTCTATCCCGATGTGATTGAATCCGTGTCGTTTAGCGGTGGTCCGTCGGTGACCATCAAGAGCCACCATAATGTTGGCGGTCTGCCTGAAAAGATGGGCCTCAAACTGGTCGAACCGTTACGCGAGCTTTTCAAAGACGAAGTGCGCGAGTTGGGCCGCGAATTGGGACTACCGGACAGCTTTATCGGACGTCACCCGTTCCCCGGCCCCGGCCTTGCTATCCGCTGCCCCGGCGAGATCACCCGAGAAAAGCTTGAGATCCTGCGCAAAGCGGATGCGGTTTATATCGACCAGATCCGCAAACACGGGCTCTATGACGAGATTTGGCAGGCCTTTGTCGCCATTCTGCCCGTGCGCACGGTTGGCGTGATGGGCGATGGGCGCACCTATGACTATGCATGTGCTTTGCGCGCGGTCACGTCGGTGGATGGCATGACTGCGGATTACTATCCATTCGAGCATGATTTCCTTGGCGAAACCGCCACGCGGATCATCAACGAGGTCAAGGGTATCAACCGCGTGACGTATGACATCACCAGCAAACCGCCGGGCACCATCGAATGGGAGTGATCCGCGCGACACTGATCGTGGTGGCCTGCACCCTGCCCGTTTGGGGCTACGCGGAACCAACATACCATCGCGTGACGGGCGTTGCCGCGACGGACACGCTGAATGTGCGCGCGGAGCCGTCGGCCAACAGCGCGGATATCGGTGATCTTGCCCACGATGCCCGCCAGATCGAAGCGTTTGAATTCGACGCCACGGGCCGCTGGGCACGAATTGCGCTCAACGAACGCGACGGCTGGGTCGCGACCCGTTTTCTGACCAGCGACGAAGTGAACACGATTGGCGCATCAAGCGTGCCTGCGGGGCTGGTCTGTGGCGGCACGGAACCGTTTTGGGCGCTTGGTCTGTACGGCGAAGACGCCCGTTATTCGCATCCCGTTGATGGCGATACAGATTTTGCGTTCGATTCTGTGACTGTTGCCGAAGGACGGCTTGGCAGCCCTGCTTTGGTTACTCTGGCGACCGAGAACACACAGGTGATCGAAGCGACGGTGTCAGGCGCAGAATGTTCGGACGGAATGAGCGATCGGTCTTATGGCTGGACCGTGACCATGCAATTGATCGCACCGGGCAAACGGCGGTTGCTGACCGGCTGCTGCCACTTGCCGCGGGACTAGCAACCATGTCTGAGCAGCCAGACACCGAAGGCGTCGTGACGCTGTCGCCCACAATTCGCGCCTGTTTGTGGATGATTGGCGCCATTGTGTCGTTTACGTCTATGGCCATCGCCGGACGCGCTGTGAGCCTCAATCTCGATACGTTCGAGATCATGATGTATCGCAGTATGATCGGCATCGTTATCGTGGTCACTGTCGCCTCGGTCGCGGGCACCTTGCGCGAGGTGCGGGCGCAAAAGCTAGGCCTGCATTTCATTCGCAATATCAGCCATTTCGCCGGTCAAAATCTGTGGTTCTACTCCATCACCGTGATCCCATTGGCGCAGGTTTTTGCACTAGAGTTTTCCGCTCCGCTGTGGGTCATGTTGCTGGCCCCGTTTGTTTTGGGGGAACGGTTGACCAAACCCCAAGCCATCGCGGCCGTCATCGGGTTTATCGGCATCCTTGTCGTGACGCGACCCAGCCCCGAAACCTTTCACATCGGCCTTGTGACCGCCGCGCTTGCCGCCATCGGCTTCGCGGGATCCGCCGTGTTCACCCGCAAACTGACCCGCACCGAAAGCATTACCTGTATCTTGTTCTACCTGACGGTGATGCAGGCGATTCTTGGTCTGGGATTTGCTGGGTTCGACGGCGATATCGCCCTGCCAACCGCGTCCAACCTCCCTTGGGTGGTCGTGATCGCCGTAGCCGGTCTGGTTGCGCATTTCTGTCTGACAACCGCGCTGTCGCTTGCCCCGGCCACTATCGTGATGCCAATCGACTTCACCCGCTTGCCGGTCATCGCCATTGTCGGCGTCGTGCTATACGCTGAACCGCTTGATCCATTTGTCCTAATCGGAGCTGCGCTGATCTTCGGCGCGAATTACTACAATATCTGGTCTTCCACCCGCCGGTAACAAATTTGTGACGCTACGGCACAACGCCGGGAGTGACGCACGGTCAAAATTGACCGACCAAGAGGCAACTAGGTACGCTTTTTGCAGATGAGAGAATTCAATCTCAAGGGATGAGGGTCCAATGAAAAAAATGATGACAAGCGCTTTTGCGCTTGCTGTGGCAGCAGGCACGGCGAACGCAGGCGGGATCGAGCGGTCGAACAACGATTACGGATTTTTGTTCACCACAAACGACCAGCTGCAACTAAGCTTTTCGCATGTCATGCCGGAACTGTCCGGCAAATATACCCCGGAACTCACTGCTGCTGGCGGTGGCGAGGGCGACACCGGCAACATGCTGACCGATTACAACAATTACAGTCTCGCGTATAAAAACGATTTCACCGAAAAGCTGACCTTTGGGATGTTTGTCAACAACCCTTACGGGGCTGGTGCGGAATACACTCAGGGCATCTATGCCGGTCTAACCGCCGATTGGGACAGCGACCAAATCGCGCTTGTCGGCAAATACCGCGTCACTGATCGCGTTTCAGTCTTTGCCGGCGCACGCTATGTCGAAAGCCAAGCGGATATCACCATCCCCGACCTTCTGGTCCGAAGCTCGGTTGGGCGCAACGCTCAGGGCCTTGGCGCACAGGCACAAGCCTTGGGTGCCGAAGCACAGGCGTTGGGTGCACAAGCGCAGGCGGCGGGTGCTGCAGGTGATCTGGCAACGGCACAGGAACTGGGCGCCCGCGCCGAGGCCCTGGGCGCACAAGCACAGGCCTTGGGTGGACAAGCACAGACACTTGGTGCAGCGGCACAGGATTTTGGCACGTCGATGGAATTCAACGCCAGTGGCAACCGCGTCGGCGACTGGGGCGCAATCCTTGGTGTTGCTTACGAAATCCCTGACATCGCGCTGCGCGTGGCCCTGTCATGGCAGAGCGAGATCGAACATAATTTCGGCACCAGCGAAAGCATCCCGGGCCTTGGCATCGACGTCTCTGGAGGCGAGACCAAAGTGACCATGCCGCAGGTTGTTGCGCTTGATTTCCAAAGTGGGATCGCGCCAGGCACGCTGCTGTACGGTCAGGTCAAATGGACCGAATGGTCCAAATGGGAAGTCCGCACGCCACAGTACGACACGGCCACAGGCGGTGCTGTGACCGGCTTTGACAATGATCGCACCACTTGGAAGCTTGGCGTTGGGCGCGCGTTTTCGGACGATCTGTCCGGTTTTGCGCAGGTCACCTACGAAGCGCAGAACGGCGATACCGTATCACGGCTTGCCCCGCGTGATGGATTCGTCAGCCTTGGCATTGGCGGTCAGTACAAAATGGACAACATGACCCTGCGCGGCGGCATCGAATACGCATGGATCGGTGATGCCGAGGATGCATCGGGCGTCAAATACGAAGACAACACGGCCCTCGGAATAGGCGTTTCCCTGACCGTTGACTTTTAAGCGGTATCAAGCCTAACGAGTGACCCCGCCGGTTGCATCTGGCGGGGCTTTTGCGTTTTGCGCATGTTTCGGGTCGTGTCGTGAAAGCCCCCCAGCTACTGCTCTGGCATGACACCACAAACCTCTCTCTCCACCCGCGCGTGGACCGAACTTGTCCTGTTGGGTGTGATCTGGGGAGGGTCGTTCCTTGCCATTCGCACCGCACTTGACGAAATCGGGCCGCTGACGTCCGTTTTGCACCGCACTGGATGGGCGATGCTCGTCCTGTGGGGTGTTGCCCTGCTCAAACGTTTGACGTTGCCCAGAGACCCCAAGATTTGGGGCGCATTTCTTGTCATGGGCGTTTTGAACAACGTCATCCCCTTTAGCCTGATGGCATGGGGCCAACTGTACATCCCAACCGGCCTCACCTCGATCTTCAATGCGGCAACGGCAATCTTTGGAATCGTCGTGGCCGCGTTGGTCTTTGCCGATGAAAAGCTGACTCTGCGCAAAGCTTTGGGTGTGGGATTGGGGTTCTTCGGCGTCTGTCTGGCAATCGGGCTGGATGCGCTTCGGCAGTTCGACACCACATCGCTGGCACAAATGGCCATCGTCGCTGGTACAGTGTCATACGCGCTCGCCAGCGCGTGGGCGCGCAAGATGCTGGGTGGGGTGCCCCCGGTTATTGCGGCGGCGGGCATGCTGACTGGGTCAACGCTGTGCATGATCCCGCTGGTACTGCTGGTCGAAGGCTTGCCGTCTCTGGCGCTTGCCCCGTCAACTTTGGCCGCCATTGGATATTACGCGATCATCGCCACCGCGCTGGCCTACCTTCTTTACTACCGCGTGCTGGCCATGGCGGGCAGCGGAAACCTTATGCTGGTCACCCTTCTCATTCCGCCGATCGCAATCACGCTAGGGGCGCTCGTGCGCAACGAAACGCTGCACCCGGGCGAGTATCTGGGCTTTGCCCTGCTCGCCCTTGGCCTAAGCATCATCGACGGGCGACTTTGGAAGCGCAGGGTCACAACCGTTTGACGCCCCCGCGCCGCATCGCTAATCCCAAACGACGGGTTTACGGGCACGGGACGTCACAATGATCTACGAAACTGGACAGGACTGGCTGAACGCGCCGCAAAAGCGCGTTGTGCTCTTTGCGATGTCGGGCTTGGGCAAGACCCATATTTCGAACCTGTTGCGCGACAGTGGTGATTGGTTCCACTACTCCATCGATTACCGCATCGGCACCCGGTACATGGGCGAATACATCGCCGACAACGCCAAGCGCGAAGCAATGAAAGTGCCGTTCCTGCGCGACCTGTTGATGTCGGACTCGATCTATATCGGCTCTAACCTTACCTTTGACAATCTGGCTCCCGTTGCCGCCTACCTGGGCAAGCCAGGTGATCCAGCCAAGGGCGGTGTGCCAATGGCTGAATACCGCAAGCGCCAAGACCAGTTCCGCCGCGCAGAAATGGCCGCATTGCTGGACACAGGCTATTTCATTGACCGGTCCATGGACATCTATGGCTATCCTCATTTCGTCTGCGATACCGGCGGGTCGATCTGCGAATGGGTTGATCCGGAAGACCCCAACGATCCGATCCTGACCGAACTGTCGAAACACGCCTTGCTGGTCTGGATCAAAGGTGACGAGGCCCACACGCAGGAACTTATCCGTCGCTTCGACAAGGCGCCTAAACCAATGGCCTACCAGCCAGAATTCCTGAGCCGTGTTTGGCAGCAGTATCTGAGCGAAAACAACGCCAAAGAAGACACAGTTGACCCAGATACATTCATCCGATGGACCTATGCGCAAGCCCTGGCACACCGCCAGCCGCGCTATCAGATGATGGCGGATCATTGGGGCGTCACCATTGACGCCCATGATCTGATGGCAGACGCCACGCCACCGAACTTTGATATGTTGATCGCAAGCGCGCTAGACCAGAAAAGACCGTAAGACATGCCCATCAAACTGCCAAACAACCTGCCCGCCTATGACGTGCTCAAGCGCGAAGGCGTGATGGTCATTCCCGATGAACTGGCCAGCGAACAGGACATCCGCCCGCTGCGGATTGCCTTGCTGAACCTGATGCCCAAGAAGATTCAAACCGAGAACCAGTTTGCCCGGCTGATTGGCGCGACCCCATTGCAGATCGAATTTAACCTGATCCGTATGTCCGAACACCAAACGCGCAACACCGCAGCCGAACACATGGAAAGCTTTTACCGCCCATTTTCCGAAGTCGCAGACAGCGGTGAAAAATTCGACGGCCTGATCATCACAGGCGCGCCAATTGAACACCTACCGTTTGACGAGGTCACGTATTGGGACGAGCTGGAGCAGGTCATGGACTGGACCCAGACCAATGTTCACTCGACCTTTGGTGTGTGCTGGGGCGGTATGGCGATGATCAACCATTTCCATAACGTGCCCAAGATTGCGCTGGCACAAAAGGCGTTCGGATGTGTCCGACATCGAAACCTTGCGCCTGCATCACCGTATCTGCGCGGGTTCTCTGATGACATGGTGATCCCTGTCAGCCGCTGGACAGAGATCAGGCGCGACGACGTCGACAATGCAGGATTGAGTATTCTGATCGACAGCCCCGAAACCGGCCCCTGTCTTGTTGAAGACCCAGACCATCGCGCGCTCTATGTGTTCAACCATTTCGAATATGACAGCAACACTCTCAAGGATGAGTACGACCGCGATGTTGCCAACGACACGCCAATCAATGTGCCAGCCAACTACTATCCCAATGACGACCCATCACAGCCGCCGCAGAACCGCTGGCGCAGCCACGCGCATCTTCTCTATGGCAACTGGGTGTCAGAGATCTACCTTACCACTCCGTTCGACATAGAGCAGATCGGCGCAGCCAGCACGGATCTGCGCAACAGATAGGAGGCGGTTTTGGCTGTAAAAGGGATTGGCGTGCTGCTTGGGTGTGCGGCGGCTTTGGTTTTGACGACAGCCTGTACAGCCTCTTACCGCGAAAACGTGGCGGAAAACCGTTTCCCCCCTGAAGGCCAGTTCCTGATCGTCAATGGCACACAAGTGCATTACGTCACCAAAGGCGAAGGCCCCGATATTGTTCTGATCCATGGGGCCAGCGGCAACCTGCGTGATTTCACGTTTTCCTTGGTCGACAAACTGGCGGACCGATATCGCGTAACGGCCTTTGACCGCCCCGGTCTGGGTTATACAGAACGGGTCAATCCTGAAGGCACCACATTGATCGAGCAAGCGACGCTTTTGGCGGACGCATCAGACCAACTTGGCTTACAAAACCCCATGGTTCTGGGCCAAAGCTACGGCGGGGCTGTTGCCCTTGCGTGGGCTGTGGAACGTCCCGAAAGCCTGTCTGCTCTGATCCTCGTCGCTGCCGCGTCGAACCCGTGGAACAGCGATCTAAGCACCTTTTACAAAGTGACCTCAAGCGATTTGGGCAGCGCCATTGTCGTGCCCGCCCTCACCGCGTTTGTGCCAAACCCCGTTGTCGATAGCGCCATCGAAGGCGTCTTTGCGCCCCAAAGCGAACCAGAAGGGTATGCAAAGCACATTGGCGCACCTTTGACCCTTCGCCGCGACACCATGCGCGCCAACGCGATGCAGCGGGCCAATTTGCTAGATGAAATCAAGGCGCTGTACACGCGCTATGGCGCAATCACTGTGCCGACCGAAATCATTCACGGGGATGCCGACACGACTGTCGGCCTGTCGATCCACTCGATCCCACTGTCCAATCAAATTGCAAGCGCCAATCTGACCGTGCTTGAAGGCATTGGTCACATGCCACACCACGCCGCTGAACCCGAAGTCATCGACGCGATCGACCGTGCTGCACAACGTGCGGGTTTGCGTTAATCGCATTAACATCCCATATTCAAGTCAGAGCAGATGATAGAAAGGGCCGGAGATGGACCTTCCCTTTGATGGTGCGATCAGCGCCTTCTTCAAAAACGATGCGCCCAAGGACATTCGCGACGCGATCAAACGCGCGGACAAAGACGATATAATCAATCCTGATTACCCGTATTCAGAACGGATGCCACGCAAGGCGTATCAGAAAGATCTTGATGCGCTTCAAATCGAACTGGTCAAGATGAAGACCTGGGCGCGCGACACTGGCACCCGCATCGCAATCGTATTCGAAGGGCGCGATGCCGCTGGAAAAGGCGGCACAATCAAACGTTTCCGAGAAAACCTTAACCCTCGCGGCGCGCATGTTGTAGCGCTTTCCAAGCCGACAGAAACCGAAGCCAGCCAATGGTATTTCCAACGCTATATCGATCATCTGCCTGCCGCCGGAGAAGTGACCTTCTTCGATCGAAGCTGGTACAACCGGGCTGTGGTCGAGCATGTGTTCGAATTTTGCACTCCCGAGCAGCGCATGCACTTTTTCCGCCAAGTGCCTGATTTTGAACGCATGCTGGTCGATGACGGTATCAAGCTTTTCAAGATTTGGCTTAATGTTGGTCGCGCCGAACAGCTGCGGCGCTTTCTATCGCGTGAGAAAGACCCGCTAAAGCAATGGAAACTCTCATGGATCGACGTTGAAGGCCTGAAAAGATGGGACGCTTACAGCGATGCGATCAAGGAAACCTTTGCCAAGACCCATACCGATCACGCACCCTGGACCATCGTGCGGTCCGATGACAAACGCCGCGCGCGGATTAACGCAATCCGAAGCGTTCTGACGCAGCTGGATTACACACGCAAAGACTTCAAAGCACTGGGCCAGGTTGATTCCAAGGTCTGTGGCGGGCCGGACATCTGGGATGGCTAAACGCGGTTACCATCACGGCAATTTGCGGCAAGCCCTCGTTGATGCGGCGCTCCAGCTGATCACCGAAAAAGGCCCGACCGGCTTTACCCTGTCGGAGGCCGCAAAACAGGCGGGCGTAACCCCCGCCGCCGTGTATCGCCATTTCGAAGGCCGCGAAGACCTGATCGCTGAAGCGGCCCTTCAAGGATACGAAATCTTCGCCGACGTGATGCAATACGCCTATGACAGCGGTCAACCCTCGGCTCTTGCCGCGTTCGAGGCAACGGGCCGCGCCTATCTGGCGTTTGCGCGAAAATACCCAGGTCATTACATTGCAATGTTCGAGAGTGGCATTTCGGTGAATCGAACGCCCGAACTCGCTGCCGTGTCCGCCCGCGCCCGTTCCGTGCTGGAACGCGCCGCCGAGGAATTGTCTCAACATATCCCGCCAGAGAAACGCCCTCCTGCATCCATGTTTTCCGCGCATGTTTGGGCGCTGAGCCACGGCGTGGTCGAACTTTTCGCCCGCAATTCGCCAGGCACAACATCGCCATTCCCACCTGAAGAACTGCTCGAGTCCGGTATCGGCATTTACCTGCGCGGCTTGGGTCTCATCAGCCCTGATCAGTGACGTGACAAACACTCTACAACGGATTACATGCGCCCCATGACACAAGAACTCCACATCGTCGGCGGCGGAATGGCCGGATCCGAAGCAGCATGGCAAGCCGCACATCGCGGCGTTCAGGTCGTGATTCACGAAATGCGCCCCAAGGTCGAAACCTTCGCCCACAAAACTGGCGATCTGGGCGAGATGGTCTGCTCCAATTCATTCCGGTCTGACGATCATGAACAGAACGCGGTGGGACTGCTGCACTGGGAAATGCGCGAGGCTGGTGGCCTGATCATCGACACCGCGCACCAACACCGCCTGCCCGCTGGCGGAGCGCTTGCCGTGGACCGCGATGCCTTCAGTGCTGAAATCACCCGCCGCCTGCATGCGCATCCGAATGTGCGCGTCAGCCACGAAGAAATCACCGATCTGCCCAACGAAGGCCATTGGATTTTTGCCACCGGCCCGCTGACCAGCGCGGCCTTGGGCCAAGCAATCCAGGCTGAAACCGGCACCGACCGACTGGCCTTTTTCGACGCGATCGCGCCCATCGTCTATTTTGACAGCATCGACATGTCCAAAGCCTGGCTTCAGTCACGCTATGACAAAGGCGAAACCGAGGAAGAGCAGCGCGCCTACATCAACTGCCCGATGGACAAGGCGCAGTACGATGCGTTCATCGACGCGCTTCTGGCCGCCGACAAGACAGAGTTCCACGAAGGTGAAACCGCTGGTTATTTTGACGGTTGCCTGCCTATTGAAGTGATGTCTGAACGCGGTCGTGAAACACTGCGCCACGGACCGATGAAACCTGTAGGCCTGACCAACCCTCACCAACCAGATGTCAAACCATGGGCCGTCGTTCAGCTACGCCGCGACAATGCGCTGGGGACACTCTATAATATCGTCGGCTTCCAAACCAAGATGAAGTACGGCGCGCAAGCCGATGTTTTCAAAATGATTCCCGGCCTTGAAAACGCTAAATTTGCCCGCCTTGGCGGCATTCATCGCAACACGTTTCTTAACAGCCCAACGCTGCTTGACGACCAAATGCGCCTGCGTTCCAAGCCGAATATCCGTTTTGCCGGTCAGGTCACCGGTGTCGAAGGCTATGTCGAATCCTCGGCCATGGGCCTTTTGGCCGGTCGCATGGCCGCTGCCGAAATGACCGGCCAACCAATCCCGACTGTGCCGCAGGACAGCGCGCACGGTGCGCTGATCCACCACATAACTGGCGGCGCCGAGGCAAAAACCTTTCAACCAATGAATGTCAATTTCGGCCTCTTCCGCCCGGTTGACGGGCTTAAAGGCGGACGCCGCGGTCGCAAGGATCGCTACAAAGCTTACACCGACCGTGCCAAAACCGCATGGTCAGACTGGCTCGCCGCCCAGGACCCCGCCAAATCCGCAGCGGAATAGTGGGTTTCACGACCCGTTTTGCACCCAGCCCAACGGGCCAACTCCACCTTGGCCACGCATTTTCTGCGCTCTTGGCGTTCGACATGGCGCAAGAGGCGCAAGGCCGCTTTCTGCTCCGGATCGAAGACACCGACACCGCCCGCTGCACACCTGCGTTTGAGGCACAAATCTACGAAGACCTCACGTGGCTTGGCCTGACATGGGAAACACCGGTACTGCGCCAGTCGGACAACACGTCTGCATATGAAACAGCACTAACGCAGCTCGGCGACATGGGGCTGCTTTACCCCTGTTCCTGCACACGTGGCGACATCCGGCGCGCCATGTCTGCCCCGCAAGAGGGCGCGCCAATGCATGGGCCTGATGGTTTGATCTATCCCGGCACCTGCCGTCATCGCGTATGGGGCGATCGTACAGACACCGACGCTGTGCGCCTCAACATGAAAAAAGCCATCGACAGCCTCACGACTTTGCCGCTCTACACCGACACCGGCCTTCACCCAGCAATAAGGTTAACGCGCGATCATTTTGTGAACGCGGTCGGCGATGTGGTGCTGGCTCGACGAGATACGAAGACCGCCTCCTATCACCTCAGTGTCGTCGTCGATGACGGCGCCCAAGGTATCACGCATGTGATACGGGGCGAAGACCTTGCCACCGCGACCGCGATCCATGTGCTCTTGCAAACGCTACTTGGCTTGCCGATCCCCATGTACCATCATCACCGACTGATCCGGGACGATCACGGCAAACGGCTTGCCAAACGCGATGATGCAAGGGCGATCGCGCACTATCGCAGCGAAGGCGCCACGCCTCGGGATATCAGGCGGATGGTTGGGCTTTAAGCGCTTTGTCCTACTTCTTCTTTTTGCAAATATGCCAAAACTACGGCCGCATCGGCGCCAATATCTCCGCTTCCGCGCCGTCCTGCACCTCGGTGTAGAAACACGACCTGCGATTGGTATGACAAGCCGGCCCAGTTTGATTGACACTCACCAACACACAATCCCGGTCACAATCCACGCGAAACGCGATCAATTCCTGAACATGGCCCGAACTTTCACCTTTGACCCAAAATGCGGCCCGCGAGCGTGACCAATAGGTGACGCGACCAGTCTCCAGCGTTTTCGCCACCGCCTCGGCATTCATCCACGCCATCATCAGCACTTCACCCGACACCGCGTCCTGTGCGATCGCCGGGATCAGGCCTGCCTCGTTATAGACCAAAGTCGCAGGATCAAAGCTCATGGGGAAAAACCTTTTTGCATCCGCCGTTTGGTCCCCTATCTATGGGTGGAACGGCGAAAGGGAAAGCCATGTCCGGCGACACCGATCTGATCAAGCTTTATTCCGCGCGCATCCTCGAATTGGCTGCGGACATTCCCCATCACACCCGGCTCGACGCGCCCGGTGCGACGGTCAAGAAACGCTCGCCTTTGTGCGGATCGACAGTGACCGTCGATCTGACAATGGAGAACGGCAAAGTCAGCGACTTTGGTCAGGACGTCAAAGCTTGCGCTTTGGGCCAGGCCGCAGCATCGGTTGTGGGCAGCGCGATTATGGGCTGTACGCCCGATCAAATCACGCAAGCGCGGGATGAATTGCGCGTCATGCTGAAAGAAGACGGCCCAACACCTGCGGCGCCGTTCGACGGGTTAGAGGTTTTGCGCCCGGCCGTGGCGTTCAAAAACCGCCATGCCTCGATCCTACTAACGCTCGAGGCCGCATCTGACGCCGTGGTCCAGCTTGCGGAAACGCAAACCGCCTGATCCCAGAATTTTACCATCTAATAAAAAAACCGCCGCACTTCAAAAGAAGGCGGCGGTAAAGTGACGTGTTCGTTGGGGGCCGTCATCGCTCTGAAGGCAGGCAACCTTCTGGAACAGGTGCATCAGTTGGGACAGGATGCGAATGAGCGTTCAGGCAAAACACGCAGGCAGAAAACAAAGTCAGACAAGCACCGGCAGATGCAGCGCTGCGACCAGCATCACGATCAAAGACATGGCACCAAGCGCATCCTGAAGAAGCGCTGTATTGGTTTGGGCCTTGGCCGTGTGAAGCGTGGTTTTGATCCGCTGCATCATGATGATGTCCTCCTTGTTGCTCCTTTGTTCTCACATTCAGAACAATCTGTAAAGAACTTTATGAGAACATTTGAGAACAAAAGCGGTTAACCGACCGAGATCAGCTGTATCGCCTGATCCTGTTTCATCAGATAAAGCAGTGCTCGCGCCGCTTGCCCCCGGTCAGAGGTAAGCGTCGGGTCATCCAGCAAGAGCTTGCGCGCATCATCCTGTGCCAGCGCCATCAAACTGGCCTGACGCTCCAGATCAGCGATCTGAAAGCGCGGCAATCCCGACTGTGCGGTGCCCAACACGTCTCCAGCTCCGCGCATTTCCAGATCGACCTCGGAAATGCGAAACCCGTCTTCGGTTTCACGCAAGGTCGTAAGCCGTTTCAGCCCGGTTTCAGACAGCGGCGGTTGGTAGAGCAACAGGCAGGTCGACGCTGCTGCCCCGCGCCCCACACGGCCGCGAAGCTGATGCAACTGGGCCAAACCAAAGGTCTCGGCCCGTTCAATGACCATGATCGACGCGTTGGGCACATTCACCCCTACCTCGATCACTGTTGTCGCCACCAGAACACCGGTTTGTCCTGACACGAAACGCGCCATTGCTGCGTCTTTCTCGGCAGGCGGCATCTGGCCATGCACAAGCCCAACCACCCCTTCTCCCAACGTTGCACGGAGGCGCTTGAACCGCTCTTCTGCGGCTGTCAGGTCGGACAATTCGCTTTCGTCTACCAAAGGGCAGACCCAATAGGCCTGCCGCCCCTCGGCCACCGCTTGCCGCAACCGCTCGATCACGCCGTCCATCTGTTCATTCGACAAGAGCGCGGTTTTTACCGGTGTTCGGCCGGGCGGCTTTTCGTCTAGCACCGAAACATCCATGTCGCCATACTGGGCCAGCGCCAAAGACCGGGGGATCGGTGTTGCCGTCATGACCAACACGTCAACCGCCATGCCTTTGCGACCCAGTTCAAGCCGTTGCCGCACGCCAAAACGGTGCTGTTCGTCAATGATCGCCAATCGCAAGTCAGAGAATTCAACGTCTTTCTGAAACACCGCATGGGTGCCCACAAGGATCTGGATATCACCGCGCTGCAAAGCCGCCAGTTTCGCTTTACGCTCTGCGCCTTTGTCGCGCCCCGTCAGCAACTCTAAAACCACGCCTGCATCCTCGGCCAAGGGCTGCAAGCCTTCCAGATGCTGCCGCGCGAGGATTTCCGTCGGGGCCATCATCACACCTTGCCCGCCCGCCTCGACCGCGGTGAGCAGCGCCATAAAGGCGACAAGCGTTTTGCCTGACCCGACATCGCCCTGAAGCAAGCGGTTCATGCGGTGCGGGCTGGCCAAGTCATCTGTGATTTCGTCAATCGCACGCATCTGCGCGCCGGTGGGCCGGTACGGAAGCGCGGTCATCACCTTGTGTCGCAATTTGCCGTTGCCCGACGATGCAATTCCCGGCTTTGCGCGTTTCTGCGCACGCGCCAAAGCGAGTGTCAATTGATGCGCCATCAATTCGTCATAGGCCAACCGTCGCCGCGCCGGGCTGTCGAGCGACAGCGCGCCCATGCCGTCGGGTGCATGGGCGGCGCGCATCGCCGTGTTCCAGCTTGGCCAGTCTTCCCGCTCTATCAAGCGCGCATCGACCCATTCCTCCAAGTCGGGCGCGCGGGTCAAAGCGTCAGTTGCCGCCTTGAACATGGTCTTTTGCGTGATCCCGGCAGTGAGCGGATATACCGGTTCGAATTCTGGCAAGGTGCCCGCTTCGTCTGGCAACAGCACATGATCGGGATGCACCATCTGCGCCATGCCGTCGAAAAATTCGACCTTGCCAGACACAATGCGGCGCGCGCCGAAAGGCAGGATTTTCGCCACGTAATCACCACGCGCGTGAAAGAACACGATCTGAAACGCGGTCTTCGCATCTTCGACCTGTACCCGGTAAGCGCCGCCTTTGTTGCGCGGCGGGCGGTGGGCGCCGATGTCGACCTCAACGGTCAGGGTTGCGGGCAAATCCGTCCCGTTGACCGTATCGCGCAGGCGGCGGTCGACCACCGAATGGGGCAGCGTGTAAAGCAGATCTCGCGGCACCTCGATGCCCATCTGGCCCAACGTTTCGGCAGTTTTGGGACCCACACCCTTTAGCCCGCTGAGTGCGCTGAAAAGCGGAAACAAGATTTCCGGCCTGCCGCTCATGCGCCCTCGATCAGGTCAAACCAGCCATCTTCATCGATAATCTGCACGCCAAGATCGCGTGCCTTGGTCTCCTTTGACCCCGCACCCGGCCCGGCAACCAGCAGGTCTGTTTTGGCCGATACCGACCCAGACACCTTGGCCCCCAGCGATTCAGCACGTGCCTTGGCCTCGGCGCGGGTCATGCGCTCGAGTGAGCCGGTGAAAACGACGGTTTTCCCAGCGACCGGGCTGCCTTCGGTTTGTGGGCGTTCGGCCTCTTGCACGTCCAGATGCGCCACCAAACGATTGATTGACGCGCGTTCAGCGCCTTGCGCAAAGCTTGAGACCAGCGATGTTGCGACCACTTTGCCAATTCCGTCGATGCCTATCAGGCCGTCCCACGCATCGTTTTCGGGATCATGAGCGGCGTCGATGGCGGTATGAAACGCGTCCCACGTGACATAAGACCGGGCGAGCAAGTTTGCGACCACTTCCCCCACATGTCGAATGCCCAACGAAAAGATCAGACGTCCCATGGGAATGCTGCGTTTTTCGTCAATGGCGTCAAAAAGGTTCTGCGCCGATTTCTCGCCCCAGCCCTCGCGGTTCTTGAGCTGTTGCATACCGCTGCCATAACGGTCGCGGAGCGTGAAAATGTCAGCGGGTTCCTTAATCCAGCCGTCGTTGTAGAACTGTTCCACCTGTTTTGCCCCCAAACCTTCGATATCGAACGCGGCGCGTGACACGAAATGTTTGAGCTTCTCCACCGCCTGCGCCGGGCATATCAGGCCACCGCTACACCGGCGAACTGCATCACCCTCTTCGCGGATCGCCTCGGACCCACATTCAGGGCAAAGCGTTGGGAAATCATAGGGTTGCGCATCGTCAGGCCGTTTTTTGAGGTCCACATCCGCCACTTTCGGGATCACGTCCCCCGCGCGGTAGACCTGCACCCAGTCCCCCACACGAATATCCTTGCCGCTCCGGATCGGCGCACCATTGGCATCGCGCCCGGCGATATAGTCTTCGTTGTGCAGGGTGGCGTTCGAAACCACGACGCCGCCCACCGTGACGGGCGTAAGCCGCGCCACCGGGCTGAGCGCACCTGTGCGGCCAACCTGAATGTCGATCGATTCCAGACGTGTCCACGCCAGTTCGGCAGGAAACTTGTGCGCGATCGCCCAGCGGGGCGTGGTCGAGCGGAAACCGAGGCGTGATTGATACCCAAGATCGTCAACTTTGTAGACCACGCCGTCGATGTCATACCCCAATGTGGCGCGCTGTTCTTCGATGGTTTTATAATGCGCGATCATTTCGCCGGGGCCATCACAGCGTTGAGTCAGCGGATTGGTTTGAAAGCCAAGCTCTTGCATCCGATGGATCGCACCAGTCTGCGTTTCCGCCAAAGGTGCACTGAGCGCCCCCCATGAATACGCGAAAAAGCGCAACGGACGGTCTTTGGTGATGGTGGCATCGAGTTGGCGAAGCGACCCGGCGGCCGCATTGCGCGGGTTGGCAAAGGTCTTGGCCCCTTTGGCAGACTGCCGGTCGTTCAGGTCTGCAAAATCGGCATGGCTCATATACACTTCGCCGCGGATTTCGAGGATGTCGGGCGCACCGCTCAGCGTTTCGGGAATGTCGTCGATGGTGCGGGCATTAGCGGTGACGTTTTCGCCGGTGGCCCCATCACCCCGTGTGGCGGCTTGCACCAGTTTGCCATTCTCATATCGCAAGGACAAAGACAGCCCGTCGATCTTTGGCTCTGCGGTATACGCCAGTGGGTCGGTTTCACTAAGGCCCAGATACCGGCGAATGCTCTGGTCAAAACTGCTGATGTCGTCGTCTTCGAACGCATTCGAAAGCGACATCATCCGCACTTCGTGCCGGACCTTTGAAAAGCCGTCCGCAACCGGCGCGCCGACCTGTTCGCTTGGGCTATCCGTCCGTTTCAGGTTTGGAAAGCGCGTTTCGATTTCAGCATTGCGGCGTTTGAGACGGTCATAGTCTGCATCCGACAAGTCAGGATCGTCTTCGGTGTGATAGGCTGTGTTCGCCTCGGCCAGGATACTGGCCAGGCGTTCGAGTTCAACGCGGGCATCCGCCTCTGACAGGTCTTTGACCGCAATCTCCTGCTCTGCCATGTGCCCCCCTTGGCCTCAAGTCTTGGACAGAGTGATAGGCCCGGGGGTGCACAGCGTCCAGATTTGAAAAGACGATTCTGTGCAGAACCTGCAACTTGACGTCAGCAAGGCAGCGGCAAGCCCCCAATCAACAGAGACAAGCCGTCAATCACACACGCTGCTACGCGCCAATGGCAATGCGCGCGTCTTCATCCACTTCGGGATCGCGCAGCACGTAACCACGGCCCCAAACGGTCTCGATATGGCTGCCATCGCCGGTCGCTTCAGAGAGTTTCTTGCGCAATTTACAAATGAACACGTCAATGATCTTGAGTTCTGGTTCATCCATGCCGCCATAGAGATGGTTCAGAAACATTTCTTTCGTCAGGGTTGTCCCTTTCCGCAGGCTAAGCAGTTCGAGCATTTGGTATTCCTTACCCGTCAGGTGCACCGTGTTGCCGCGGACCTGCACGGTTTTTGCGTCGAGATTGACCTCAACCTTCCCGGTGCGGATGATCGACTGGGAATGCCCCTTGGAACGCCGGATAATCGCGTGGATCCGCGCGATCAGTTCTTCGCGATGGAACGGTTTGGTCAGATAATCATCTGCCCCAAAACCAAAGCCCCTGATCTTGTCTTCGCTGGCATCGTTGCCCGAAAGGATCAGGATCGGCGTTTCGATACGCGCGAGCCGCAATTGCCGCAAAACATCCAAGCCATTCATATCTGGCAAGTTCAAATCAAGAAGGATCAAATCGTAGTCATACAGCTTGGCCAGATCGATGCCTTCTTCCCCAAGATCGGTGGAATAGACATTCAAATTGGCATTGCCCAACATCAATTCGATGCTTTTCGACGTCGTCGGGTCGTCTTCGACCAAGAGTACGCGCATCAAGTTTCTCCGCAATGTCAGTGTCCGGCAATCGGGACACTGGCGTGAAAAGGTTAACCTTACGTTAGCATGGCAGATTGACTGCAAACAACTTAAGATTGAATTAACGCGCTGCCCTCACCGGTATCGCTGTACCGCTGTTGCTTTTAGAGCGTCGCGGCCGTGCAACATCGAAGCGGCGATCCAGGCATCAAGTTCTTCTTCGCTCAGCTCATACCGAGAAAGCGCCTCTTGCTTCGAGATAAGGTGGTGCAACACCGCATCCACCACCACCGCCTTGCGCGAGGCAACCCAGCGATAGGTGTTGGGCGGTGGCAGATCGGCATGCGACAGAATTGTGCCATCCGTCAAAGTGACCGTGCGGGGGCCGTTCGCTTTTTTCAGATACATGTTCCAGCCCTTTCCAAGCCCTGAATTCCTGCTTATGGGCACCTTTGCGACATCACCCTTAATGTGACGTGAAGCCAAGGGTTGAGAGTATGTCGGATTTACCTATATTTTGCGCGATCACCCCTACCCTGTCCGGAGACACCCCAATGGCCCTCGATGCGCCGATCCTCAATTCGCTTGGTTTTGCTAAGCCGCCCTCGGAGACCCGCGTGGTTGTGGCGATGTCGGGTGGCGTGGACAGTTCCGTGGTGGCCGCTCAATTGGCCGAAGAAGGCTATGACGTGGTCGGTGTGACGCTGCAGCTTTATGATCACGGGGCGGCCCTGGCCAAAAAAGGCGCTTGCTGCGCCGGGATCGACATTCACGATGCGCGCCGCGTGGCCGAGGATATGGGTTTCCCCCATTACGTGCTGGACTACGAGAACATCTTCAAGGACGCCGTGATTGACGAATTTGCCGACAGCTACCTTGCCGGCGCAACACCTGTGCCCTGCATTCGTTGCAATGAGCGGGTGAAGTTCAAAGATCTGCTGGAAACCGCCAAAGACCTTGAGGCCGATTGCATGGCGACCGGACATTACATCCAGCGCAAAATGGGTGAGTACGGACCCGAGTTGCATAGCGCCGAAGATGCAAATCGCGATCAAAGCTATTTCCTGTTCTCGACCACACCCGAACAGTTGAATTACCTGCGCTTTCCTCTGGGCCATTTGCCGTCCAAGGACGCCACCCGCGAATTGGCGGCGCGCTATGGTTTGCAAGTGGCGGACAAACCCGACAGTCAGGACATCTGTTTCGTGCCGAATGGCAACTATGCCAGCGTAATCGAAAAGCTGCGCCCCGGCGCTGCGGAACCGGGCGAGATCGTGCATGCTGATGGCCGCGTTCTGGGCACGCATGACGGTGTGATCCATTACACTATCGGGCAGCGGCGCGGTCTTGGTATCGGCGGGCTGAGCGATCCGCTCTACGTGGTCAAGCTGGATGTGGATACCAAGCAGGTGATCGTCGGCCCCAAAGACATGCTGTCCACCCGTACCATCCCAGTGCGCGAGATCAATTGGCTTGGTGATGTTGACTTTACCAGCCAGCCCGAGTGGCATGTGTCGGTCAAAGTGCGGTCTACCCGCCCACCGCGCGAGGCTATCATTCGACCGCTTTCGGAAACCGAAGCCGAGGTCGAATTGCTGACACCCGAAGAAGGCGTGTCACCCGGTCAAGCCTGCGTGTTCTACCAAACTGAAGGAAGCCGTATCCTGGGCGGTGGCTGGATCTGGCGCGGCTGAACCGCGTCAGGGATCAGGGAAACACTGGTAGGTGTCCCACTGGCCCAAAACAGTCATGCCGGTCTCATAGATATCAACGATCTCGGAATCGCGGCCAAAGACAAAGCGGATAGACCCTAGCTTTCCGGCGATGCAAAACGGTTTGTCCGCCGTACCTTCCTGAAATTGCTTCCACGTGGCGTCGATGACCACGGAATTCTGGGCGTTTCCGTTGTTCACGATCGTAAAATAGTGATCGCTTCCCCCCGCTGGTTTCACCATGACAGCTTTGGCGTTCTCACCTTGGGCAACGAGATAGCGGGCCACTTCATCAGCGGCGACGAAACACAGACCGCGCAAACCACCTGTATCGAATGTGAGACGCGCGTAATCCGTGCCTCCGCCACAGCCCATTGCACTATCCATGCGTTTCTTTGCGCATTGGACCAAAGCCAACCCAACCGCATCATCAAGCCTCGTCGATGGAACCGCGGCAGGCATCAAAGCACCGACATCCTGATCGCGCCAAACGGGGTGAACGGTAGAGGTTGCAAGAAGGCTGGGCATGGCAGATCTCCTTTTTTGAAATCGGGGGGCGCCACGCCTTGTGGAGCCGCCGCAAGATCGTGTTGAAAGATGCTACTGTTCACAAGCTGATCCGTCGAGACATTCATCAGAGGGCTTTTCATTGCGTCCGGCTGACGTTTCGCAGAGAGTGAGATCACATCTGTCCTTGAACCGATCTCGTATGCCGCCAGCCGATCCCAGCCACATCATGTGTATCGTGCCAAAGCTTGGTGCGAATGTTGGGGGTGGGAAGGTCAATGCAGTGTTCAAACGCATGAACCTGCTGGCAGATCGCCCAAACACGCGAGTGACGTTGCTCAACCTGCAACACAGCTGCAATCAAAAGATCGCCTTTGCCGATCTGGTGCACAGCGGGTTGCTTTCCGACCGTATCGCACATCGCTCCATCCACGAACTTTGTGTGCCAGAAAGCAGTGTTACTGCCGTGGCCGAAACCACCCTACCCAGCTGGGACGATCAGAAAACCGCTGAAGGTAAGAAAACACGGATCACCTATTTCAAACACGGCACACCGGTGATGCGTGACAGTCTCGAACCCACTGTCGCCGGCACCCTGACGGTGCGGCGTATTCTCGGAGACACGGATCAGGACATCCGGCTGAAATATCTAAACGATGATCTTGTCGAATCCCGCGTACAACTTGGCGAAGGTCTGGTTGAAAAGACTGCGTTTTCTGATGGCGCGCCCCGGTGCCGGACCCGGCGCGAACATGGTGCTTTGCTCTGGATTCGGGATTTTGGGCTTGATCGAACGTTTAATGACGACACTGCACATCACCGAATGCTGGTTGCGCAGTTCTTTCCCGAAGACAGTATCGTGTTCATAGACGGTGTCACTTCAGCTTATCTGCAAAGACCGATCAAGGCGAAAAAGGTTTTGTTTCTGCATGCCGATCATCGCAACCCATCCGGCAAAATCGTACCGCGGTCGCGCAGTTTGATTGAAGCGTTCGACGGCGACGCGATTGTAACCGCGACCCGGGCACATAAGGAACGGCTTGAAGAAGACATCAACAACCGCGCGCCGATCCGGGTGATCCCGCATTACACCGAAGTGACCAATACCAACTGCGAGAAACCGGCCCACATCTGCACCGTGTCGCGGCTTGAGTTGACGGGAAAGCCGATCCACCAATGCATTGAAGCCTTTACCCGCATCATGCACCAGATCCCGGACTGCAATTACTTGATCTACGGGTCAGGTCTTGGCCAAGCGCGGTTGCAGCAGTTGATCGACCACCATAATTGCGGCGACCGTGTCATGCTGATGGGCCACACGGCAAACCCGGCGCAAGTGTTCAGCCAATCACTGTTTTCGCTGGCCCCAACATTGAC
Organism: Marivita sp.; assembly: GCF_965656765.1. GTDB lineage: Bacteria > Pseudomonadota > Alphaproteobacteria > Rhodobacterales > Rhodobacteraceae > Marivita. The sequence goes on along the minus strand of NZ_CBFHLV010000006.1, from coordinate 45,238 downwards.
CGAAGGCTTTGGCCTTGCACTGCTCGAAGCGCTGACCTGCGGCTGCCCGGTGATCAGCTATGACGTCGACTATGGCCCCCGTGAAATGATCACACCCGGACACAATGGCGAACTGGTGCAACCCGGCGATATCGACGCCATAGCAGCGGCCATCCTCAAGGTGCACACCGACCGCAACCGTTATGCAGGGGCAAGCCAAGCTTCGGTTAAAGACTATTCCTTTGACACCTACAAATCGCGCTATTTCAAGCTGATCGATGATCTAGAGATGAACCGGTTTTCGTTTGATATCACCGCACGTGACCTCAAGGCCGAAACCCTGCGGGCGCTCGAAAAGGCCCCGCCGCAGTATCGGGACAGGTTGCTGGATCTCTATATACACCAATGTCACCACAACCGCGATTTGGGCGGGATGTATGACGGCTTTCAGCAAAAGATCACGATGCATCCCAAAGACCAGCGCCCGGTGATCCGCTGCATTTGGCTTAGCCGAAGGTTGGGGCGATTAACCGAGTGCCGCGCACTTCTGGATCGTTTTGCGCAACGGTTCCCGAACCATCATGCACAATTCATAACGCAATATCCGGATTTCCTTGAACTCGCGGATGCGGTCGACGGGCTGGCCTAAGCGCAACCCATCTGGTGAGCCATCACAGGTTGCACTTGTCCCGCATAAAGGCCAATGCCACCTGCAACCCGTCTGGTGCAATGCCATGCGCCGTGCCCTTCATGATATGGGCAAACACGTCTTCCCACCCTGCGTTCTGCAACGCCTCGGCTGCCTCGGGCAGCGATTGAGGAGGCACGACATCGTCTTGGTCGCCGTGCACCAGAAGGATCGGAAAGCGGCTGACCACCTCATCGACCAGTAGCTCTGGCTCAAGCAACCGTCCCGAAAACGCCACCATCCCGGCAATCGGATCTTCGCGGCGTGGCGCCACATGAAGACCCATCATCGTACCTTGGCTGAAACCAAACAGCACAACCTGTTCCGGCAGCAAGTCCTCATCCACCATTAACGCATCAAGAAAGGCGTTCAAGTCATTGACTGCACTGGCCATTCCGGACATCGATTCTTCTTCGGACGACCCATCAATCCAAGGGATTGGGAACCATTGAAATCCAAACGGCGCCCCGGCACAGGCTTCGGGCGCATCGGGTGCCACGAACAGAGTATCCGGCAGATGTTCGCCCAACGGATCGGCGAGCCCCAAAAGGTCGGCGCCATTGGCCCCATAGCCATGCAAGAACACCACCGCAGAGCGGGTTTCACCGGATACCGGTTCCTTGCGTTCGGCGTTCAAAACCCGTGTCATGCGATCCCCTCTCGGTCTTTTGCAACGTGGTAGTAGGCCCAGAGCGCGCGCGCCGCAACCGATCTCCATGGGCTCCAGGCCTCGGCCATTGTCCGCAGCAGTTTCTCCTTGGGGCGTTCTGGCAGATCGAACAGCATTCGAGCGCTTTCCTGCAAGGCCAGATCACCCGGCGCAAAGACATCTGCCCGCCCCAATGAAAACATCGCGTAGATCTCGGCGGTCCAGACACCGATCCCGGTTACGGCAGTCAGTGTCTTGATCACCTCGTCATTCGGCGCGTGGCGCAGCGCGTCATAGTCGATGCCCGCCTCGGCCAATGCACAGGCATAACGCGCCTTCTGACGGCTAAGACCCAGCTCGCGCAGCCCGTCCTGATCAAAGCGCAACACGGCGTCTGGCGTTACCGCACCAGCGGTCTCAAGCTTTGCCCAGATGGCCCGCGCTGACGCGACACTGACCTGCTGACTGACAATCGCACTCAGCAATTGCGCGAACCCATCCGGCCTGCGCCGTAACGGCAACGGACCGGTCTGCTCCAATACGTCGGCAAATCGCGGTTCGGCTTTGGCCAGCCACTCCGCACCTTCCAGCACGCAGTCGTCCGTTTCGATCAGGCGTCCAACCACAGAAGTTCCTCAATCCAATCCATTGCGGCCGCGACTGACGTGACCACGGGTCCCGACACAAAACGCGGTCGCGCCACCATGTAAACCGGCAATCCCAATGCACGAGCAGCTGCGATCTTGGGCCAACCACCCGGCCCACCTGCATTGCGGGTGAGCACCGCGTCGATCCGAAACTTGCGCATAAGAGCGATTTCCTGCCTGACGGTGAAAGGCGCTGTGCCATGCAAAAAGCGACCGTATTTCAGTGGACAGGCGTCGTTATGTTCAGTCAACTGACGAACGAATAGATAGGCATGGCGCAGCGCCTTTAACTCTTGCAACGCAGGCCGTCCCAGCGTGACCAGAACCTTGGCCCCTGCAGGAATGGCATGCGCCGCATCACGCACAAACCGCAGATCAATCCATTGATCCTGACGCGTCGGACGCCATTCGGGGCGCGCCAATGTCAAATGCGCAAGGCCCGTCTTTGCAGCTATCCGCGAGCCCAAGTTTAACGTGTCCACATCGCAGGGATGCGGAGCCACCACCAGCGCAGACGCAGTTCCCATTGCCTCGTCCAGACGCATCGGATCCGATCCACCCTGTCCGGTCACGCGATCTTTTGCCGGCAACCAAAGCTGAGCCCAATCCCCCAGCCGCGCAGCCAAATCGCGCGCTTCAGCCGACCCACCAAGGATCGTCACTGTTCTGGAACCAGCCGAATTCGAGCCGTCGAAATCCCGCATCATCAATCGCTCAGAAATTCGCGAGGCAAAGCGCCACGCGTGCGCGGTCACACTTGCAGGAAATGGAATTTGGACCTAACGCTGCTTTCATGAGCACAATTGACCACGCCACACCCGACGACGCCACAGAAAATCGACGCGCCAAGCGCAACGTCTTCGTTCTGGTTCTCGCCCAAGCCATTCTAGGCTCACAAATGCCGATGCTGTTTACAGTTGGCGGCTTGGCCGGGCAGTCATTGGCCTCAAACATCTGTTTCGCCACCTTGCCGATTTCCCTGATCGTACTTGGGTCGATGACAACGGCCACGCCGATTTCCGCCTTCATGCAGAAATTCGGACGGCGCGCCGGGTTTGCTGTGGGTGCGATGGGCGGCGCGCTGGGCGGCGCGATTGGTGCTTACGGTCTTTATATCGCGTCGTTCCCGGTCTTCCTTGTCGGCAGCTTTTTGACCGGCATCTATATGTCGGCGCAAGGGTTTTACCGCTTTGCCGCCGCCGATACTGCCACGGATGAATTCCGCCCCAAAGCGATTTCTTATGTGATGGCGGGCGGATTGGCCGCCGCGGTGATCGGGCCACAGTTGGTCAAGGCAACTGCAGATTCCTATGTGGTTCCGTTCTTGGGCACCTATTTCGCGGTGATCATACTGAATATCGTCGGCTCCGCGCTGTTTCTGTTCCTCGATATCCCAAAGCCCAAAGCTCCGCACGCAGACGACCCAAAGGGCCGCACCCGGTTAGAGCTGTTGAAGACCCCGCGCATCGCTGTCGCGATCATTTGTGCGATGGTCACCTATGCGCTTATGAACCTCGTCATGACCTCCACTCCGCTGGCCGTAGTTGGGTGCGGGTTTACAGCCAACACGGCCGCTGACATCGTGTCAGCGCATGTTTTGGCGATGTTCATTCCATCCTTCTTTACAGGCCATTTGATCGTACGCTTCGGCGTCGAAAAGATCGTCGCGACCGGGCTGCTCATTCTGGCCGCGGCTGGCGCAGTCGCTCTGCAAGGAGTTGATATCGCGAACTTTTATGTTGCTTTGATCCTACTTGGTTTCGGTTGGAACTTTGGCTTTATCGGCGCAACCGCAATGCTGACCGCAGCCCACGAGCCGCACGAGCGCGGCCGCGTGCAGGGCATGAACGATGTGTTGGTCTTTGGTGGCGTGACCGTAGCCTCGCTAGCCTCGGGCGGCCTGCTCAATTGCTCCGGCGGCACCCCGGTCGAAGGCTGGAGCGCGGTGAACATGGCAATGGCCCCGTTCCTGATGCTCGCCGGTGGCGCATTGATCTGGCTGATGCTGCGACCCAAGGAAGAAACCGTCTGACCGCTAAAAAGCAAGCTATTTTGGACAACAAGCTGTAACGAATCATTTACGGATTTGTCTCATTACGGCAGGCACCCTCCACCAGAATGGTGTCTGCCATGGTTCGAAACCTTTTTCTTTTCCTGCTCTTTCCGCTTTCTGCAGGCTGCCAACACTATGACAAAGCCGCACATTTCACTGCCGGCGCAATGGTTTCGCATATCGTGACGCAAGAAACCGGCAATCCGGCCGCAGGCTGTCTGGCCGCGATTGGTATCGGTGTCTCAAAAGAGCTTGTCGATGACGTCGCCGACCCGGCCGATGTGTTGGCCACAGGGGTGGGATGCAGCTTTGGTTTGGCGTTTTAGCTTACCACCACCCTGTCGCGGCCTGCCACATCAGACGCGCTTTCTTGGCAGCCTCTGATGTGCCCAGCGTGCCGTCTACCACGCGCCGCGGATCGGATTTCGCCTGTTTAAGGATCGGTCCCGCCTGCCATGCTGCCAACGCGATGGGGCGTGCCTGTGTCGGGACACTTGCACGCGCGCGCCGGGATTTTACCAAACGGTCAAATCCGGTCGCAGCCAGATCACGCACCGCCTCTGGTCTACCATCCACCAAGGGCCAACGCCCCTGCCGTTCCAACTCTGGCACAGCCCGCAGGAACTGGGCCAGACCAGCCGCATAGCCAAGATCTGTCAGCGCATCCGGCATTGACCCGCTCAGGGCTTGGGACGCGGCGCGCAGCAAGGACGCCGCCGTGTCTTCGATATATTTTGAAAATGCCGCATGATCTTCAAACGGATCGCGATAAACGTCCCACAGCCGCGCCTGCACAGCCTTTTGCAACTGCCGCGCAGCCGTCGCATCCAGCACATGCGCAAGCGAGGTTACAACCTCGTGCCGCCGCACAAGACCGCCTGTTGCAATCTCGTCCAAAGCGTCGGTCCACCACTGCAATCGCATCTCGGCGATGATGGCTTCCTGTGTCACCCATGGCGCACGGGACACTTCGACGTTGAAGGCATAAATCGGAAACAGCACTTTACGCACCTCAACCGGGGCAGCCATCGTCGCTGCGAACCTGTCGGGATCACCCCGTTCGACCAATTGCGCACAAGCGATCAGATCGGCGTCAAAGCTCATGCAGACTGCGCATCCCGCACCAGTTTCCAGCGCACTGCATCCAGCAGCGCCTCGAACGAGGCGTCGATGATATTTGCGCTGACACCAACGGTGGACCAACGCCGTCCCTGCCCGTCCTCGCTGTCGATGATGACGCGGGTCACGGCCTCGGTTCCGCCTTGGGTGATGCGCACCTTGAAGTCGACAAGCCGCATGTCGTCGATCATGTCCTGATAGGGACCAAGGTCTTTGGCCAGCGCCTTGAAAAGCGCGTTTACCGGGCCACGGTCGTTGCCCAGATCGTCCATTGATTCACTGACCGACAGCTTCTTTTCGGTGCCGACCTTGACCACGACAACTGCCTCGGAATGCGAAATCATCTTGTTGTATTTGTTTTTCCGCCGCTCCACCGTCACCCGGTAGCGTTTGACCTCGAAGAATTCAGGCAGTTGCCCCAATTCATCACGTGCCAACAGCTCAAAACTCGCCTGCGCGGTATCGTAGGAATAGCCTTCGGATTCCCGCGCCTTGATCCGGTCAAGAATACGGGCCAGCGCCGGGTCTTTATCCGCGATGGTGATCCCTGCTTCAGACAGACGGCGGCGCAGATTGGACTGGCCCGCCTGATTGGACATCGGGATCACCCGGCGATTGCCCACTTGCGCCGGGTCAATATGTTCGTAGGTCGTGGGATCCTTGAGGATCGCGCTGGCGTGTAATCCGGCCTTGTGCGCAAAGGCAGACGATCCAACATAGGCCGCTTGTTTCAATGGCACACGGTTGAGGATTTCATCCAGCATGCGGCTGATCTGGGTCATTCCTTCAAGCGCATCTTGCGTCACACCCGTTTCATAGCGGCTGGCGTAAGGTTCCTTGAGCAGCAATGTCGGGATCAGTGCGGTCAGGTTCGCGTTGCCGCAGCGTTCGCCCAGCCCGTTAAGCGTGCCCTGAATCTGACACGCCCCGGCATCGACAGCGGCCAATGTGGCGGCGACAGCCATTTCGGTATCATTGTGGGTATGGATACCGACATGGTCGCCGGGGATGCCACTTTCGATCACAGTTCTGGTGATCTGGCTCACTTCCGACGGCAGTGCCCCCCCGTTGGTGTCGCACAGAACGACCCACCGCGCTCCAGCGTCATAGGCAGCGTGCAAACAGGTTAACGCATAGTCGGGATTGGCCTTGTAGCCGTCGAAAAAGTGTTCGGCGTCAAAGAGCGCCTCGCGACCCTGCGTCACGATATGCGCTATCGAGGCGCGAATGTTCTGGACGTTTTCGTCGAGGGTGATGCCAAGCGCGGCGGTCACATGGAAATCATGGGTTTTGCCCACCAGACAGACCGCCTTGGTGTCCGCGTTCATCACGGCGGCCAGTACGTCGTCATTTTCTGCCGAGCGGCCCACGCGTTTGGTCATGCCAAATGCGGTAACGGTGGCTTTGGTATGTCCAACTTCATCGAAAAAGGCGCTGTCAGTGGGATTTGCCCCAGGCCAGCCACCTTCGATATAGTCGATGCCAATGGCGTCAAGCGCCTCAACGATGCGGTGTTTCTCGGGCGTCGAGAATTGCACGCCCTGCGTCTGCTGCCCGTCGCGCAGCGTGGTGTCGTATAGGGTCAGGCTGGTTTTGGTCATCGGGGTATCCGGGCGATAAGGGGCGCGCCCGACCCTGGGTGGGCGCATCTGTCGTTCGAGCGGTACGAGGCAGCGTCACACGCATTCCGCTGGTTCGGTGCGAGCCGGTAGCCAAGGCGCCCTCCCGTGGGGAGGGTCGGGCGCGGCCCGGCGTGCCGCCGGGCTGAGTGGTTCCACTGGAGTGCATTCATTTTGAAGCAACACTTTCAAGTGGTGCCAAATGGAAATCCGCTTCGCGCTTGTAAACGATTTCACCGCCCTTTTCGAAGCGAACCGAAACACCTGCCTCTTTGAAGGCATCGCGAATTTCATCTGATCGAATATAGTTCTTCTCTTCGCGAGCCCGTTGCATTTCTTGGATTAACGCTTCGATCAAAGGTCGTACCGTTTCACCCTCAACTAAACGGTCGAAAACGTCAGCGTTAGTTTCACTCAGAGCCAGTTCCAAAGATAGGAATTTCAAGGCAGATTTGAGGTCTCCATATTCACCACTGTTACTGATCCTATGTAGCTCAGCGATCGCGCCGGGAGTGTTGAGATCATTCGATAGCATCTCGACTAGCTTTGAAGGTATAGTGTCAGATGCTTTGACGTCTTTTGTGAAAAGCGCCCATTTTTCCAAGGTATCTTTGGCTTGCTCAGCTTTCTCAGCAGTCCAATCCATTGGCTTACGATAGTGTGTCGAGAGGAAGACAAACCGGATCACTTCACCCGGTACTTTCCAACCACCGCTCCAATTGCCGTCCAGCAAATCCCGCACGGTGAAGAAATTGCCCAGGCTTTTCGACATCTTCTTGCCCTCGACCTGCAACATCTCGTTGTGTAGCCAGTAGCGGGCAAAGCCATGGCCTGCGCATTTAGACTGCGCGATCTCGTTCTCGTGGTGCGGGAACATCAGGTCATTGCCGCCGCCGTGGATGTCAAACGTATCGCCCAACAACTCGTGCGCCATGGCAGAGCATTCGATGTGCCAGCCGGGGCGGCCTCGACCCCACGGGCTGTCCCATCCAGGCAGATCATCGGTTGACGGCTTCCAGAGCACAAAATCCATCGGATTGCGCTTGTAGGGCGCCACCTCGACCCGCGCACCGGCGATCATGTCGTCTACCGACCGACCGGACAGTTTGCCGTAGCCTTCGGGCCAGCTATCGACCGCGAAGAGCGCATGACCCTCGGCGGCATAGGCGTGGCCTTTGGCGATCAGGTCTTCGATGAACGCGATCATCTGGTCGATATATTGGGTCGCGCGGGGTTCATGATCGGGACGCAGCGCACCAAGCGCGTCCATGTCGGCGTGATACCAGCTGATCGTCTCGTCCGAGCGTTCGCGGATCAGATCTTCAAGCATTCCGTCCGCCCCTGCCGCGCGGCGCTTTTGCGCCGTCTCGTTGATCCGATCGTCAACGTCGGTGAAGTTGCGCACATACGTGACGTGATCCGCACCATAGACATGGCGCAGCAGACGGTAGAGCACGTCGAACACGATCACCGGGCGCGCATTGCCCAGATGCGCACGGTCATAGACGGTGGGCCCGCAGACATACATCCGTACGTTATTCGGATCGAGAGGGGTGAATTCCTCTTTGGTGCGGGTGGCGGTGTTGGTCAGCCAGATGGTCATGGATGCTCCTCGCGGGCCGGGATTGCGGCGGGAGTAGCAACTTCATCTCATGATTGGAATAGAAGACCGGCCCACCAAATGGATTAGCGGATAATGCAGCAAATGGATGTTGAGATACGGCTCATGAGGCCTGCTTAGCTGGCGCGTGTGCAAACGGTCAAGAATTTTGCGCCAAGCCGTTTCGAAACATCTTGCGTCACAGCGGTTCGATCTGGACTTTCGGGCACCCGCTCTGGCAGGACGGAAGCACAATTATCGGAGAGACCCATGCCAGCCTTGTCACATCGCATCACGACCCTCAATGGAGACGGATCAGACGGCTGGGACGTGTTCTACCGTGCCCGCGCCATGGTCGAGGCCGGACAGGACGTGATCGAGCTGACCATCGGTGAGCATGACATAGGCACCGATCCATCGATCCTGAAAGCGATGTACCAAAGCGCCATGGGTGGACATACCGGCTATGCCATGGTGCCCGGAGTGAACGCCTTGCGCGACGAGGTTGCGGCACGGGTTCAGGCGCAGTCTGGTGTGCCGACACGGCGTGAGAACGTGTTGATCACCCCCGGCGGTCAGGCAGGCTTGTTCGCGGCGCATATGGCGGTCTGCGAACCCGGCGATGTGGCACTGTACATTGATCCCTATTACGCGACCTATCCCGGCCTTGTACGGTCTGCAGGTGCGGTGCCGCGCACGGTGGCCACACGGTCTTCGAACGGGTTTCTGCCAGAGCGGGACGCACTCGAAGCCGCGTGTGATGGAGCGGCATCGCTTTTGATCAACACACCGAACAATCCAACTGGCGCGGTCTATCCACGTGACACCTTGCAGACCATCGCAGACGTAGTGACGGCACATGACATGTGGCTGATCTCAGACGAGGTGTATGATACGCAGATTTGGGACGGTGCCCATGTGTCGCCGCGCGCCCTGCCCGGCATGGTTGAGCGCACTTTGGTGATCGGGTCCATGTCCAAGAGCCACGCGATGACCGGAAGCCGGATAGGCTGGATCATCGGGCCTGAGTCGGCCATCGAAGCCCTGGTCGATTTGGCGACCAACACCACCTATGGCGTGCCCGGATACATTCAGGATGCCGCCCTGTTTGGTCTACAGGCCGGAGCGGAATTGGAGTCCGAGGTCGCAGCCCCTTTCCTGCGGCGGCGGGCAATTGCCGAAACGGTTTTGGCCACGCAACACGTGGTCCGCATGATCCCTGCGCAAGGGGCGATGTACGTCATGCTGGATGTTCGGGACACGGGACTATCGGGCGAAGCGTTCGCCAATGCGCTGCTTGATGCGGAACGGATTGCCGTGATGCCCGGCGAAAGCTTTGGTGCGTCGGCAGCTGGGCACATCCGTGTCGCAATGACCGTCAGCGATGACCGCTTTGAGGCGGCGTTGCGGACGCTGTGTGGCTTTGCAGCCGGGCTTGCGACGGCTGCGTAATGGCCGAGCCGGTCTCATCTATTCGCAACCTTGGACCGGCGATGGATGACGCTTGCGCCAAAGCAGGCATTGGATCGGCAGACGCTCTTCGGGCGCTGGGCGCGGACGAGGCATATCGCCAGTTGTTGCTGTCAGGCATGCGACCGCATTTCATCGGCTACTATGTGCTGGTTATGGGATTGCAGGGACGCCCGTGGAACGACTGCAAGGGCGAAGAGAAAAAAGCGCTGCGCTTGAAATTCGACGCGATCAAGGCCGAGATCGCCAGCTGCGCCGATGCGGCACCAGCCGGGATCGAACGGTTTCTGGACGAGATCGGGGTTGGGACAAAAAGATAGGCCGGGCAAATGCCCGGCCTAAACACGTGTCAGTCATGGAACGGCGGCTTAGCCGACCAGTTCAAGACCCGAGAAAAAGAACGCAATTTCTTCAGCAGCTGTTTCCGGTGCATCAGAGCCGTGAACCGAGTTCTCGCCGACGGATTCAGCGAACTCAGCACGGATGGTGCCCGGTGCTGCGTCTGCAGGGTTGGTTGCGCCCATGACTTCGCGGTTCTTGGCAATTGCGCCTTCACCTTCGAGCACCTGAACGACAACTGGCTCGGATGCCATGAATTCGCACAGTTCGTCATAGAACGGGCGTTCAGCGTGCACAGCATAGAACTGGCCCGCCTGTGCCTTTGTCAGGTGGATGCGCTTTTGTGCGACGATGCGCAGGCCCGCGTCTTCGAACTTGGCGTTGATCTTGCCAGTCAGGTTGCGGCGGGTGGCGTCAGGTTTGATGATCGAGAATGTGCGTTCGAGGGCCATTTGGTCGCTCCGTGGTTTGGTTTGTGTTTGGAGCGCCGGTTAGCATGGGGTTCTGTCGTTGGAAAGCCCTTGGAAGGCCTTTCGTATCCGTGCTGCGCAGGCATTTGAGGGTTCCACCCTAAAACCCCCAAAGTATTTTTTGCCCAAAGAAACCAAGAGCGCTGGTCTGTTGCCTTGGGCGTTGGTAAGGGCGTGCCATGTTGAAGATTGAAGATATCACTTACGCCGTCGATGGACGCGCATTGTTCGAGGGCGCATCCGCGACCATTCCCGATGGGCACAAGGTTGGTTTGGTTGGGCCGAACGGCGCTGGCAAGACCACGCTCTTTCGATTGATCCGGGGCGAGCTTGCTTTGGAGGGCGGCGCTATTTCGGTGCCGCGCGGTGCGCGGATTGGCGGAGTGAGCCAGGAAGTGCCGGGATCGTCAGTGTCGCTGATCGACACTGTTCTGGAAGCTGATACCGAGCGCGCGGCCCTGATGGCCGAGGCCGAAACCGCGACCGATGGTGCGCGGATTGCGGAAGTGCAGACGCGATTGGCCGATATCGACGCATGGTCGGCCGAGGCACGGGCGGCTGCCATCCTAAAGGGTTTGGGATTTGACGATGCAGAGCAGCAGATGCCCTGTTCGGCATTTTCAGGTGGCTGGCGGATGCGGGTGGCATTGGCCGGCGTACTGTTTTCGCAGCCTGACCTGTTGCTGCTGGATGAGCCGACCAACTATCTTGACCTTGAAGGTGCGCTTTGGCTGGAAAGCTATCTGGCGAAATACCCTTATACGGTGATTGTGATCAGCCACGACCGGGGGCTTTTGAATCGCGCCGTAGGGTCGATCCTGCATCTCGAAGAGCGGCAACTGACCTATTACCAGGGCCCATACGACCAGTTCGCGCGGCAGCGTGCCGAACGGCGGGCACAAGCGGCGGCGGTTGCCAAAAAGCAGCAGGCGCGCGTCGCGCATCTTCAGAGCTTTGTCGACCGGTTCCGCGCAAAGGCCAGCAAGGCCAAACAGGCGCAATCGCGCCTCAAGATGATCGAACGGATGGACATGGTCAGTGCCCCCGAAGAGATCGCCAAGCGGATTTTCACCTTTCCACAACCTGACGAATTATCGCCGCCGATCATCCGGGTCGAGAACGGCGTTACCGGTTATGGTGAGACCGAAGTGTTACGCAAGCTGGACTTGAGGATCGACCAGGACGATCGCATCGCGCTTTTGGGTAAGAATGGTCAGGGCAAATCGACTTTAGCCAAGTTGCTTTCAGACCGTCTGCCTTTGATGGCGGGGCGGATTACGCGGTCGTCCAAGCTGCGCATCGGGTTCTTTGCACAGCATCAGGTGGACGAGCTCCATGTCGACGAGACACCGTTGGACCACTTGCGGCGGGCGCGGCCCAACGAGATGCCGACACGGCACCGGGCACGGCTGGCTGGCTTTGGTCTGATGGCAGCACAAGCGGATACTGTTGTGGGCAAACTGTCTGGTGGGCAAAAGGCGCGCCTGTCGCTTTTGTTGGCCACGCTGGACGCGCCGCATTTGCTGATTCTTGACGAGCCGACGAACCACCTCGATATCGAAAGCCGTGAAGCGTTGGTCGAAGCGCTGACCGCCTATTCTGGCGCAGTCATTCTGGTAAGCCACGACATGCATCTATTGTCGATGGTGGCCGACCGGTTGTGGCTGGTCAAGGATGGCAACGTTACGCCTTATGAGGATGATCTGGACGATTACCGCGCCATGCTTTTGGCCTCGGATAAGCCGGCCAAGGCGGAAAAACCCAAACCAGCGCGCCCTGCCCGGCCCGACCGTGACGCGATTCTGGCGCTCAAGGCCAAAGTTCGCAAATGCGAGGCGCGGGTCGAAAAGATCGAAACCATGCGCGAAACACTGGCCAAAAAGCTTGCCGATCCGGCACTGTACGAAACTGCTCGCAAGGGTGAGCTTGACACCTGGAACAAGAAATACGCCGAGGTGATGGACGGCCTGCACCGCGCCGAAACGCTTTGGGAAGCCGCATTGGAAAAGCTGGATACGGCTCAGAACGGCTAATACGTACTGGGCTTGCGCGGCTTGGCCAAACATGGTTGAGCCATGGGCATGGACACAGCATTTCTCATATCCGCGTTTGTGACGCTTTTCGTTGTCATCGATCCAATTGGCCTGACACCGGTGTTCATCGCGTTGACACCCGGTCTGACGGTGAAGCAACGGCGCGCAATTGCGATCCGGGCGACGGTCATCGCGGCAGGGTTGCTGTTTCTCTTTGCGTTTCTCGGAGAACAGGTGCTGGGCTTCATCGGAATTTCAATGCCCGCGTTTCGTATCGCCGGCGGTATCTTGTTGTTCCTGACGGCGCTGGACATGCTGTTCGAACGGCGTACCAAGCGGCGTGAGGACAAAGTTGATGTGGATGATGTGCCCGATCCATCGGTCTTTCCCATCGCCATTCCGCTAATTGCCGGACCGGGCGCGATTGCATCGATCATACTGCTGGTGGGTCAGGCTGAGGGCCCACTGGGCATGGCTTCGGTCCTTGGTGTCATGGTCTGCGTTCTGTCGATCGTCTTCCTGCTGTTCCTGAGCGCTTCTTTGATCGAACGCGCGCTTGGTAAGACCGGGATCGTGGTTGTGACACGGCTGCTGGGCATGCTGCTGGCCGCGCTGTCGGTTCAGTTTGTTCTGGACGGAATTCGCGGGTTCGGACTTGCCTTGGGCGGTTGAGCCCTACCCTACACAATCGCAACGCGCCGACCTACATACACTTCAGTGGTGTTAAGGAGCGACAATGACCGAAATGGAGTACGGCAATCTGGCCTATCTTGTGCTGCTTGGGGCGGTGCTGGTCTTTTGGTTTTTCGTCCAGAACCGGCAAAGCCTGAACAAGACCTTGCAGCAAGGCGCGGTTTGGGGGCTGATCTTTCTGGGCGTGATTGCTGCCGTGGGTCTGTGGGGTGACATCCGTCAAACCGTGCAGCCGCAACAGCTTGTCATGGAAGATGCTGGCCGGATCGAGGTGCCGCGCGGGCCGGATGGGCATTATTACCTGACACTCGACATCAACGATGCACCGGTACGGTTTGTGGTCGATACGGGCGCGACCAGTATGGTGTTGACGCAAGCCGATGCAGCACGTGTCGGGCTGCGCGATGAGGACGTGATCTTTTACTCTGAGGCGATGACAGCCAATGGCCCAGTGCGCACCGCCCCGGTTCGGCTTGAGGATGTGGCACTTGGACCGTTCCATGATCGCGATGTGCGGGCTTTTGTGAACGAAGGAGAGATGACCAAATCTCTTTTGGGTATGGAGTATCTCAATCGTTTCGCACGGTTGGAAATCAACAACGGCCGCCTCATACTGGAACGTTAGCGCGCCGCTTTTTCTGGGGGGTTGGCTGCTGCAAAAGCTTGGGCTACGGTCCCACCTGTACTGACGAAGAGTTATCCATGCGCCACTCGCTGCCACTCGCGCCGCAGTTCTATGTTACCGCACCACAGCCGTGCCCGTATCTTCCGGGCCGGATGGAGCGGAAGCTATTTACCGCGTTGCAGGGCGAGGCTGCGGACAAGCTGAACAATAGCCTGTCCAAACAGGGATTCCGCCGGTCACAAAACGTGTTGTACCGTCCGTCGTGTTCGGATTGTTCGGCCTGCCTGTCGGCGCGTATTTCGGTCGCACATTTCCGTCCATCGCGCAGCCAGAAGCGGACGATCAAACGTAACGCACATCTCCGGCGGCACGCCACCAGCGCCTGGGCCACTGAAGATCAGTATGATTTGTTCCGCACCTATCTGGATGCCAGACATGCCGATGGCGGTATGGCGGACATGGATGTGTTTGATTTTGCCGCGATGGTCGAGGAAACGCCGATACGGTCACGGGTGATTGAATACACCAATGACGAAACCAAGCAGCTTGATGCGGTATGCCTGACGGATGTGCTCGATGATGGGTTGAGCATGGTCTATTCGTTCTATTCCCCGGATGTCCCGGCGCAAAGCCTTGGCACTTACATGATCCTTGATCATATTGAGATCGCCCGCGAAGCTGGCCTGCCCTATGTCTATCTTGGGTATTGGGTGCCCGGCAGTGCCAAGATGGGATATAAAGCGTCCTTTTCGGGGCTAGAGCTGTATCGCCACGGAGGCTGGGAGCCGTTCCAAAAGCCTGACAGCTATTCAGCCGACACTCATCCGATGTCGACCGACCCGATTGCCGAACAGGTTGCCAATATCTCGTTGCCCGACCTGCGCAGCTAACTCAGGGCTGCGTGCCTGGGCCACTCTCTTGGAACAGAACATCCGGTTGTACGTTCCTTTGTCGCAAATACAAAGGAGCGACAGACAATGGCTGAACATGACACTCTCGTAATGCCCATCGCAAAAATGGCGCGGAGCAATGACAAATTCCGTGACGTGGTCTGGACCGGTGACAAGACACAGCTTGTTCTGATGGCCATCCCCGAAGGTGGCGAAATCGGCGGCGAAACACACGAGGGCCATGACCAGCTTTTGTATTTTGTGGACGGCATGGGCAAAGCCAAGATTGGCGAGACCGAGATGGCCATTTCGGCGGGCGATGTGGCGATTGTACCTTCGGGTAAGTACCACAACTTTAAAAACACCGGCACCGGCATGATGCGCCTCTACACCACGTATTCCCCACCCGAACATGCGCCGGGCACGGAGCATGAGAACAAAGCTGATGCCGAGGCCGATCCGAACGAGGATTAAACATCAGCAGTCTGGTGAACCAAAAAGGCCGCCCTATATCGGGGCGGCCTTTGACGTTTAGCTGCGGTCAGATCAGTTCTGGATCAAGTCCGGCAAGATCGTGACGATCCCCGGGAAGAACCAGAGCAAGGCCAGCCCCAACACCTGAATGCCCACAAACGGGATAACGCCACGGTAGATGTGCCCGGTCGTCACCTCTTTCGGGGCGACCCCTCTGAGGTAGAACAGCGCAAATCCGAAGGGTGGTGTCAGGAACGAGGTTTGCAGGTTGATCGCGATCATGATCGTGACCCATGCCGGATCCAGCGTTCCGCCGTAGATCACAGGACCGACGATGGGCACCACGATGTAAATGATCTCGAGGAAGTCCAAGACAAAGCCCAGAACGAACAGGATAAGCATCACAACAAGGAAAACGATGGTTTCATTGTCAAAAGACCGCAGGAAGTCCTGAATGTAATGTTCGCCACCAAACGAGATCAGCACGAGGTTCAAAAGCTGCGAACCGATCAAGATGGTGAACACCATCGACGTCACCTTCGCGGTTTCCCGCACCACCGGTCCAAGAATGTTGGTTCGATACAGCACCCAGCAACTGTAAAGCAGCCCGAAGAACGCAAAGTGATAGGCGATCTGTGCGATCACGAACGCGACCCAGTCTTCAACCGGGACAACCTCTCGCGTGATGCGCAGGTCAAAGTTCACGCCCAGAAGGATCATGATCACCAGCGCCAGAGACGCCCAGATAACGATCTTGGACGCGCCCTGTTCTTCGCTAAGCTTGCGGTACGCGGCAAGCATTATCGCGCCAGCGGCGCCCAAGGCGGCGGCTGGGGTCGGGTTGGTGATACCACCAAGGATGGAACCCAGAACGGCCACGATCAGAACAAGCGGCGGGAAGACCACGCGCAGCAGTTCATTCTTGGACAGTCGTCCCATCGCTGCCCAGACGCCATACATCGTCAGCACCATCGGGATCGCGAGGATCATAAAGCTCGCGCCAGACCCCGTTAGCGGCGTGATGAACATCACGTCGCACAGGAAGGCCAGAACCACGCCAATGCCACCCACAATCAACGGAAGTGGTACAGATGACGGTGACACGCCACGGGCAAGGATCAGAACCAGCGCCAGCAATGTGAATACAGTGGCAACGCCAGAGCCAATCGGAGCTGCGTTGTCTCGGGCTGCGATCAGTGCTGCAGTGCGCTCTTCCTCGGTCAGCTCGACGACTTCGCCCGTATCACCAGCTTCGGTCATCGCGGCACGCTGAGCCACGGCTTCGTCCCATGCCTCTTGACCGTGCAAATCGATCATCGCCACTTGGCACTGTTCAGACACGTTGGTCCGAAGGCTTGGCCCATCTTCGCGTTCGGCATAGTCAGACACGGAGATCGTCTGGCTGCCGATAAGACCAGAGCTAAAGCCAATGACAATAGCCAAAATGAGGCCCACCGGCGCAGCAAGATACCAAGTCAACGCTTCATTACGGGTGATCACTTCACCGGTTTCCCCCGCCATCTGCACAGGCGGTGCACTGGACGGACGGATTAGCGCAAAGACAAAAGCATATAGACCGTAAAGGAATGCAAGGAACAGGCCCGGCAGGAGTGCCGCCTGGAACAAGGTGCCGACCGACAGAACCGCCGGTTGTCCAAGGAAAGTCAGAGCATCGCCACAACCAACGAGCTGCGCGCGTGTCTCTTGACCCGTTGCGTAGAGGTCACCCACCAGCGTGCCGAGAAGAACGATCACGATGGACGGCGGAATGATCTGCCCCAACGTGCCGGATGCCGCAATCACTCCTGTTGCCAGTTCCGGCGAATAATTGTTGCGCAACATGGTCGGCAAGGCCAGCAAGCCCATTGTCACAACAGTTGCACCCACGATGCCGGTGGAGGCTGCAAGAAACGCGCCCACGATGACGATGGATACCGCCAAGCCACCCGGCAACGGGCCAAAGACGCGTGCCATTGATGTCAGCAGGTCTTCGGCGATGCGTGACCGTTCAAGCGTGATGCCCATCATAACGAACATCAGGACTGCCAGCAGGGTCTCGATGGACTGCCCCGCGATAACGCGTTCGTTGATCCGGTTCACGATGAAAGAGATATTCCGGTCCATCGCCTGTTCCCAGCCACCGGGAAACACAGGTTCTTCGATACGCGGTAAGTCCGGGTATCGGAACACGGATATGGCATCTCGGGCGATGCCTTCTGCTACCAATGCAGCGAATTCAGGTGATCCCTTGTCAATGGCTTGGTGGATCAGCAACCCAGCCGAGTCCAGAGCTGCAATGATGGCGAAAGAAATCATACCCGCCCCCGCGATGGCAAAAGCCACCGGAAAGCCTGTCATGATCCCGGCAAAGAGCGTCAGGAAGACAATGAGGATACCGACCTCGACTCCGTCCAGTCCGAAAAGCATCTTAGTTAGACCCCCAGTTTCGCGCCGGTTGCAGCGTCGTTGTTCGTTGTAATGTCATGAGTCTCAGGTCGATCCAGAGTGAATGGCATGCTCGAGTTCTTCGGCTTCGTCGCCAATCGAGTCTTTGTCGAAGTATTTGCCAATGCTCTCTTCGCCTTCGATGAATTCAAGCAGCGACCGCCAGAAGAAGGCAAACGCCTGCATGAAAACCATCACGCAGAAAAGAACGATCAGGATCTTGAAAAGGAAGTAGGCGTTGAACCCGTTAGGGCTGAAGCCGATGGTCTCTACGTTCCACCGGAAAATCCGGCTTTGCATCAACATGCGGTCAAGATCGCCGCTTGCGGTTACTGTGGGTGTCATCAGGTGACGCCACATGAAGAACCATGCGTAGAGGTAGGTGATCGTGACAGCCGGGATCATAAAGAACAGGCTGCCAAACATGTCGATGGCGCGGCGTGTCCGGTGCTTTACGGCCGAATACACAAGGTCGACGCGGACGTGGCTGCCCTGAACAAACGTGTAGGACACGCACAGGCAGACGACGATCGCGTTCCAGAACTTCAGACCTTCCGCCCACCAGCTGAGGTCATAGGCCAAAGCCGTTCCGAGCGGCCCAATCTGGATTTCAGCGACGCGGAAGATGCGCTGCAGGAAAACAATCATGACCTGGATCAGGATCATCAACACCCCTGCCCATGCGGCGGTTCGACCGACGGCATTGGCAATGCCTTCGAGTACGCGCACACAGTACCAAAGGATGTCGCGCTTCCAGAACAAGCCGAGCGCAGTGATCACAAAGAAGGTGACGATAACGACAAAGAAAAGCTCAACGGACGCGCCGTAATAGATGAACCGCATCACAGCTTCGGGATTGGACCAATTGAGCCACGCGCCCGGATTGGTGATCGCGAGAAGCAAGTGATAAGGGGCCAGCGCTATATTCTGCAGCACCCATAAAATGGAATCGATCATTCGGATTGTCCCCCCGACACGCGGCCCGCACTACGGACACGGCGATCATGGTCACTTTGGTCGAAAGGCCCCGCCCGCCCCGATATTGGGGCGGGCGAGGCCAGTATCATTTCTGCAAGTGGCAGATTAGCCCGCGTTTACGCGGTTACGCTGACGCATGAATTCGCCATCGGCAATCTCGTACCATCCGGCCGATTCTGCCATCGACGCAAAATAGCTCTCAGCGATTTTCGCATACATTGGATCGCTCATGTTCTCTTCGCGAACCTCTGCCGCAGCAGAACCAAACGCATCCCAGACTTCATCCGGGAATTCGC
The DNA here is from genome assembly GCF_965656765.1 of Marivita sp. Classification (GTDB taxonomy): domain Bacteria; phylum Pseudomonadota; class Alphaproteobacteria; order Rhodobacterales; family Rhodobacteraceae; genus Marivita. The sequence goes on along the minus strand of NZ_CBFHLV010000006.1, from coordinate 26,171 downwards.
GTGTCTGAACGCCGCCAGCCTGCAAACGAGCCAGCGCCGCGCCGTTTTCAGCAAGTGTCAGTGCTGTGTTCTGCGCGTGTGCAGCCTCACATGCGATCTTACAGATGTTCTGGTGCAACGGCGAAAGCGAGTCCCAGATCTCTTGGTTGAACACCATCGACAGGGTCGAGCCCGGCTCGTGGAAGCCCGATGTGTAGTAAAGGTTGGTCACTTCCTGGAAGCCCATACGCTCGTCTGCGTAAGGTCCGATCCATTCCGCACCGTCGATCTGGCCGGACGCAAGCGCCTGGTAGATTTCGCCGCCTGGAATGTTCTGAACGGATGCGCCGAGGCGACCAAGCACCTGACCACCTTGACCCGGCATGCGGAAACGCAAACCCTGCAGGTCTTCGACCGAGTTGATTTCTTTGTTGAACCAACCGCCCGGCTGCATGGCTGTCTGACCAACCATCAAAGGCTTGAGGCCAAAGAGACCGGACAGCTCGTCATGCAGTTCCTGACCGCCACGACGATAATACCAGTTCGCCATTTCCTGCGCAGTCATGCCGAACGGCACGGATGTGAAGAATGCGAAAGCCGGGTGCTGGTTGAGGAAGTAATATTCTGCCGAGTGATACACGTCGGCCTGCCCCGAGGACACGGCGTCGAACACTTCGAACGCGCCAACGAGCGAGCCTGCGGACATTTTGTTGAACGACAAAGCGCCGTCCGTCATCGTTGTGATGTAGTCGATTGCGAGCTGTGCCGCGTCATCGAAGATCGCAAAGCCGTCAGGCACCGAAGTGACCAATGTCAGTGTACGGTTGCCTTGAGCAATTGCTGGTGCAGCCAGCGTGGTCGCTGCCGCGGCCCCTGCGCCAACAGTAGACGTCCGCAAGAATGAACGACGATCCATGTATTTCCTCCCCTGAGTTTTGGATGCACAAAAACAGCCAGTCCGCTGTTTGCGCGGATCATTTAGTGGGACGGACGGTAATCAGAAAAAATTTTGAATGCAAATAATTAACTGCGCTTACATGCGTATAAATTTTAGGCACAAATAGCAGATTTTCTTCTATTTTTCCGGCTTCTTCTGATTACACACCTTAAGACTTGATGAAGCAGCAGAACACCTTAATTCTTGGCGGTTGGTTCACGCATTGCAAATGGTTCGCCGCAAAACGGGTGATCCTGAATAACCCAATTCGCGCTAAAGGCGAACACCAAAGCGCCAAATGAAGGTTGCGGCGCTAGCTGATCCTTGGTGCGCGTCGGTCTTTACAAATAAAGCGCATGTATGATGACCGGATGATGCATTCTCAGACGCCATACAGATGAGAGGTGCGCCATCATAAATGGGCGAAACAACGTTTTGGTCCGAGAGGTGCATGTCATCCCCGGACTTGGAAAAGCCCATGATGTGCGCAACAACGATAAAGCCCGCCAATATCGCCGCGTGGCATGTCGAAAAGGCCCGCGCCCGCATATTTCGTTTTCCCAGCATCAATGCCTCCGGTCGGCGCAATAGGTGAACTGATTGGTTCACTTTAAGGAGCGCCTTACGTCACATGCAATTCTCATCTTCGCGCGCGAACGCACATCCAATGTGTTTGCATCACGGTGAATCAGCAAAAAAGCGGCACAAAACGCTGGTGATTTTCCGGAAATTTCAATTCGACAGCTATAAATGGTAATAAGTGACAAGAAAATCTTGCTTTGAAGTACTTTTTTCTTGGTTTTCGATGTTGACGCCCCCGTTTGGCCGCCATAATGTCCCGCCACGCGAAAATGAGCCAACATGGCACACGTCCTAGTCATTGTAGAGAAAGCGCGCATGGGCCGGTAACGGAACCAAATACGATCCCATGCGCCCCCGACTGAAAAGCGGGGGTTTTTTTTCGCGTAACGAACAGAAGTGTCTGTAAACGGAGCAAAGCGATGACACGTCAAATGACCGGAGCGAAAATGGTAGTTCAAGCCCTGAAGGATCAGGGTGTGGACACAGTATTCGGGTATCCCGGTGGCGCTGTGCTACCGATTTACGACGAGATTTTTCAACAGAATGGCATTCGCCATTACCTTGTTCGTCACGAACAAGGCGCGGTGCACGCCGCCGAGGGCTATGCCCGCGCAACCGGCAAGCCCGGTGTGGTTCTGGTAACCTCTGGCCCCGGTGCGACAAACGCAGTGACCGGATTGACCGATGCGTTGATGGACAGCATCCCGATTGTTGTCCTTACAGGACAGGTTCCGACCTTTATGATCGGCTCGGACGCGTTTCAGGAAGCCGACACTGTAGGCATCACGCGCCCCTGCACCAAGCACAACTGGCTGGTCAAAGACACCGACGCTCTGTCAGGCGTTCTCCACGAAGCCTTTCATGTGGCCACAACCGGCCGCCCAGGCCCTGTTCTGGTGGACATTCCAAAGGATGTTCAATTCGCGACAGGCGAATACACTGAAAAGACCAAAGCCAAAGTCAGCCATTACCAGCCACAGGTCAAAGGCGACATGGAGACCATCACTCAGCTGGTCGAAGCGATCGAGACAGCCGAGCGTCCGGTCTTCTATACAGGCGGCGGCGTCATCAATTCGGGCCCTGGCGCAAGCCAGTTGCTGCGTGAATTGGTCGAAGCGACAGGCATGCCAATCACCTCGACCCTGATGGGCCTTGGCGCATATCCAGCGTCGGGCAAGCATTGGTTGGGCATGCTGGGGATGCATGGCCTTTACGAGGCCAACCTTGCGATGCATGGATGCGATCTGATGATCAATATCGGTGCCCGTTTTGACGACCGGATCACCGGGCGTCTGGATGCCTTCAGCCCTAAGTCAAAGAAGGCGCATATCGACATTGATCCCAGCTCGATCAACAAGGTCATCAAGACAGACATGCCGATCATCGGCGATGTAGGTCATGTGCTCGAAGATATCCTCAAGGTCTGGAAAGCGCGCGGTCGCAAGGTCAACAGCGAAGCCTTGCGCAAATGGTGGGCCCAGATCGACCAATGGCGCGCAGTTGATTGCCTCAAGTATAAGCCGTCGGGCAAGGCCATCCGTCCGCAATATGCGCTTGATCGGCTTGAGCAACTGACCAAGGGCCGTGATCGGTACATCACCACCGAAGTGGGCCAACACCAGATGTGGGCTGCGCAGTACCTTGGGTTTGAAGATCCAAACCGCTGGATGACTTCGGGCGGTCTTGGCACAATGGGATACGGCACGCCGGCATCTATTGGCGTGCAGGTTGCGCACCCAGACGCGCTGGTCATCAACGTGGCCGGTGAAGCGTCGTGGCTGATGAACATGCAAGAGATGGGCACAGCAGTACAATACCGCCTGCCAGTCAAACAGTTCATCCTGAACAATGAACGTTTGGGCATGGTGCGCCAATGGCAGGAATTGTTGCACGGCGAACGCTATTCGCAATCCTGGTCAGAAGCCCTGCCCGATTTCGTAAAGCTGGCCGAGGCGTTTGGGTGCAAGGGTATCCTTTGCCAAGATCCGGCAGATCTTGATGATGCAATCATGGAAATGCTGGACTACGACGGACCGGTCATTTTTGACTGCCTGGTCGAAAAACATGAGAACTGCTTCCCGATGATCCCGTCGGGCGAGCCACACAACAAGATGCTTCTGGGTGAAGCCAGCACCAAGGATGCTATCGGCACCAAAGGCGCGGTGATGGTGTAAGGCTTTGGGCCGGTTTAGCCCGGCCTGATCCGTGGGGGGCCAGCCCGCACACACCGTCCTTTCAGTGGGGGCCAGCCCCCACACCCCCGGCATATTTGGAAAAAGAAGAAGATCATGTCTCCACTGAACATCAAAAAAGGCTCGACCAAGCATTCAGCCTACAATCTGCGCCCAACGTTTTCCGATGTGCAGGAAACTCACACCCTTGCCGTTCTGGTCGACAATGAGCCAGGTGTGCTGGCACGGGTGATCGGCCTGTTTTCAGGTCGTGGCTACAACATCGACAGCCTGACGGTTGCCGAAGTAGATCACGCCGGACACACCAGCCGCATCACCATCGTGACAACTGGAACGCCGCAGGTGATCGAACAGATCAAAGCACAGCTTGGCCGTATCGTACCTGTGCACGAGGTGCATGATCTCACCGTCGAAGGCGGGTCAGTTGAACGGGAATTGGCGCTGATCAAGGTTGAAGGATCCGGCGACAAGCGGGTCGAAGCCTTGCGCCTTGCTGACATCTTCCGCGCGCAGGTGGTGGACAGCACGCTGGAGAGCTTTGTATTTCAGATCACCGGTACGCCCGAGAAGGTTGACGCGTTTGTAGACCTGATGCGTCCGTTAGGACTCGTCGAAGTGGCGCGCACCGGCGTTGCCGCATTGTCCCGCGGCGTCTGACATCAAATGAAAGTGACTGGGGGCTGAAAGCCCCCCGACACATCATCCCGGTATGACAACGTTACCCGGAGCACGCCAGTTTTGGCTGTGCAGAAATGTCAAAATACTGAGACAATTCAACGACCTTTGGTGAGCTTTTAACGGGCGTAACAGCCGCTTTGTGCGCAACATCCGGCTGACCTGCGCGCAGTTTCTCCGGTAAGTCAGGCGAATGCGATGGCATCAGCACCTGCGGATTACGGGCTTTTCGAACGTTTTCTTGCACGACCACATCAAATTGGATGAGATCACCTGCATCTAGCGCAGGCGCGTCATGAATGCTTCCGTCACCTGGTGTGTAATATGCAAGTTCGCCTTGGTCTTCGCACCAAATAACAGCCTTTTGCGCTGCCGCGTCTGACCACAACACCACACCGAACATATTCTGCGGTTTCATATCAAAGGTTCCCCATCTTAGAGCCCTAATGTGTTAATTTTTTTAATGCTGCGACATCCTGAACTGTGCATCGCGGGCAAAATTCTTGTGTCAGCACACCCCACAACTGACGCCGTTTAGCGTCACTCCTGCTGCCGTTTGGCATCACATGACGTATGAATTGTTGTGATTTGCAAATTGCCAAGGTTGGATCCATGTGTACGCCGTAAGCTCGATCTGTTCTAAGAAAAGCGCGTAAAGATTTAATCATTAAAAGTGATACCCGTTAAACGTGAACCGCCCCACACCTTCTGAATTGCGCAACACGCTAGGTGCCAATCTTCGTGAATTGGCCAAAACAACTGGGTCGATTTCTGCGCTGTGTCGTGATCTTGGGATCAACCGGACACAGTTTAACAGATACCTGTCAGGCGAAAGCTTTCCGCGACCGGATGTTCTGTTTCGTATTTGCCAATATTTCAACGTCGATGCCCGCATCATTCTAGAGCCCCTTTCTGATATCGGAACAAATTCGAAATCATTACTGGGCCATCCAGAAATCAGTGATTTCCTGTCGGGTGGCATTGAACAATTGCAGGAGACAAGTTTTCCTGCAGGCTTTTACAAGTTTGTACGCCGTAGTTTTCTGGACGACGCATTGTTCGTACAAGGCTTGGTTTATGTCTATCGGAAGGACGGTGCAACCTTTCTGCGCGGCTATGAACCCAAGAATGCAATGGTGCAACAGGGGTTGCCGAACGATGCCATTAGCCGGGAGTTTCGCGGCGTTCTACTGGCGCAGGAAGGCGGCGTGGCCGGCTTGGTCAGTCGGCGCAACACCATGACCACTTCGTTCAATTACTTGACCCAAGTGCCATCTTTCCGGAACAATTATTGGGTCGGCTATACCGCCCGTACCGTCCGGGAAAACGTCACCGGATCGCGGATCACGCGGTTGGTCTACAAACATTTGGGAACGACTGGTGCCGAAGTGCGCGCAGCCGCGCGTACATCAGGATTTCTGTCAGCAGACAAACTTGACACATACGAGCGCAATCAACTGCGGATCGATGCACCATTTATTTGAGCCGTGACGCGGGTCGGTAGACGTCCGTTTGTGTCGCGATTTGACGCGACCGGTTACGGAACGTGCAGCATCTTCAGCGTCACCACATGTTCGGAGGCAGTGATGACGGTACTGGATCCCATACTTGCAGACGTGCAGAAACCGACCGCACAGGCGCGGGGCTTGCCCAATGCTCACTACACTGATCCGGCCATGTTTGCCGAAGAACGAGATGCCTTGTTCGGCGCCGGCTGGGCTGGATTGGCGGTGGCTGCTGACGTACCCGAAATCGGCGATGCTCTTCCTATCACCTTTCTGGATATTCCGCTGTTGCTGATCCGTGGGCGCGACAACGCTGTTAGGGTCTTCCAGAACATCTGTCGTCATCGGGGCATGATTCTGGTCGAAGAGCCCCGCAAGATCGAAGGGGCTATCCGCTGCCCCTACCATTCTTGGTGCTACAGCACACAAGGCCAGCTTGTCGCGACACCGCATGTCGGCGGCCCGGGTTTCAATTCACACAAGGACGTGGATCGCACCACACTTGGCCTGATTGAAGTGCGCAGCCATATCTGGCGCGACGTAGTTTGGATCAACCTTTCCGGCAAAGCCCCCGATTTCGAGGTGGCAATGGCAGATGTGATCACCCGTTGGGCCGAATTCGATCAACCACAGCACCACGGCGGAGCGGACAGCCGGTTTACGCTTGCCGTGAATGGTAACTGGAAGCTGGCTATTGAGAACTATTGCGAGAGTTATCACCTGCCGTGGGTGCATCCCGGGTTAAACAGCTATTCGCGGCTCGAGGATCATTACAACATCGAACAGGATGGTATGGCATCCGGCCAAGGCACCCTAGTCTATCGTCAATTGCGTAACGAAACGGGTGCCAGCTTTCCGGATTTCGCAGACCTTGATGCGCAGTGGGATGCAGGTGCGGAATACCTGTCGGTTTATCCCAATGTCATGCTGGGTGTGCACCGCGACCATAGCTTTGCGATTATCTTGCGCCCCGAAGGTCCTGGTCGCACGGAAGAGCATGTTCATCTGTACTATGCGACGCCCGAGACCGACGATACCTTGCGCCGTAAAAATGCGGCGCAATGGAAAGAGGTATTCGAGGAAGACATCTTTGTCGTTGAAGGCATGCAGCGCGGACGACGCGCGCCCGGGTTCGACGGTGGGCGGTTTTCACCTGCTATGGATGGCCCAACCCATTGCTTCCACCGCTGGGCTGCGAACCGGATCGCACAGCACCGTCAGGTTGGATGACCCAGCACCTACATCAGGCTTTGTTAGACGCGCATGATCGCGGCGACACAGATGCGCTAATCCAGCTATACCATCAGGCCGCCGATACCGCCGAGAGCCAAGACGCGGCTGGGTTCTATTTGACCCATGCCTATGTCTTTGCGCTCGAGGCCGGTGACAACCGGGCTGGGGCCTTGCGGGATGCGCTGGTCGCTTTGGGACGAGACACCGCGCACTCCATAGAAAACTGATCTGATGTCAGGGCTGATCCAGCACCATCGGCGGCGTGCGCACCTGGTCGTAAATGTGCCACGTCGAATGCCCAAGCAAAGGCAGAGCGACGAACAGGCCCAGAAACCCGGGGATTAAAGCAACGAAGGTCACAACAGCGACAAACGCCCCCCAGCCGAGCATAATCATTGGGTTTGCCATCACATATTGGAACGAGGTGATCATCGCCGTTACGAAATCGACCTCGCGATCCAACAACAGAGGCAGCGCGATCACCGTTATGTTGAACAACAAGATCGCGAAGAGCGCACCAACCACACTCCCGACCCCCAGCATCATCAAACCGTTTGTCGACAGGTAGACGTCAAACGAGCTGGACACATTCGTCATCGTGCTGAGGCCCAGAAACAGGGCAAAGATCATGTGGGCCAGAAAGAACCAGAACAGAAACACCATGATAATAATGGCGCAAATCGACGGCAATTGCCTACGTGACTGGTATAGAACCACGCCCATGATCTCGGACGGCACCAGTGGATCGCCACGCTCCAACTTGCGGCTGACCTCGTAAAATCCGACCGCGGCAAATGGGCCGATCAGTGGAAACCCTATGGCAGCCAGAACAAGCCAATAGGTGGTGCCCGTCCACAGAGTGATCCATGAAATGCCCCACCCGGCAAGAACGTAAAACCCGGCAAAGACCACCGCATATCCAGGCGCGCGGATCAAGTCTTGCCAACCGCGCTTTAACGCCGTTTGCAACGTGCCCACTGACACTTCACCAAGTGTCGGCACTCCATGTTCAGGGGTGTCCCTCATGCCATCCTCCCAAGCATGACGTTCGCGCCCATGCATGAAAGACATTATTGCAAGCTTTGGCAACCGGTTGCGGACCAAACATCTCGAATAGGCAAAACAAAGGTATTCGCCAACCGGGCGTTCGCCTATTCTGCGCGGGCGTCGGCGCGGGACTTTCCGGACACATTCAAGGCAAGCGTTGCGGCCATGAACGGGTCAAGATCACCGTCCAGAACCCCCTTTGTATCCGAGGTTTCATGGCCCGTGCGCAGGTCTTTGACCATCTGGTACGGCTGCAAGACATACGACCTGATCTGGTTGCCCCATCCCGCATCACCTTTGGCTTCGTGGGCAGCGTTGATCGCTTCGTTCCGGCGGTCCAGTTCAAGCTGGTAAAGACGCGACTTGAGCGCCTTCATCGCGATATCCCGGTTTTGGTGCTGGGACTTTTCCGAACTCGTCACCACGATTCCAGTTGGCGCGTGCGTGATCCGCACGGCCGAGTCAGTCGTGTTGACGTGCTGACCACCTGCCCCTGATGATCGGTAGGTGTCGATACGGATATCGGCAGGGTTCACTTCGATCTCGATATTGTCGTCTACGACAGGATAGACCCAAACCGAGCAAAACGAAGTATGACGCTTGGCGGCACTGTCGAACGGCGAAATGCGCACCAAACGATGCACACCAGATTCAGACTTCAGCCAGCCATAGGCGTTGGGGCCAGAAATCTTGTAGGCGGCGGATTTGATGCCAGCTTCTTCACCCGGTGTTTCGGCCTGCTTTTCGACCTCATACCCATGCTGTTCGGCCCAGCGAACATACATCCGCGCAAGCATATTGGCCCAGTCACAGCTTTCCGTACCGCCTGCGCCCGAATTGATCTCAAGGAAGGTGTCGTTGCCGTCAGCCTCGCCATCCAGCAAGGCTTCCAATTCCTTTTTGGCGGCTTTGTCAGCCAGAGTTTTGAGCGTGTTTTCAGCGTCGGTAACGACCTCTTGATCCTCCTCCATCTCGCCAAGTTCAATCATCTCAACATTGTCGCTGAGGTCTTGCTTGATCGAGGTGTACGTCTCGATTGCATCCACCAACATCTGCCGGTCGCGCATCAACTTTTGTGCAGCGGCTGGATCATCCCACAGGTTCGGATCCTCAACACGTGCGTTGAATTCCTCCAGCCGGTGCTGGGCGGTTTCCCAATTCAATCGCTGCGCCAGCAATTTCAGGGATTTCTCAATCTGTTCAACAGTGTTCTGGATTTCAGCGCGCATTGGCGATCCTGTATGCTGGGGCCTTGGTAGACATGGTGATAGACCAGCGACGTCGCCCCTTCAAGGCAGCGCAACCGGCCCAAAACAAGGCGTGATGTCAGTAAAGCCCACCAGAGCTTAGGGTGCCGAACGACGCTTTCGGCCCAACAATACCAGTCCCTCCGCTTGAGGTGGTGACTTGCTTTGTGGCCTCGCTGCCGCCGCTATACAGCTCAAAGTTTGATCCCATAGCAAAGCCGCCGTCGAACTGAATGCCAAAAATAGGCTCCTCGCCTTCACGGAAGCATTCGGCCACGACGTTTTCACCGCTTGCCCCATCCGACAGGCGCGCACCGGTATTGCGGTTAATCTTGATAAATTGGCAGCTTTCCGGGGCACGGAATTCGCGACCTCCGAATTTGGCGACAGCTTTCTGCATGAACGCGTTAAAGACCGGCCCACACATGCCACCGCCAGAGGCGCCACGGCCAAGTGTCCGTGGTTGGTCATACCCGATGTAGCAGCCAGCAACGATATTCGATGTAAAGCCCACGAACCAAACATCCTTGGCGTCATTCGTTGTCCCGGTCTTCCCTGCAGTTGGGACCGGCAGGTTTACGGTCCTGCGCGCAGTGCCACGATCGACAACGCCCTGCATCATAGACGTCAACTGATAGGCCGTGACTTCGTTCATCACGCGTTCACGGTTGCTGCGTACGGTCGGGCCCTGCCCCGGTTGCAGGCTGGCCAGGGTGCAATCTTCGCAGACCCGCTGATCGTGCTTGTAGACGGTGTTGCCATAACGGTCTTGGACTCGGTCGACCAAAGTCGGTTCAACCCGTTCACCGCCGTTCGCAAACATCGCGTAGGCCGACACCATCTTGAACAGTGTCGTTTCATCTGCACCTAGCGCATTGGCCAAAACCCGGCCCATATCTTCATAAACACCAAATTTTTCGGCATATCTCGCGACCGTGTCCATGCCGACTTCTTGGGCCAGACGAATGGTCATCAGGTTCCGCGATTGTTCGATGCCGGTGCGCAGCGGCGTTGGGCCATAAAACCGGTTTGACGCATTCTGCGGACGCCAAACCCCTTGCGGAGTGTTGATTTCAATCGGCGCGTCCACAACAATCGTTGCAGGTGAGTACCCACTGTCCAAAGCCGCTGCGAAAACGAAGGGTTTAAAGCTCGAGCCCGGCTGGCGTTCGGCCTGTGTCGCACGATTGAAAACAGAATGCTGGTAGCTGAAACCACCCTGCATCGCGATAACGCGCCCAGTGTTCACATCCATCGCCATAAACGCACCCTGCACGTCTGGCACCTGCCGCAAAGTCCAACGGATGAAGCTGCCATCACTGTCGGACGTCATGCGGCGCACATGCACCACGTCTCCGACTTGGACGAGATCACCGGCGACCTGACCACGGCGACCCAATGAGCCGTCGTCATTGCGCTTGCGTGCCCATTGTACGTCATTTGCGGGAATCCAGTGCCCGTCTTCATCGTCCGGCACGCCTTCGATACCAATGCGCGCGTCGTTTTGGCCAACCTCAAGCACAACGGCCGGGTACCAAGGGTTTTCGAGCAAAATGTCGCGCGCGATGGTGACATTGGACAAGGCATCCCGCCATGTGGTGGTGTCGGCCAACTGATCAACCGGAATGCTTTGGCCTGTTCCACGCCACACGCCTTGCGACCGGTCATAGCTTTCAAGCGCGCGTTGCAGTGCATCCTCTGCTTCAAGCTGGAGTTCGCGATCCAGGGTCGCGCGCACACTAAAACCGCCCGAGAAAAACTCACCTTCACCGAAATCGACGCTCAATTGACGGCGGATTTCATCAGTGAAGTAGTTGCGCGGCGGCAACGCATCGCGGAACGGAGCATAGTCACCGTTTTGTACGGATTTAAGAGGCATCGCCACTTCAGATTGGTATGTCGGCTCATCAAGATACCCGTTCTCGAACATCTCTTTCAGAACAAAATCCCGACGCGCCAGCAGCCGTTCTTTGCGGCGCACAGGGTGAAATTCGGACGGAGCTTTCGGCATCGACGCCAGTGTTGCGGCTTCGTGTGGGGCCAATTCGACCAATGACTTGTTGAAATAGGTCTGCGCGGCGGCAGTCACACCATAGGAGTTCTGACCCAGAAAAATCTCGTTCATATAAAGTTCGAGGATCTTGTCTTTGGACAGCGTGTCTTCGATCCGAGAGGCTAGGATGATTTCCTTGATCTTGCGTTCCACCCGGCGATCCCCGGACAGAAGAAAGTTCTTCATGACCTGCTGTGTAATGGTCGAAGCACCGCGCACGTCACGACCGCCGGATGCGACCGCATCAAACGCCGCTGCCGCAATACCACGCAGGTCATACCCCTTGTGTTCGTAGAAGTTCTTGTCTTCCGCCGAGATAAACGCCTGTTTTACGAGGTCAGGAATTTCATTCGCGGGCGTGAACAAACGCCGTTCCTGCGCGAATTCGTCAATGATCCGACCTTCGACAGAATAAATCCGGCTGATCGTTGGCGGCGTATATTGCGCAAGACTTTCGTGACTGGGCAGATCGCGACCGTACATCCAGAAGACGCCGCCCACGCCAAGCGCCACCATCATCAGCCCCATGGTGACTAGGGTGAAGATGGCCCCAAAGAATGACAGGATAAATCTGGTCACGGCGCGTCCCTGTTTCAGTTACATACCCCTACAAAAACGGGGCCAATTGGTCAAAACACATTGCCGTTCAAACCGGCGTTCAGTTGCCTATGACGCAAGGTCACGGGCCGTTGTCAGTTCCGCCGCAGCGGGGCAAGCGCGCTGTCCTCGTCACGCCATGCAATGATGCCGTCGCGGATACCCGCGGCCATGCCTTGGCGCCAGATCGGATCGCTCAGGTTCTTGAGGTCTTCGTCGGTGGACAGGAACCCGACCTCAAGCAGCACTGACGGAATATCCGCCGCCTTGAGAACCGAAAAGCCCGCGTTGCGCAAAGGGCGTTTGTGCACACGGCCCACAGCATTCTGAATGCCTGCCAGCATGTGTTTCGCCAAAGCTTCACTGCGCGGCGCATTGTCTAGACGTGCAAGGCTCATCAGAACATTTGCCACGCGGTCGTCCGATTGGCTCAGATCAATGCCCGCCAACAAATCATCGCGATTGTGCCGTTCGGCCAAAGCCGCAGAGGCTGCGTCAGAGGCATCATCAGACAAAGTATACACCGCAGCGCCACGCGCCTCGCCTTCGGCCAGTGCATCGGCGTGAAGCGAAATAAAGATGTCAGCCCCCGCAGTGCGTGCCGCGGCCACACGCGCTTCAAGCGAGACAAAGTAATCCCCTTCGCGTGTCATGAGCACGTCAAAGCCCCCTGCCCGTCGCAATACATCCTGCAATTCACGTCCAAAGGTCAGCATTAAATCCGCCTCGCGGACCTCGCCCCGTTCGGCCCCCGGGTCGATTCCGCCGTGCCCCGGGTCCAGCACGATTACAAGTCGGTTTGGATCGCGTGGCTTCACGACGGGCACATCCGCCGCTTTCGGCAAATCCCAACGCGCGTCGCGCGGCGCGCCGGAAGCCGCGGCAAATGTTTCCAGATCGACGCGCTCGAGCTGCACGCTGATTGTTGCAGCACCGGTCGTCGTGTTGGTCACCAGCTCTGCGCTTTCGACCTGCATCGGCTCGGCCAGTTCGGCGACCAATCGCGACCAACCGGGACGATAGCCCCCCATACGCAGTGTCGTGACTGAATCTGCAGAATCAAGCGATGCAGGGTCAACATCGCCCCACTGAACCTCGCGAAAATCCATTACTAGCCGATTGGGCGACGTGAGCGTGAACACACGCCAAGGAACGCCCTGGCTGATGTCCAGCCAAAGCTCAGCGCCGCCCCAGCGATCGGTGAAGCGGCCGTCCTCGAACCGCGCTAGCGCGCCGAGGTCCTGCGCCACGCTTGCACTGACCATCCACACAGACAGCATCATTGCCGAAACCAGTTTCAGAACACCGCTCATGTACTCACCTTGGCCTCTGTTCGGGCCTTTGGCACATCATATAGGATTCGCCCCATATGTGACAGTCTGGATACGCGGGTCAGAAACAGGTCAATCGATATGTCCCCACGCACGCATGAAGCGGGCCAGACGGTCCAAACCTTCTAGTATGTCTTCGGTCGAACGCGCATACGAAAACCGCAGCGTGCCGCTTCCCCGCACCGGGTCGAAATCAAGCCCCGGCGTCACGGCAACTTCGGCCTCGTCCAGAATCGCACGTGCGAAGGCGCGGCTGTCATCCGTCAGATGCGAAATATCGGCGTAGACGTAGAATGCTCCATCGGGCGGCGCGATCCGATCGAACCCTGCCTTGGGCAACCCGTCGATCATCAACCTGCGGTTTTTACGGTAGACTGCCATATTCGCCTCAAGCTCATCTGGGGCGTCCATCGCCGCAAGGGCCGCCACCTGTGCCGCATGGGGCGCACAAATGAACATGTTCTGTGCCAACCGTTCCACCTGACGCACATTGTCGGGCGGCAGAACCAACCAGCCGACGCGCCACCCTGTCATGCTAAAATATTTGGAGAACGAATTGATCACGCAGACATCATCGCTGATCTGTAACGCGGTGACTGCTTTCTGCTCGTATTCGATCCCATGATAAATCTCGTCCGACAGAAAGGCCGCGTCCCTGTCTTGCGCGGCCCGGATCAACGCGCCAAGCGCATCTTTGCCCAGCATCGTGCCGGTCGGATTGGCCGGTGAGGCCACCATCATACCTTCGTATTCGACATCGTTCAGGTCTGACGGCTCTAACTGGTACCGCGCCTCGGCGCGGGTTTGGATTTCAACCGGTGCCAGATCCAGCGATTTCATGATCTGACGATAGGACGGATAGCCCGGAGCCCCAAGCGCAATCCGGTCGCCCGCATCGAACAAAGCCGAAAACGCGAGGATGAATCCACCGGACGACCCCGGTGTCACCACCACGCGGGCCGGATCAAGATCGACGCCATACCAGTCGCCATAAAGCTGCGCGATCCGCTGGCGCAATGCTGGCAGGCCCAAAGCGACCGTATAGCCAAGCGGATTGTCGCCCATTGCCGTGGTCAAGGCATCCCGGGCCAAAGCAGGTGCTGGCGTACCCGGCTGGCCTACTTCCATATGAATTATATGGCGTCCTGCGTCTTCGGCCTGACGCGCCGCTTCCATGACATCCATCACGATAAAGGGATCGACCGCCCCACGGCTTGAGTTCCGCATCATTCTCTTCCTACGGTGCCTGCAGCAGACCTAGGGGCGAAGACAGGGCAACGTCAATGTATCATACAACGCTGCACCTTTTGCGGGTGACGGGATTGGCTTTGTGCCTGACCGCTTTTATCGGCACCGCTCCGTCGCGTGCCGCAACCCTGCTGCGGGATGCCGATATCGAATATGCGCTCAAACAGCTGGGCGCGCCGATTCTGCGGGCCGCCGGGCTCAGCCCTAATCAAGTGCGGATCCTGCTCATCAACGACAACACCCTGAATGCGTTCATCATCGACACGCAGCACATCTTTATTCACTCGGGTTTGCTGACCAAGCTGGACACAGCAGCGCAAGTGCAGGCCGTGATCGCACATGAGGCGGCACATATCGCGAACGGCCATATTTCACGGCGGCTTGGCAACATGCAAACCGCCCGCACCGCAGCCGGGCTTGGAATGGCCCTTGCCGCTGCGGCAGCGGCATCAGGCGGCGGACGCGCTGCGATCGGGTTGGGCATCGGCCTTCAATCCTCAGCCATGCGCAGTTTTCTGGCCCATACCCGTGCCGAGGAAGCTTCCGCTGATATCAGTTCAGTCCGCTACATGGTGCGCGCCGGCGTCGATCCGCAAGGCGCAATCGACGTACAAGATTTGTTCCGTGGCCAAGAAGCATTGGCCGAAAGCCGCCAAGACCCCTATATGCGGTCGCACCCGTTGTCGCGCGATCGGTTACGCGCCCTGAAAGGGCTGGTCGCCGGAGCATCAGCACGCACTGCCCCGGACCCCGCAGCCAATTATTGGTTCGCGCGCGCCAAGGGTAAACTGACAGCGTTCACCCGCGCGCCAAGTTGGACACTGCGCCGCGCAGATAGCAGCGGCACTCCTGATATTGCGCAGATGCGTAAAGCGGTGGCTTATCACCGGCAAAGCGATCTGGGCCGAGCGCTGAACAATATCGACGCCGCGATTTCCTCGCGTCCGAACGATCCATTCTTGCGCGAACTCAAAGGCCAAATCCTACTGGAATCGCGCCGGGCTGCCGATGCAGTTAAAGTCTATTCCGCCGCAGCACGGCTCGCTCCTCGCGAACCGCTGATCCTTGGTGGTTTGGGCCGCGCGCAACTCGCCGCTGGAAACCCGCGAGACGCGCTACGCACACTGGAAGCCGCCCGTGGGCGCGATTTCAGCGACACACGTATCTTGCGCGATCTTGCCGTCGCATACGCCAAGAACGGCAAGAACGCGATGGCGTCGCTTGTCACTGCGGAACGCTATGCCGTTCAAGGGCGACTCAAGGATGCCGCCATTCACGCCAACCGGGCCGAAGGCGCATTGGCGCGCGGATCCGGCCCATGGCAACGCGCACAGGATGTGCTAAGTGCTGCTCAACGCGCCGGACGGCGCTGAGCCTGATGACTGGAGACCTCTCATGTTGAAAACCCGCCTCGCCTCGTCTGTCTTTGCCCTTACGTTGGCAACCGGCGTTCAGGCTGCTGACCTTGATCTGGACAATATGTCGGACGCAGACCGCGCCGCCTTTGGTGCGCAGGTCCGTGCCTACCTGCTTGAAAACCCCGAGGTGATCATGGAGGCCGTGCAAGTGCTCGAAGAGCGTCAGGCCGCAGAACAGGCTCAAGGCGACGTTGCTTTGGTTGAAAACAATGCTGAGGCGATCTTTAACGACGGGTACTCTTGGGTTGGCGGCAACCCTGAAGGCGATGTGACCATCGTCGAGTTTTTCGATTACCGCTGCGGGTTCTGCCGCCGGGCGCACCCGGAAGTGGCCGAATTGCTCGAATTGGACGGCAACATCCGTTACGTGGCTAAAGAATTGCCAATCCTTGGCGAAAACTCGGTCATCTCGTCCCGTTTCGCGTTAGCCGCGCGGGAAGTGTCCGGCGAAGAGGCTTATGAGGCCGCCAAAGAAGCGCTGATCGTATTGAACGGCGACCTCGACGACACGGTGCTGAGCCGTCTGGCCGACACGCTGGGCCTCGATGCCGACGCCGTGCTTGCCGCTATGGACAGCGACGCGGTGAACCAGCAACTGTCAAGCACCCGCGAACTGGCGCAAGCGCTTCAGATTAACGGCACGCCGTCTTTCATCATGGGTGACCAGCTGATCCGCGGTTATATGCCGTTGGAAGCTATGCAAGAAATCGTCGCCGAGGCGCGTCAGGACGGCTAGCCTCAGAACGTTAGGGCGTAAGGCGGTTTAAGCCGCCTGCGCCAAGACAGTTCCAAGGTATATTATAAGTTCTTACCGATGTGCTTGGTCAAGCCGCGTCGAAACGGCTTGCCCCTACTCCGCCGCTTGTTGCGTATTGGCGGCCTCTAACTCAGCCGCCTTTTTCTCAACTTCTTCAACGATGTGCTCGACCATTTGGTCATTCGACATCTTGTGGCTTTGTTTTCCGGCCAAATACACCATGCCCGACCCATTGCCGCCGCCAGTGAACCCAACATCGGTCATCAAAGCTTCGCCCGGTCCATTCACCACGCACCCGATGATCGAAAGACTCATCGGTGTCTTGATATGTTCCAGTCGTTTTTCCAAAGTCTCAACCGTTTTGATCACGTCAAAACCCTGACGTGCGCAGCTTGGGCATGAGATAATGTTCACTCCACGATGGCGCAGGCCCAAGGATTTAAGGATTTCGTAACCGACCTTAACCTCTTCGACCGGATCAGCTGACAAGGACACGCGGATCGTGTCGCCGATGCCCATCCACAGCAGATTGCCCAGACCAATCGCGGACTTGATCGTGCCTGATGTCAGACCGCCAGCCTCGGTGATACCAAGATGGATCGGCGCGTCAGTTGCTTCGGCCAATTGCTGATACGCGGCGGCAGCCATGAACACATCCGAGGCTTTGCAGCTGATCTTGAATTCGTGAAAATCGTTATCTTGCAAGATCTTGATATGATCCAAACCGGATTCAACCATCGCGTCCGGACATGGTTCACCGTATTTGTCGAGCAGATGCTTTTCCAGAGACCCGGCATTCACCCCGATACGGATCGAACAATTGTGGTCACGCGCCGCTTTGATAACTTCCTTCACCCGCGCCTCGGAGCCGATGTTTCCCGGGTTGATCCGCAGACATGCAGCCCCGGCTTCGGCCGCCTCGATGCCGCGTTTGTAGTGGAAATGGATATCCGCGACGATGGGCACCGGGCTTTCACGGACGATCTCTTTCAGTGCTCTTGAGCTGTCTTCGTCCGGAATCGAGATGCGCACGATGTCAGCGCCGGCTTCTGCCGCCGCCTGCACCTGCGCGACAGTCGCCTTGATATCCGGGGTTAGCGTATTGGTCATCGTCTGAACAGTGATGGGAGCGTCGCCGCCAACCGGCACATTGCCCACCATGATCTGGCGCGACGTGCGGCGGTAAATGTTGCGCCACGGGCGAATGTGATTGAGGCTCATGCAGCCCTCCTTCGACGGAAAGTGTCAACCAAACTGTACAGTTTATTCAAACGTATAGCTAGGCCCGCTGAACGGGTGCTTCAAGCATTCTGACGTGGGATGCGACGCTTAGTCGGCAGGTTGCTGGACTTCGAGCTCTGCCACGACACGGGCAAGATCGCTATCCGCTTCGATAGAAGCGACCGTATATGCTTGGCTGAGCTGATCGACCGACAGCGCGAGGTTTGACGTGACGGACCCACGGTCGCCAGCCGGACCATAGGTCTGACCGTTCATCGCGAAATAGATCGCACCGGATTCGCCAACGCGCAAGGTTGGCGGTTCTTCGGTCACCGGGACCTCATAGGTGTCGCCCGCATTCATGATCGTCTCGTAAATGACAGTGCCATCCGCCGCGCGCACCCTGATCCATGCAGGACGCACAGCGACAAGGGTCACTCCCGGCGCGCTGTCTTCGAGGATTTTGGGCTGGCCAATCGTCGGCTGAGTTGTGTCTTTGCCCAGACCGGCCATCACGCGAGACAAATCTTGGTCATCCCTGAGATCAGCAGGCTCAAGGATAGCGGCCAGTGTCGGACCATCCAACGCAAGATCGGACGTCACAGTACCAGAGGGGCCAACGGGCCCAATGGTTTGACCGTTAACCGACAGATACACGGCACCACTTTCGCCGACATTCAACAAGGCATCAGATTGCGAGGCAGGAACCGTCCATGTGTCGCCAGCCGCCATCACACGCTCAAATATCACCGACCGGTCATCGCCGCGCACTCGGACCCAAGCAGGTCGTGCGGCAATCACGGTGATTCCATCTTGTGGAAGCGCATTAGACGCGAACTGCGCTGCAGCTGGCTCTAAATCCACGCTTGGTAGATTTTGGGTCGCCACCTGAGCGAAGGCGCCGACGCTGTTCGGATCCAATGTGGAAATCGGCGCATCACGTGCAACAAGCACTGGCACGTCTAGCGCTTGCGGGCGGTACAGACGGTCAAACGCCTCAACGTTGGCGGGCGGTGTAAACACACCTGCAGCTGCCGCAGATTCAACGCTGGTGTCTGACGGTTCGGTTGGTTGCGTGCTGGTCTGGAGCGGGTCAAGATCGGATAGCACAACAGGCGTCTGGTCCACGGGTGCCAATTGAACCCGCTGCACTTCTTGCAAAACCGAATAGCCGCCATATCCGAGACCGCCCAACAACAAGGCGAGCACGAGTGTTGAGCCTACCGCGCCAGGTTCAATCCGAGACAGGAAGGAGTCACTTCCAGGAGCAAAGGGCAAAGCCGGTTGTGAAAACGGATCACGCGGTTGTGTCGTTCCCGACACGGGCGAAATTTCCGCGTTCTTGCGCGAGGACGCTGCGTCTGACATGCCGTGCGCCGTTTCAAACCCGCTTTCCGCGCAGAAGACGGCATATGTATCGTCCGGGTCCATCCCAAGATAGCGTGCGTAGGACCGCACATACCCGGCAATAAAGCCGGGCGTATCAAATGCCGTTGGATCACAGTTTTCGATGGCTGCAATATAGCTTGCTTTGATGCGCAACTCACGCTGCACATCAAGCAATGATTTACCGAGCGTTGCGCGCTCCCCTCGCATGACGTCACCAAGCCTGAGTTCGAAATCATCGAACCCACGCGGTTTGGCCTCAGCCTTATCCTGCGATAGCTTTGGGGATTTCCGCCCAATCATACTCGCTGCCCCTTGTCGTACTTACCGTCAACACGCTGCCTGCGTCGCGCGTTCTCAGGTGAGTCGAGTCGCGCGTTTTATTACTCTTTAGATAACATACGACAAGGTTTAATGCACTGATTCCAAGTGCTAGGCGCTAAGTTCGGCGCGATTCAGCGCACAATGCGCCCAAAGTTCGTCCATTGCTTGTACCAATTTATCGATCTCTTGCGAGCCGTGTACCGGCGACGGCGTAAACCGCAGACGTTCTGTTCCCCGCGGAACAGTCGGATAATTGATCGGCTGGACGTAGATGCCAAACCGGTCAAGCATCATGTCTGACATCTGTTTGGTATGAACCGGATCGCCCACGATCACCGGAATAATATGGCTGCCATGATCGACAATGGGCAGACCCAACCCTTTGAGCCGCATCTTGAGGATGCGCGCCTGCAATTGGTGCTGATCGCGCAAAGACTGATCCGTCTTAAGATGCGCGACAGAGGCCGCAGCCCCAGCAGCCACGGCAGGCGGCAAGGAAGTGGTGAAGATAAAGCCCGGCGCATAAGACCGGATCGCATCACACATCTTGGCAGAAGACGCGATATACCCGCCCATTACGCCGTAAGCTTTTGCCAATGTGCCGTTGATGATGTCGATACGGCCCATCAACCCGTCACGTTCAGCCACACCTGCCCCGCGCGGGCCGTACATGCCAACAGCATGGACTTCGTCGATGTAGGTCAGCGCGCCAAATTCATCGGCAAGATCACAGATTGCCGCGATCGGGCCGAAATCGCCATCCATCGAATAGATCGATTCAAACGCGATCACCTTTGGTGCTGCAGGATCATCTGCGGCCATCAATTCACGAAGATGTTCGACATCGTTGTGGCGGAAAATGCGCTTGGCACCGCCGTTGCGACGCACTCCTTCGATCATCGACGCATGATTGAGCGCGTCTGAGTAAATGATCAGTCCGGGAAAAAGCTTGGGCAGTGTCGACAGCGTCGCATCATTCGCGATGTACGCCGAGGTGAACAGCAACGCGGATTCTTTCTGATGCAGATCGGCCAATTCAGCCTCGAGCCGTTTGTGGTAAACCGTCGTGCCGGAAATGTTGCGTGTGCCGCCCGAACCTGCGCCAGTGGCATCAAGCGCCTCGTGCATGGCTTCAAGAACCGCCGGGTGCTGGCCCATACCGAGATAATCGTTGCCGCACCAAACCGTGATATCCTGTTCGGAGCCATCTTCCTTCCGCCAAACCGCATGCGGGAACTGACCATTCTGACGCTCAATATCGATAAAGGTCCGGTAACGGCCCTCGTCGTGCAAACGATTAAGAGCATCGTCAAGTTTGTCTGCGTAGTTCACCGGCGTCTCCTTCAGTCTGCGATCTTCAAAGGTGTTCTCCATCACCCCGTGTCGCATTCACGTTTTAGAATGGATATAGATCACATATCCGCATGACAATGTGCTTAAGGAATGACCAACCGTCGCAGCCTTGATCTGCATCAAGCCCGACTTCGCTTTGCAATGAACGGCCTGTAAAAACTACATTTTTTGCACACCATTTGCAGATGAAGCCCCCATCGGAGTGCTCTGGACAGTCCGATAAGCAGTGATACGGTCACACCAAACACCAGAAGGAGCCCGAAAATGTCCGTTGATCCCGTCCTTGCACGTATTGATTCCAATCTCCCGGACAGCCTCGAGCGCCTTAAGGATTTTCTGCGCATTGCGTCGATCTCAACGGACCCTGCATTTGCCACAAATTGCGACAAGGCCGCCGACTGGCTGGTCGCAGATCTTCGGTCCCTTGGGATAGATGCGGAAAAACGGCCCACACCCGGGCATCCGATGGTGGTCGGTCATGTAGATGGCCCCGGCCCACACCTATTATTCTACGGTCATTATGATGTGCAGCCAGTTGATCCGCTGGACCTTTGGGACAATGACCCTTTCGACCCACAAATCGAAGACACGCCGAAGGGTAAAGTCATTCGCGGTCGCGGAACATCTGACGACAAAGGTCAGCTCATGACCTTTATCGAGGCCTGCCGTGCTTGGAAGGCTGAAAAAGGCACCCTTCCCTGCAAGATCACTTTCTTTTTTGAAGGTGAAGAGGAATCGGGGTCTCCGTCACTTGTCCCCTTTCTGAAGGAAAACGCGGACGAGCTGAAAGCCGATATCGCCTTGATCTGCGACACAGGTCTTTACGACAGCCGCGTGCCCGCGATCACAACGATGCTACGGGGGATGTTGAAAGAAGAAGTCACCATCACTGGCCCCAGCCGCGATCTGCACTCGGGCATGTATGGCGGCGCGGCAATGAACCCGATCCGGGTTCTTTCCAAGATTATCGCCGCCCTGCATGACGACAACGGTAAGGTGACAGTCCCCGGATTCTATGATGGCGTATCGGACATCTCAGAGGACATGCGCGCGCAATGGGACGCGCTTGGCTTTGATCACAAGGCTTTTCTTAATGACGTGGGGCTCTCCGAACTTGCTGGCGAAGCCGGTCGTAGCGCATTGGAAATGATCTGGGCACGCCCCACCTGCGAGGTCAATGGGATCGGAGGCGGATATCAAGGCGCAGGCTTTAAGACAGTGTTGCCCTCGAAAGCCGAAGCCAAAATCAGCTTTCGACTCGTCGGTGACCAAGACCCCATCGCCATCGACAAAAGCTTCCGGGCGATGGTTCAGGACATGTTGCCCCGCGACTTTGCGGTAGCTTTCAACAGCGATGGCGCTGCGCCAGCCTCGGTCATGTCAATCGACAACCCAGCTTTTGAAAAAGCACGCATCGCGCTGAGCAATGAATGGCCGGATGAGGCAGCCTTTATCGGCAGCGGTGGATCGATCCCCGTTGCAGGTTACTTCCAATCTTTGCTTGGAACGGAATCCATGTTGATCGGGTTTGGCAAAGATGACGACCAAATTCACAGCCCAAACGAGAAATACGACGTCGAGAGTTTTCATAAAGGCACAAGAAGCTGGGCGCGCATCCTTGATGCATTGCGCGAACAACAAGCCTGAACGGAAATGCCCGACCTTGCAGCACTTAAGTTAAAAGGAAATTATCTTTCGTATATTGGCCCCACGGCGATCTAATTGTGAACACATTTTCACGCGAATAGTTAACGCCATGAGACAGGTACAACGAAAACAAGATCGTAACGATTTCAACGCCCGCATCCAGCGGCTTGATCCAGCGTTTGCATCGATCCCCATCAAGGAACGCGAAGACCGCAAGCCTTGGGAAATGGGCAAGAAAGCTTCGCGTAAGTACGACAATCCAGTCATGATGACGATCTTCGGATTTGGGCTTGCAGTCACCGCATTGTTCACAGCGAACAACCCTGAAGCAGTTCAGACACTTCTGATCCAGTCCGGTTGGCCGGTACAATTCATTAGCTATGCGATGAACGGCATTTCGATCCTGTTGATCGGACTCATTGTCTTTTACCTCGCGAATGCAGTCCGCATTGTGAACCCGCGTGCGACGGGCCGCCGGAACGCAGCTGGTCTGGTCGTTGGGGCCATTGCCGCACTGGGCGTCTCAACCCTTGATGACAGCCACTTGCAGGCCGGACTTCAGTATGCCGGTCTGGAAAGACCGTCTGACATTCTGACCATCGCGCAGACTGAACCAGACCGGGTTTTCCGGAGATGTTGGAGTTCGTCACTCAGCGGCTATTTTAGCCGTGAGCTCTGCGTTGTAAAAGTTCCTTTCTGCGGTTGCGGGTGAGATATATCCGAGCGGTCCAAAGAGGCGTTTCGTGTTGTACCAATAGACCCACTGCAGGGTGGCCATTTCGACGTCCTTCTTCCCAGACCAAGGCCCCTCATGCTCGATGACTTCGGTCTTGTAGAGGCCGTTGATCGTCTCTGCGAGAGCATTGTCGTAAGAGTCTCCAACGCTGCCAACCGAGGCACCGATTTTGGCGTCTTCAAGACGTTCAGTATACTTGATGGACAGGTATTGAACGCCGCGATCACTGTGGTGGGTGAGCCTGTCACGATCCGGATTTCTGGCAGCAAGCGCCTGGTCAAGAGCGTCTAATACCAACTTGGTATTGGGCGACGAGGAGACCTGCCAACCAACGATAAAGCGGGCAAAGACATCGATACAGCGTTTCCACTTATTCATGAGGTGTATCCGGCGGCTTTGAAGAAGTTCCAGCATTCTTCCGGGTTGAAGAGATCGCAGATCTCGCCGATTGCGCTGATGAGGTGATCGAAGGTTCTTGCGCCGATCCGTCGGAGATGGGCCTTGAGCTTGGAGAAGGCCATTTCTATCGGGTTGAGATCGGGGCTGTAGGGTGGCAGAAACAGAAACCAACACCCATTGGCCTTGAGCAACGCCGCGGCCTTGTCGGTCTTGTGGGTGGCCAGGTTGTCGAGGATGACGACGGTGCCGGGCTCGAGCTCGGGAGCGAGGACCTTTTCGACGTAGGTATCAAAGGCGTCTCGATCCATCGCGCCCGAGATCACCCACGGTGCGACGATCCCTTCGGTGGACAAGCCCGCAATCAAGGTCTGGTTGCCCCATCGCCGAAACGGTGCGCTCCCCTTGAGACGCCGGCCTTTCGGGCACCGGCCATGGGACCGGGTCATGTTTGTGTCGGTGCCGGTTTCGTCCAGAAAGATCAATCGCTCGGGCTGGTCGAAAAACCAGGACCACCTCTTCTCCCAGCGCTACGAGCGCGGCGCCACGCTGATCACCAGCAATCTGCCCTTCGATGAATGGACCGAGACCTTCGGCACCGAGCGGCTGACCGGCGCGCTCCTCGACCGGTTGCGCGAGATGGCTTCCGGTCGGAATGATAAAGCGTGATGACGTTCTCGCATTCGACGATGAGTTTGGTGCCACGCAGACGCTCGAGTTGCTGGATCTCATGACGACGCCTCTCGATCTCACGGGCTGCGTCCTTGCCTTGGGCTGGCCCGCGGCGTCTGGCGCGAGGTGGTCGGCCCCGAGCCGTTCCCGATCCCGCCCTACAGCCGCGACTGGGGCGAGACCGGGCCGCGCGAGGTGCTGGCCGAGGGCGCACGCCGGATGATGATCGAGGTGGAACCTGCGGTGGCCGATCCCGGGGCGCTGGTTCTCTTCCGCATGAAGCCCCGCGCCATCGCCAAGCATGTTGGGATCCTCACCGGGCCCGACAGTTTCCTCCACGCCTATGAGCGCCTCGGCGTGATCGAGGAACTGCTTACCCCATCTTGGCGGCGGCGTATCGCCTTCGCCTTCCTGTTTCCACAACGCTGAGATTCCCACATGGCCACTCTCGTTCTCGGTGCCGCCATTGGCGGCAGTATTGGCGGCGCGATCCTCGGCGTCAGCGCCGCCACCATCGGTGGCTTCATCGGCTCCACCATCGGCTCGGTTGTCGACAGCTGGATTATCTCGTCCCTCGCGCCAACCCAGAGGATCGAGGGTGCGCGGATGGACAACCTGCGCATCACTTCGGCCAACCGCATCCCGCAGCTGAGTTTCGAGGTGTTCCGCCCGCTGGCCGACCCGGACACGGCAGAGGGTCTCACACAAGCGGTCTCCATGATCCCGGCCTCAGGTGAGTTCGCCTATGCCACGCAGGGCATCCGGAAGGGCGGAGGCGGCTCGTCCGAGCCCGAGAACCTCAATGCACTGACCGACACTGCCGACATGGTGGTGGCGCTGGACCGCCTGCAGGCCATGGCACCGAAGGTCGAAAGTGTGTCTCTGGTGGTGGCCTGGTTCGGAGACGATCTTCGGGCAGGCAATTGCAAGGTGCGACCCGGGGTCGAGGTCACCGCGAAATCGACCACGTCGTCGACATGGTCCGTGAATGGTGTCAGCCGGGCGAATGCCTTTCTTGTCAGCTGCGACGACCAGAATCGTCCGGTCTATGGCGGCACGCCTGCTGACTTCGCTGTGGTGCAGGCAATCCAGGAGATGAAGGCCCGTGGGCTGAAGGTGACCTTCTATCCGTTCATCCTGATGGACGTGCCGCCGGACAACGCGTTGCCGAACCCGTATTCCGACAATGCCACCGAGGTGGGTCAGCCCGCGTTCGCCGAGGCCGATCTCGGGCTGCCGTGGAACTGGCGCATCGGTCCTGCAAGCCGGTCTGTCAGCGACGAGACATATGTCGCGGCCTCCTTCAACCCGGTTGGCGTGGGTCTGCGGCCGTTTTCAGTCGCCCATGTAGAGCAGCCATGGCGCAAACCCCGTGCGACGTAGCCGACCATCCCCTCGACAGCGCCCTTGTCGTTCCCCTTCCCGGGCCGACCATAGCGATCCCGAAACAGGTAATGCGACTGCAAGCCGCTGAACAGCGCGGCGCGGATGCGCGTGCCGTCCGGTTGGATCTTCGACACCAGGCCGCGGTCGTTGTCGTAGAGCACCGACTGCGGCACCCCGCCGAAGAAGTCAAACGCGCGGACATGGCCGTCTATCCAGGCCTCCGCCGTCGCCGCTGGATAGGCCCGGACG
>NZ_CBFHLV010000005.1:0-91229 GCF_965656765.1 Marivita sp. | reverse complement strand
GCAACGGAAAGTCTGATGACACACGACATCACCGTCCTTGGTCTGGAAAGCAGCTGTGACGACACCGCCGCTGCCGTATTGCGCGGGCGTGCCATCCTGTCATCCGTGGTCGCAGATCAAACCGCACTGCATGCCGCCTATGGTGGTGTTGTTCCAGAAATCGCTGCACGTGCGCACGCTGAAAAGCTGGATATCTGCGTCGAACAAGCGCTTGCCGAAGCACATATGACATTAGCCGAGGTTGACGCTATCGCGGTAACAGCTGGTCCCGGATTGATCGGTGGTGTGTTATCCGGCGTGATGATGGCCAAGGGGCTGAGCGCGGCAACCGGCAAGCCCTTGATCGGCGTCAACCACCTTGCCGGGCACGCTCTGACCCCACGTCTGTCTCATGGTTTGAGCTTTCCGTATCTTATCCTTCTCGTGTCTGGTGGCCATTGCCAGTTCCTGCGCGTCGATGGGCCAACCAAATTTATCCGATTGGGCAGCACAATCGACGACGCCCCCGGAGAAGCGTTCGACAAAACCGCTCGTTTGCTTGGATTGGCCCAGCCGGGCGGGCCGTCTGTCGAGAAACATGCGCTTAAAGGCGATGAAAAACGCTTCGCATTTCCACGACCACTTTTGGAGAGGCCCGGATGCGATCTGTCGTTCTCTGGCCTCAAGACAGCTCTACTGCGCCAGCGCGACCAACTGGTCACCGATCAAGGTGGCCTTCACCAGCAAGATGTGAACGATCTTTGCGCCGGGTTTCAGGCTGCAATTCGCGATGTCTTGGTCGAAAAATCCCGACGCGCTTTGGCATTGTCCAGCGGGATCACCGGGTTTTCTGTCGCCGGAGGTGTAGCGGCAAATACATCTCTACGCGGTGCATTAGAGACACTATCGACCACCCGTAACATCCCCTTCGTCGCGCCACCGCTTGCCTTGTGCACCGACAATGCAGCGATGATCGCTTTTGCCGGGGCCGAGAAGTACGCGGTTGATGGCGCTGATGATCTGACACTCACAGCACGTCCACGGTGGCCCTTGGACAAGACCGCCCCAGCCGCTTTGGGCAGTGGCCGCAAAGGAGCCAAAGCGTGATAGGCATCATGGGTGCTGGCGCGTTTGGGACCGCATTGGGCATTGCGCTGGCCAAGACTGGCGCGTCAGTAACACTTTGGGCAAGATCGCCGGGTCATGCGACTGAGATGTCGGATTTGCGCCTGAACAGAGCCTATTTATCCGGTGCGAGATTCCCCGAAACACTGACCGTCACATCAGAGATTGATGCCCTTTCCGAAAGCAAAACCATTCTGCTGGCAATCCCCTTGCAGCAGCTTCGCAACGCATTGACCACCTACACCTTACCTTCGGTTC
The DNA here is from genome assembly GCF_965656765.1 of Marivita sp. GTDB lineage: Bacteria > Pseudomonadota > Alphaproteobacteria > Rhodobacterales > Rhodobacteraceae > Marivita. The sequence continues at coordinate 89,867 of NZ_CBFHLV010000005.1, read as the reverse complement.
CATTGGTTGCGTGTTGCAAAGGGATTGAGCTCTCGACTGGTCTTGGTCCCTGCGGCATTATTCGAGAAATTAAGCCGGCGGCGACCAATGCGATTTTGACGGGTCCCAGCTTTGCCGACGATATCGCAATCGGCCGTCCCACCGCGCTGACACTTGCGTGCCAAGACCCAGCGATTGGTGCAGTCTTACAGGACCAGCTAACGACGCCAACCTTGCGCCTCTATCGTACAACCGACACCATCGGCGCAGAACTGGGCGGTGCGTTGAAGAACGTTATGGGCATTGCCTGTGGCGCGGTCATCGGCGCTGGTTTAGGTGACAGCGCACGGGCTGCGACGCTGACCAGGGGCTTTGCAGAAATGCAAAGGATTGGTGCGATTTTTCATGCTCGCACCGACACTCTTGCAGGACTGTCCGGATTGGGCGACCTCGTCCTGACCTGCTCGTCCGACCTATCACGCAACTACAGGCTTGGCTTTTCACTGGGTCGCGGAGAAGGATTCGACTGCAAGATCACCGTCGAAGGAGCCGCGACTGCAAAGGCAATGTCCGAAATAGCACGCGAACGAAAACTTGATCTGCCAATTACGGAAACCGTGACTCGTTTGGTTGAGGGTTCAACGACGATCACGGATGCCATAGAAACGCTAATGACACGTCCATTGAAGGAAGAATAAATGCTCATCGCCCTGATTGCGCGCGACAAGACCGACGCTTTGGAAACACGCAAGGCCAACCGTGACGCCCATCTCGCCTATATCGACGCAACCGGGGTTGTAGAACAGGCTGGTCCGTTACTGGATAAGGCAGAACAAATGATCGGATCTCTTGTGATCCTAAACGTTGCCGATATGGCCGCCGCGCAAGATTGGGCCGCTAATGACCCATACGCCAAGGCAAACCTACTCGAGAGCGTTGACCTGATCCCATGGAAACGTGTGATCGAAAAATGAAGTACTGGCTGTTCAAATCCGAACCATCGACGTGGTCTTGGGATGATCAGGTCGCAAAAGGCGATGCCGGAGAAGAATGGGACGGCGTGCGCAACTATCAGGCGCGCAACTTCATGCGCGAGATGTCGATTGGAGACAAAGGCTTCTTCTACCACTCACAGAAGGAAAAGGCCGTGGTTGGAACAGTCGAGATCATCACCGAGGCACATCCCGACAGCAAAACAGATGATGAACGTTGGGAATGCGTAGACATCAAGGCGCTGCAAAGGGCCCAAACGCCCGTCACGCTTGACCAGATCAAAGCGGATGAACGCCTTACCGAGATGGTGCTCGTCAACAACTCGCGCTTGTCTGTGCAACCCGTCACACCTGAGGAATGGCGGGTCGTCTGTGACCTTGCAGGTTTAAAAGGCTGATCGTGGTGATTGTCGCCGTTCTTGTTTCTGCGCTGGCCGGATGGGTCTTTGGAGCAATCTGGTACAGCATCCTTGCACGTCATTGGGTTGCCGCATCCGGCGTGACAACAGATGCGTCAGGCAAGCCAGCCAATCGAACACAAGTGATGCCTTACCTGATAAGCATCGTCGCTAACATTATAGTCTCCGCGACGATGTATTACGCCTTTGACATGCTCCGAACAGAGACCTTTCGCAAAGGCTTCACATCTGGCCTCGGCATCGGAGCCTGCTTCGCCGCGCCTTGGCTTGCGATGAGCTATGGGTTTGCCGGCCGCCCTTTCAAATTGAGCCTGATTGATGGTGGTTACGCTGCGCTGGGTTCAGGAGTCATTGGAGCCGTGATCACATTGTTCTAAACCCAAACGGAGGGCCTCGGCACACACCGAAACCCTCCGTCCCCGCGCTCCCAAGTCACCACGCGCGTAAACTTATCTGGTTTCGGCCGTCCTGACCGTGGTTCAGGTGTACATCAACAAAAGTGCAGCACAAAACACCAATTCAATCAGGTTTTCTGCAAATCCAACGAAAACGGGCGCTCATTGACGAGCGCCCTTTGAAACTGAATTTGAAACGGTTCTTAGCCGTAAACGGCTTCTTTGCCGAAATGCTTGGTCAGCATGTAGTAGACGACAGCGCGATATTTGTTGCGCTCAGATTTGCCGTAGGTCTCGATGACGGAATTGATCCCGTCCATCAATTCGGGGCCATCACTCAGCCCAAGTTTTAATGAGGAAATTGGTTTTGACAGTTTCGAGCTCGGACTCCTGTGACCCGGCAACTGTGGATGCGTCATCGTTATAGATCGCAGGACCACAACCGATCGTCACTTTTGTCAAAAGGTCCATGTCCGGTGTCATGCCGCACTTGTTCTTCAGGTCATCCGCATACTTTGCGATCAAATCGTCTCTCTTACCCATCACTGTCTCCCTGTGAAGTCTTGGTTCCCCGGAGGACCGGCCCCCAACACGGGCAAAGGTGGCAAAAACACCTCTGTTCGGCAACGAAAAATACGCTTTTGCGTCGCGATCCTGCGAATTCCCTCTGGTGTATGCGCGAAAGTCACTGAATGCTGGGGCAAGTCACAACGCATTGGAGGATTAAATGGGACTTTGGAATTTTGTGAAAACGGCTGGCCGCAAACTGGTCGGTGCAGATGATCTGCCATCAGCTGCAGTTCTTGAAAAAGAGGTATCTGACCTAGGGCTAGATACCAAAGGCGCCGAGATCAAAGTCGATGGTGACAAGGTCACAGTCACTGGCGGCAACATGACTCAGGAAGAGCGCGAAAAGGTCATTCTGGCAGTGGGCAACGTCGAAGGCGTGTCCGCGGTTGAGGCTGATACATCCGGCGATCCAATCTTCCACACTGTCGAAAAGGGCGACACGCTTTGGGCGATTGCCGAAAAAACGCTTGGAAATGGATCAAAGTACAACGTCATATTTGAGGCCAATCGCCCAATGCTGAGCGATCCAGACAAAATCTATCCAGGCCAAACGCTCCGCATTCCACAGGACGCATGATACTCAAAGCCTCGGCCAAGTGCCGGGGCTTTTTGACCAGTGGGCACCATGTATAATCCCAAAGGCCACGGAAAAGAACGCTCTATCGATGCAGTGGTGTTCAACGAAGCGACACCACCTGCCCATTTGAAAGACGTTGTGCACCGCGTGCTAGAACTGCGGACAACAACCCCTCTGGCCCAAGACTACCGGTTCCACGCTTTGCCGGACGCCGCCACTTACATCATTTTTGACCAAATGAATCCTGACGTGACAGGAGTCACACGGTTGCAGGCCTCGTCTGAGGAATTGAATCTGGGCACAGCCTTCCACTTTGTGAATATCCGCTTCCTGCCCGGAGTCTGGCAGCCCCATCTCGAACCAATCTCACACGGCATTGTAGAGTCGCACTACTCAGGCAGTCTGCCCCTCGCGTCCCTCAACCAAACACTGAGTACGCAGGATTTTGATGCTCAGCAGAAAACCCTGTTTGCTTTCGTCGATACACTCGTGGAGCGGGGGATCGTTATCGCCAACCCCGTGACCGAAAAGATCTTCCATCACATCGATGACATTCATACTGTCGCAGACATGGCCGAGATCGCCGGTCTGTCCACCCGCCAATTGCAAAGGTGCCTCAAAGAAACGACAGGGTTCACCCCCCACGATTTCTTAAAGGTGCTTCGTTTGCAGCAATCTCTCAAAGGGGAGCCATCGCTGGCTTATGCGGACCAATCACACTTCATTCATTCGTTCCGAAAAGCGACGGGCTACACGCCGGGGCGTTTTGCAAAGAAATTCGATGTCTGAAATCTACAATACTGCGTGACAAGCCCGGGTTAGAACGAGGGCATATCCACGCCAACTAAGGAATTTGATATGTCTAAAATGAACGCAATCGGGTGGTTCGACATCTTCGTGAACGAATTGGATCGCGCCACTGGCTTCTATGAAACCGTTCTGGCTTGCAAGCTTGAGCCCATGGGCGACCCAACCGGCGACTCTCAGATGATGAGCTTCCCTGCTGACATGAGCGTCTACGGTGCAGGCGGTGCGCTTTCGAAATCAGCACATGCCGGACCCGGTGTTGGGGGCACTATCGTCTACTTCAACTCAGAGGACTGCGCCATTGAAGAGTTGCGCGTGCTGGCTGCAGGCGGTCAGGTGGTCCAGCCAAAGTTCTCAATAGGGGAATTTGGCTTCGTGACGCTTTGTATGGATACCGAAGGCAACATGTTCGGCACCAGTTCAATGCAATAGGCACATCGCGGGCGCATCACCATGCGCCCGCAAGTGCTTTATCAGTAGCGGTAATGCTCGGGTTTGAACGGACCTTCAGGTGTTACACCGATATAAGATGCCTGTTCAGGGGATAGTTGGGTCAGCTTCACACCAATCCGTCCCAGATGCAGGCGGGCGACTTTTTCGTCCAGATGTTTGGGCAGGATGTAAACTTGGTTTTCATACTCGCCGCCGTTCTTCCACAGTTCGATCTGTGCAAGCACCTGATTGGTAAAGGACGCCGACATCACGAAAGACGGGTGTCCGGTAGCATTGCCAAGGTTCAGCAAACGACCTTCGGACAGAAGAATGATGCGGTTGCCCGAAGGCATCTCGATCATGTCGACCTGTTCCTTGATGTTCGTCCACTTGTGATTGCGCAGCGACGCCACCTGAATTTCATTGTCGAAGTGGCCGATATTGCCAACGATGGCCATATCTTTCATCGCGCGCATGTGCTCGATGCGGATCACGTCTTTATTGCCGGTGGTGGTGATGAAAACGTCTGCGCTGTCGATCACGTCTTCCAACAGGACGACTTCGAACCCGTCCATTGCAGCTTGCAGCGCACAGATCGGGTCTGCTTCGGTCACTTTAACACGGGCGCCGGCACCAGCGAGGGACGCCGCCGAACCTTTGCCGACATCACCATAGCCGCACACAACAGCAACTTTGCCCGCCATCATGGTATCTGTCGCGCGGCGGATACCGTCGACCAGTGACTCCTTACAACCGTATTTGTTGTCAAACTTCGATTTGGTGACCGAGTCATTTACGTTAATCGCCGGGAAAGGAAGCTGACCATTCTTGTGCAGTTCATACAGACGGTGCACACCAGTGGTGGTTTCTTCAGACACACCTTTGATCGCATCGCGCGTCTTGGTGAACCAGCCCGGCGTTTCTGCCATCCGTTTGGCGATCTGTTTCTTGATCACCTCTTCTTCTTCGGATTGCGGAACCGGAATGATGTCTTCGCCCGCCTCTGCGCGCGCGCCCAAAAGGACATACAATGTCGCGTCGCCACCATCGTCGAGAATCATGTTCGCGCCTTCGGGGAAGGCGAAGGATTTATCAAGGTAATGCCAATGCTCTTCGAGCGTTTGGCCTTTGATCGCGAAGACGGGAACGCCCGCTTCGGCAATAGCCGCCGCCGCGTGATCTTGTGTTGAGAAGATATTGCACGACGCCCAACGCACATCTGCGCCCAGCGCCATTAGCGTTTCAATCAGAACCGCTGTCTGGATTGTCATATGCAACGACCCAACAATCCGCGCGCCCGCAAGCGGTTTGGCTTCGCCGTATTCTTCGCGCAGTGCCATCAGGCCCGGCATCTCGGTTTCTGCGATATCCAGCTCTTTGCGGCCGAACCCGGCCAGCGCGATGTCCTTGACGATATAATCCTTGGCCATTCCCGGCGCTCCACATGTCATATTAGATTTGCACGGCAGTTAGCACGCAGTCACCGTCCCGGCAATGCGCGCTGGTTTACAAGACTGAATTGGCGCTCTACCCAAGACCAAAACGAGGCACATGATGGCTAAATCCCCACGCGCATGGCAACGGATGCTGTCTGGACGGCGGCTTGATTTGTTGGACCCGACACCAGTCGATATCGAGATCGAGGATATCGCACATGGGTTGGCCTTTGTCGCGCGGTGGAACGGGCAAACCTTTGGCGATTTCCCCTATTCTGTAGCCGAGCATTCTTTGTTGGTTGAAACCCTGTTTTCACGGCTTTGCCCAAACGCTTCTGCCAACGAACGGTTGACCGCCCTTTTGCATGACGCGCCAGAATACGTAATCGGTGACATGATTTCCCCGGTCAAGGCAGCGGTCGGTCCGGGCTATGGCGCGTTGGATGATCGGCTGACAGCAGCTATTCACATCCGTTTTGGTTTGGTGGCGACCACACCAACCAGACTCAAAAAACACATCAAGAAAGCAGACCGCATCAGCGCGTGGATGGAAGCCACACAAATTGCCGGTTTTACACGCGCAGAGGCAGACAAGTTCTTTGGAGCACCTGATCTCGATTTGATCGCGGATCTGTCGATCGTTTTGCGACCACCGGTTGAGGTACGGAACGAATTCACCTTACGCCACGCAACGCTGCTGGACGAAATGGCGTGATCCCAATTGAGCTTGGGGTTACTTTAGAGTCACATGCGCGTCACCAGGACTTAGGTCAACATCTACTTCGTATCGGCCAAGTTTGACCGCAACCTGGCTTCATCCAACGGCGCACCTGAAAAATACCCCCACGCATGGACGCCTTGGAAGAAAAACAGCTCATAACCTGAGATAATGGACAGGCTCGCTGATTTGGCATCCTGTAGGAACTGCGTGTTCACAGGCGTGTAGACAGCGTCAAACGCCCATTCCTGGTTGCTCATCGCCTTTGCAAGTAACGGTGTCCCACCATACCCAACCATCCCAACCGGGGTTCCGTTCAACAAGCCAGTCGCGCTTTGCGCTGCTGCAACAGAATCTGCGTAGACGGTGATTTTTGAAGAAGATGTGACCCCGCACAAATCTTTTGCCAGCTGCTGCGCCTTCGTCTCGTCATTATCGCACAAACGGATTTCCTTTGCACCCAATGCAATCAGCCCAAACGCCAGTGCGCGCCCGACACCGCCAGTGCCAATTATGCAGGCAACACCGGGCTCTGCATCACCGCGTGCGCCTTTGTAAGCCGCGATGAAACCTGAATAATCGGTGTTGTAACCTGTGGGGCGGTTGGCATCGAACAATACAGTGTTAATGGCACCAATGGCTCGAACCAGCGGATCCGCGATAGTGACTTTTTCGGCCACACGCTCTTTGTACGGGTAGGTTACGTTCACACCACGGTATCCGCCATCGGTGCATCGCTCGAAAAGCTCGTCAAAACCAACACCGATTTCCTTCGGAATGAGACGGTTATACTGAACATCAAGCCCGCTTTGCGCACCCGCCAATCGATGCAAAAGAGGTGCGCGGGATTCGGCAATGTTATCGCCGATCAAGCCAAGTTTCAGATCCGGTTTACCGGCCATCCTTAGACTGCCTCATGTATTAGAAATCAGTGGACAGTGCGCTTGCATCATCTCGTTCTCTTCCGCCCCCATGGCGCACTTGGCAGCGCTTCGGATTTTTTGGTATTCCATCTGCAAAGATTTGGTATACCAAATGCCAATAGTCAATCTTGGCCGTTACAAAAAGGCATGACACGAAGTTAAAGCGGCGTCACGCCGGACATGTTTTGCCGTGTTGAAAGGAAATAGGCATGGGCTCTGTGCAAAAGGTCGCCGTGATTGGGCTAGGCTCTATGGGCTATGGCATCGCCAGTTCGGCGCTGCGTGATGGGCACAGTGTCTGGGGCTACGACATCAATCCGACGCAAATCGACAGATTCCGCGCAGAAGGCGGTCATGAAGGTGCGCTAAGCGAAATCGCCAGCGGTCTGGACGTTGCCGCTCTTGTCGTGCTGAACGCGCAACAGACTGAAGACGTTTTGTTCGGCTCGGACGCGCTTGTTCCCAAACTGGCGCGAGGCGCGGTCGTTATGTCATGTGCTACGGTTCCACCGCAATTTGCGCGCGACATGGAAGCCCGTTGTTCGGAACATGGTGTGCTGTATCTGGATGCACCCATCTCGGGTGGAGCGGCCAAAGCGGCAAGTGGCGAACTGACCATCATGGCATCTGGCACCGAGGCGGCCTTCAATGCATCGCGGCCATTGCTGGATGCAGTCGCGGCCACAGTGTTCGAGCTTGGTGACAGCGCCGGTCCTGGATCGGCGATGAAGGCGACCAACCAATTGCTGGCTGGTGTCCACATCGCTGCAATGGCCGAGGCGATAACCTTTGGCATGACCCAAGGCGTTGCGCCAGAAACGTTTCTGGAAGTGATCTCAAAAAGCGCTGGCACCAGTTGGATGTTGGAAAACCGCGCGCCGCACGTGATTGAGGGGGATTATAGCCCCAGAAGTTCAGTCAATATCTGGCCTAAAGACCTTGGGATCGTTCTGGACATCGCTGCAACCGCCGGATTCGAAGCTCCAATCACCGCTACAGCCCTCGCACAATACCGACAAGCGGTCGAGATGGGCCTTGGCGGCGTTGATGATGCTGCCGTGGCCAAGGTCTATGCCCGTCAGGCCGGTTTGACCCTGCCTAAAGAGGATGAAACATGACCACAGTTTTGGGCTGTATCGCAGACGATTTCACCGGCGCGACCGATCTTGCCGGGCTTCTGGCACGCAGCGGTGTCAAGGTCTCTTTGCGCATGGGCGTGCCAGGCGCATTACCTACTGCGACTGCTCCATTCGAGGTTGTCGCACTCAAGATACGTACTATCCCAGTCGAACAAGCTGTAGAGCAAGCCCTGCAGGCGCTGGACTGGCTGCAAGCCGCAGGTGCCACGCGGTTCTTCTGGAAATATTGCTCGACCTTTGACTCAACCGCAGAAGGCAATATCGGTCCCGTAGCCGAAGCATTGATGGCCGCATTGAACACCAAGCAGACGATCTATTGTCCAGCCTTTCCAGAAAACGGGAGGTCAATCTTTATGGGCAACCTGTTTGTGGGTCAGCAGCCCTTGGCGGAAAGCTCGATGAAGGATCATCCCCTGACACCGATGCGCGATTCTAATCTGATGCGCTTGCTTGCCCCACAAGTGACACAGCCAACTGGTTTGATTGACAGGCTAACTGTTGCTCGTGGGGCAGACGCCGTTAGCAGCGGACTGAAGCAGTTGGATAAAGACGGCATTTCGCATGTCGTGATGGATGCAGTGGCAGACGACGACCTGCACGTGATCGCGACCGCCTGCCGCGATATGCCCTTGATGACCGGCGGATCTGCTATTGCGATGCCGTTGCCTGCTCTGTTTGCAGCAGACGGGCTACTGGCCGCCGATGCACCCAGAATGACCCAACCTGCCCTTGGGCCAAGCACAGTCGTATTATCTGGCAGTTGTTCCGCAATGACCAACAAACAGGTGGCCGCTTACACCGCAAGCGGCTGCGCCACTTATCGGCTCGACCCGCTTGAATTGGCAACCGACGGACCGGGCCCCGCAGTGGCATGGATCACTGCCCAGGACCTGACCAAGGCCCCGCTGATCTATGCCACGGCAAAACCAGACTCGGTTCGGGCGGCACAGGACAAACTCGGTGTACAACGCGCAGGTGAAATTGTGGAACAGGCGCTTGCCGACTGCGCCATTGCCGCGCGGGATGCAGGAGCACAGCGATTTATTATTGCCGGCGGCGAAACGTCTGGCGCTGTCACACAAGCTCTTGGCGTGGATCGGCTTGATATCGGCACGGAAATCGCACCCGGTGTTCCTTGGTGCTTTGCAACATCAAAAGGCATCCCCATAGCGCTGACCCTGAAGTCTGGGAACTTCGGCACGGAGAGTTTTTTCAGCGACGCCCTGAGCAAACTGGAGCCCGCATGACCGAGGAAACGCGCCTGCGTGAACAGATGTGTCTGTTGGCCAAGTCAATGTTCGACCGAGGCCTGACGGGTGGATCTACGGGCAACATCTCGGCGCGAACGCCAGATGGCGGATTGTTGGTATCGCCAACGGGTACCGCATTCGGGCGGTTAGACCCTGCACGGCTTTCCCGGTTTGATGCCGCCGGCACATTGATCGATGGCGACAAGCCGACAAAGGAAATGCCGCTGCATTCGGCGTTCTATGACACCCGCAACAGGACCGGCGCGGTGGTGCACCTGCATTCTTGCCATTCAGTCGCGTGGTCCCTGATGCCGAGCGTAGATGCCGACAACTTCCTGCCGCCGCTGACACCTTATTCGATCATGAAACTAGGCAAGGTCAAACTGCTACCCTTCTTCTTACCCGGCGATCCGGCGATGGGCGAGGCAGTGCGAGGTCTTGCCGGGAAACGCAGCGCTGTGATGCTAGCCAATCACGGGCCAGTCGTAGCGGGTAAAGATATCGAAGCGGCCTGCAACGCCATTGAGGAACTGGAAGACACAGCCCGGCTAGCAATCCTGATGCGGGGCTATGACGCCCAGGCGCTGACACCTGAACAGGTGAACAGCGTAGTCACAAAATTCAATGTGGATTGGGACGAATGAAATTCTCTGCAAATCTCGGGTTTTTATGGATAGATCGACCTCTGCCTGACGCAATTCGTGCCGCGCATGCTGCAGACTTCGATGCCGTTGAATGCCATTGGCCTTACGATTATTCGACCGATGACGTGAACGCAGCTTTGCAGGAAACCGGCCTGCGCATGTTGGGTCTGAACACCCGGCGAGGCGATACCCAAGCTGGCGAAAACGGAGTGGCCGCGTTGCCCGGTCGCCAATCTGATGCACGCCAAGCGATTAACGAAGCTGTGGCATATGCGTCGGCGATCGGGACCGGCAACGTCCATGTTATGGCCGGATTTTCCAGCGGCGAAGTTGCGCGCGAAATCTATGTCGAAAACCTGCGCTATGCCTGTGATACTGCTGCAGCGCATGGGATTACCATTCTGATCGAACCTCTGAATCGGCACGATGCGCCCGGCTATTTCCTGCAGACCACTGATCAAGCCGTCGCGATCATCGACAATGTCGGCGCAACAAACCTGCGGATGATGTTTGACTGCTACCATGTTCAGCGCACCGAAGGCGATGTCACCACACGCCTAAAATCCGTTCAGTCGTATGTCGGACATATCCAGTTTGCATCGGTGCCCGACCGTGGAACGCCTGACCATGGGGAACTAGACTTCGACTATGTCTTCGCTGCAATCGACGATCTGGGCTGGGATGCCCCTTTGGGTGCCGAATACAAATCCGAAAGACCTACGGACGAGACGCTTACCTGGCTAACTAAGATCCGAGATCAGTCATCATGACCGAAAGGATCGAAGCAGATTATTTAATTGAAACGCCGATTGACCCTGCCCAAGCCGCCCAAGCGATGGCGGGGGAACAAAGCTCTGGTACCTTCGTAAAAGTGCCTGGTGAAACGCCTGAGTTACATGAACGCTCTGCGGCGCGAGTTGAAGCTCTGGAAGTGATCGAGACTGTCGCCACGCCGTCCCTACCCGGCGGCGCGATAGCTGACAGCTACACTCGTGCCAAGGTCACTCTGTCATGGCCGCTGGACAATACCGGGCCTGACCTGACCAACCTGATGTCGACTGTCACGGGCAACTTATTCGAGCTGAACCAGTTTTCCGGTCTACGCATTCTTGACCTGCGCTTGCCCAAGGCTTTTGCGTACGCCTATCCCGGTCCAAAGCACGGTATTGCAGGCACACGTGCATTGTCCGGGGTGTCCAATGGGCCATTGATTGGGACAATCATCAAACCTTCAGTCGGGTTCAACGCCGATCAAACCGCCGATTTGGTTAGAACGCTCGCTGAGGCGGGCATCGACTTTATCAAGGATGACGAGCTTCAGGCCGATGGCCCCGCCTGCCCGTTCGAAGACCGCGCCCGCGCCGTGATGCGGGTGATCAATGATCACGCTGACCGAACGGGCAAAAAGGTGATGTATGCCTTTAATCTGACTGGCGAGGTTGATCAGATGCGTCACCGGCATGACTTCATCCGCGATCTGGGCGGCACCTGCGTGATGGCAAGTTTGAATTCCATCGGTCTGGCAGGTTTTTTAGCCCTGTCTCGTCATTCTGACCTACCCATCCATGCGCACCGCAACGGTTGGGGTTACCTTTCGCGCGCCCCAATGCTGGGTTGGGACTATGCGGCGTGGTCAAAATTCTGGCGTCTGGCCGGAGCAGACCACATGCATGTCAACGGTCTGCGCAACAAATTCAGCGAACCAGACGACAGCGTTATGGAGTCGGCCATATCCTTGCTAGACCCGATGTTCGCAGAAAAGCCCTGCGTTCCAATGCCCGTGTTTTCATCTGGCCAATCGGCTGTCCAACCGCCCGAAACATATCGCCGACTTGGCAGCGCGGATTGCATCTATGCCGCTGGTGGTGGGATCATGGCGCATCCGGACGGCCCGGCCGCTGGTGTCGAAAGCCTGCGTGACGCATGGGACGCAGCCATTGCCGGGATTCCAGCAGACACCTATGCCAAAGAGCACCCGGCACTGGCGAAAGCCTTGGGCAAATACCGCACATGACGCTTCCAAATGGCATTCTGGTCGCATGGGTTGGCGACGACTTCACCGGATCAGCGGCCAGCATGGAGGTTTTGGAATTCGCCGGTGTGCCGGCCGTTCTTTTTCTTGATGTCCCGACACCCGAACAACTTGCCCGGTTTCCCGACGTTCGGGCCATTGGCATTGCCACAACAGCGCGGAGCCATTCGCCGGACTGGATGGATCAGCACCTGCCGCCGGTGTTTGAGTTTCTCAAATCAACAGGCGCACCAGTCCTTCACTACAAGGTCTGTTCCACCTTGGATTCGGCACCGCATGTCGGGTCGATCGGCAAAGCCATCAATATAGGGTGCTCCATTGTCGGCGATGGCCCGGTGCCGTTCCTTGTCGCCGCGCCAGTAATGCGCCGCTATCAAGCCTTTGGGCATTTGTTCGCCGGGGCCGGGGACGATGTGTACCGGCTTGATCGCCACCCTGTGATGGCAAAGCATCCGGTAACACCTATGCAGGAAGCGGATGTGGCACGGCATTTGTCACGGCAAACAGACAAACCAGTCGGTACGGCGACCGTCGAGGAACTCGACAATCATCCGCACACGGCACTAGCCAGAAAAACCGGGATCGTCACGCTCGATGCGATGACGCAATCACATATGGAAACAAACGGTGCATTGATATGGGGCTTGCCGAAACCCTGCTTTGTGGCCGGCTCTCAGGGCATAGAGTACGCGTTGGTCGACCACTGGCGCACGACCGGACAATTGGAGCATATCAACCGCACACAAAGCGCACAGCCAGTGGAGCGGATCATCGCAGTGTCCGGATCAGTCTCGCCCACAACTGGCGAACAGATTGCCTGGGCCGAGGCAAATGGCTTTGAGGTTATCAAGCTGGATGCAGCAGGAGTTGTCACCGGCGCATTGACTGATGACGTGTTCAACGCAGCAATAAAGGCCATTGATGCAGGCCGTGATCCATTGATCTGCACCGCACGTGGACCAGACGATCCTGCCGTTGAAAACATGCGGTCCACCATAAAAACCGAAGGAATTGACCCCGAAACTGCCAATACGCGTATCGGGGCCGCGCTGGGGCAGGTTCTGAAACGCCTGTTACTGGAAACCGGATTAAAGCGGGCCGTGATCTCGGGAGGGGACACATCAGGCCATGCTTGCCGCGAGCTGGGGCTTTACGCATTTACAGCGCTTGCGCCGACCATTCCCGGGGCATCGCTTCTGACGGCGCACACCGAAGATACTGCGCTGGCCGGGCTGCAACTTGCGCTCAAGGGCGGGCAGATGGGCAGCGCTGACTATTTTGGATGGATCAAACGCGGCGGAGGAGCCGCCTTGGAGGAGGTTATAGCATGACAAAAGTTGCACTGATGGGGGCAGGCGGAAAGATGGGCGTGCGCCTTGCGCAGAACCTGAAGCCGACACGGTTTGAAATCGACCATATTGAGGTCAGCGAGGCTGGTCGTCAGCGTTTGAAGGACGAAGTCGGCGTTGACGCGGTGACGGACGGAGACAACGCAATCTCGGACGCGGATGTCGTTTTGATGGCCGTGCCCGACCGGCTGATTGGCAAAATAGCACATCAGTTCATCGACAAGCTGAAACCAGGCGCTGCTGTCATCGTTCTGGATGCTGCCGCACCCTATGCAGGGGAAATGCCAGAACGTGAGGATGTGACCTATTTCTGCACGCATCCTTGCCACCCCCATATCCTTGAGGCGCATGACAGCATTGACGCACAGAAGGACTATTTCGGCGGCATCGCAGCACCGCAGGGCATTGTTTGCGCGCTGATCCAAGGTCCGGAAGAGCATTACGCACTGTGTGAAGAGATCGCCAAGATCATCTATGCCCCGGTTGTCCGGTCTCATCGCTGCACACTTGAGAACATCGCGGTTCTCGAACCCGCGTTATCGGAGACGGTTGCAGCGACATTGTCGCTTGCCCTCAGAGATGCCACGGATCGCGCAGTTGCGATGGGCGTTCCCGAAGCCGCTGCACATGACTTTGTCCTTGGACATCTCAAGATCGAGCTCGCCATCGCTTTCGGCATTTTCCCAGAAGGCAAGTTTTCCGATGGGGCATTGATGGCGATAGACAACGCGAAATCGGTTATCTTCAAAGAAGACTGGCTTGATCAGGTCTTTTCGCTGGAGGCCGTCAAGGCATCCGTTCAAGACATCTGCGCAGGATAAAGTCGTCGATCTTAATATCCTGCAGTTTCCAAAAGGGGGAGACCCGATGACCAAGACACTCGTAGTGGGCGCGTATAGCGATACTGACCTCACACCGCTAAAGGCTGATTTCGATCCTATTTTTCTAGATGGTCCAGATGATATTGCCTCGCTGGATGATAGCGTAGGCGCGGCGATCACAGCGATGGCGTACAAGGGGCACACCCCCTTTGGTGCCGATCAGATGGACCGTTTGCCAAACCTTGGTCTGATCGCCAATTACGGCGTTGGGTATGACGCCATCGACGTCAACGCCGCCAATGCGCGTGGGATCAAAGTGACCAACACGCCCAATGTTCTCAACGATGATGTTGCTGATTTGGCGGTTGGAATGATGTTGTGCCACGGTCGCGAAATGATGCAGGCCAGTGAATGGGCGCGGTCCGGCAATTGGGCAAAGCACGGCGAATACGCGCTGAACCGCAAGGTTTCGGGAAGCACTGTGGGCATCATGGGGCTTGGTCGGATTGGACGAGAGATTGCCAACCGCTTGGCTGCTTTCAAGATGGACGTTCACTACTTTTCACGGTCAGAAAAAGACACCCCAGGATGGACCCATCACGATGATCCTGTCTCATTGGCCAGTGCGGTAGATTTCCTGATTGTGGCGTTGGTTGGGGGTCAGGAGACCGAGAAGTTCGTATCAAAAGACGTGATCGCTGCAATGGGTCCACGGGGTGTGCTCATCAACATTTCGCGCGGCACAACGGTTGATGAGGCGGCATTGCTTGACGCTTTGGAGACACGCGCAATCGCAGGTGCCGGTCTGGATGTTTTTCTGAATGAGCCAAATATCGACCCGCGTTTCTATGCGTTGGACAACGTCGTCATACAGCCCCACCAAGGGTCGGGCACCATCGAAACTCGCGCCGCAATGGGGCAATTGCAACGTGACAACATCACAGCGTTCCATGCCGGTAACGCCCTGCTTACAGCAGTAAACTGAAGGACTAACCATGCGTACAAATACTTTTAAGCGTGCGATTGCGGAAGGCCGTCAACAGATCGGCATCTGGCACATGACGCGCGACACCCAATTGACCGAGATGCTTGGCGGCTGCGGATTTGACTGGGTTCTTATCGATTGCGAACATACGCCAAACTCGGAAGCCGATGTTTTGGCCAAGCTGCAAGCGCTCAATGGTAGTCAAAGCATGCCTGCCGTGCGGCCCTCAAGCCTGAACGTGGCCGAGATCAAACGCCTGCTGGATGTTGGCGCACAAACATTCGTGGTGCCTTATATTCAAACTGTGGAAGAGGCTGAATTGGCAGCTGCCGCCGTTGACTACCCGCCAAATGGCATTCGCGGTGTATCCGGTGGATCGCGGTCAAGCATGTACGGAACGGTTCCTGACTACTTCAAGAACGCGCGCGACGAGATTTGTCTGATCATCCAGATCGAAACCGTTTCTGCGATGGAAAAGTTGGAAGACATTGCCGCTGTTCCCGGGATTGATGGCATCTTTATCGG
The DNA here is from genome assembly GCF_965656765.1 of Marivita sp. Lineage (GTDB taxonomy): Bacteria > Pseudomonadota > Alphaproteobacteria > Rhodobacterales > Rhodobacteraceae > Marivita. The sequence goes on along the minus strand of NZ_CBFHLV010000005.1, from coordinate 73,874 downwards.
CCCCGCAGATCTTGCTGCGTCGATGGGACATGCTGGAAATACGGGTCATCCAGATGTGGTCGAAGCAATCGTTTCAGCAATGCGCCGTATTCGCGCCGCGGGCAAACCCGCCGGGTTTCTGTCGGCCGATCAGGATATGCTGGAGAAAGTCGTCGAGGCCGGATGCGTCTTTACTGCAATCGACATCGACTTCGGGCTGCTCCGCCGTGCGGCAGTAGGGCGTCTTGAGGCCTGCAAAGGATGGAAAGTCTAGGCGCTCTTTTTCAGGTAGCGAATGGGCCGTGTGACATCACGCGGCCCGGTAACGATCAAGAAAGTGCTATCGGTTTACAACTCGACCAGATGTCCGCTTCAGCTGGCCGAGTATTGCTACAATTGGCCCGGTTCCTCGGGCATCGTGTCTTACCGGACGAGACTGGTGATGCGCGTCGCGTTCATCAAATCACGCCGCCGGTTTGTCGTCTTCGAGATAGTAGCGGATATTGTCCTCAAAACTGCCATCTGCTTCCAAGCCTAGTTTGATCGCCTTCTCCGGACGCAGATCAAAGCGCCAGCCTTTGACAATGGCCTGGATATCAGGCTGCGCATCCCATGTGATAAGCTTCGCAGGCTCTGGGCCTGCTACAGCTGTCATGGCGTCGATCAGTTCACGCACCGACCACATACGTCCCGGCATCATCATGCACCGGTTCTGGCCGAGATCGTCTTCGGGTATTTCCGCACCTTTGATAAGGTTCTCGACGCATTTGCGTGGGCTGAGGTAGTAGTGAAGGAAATCACCATCCACCGGACAATTTGCACTTTGCCCATTCAGCGGCTCGCGCAGGATTGAGGACATGAAACTGGACGCAGCGCGATTAGGTTTGCCAGGCCGAACCGAAATGGTGGGCAAGCGGAACCCACGCCCGTCAATAAAGCCTTTCCGCGAATAGTCATTGATCAGCAACTCCCCAACCGCTTTCTGAGCGCCGTAGCTTGTTTGTGGATTGAGAAATGTATGGTCGATGATCGGGTCCGGCACTTCGCCACCAAAAACCGCGATGGAGGAGGTGAAGACAACAACCGGCTTGGTCCCCAATGCCCGGGCGCGTTCGAGAACGTGCATCGTGCCCATCATATTGATCTGCCAACCTGCATCGAAATCTTCCTCTGCATGGGCCGACACGATGGCGGCCAACAGGTAAATCACGTCAGTGTCGGCTGTCACGACCTGTGCAACCGAGTCCGCATCCGCGATATTGCAGGTCGTAGTTTCAACAGGGAATGATGCAGCTACCGAGGCTGGGTCGTTGATATCTGCAAGCGTCAGTTTGCTGATTGGCTGACCGCGCAGTGTGCCATTGTCAGCAAGCTTTGCCGCCAGTTTCTGGCCTACAACACCGCCGCCGCCGATGATGAGAATGTTCATGTCTCTTCTCCCTGTTCAAAAATTTCCGGCACCAAAGCGCCCGGGGCCTGTATCACATGTGCCGACAGGTCCATTGCACGTTTTACGGCGTCCTGCAGGGCCAGTCCCATGGCTAAGGCCGACATAAGTCCGGCCGCGAAACTGTCGCCAGCAGCAGTACTATCCACGACGGTTTCGACCGTATCGGGCCGCAGTTCAAAAGTACCATCATTCTCCGAATAACCGACCAACGGGGCCGCCCCGTTCTTAACGACAACCGTACCCGCCCCAGCGTCGCGATAGCGCGCAATGGTGTCCTTTGGAGTTGCATCGTCAAACAGTGCGCCGTCTTCGTCAAAGCTGGGCAACACCACATCGGCAACCGAAGCGCCCATGGTCAGACCATCGCACATTGTGTCGGTGTCTTCCCAAAGTCGGGGTCTAAGGTTGGTGTCGAACGATACCAACGCGCCAGCCGCCCGCGCTGTCTGAATCGCATCGCAAAGCCGCTTTCGGTGTTCGGGGGATAGGATAGCAAGCGTGATGCCCGAAAAATGCAAAACTCCAGCCTTTGCCAGATGCTGTGCCAAAAAATCAGAATCGTCGGCCAACGAACGAGCGGCAGAATTGCTGCGCCAATACGAAAAGCTGCGCTCACCAGCATCTGTCGAGATCATGTAAAGACCGACAGTTCTATCCGGTACAACGCGCAAGGCGCCAATTTCGATATCCACACCAGCCATGAAATCGCGCATCTCTTGCGAAACCGCATCTTCGCCTATGGCTGACAGATAACCAACCGTCCAATCCTTCGGCAGCAAGCGGCGTGCGTACCAAGCTGTGTTGAACGTGTCGCCCGCAAAGCCGCGCCGATACGTCTCTGGACCGATCTGGGCCAGTTCGACCATACATTCGCCAACAGAGAGGAAATGCTGCTTCACACGGTCACCGGATGCTCTTTCGGGCAGCGCGTTTCACCGCTCAAGTAAGGGGTTTGAACTTTATCGAGGGTCAATTTGAACATTACAGGCGTCACAGCAATGAACGTTCAGCCAGGTTGCGCATGAGCGCACTCGTTCCAAACGTCCACGCAGGGCAGTCAGGTGACAGGCGCACCGTATTGGTCAGTGTGCCCAGCGCTGGTTCGGATATGCTCACAACGTCTTCGACATGGTGTGTAAATCCTTGCCCCGGTGCGTCACGATCCTGAACCGGCGCGAACATGGTCCCACAGAACAACATGAACCCATCTGGGTATTGATGATGCGCACCGATAGTTTGCGCCACCAGATCAGCAGGATCGCGGCTGATCTCAGCCATTGAAGATGCGCCAGTCAGCTCAAATCCATCAGTGCCGCTAACGGTCATTTTCAAATGGGCGCCACGCACATCATCAAGTGTGAATCCTTCGTCAAAAAGCCGGATCACTGGACCGATGGAACAGGACGCATTGTTGTCCTTGGCCTTACCAAGCAACAAGGCTGATCGCCCCTCAACGTCGCGCAGGTTTACATCATTGCCAAGCGTGGCCCCTACGATGCGGCCAGTCGGGCTGACCGCAAGAACGATTTCAGGCTCTGGGTTGTTCCAAGTTGAGACTGGATGAAGGCCCACAGCTGCGCCCCATCCAACCGACGACATGGGCTGCGATTTGGTGAACACCTCGGCGTCGGGACCGATACCCACCTCAAGGTATTGCGACCACAATCCTTCGGCCAATAATACGCGCTTGACCTCAACCGCCTCGGGAGAGCCAGGAACAAGCCCAGCAAGGCTATCGCCAATGATGCCGCCGACCTTGGCGCGGATCGCCTCCGCGCGGTCGGGATCGCCAGCGGCTTGTTCCTCGATCACCCGTTCGACCATCGACGCTGCAAAGGTCACGCCGCAAGCTTTGATCGCCTGCAAATCGCACGGCGCAAGCCAGCGCAGATCATCCGCGCCTGCATTGGGTGTCGAGTTCTGCATGAGGACAGACACCGAGCAGATATCCTCGCCAGAGGCCTTCCTCGTCGCGGCAACGGGATCACTGGCCGAGAGCAACTCCGACATCGTCGGATGCGTCTGCGATGTGATGTCGATCACCCGATCCTCATCAATGCGCCCCAAAGACGGGCCAAGACCCGGACGCCAGACGCGTCCAACAAGGGTCGCGTCAGACGCAGACGTGAGTTCCGGTAGCATGTTGCGCCTCCTTAGTTTCCAACAGGCAGCATCTTGCCCGGATTAAGAATATTGTTCGGATCAAACCCAGCCTTGATGGACCGCATATACGCCAATGCGGGACCGTGTTCTGTGGTCATAAATTTCTGCTTGCCCAAACCGATGCCATGTTCGCCACTGACGGTTCCTCCAAGACGCAAGGCGGTTTCAGCCAGCGCAGTAGTAAACTCCTCAGCGCGGGCCATTTCGTCGGGGTCATTCGGATCAACGCTAAGCCCCGCATGGAAATTGCCATCGCCAACATGGCCGACAATGGTGCTGGTCAGGCCAAGCCGCCCGGCATCGCGTTGAGCTTGAAGAACTGCCTCGGACAGTCGCGAGATCGGCACGCAGACATCGGTTGGCCAGATGTGACCTGACACGCCAAGCGCGGCGCTGGCATAGTGCGATTTGTGGCGCATCGCCCAAAGCGCGTTGCGCGCCTCTGTCGTGTCGGCGGTATCCCAGCCCTTTGCACCAAAGTCGGCGGCAATCTCTTCAAACGTGGCGGATTGCTCTTCGACGCCTGCTTGCGTCCCATGGAACTCAAGAAACAGATGCGGCTCTTCTGGAAGTCCGGCACCGGAATAAACGTTGAAACCACGCACCATCATTTCATCCACCAATTCGATCCGAGCCATAGGCAGACCGGATTGGATTGTCAGGATCACGCAGTTCACTGCATCTTCAACGGAGGGAAAGCGGCAGGTGGCCGATTTGATCGCCTCCGGGATGCCCTGCAAACGCAGCGTAAGCTCGGTGATGATACCCAGCGTGCCTTCAGATCCCACAAGAAGATGCGTCAAGTCATACCCTGTGGATGACTTCCGCGCCTCGCTTCCTGATCGGATGATCGTGCCATCGGCCATCACCGCCTCAAGTGCCAACACGTTTTCCCGCATCGTCCCGTAGCGCACGGCAGTGGTGCCACTTGCTCGGGTTGCGGCCATACCACCGATGCTGGCATCCGCACCGGGATCGACTGGGAAGAACAAACCCGTTGTACGCAGTTCTTCGTTCAGACGAATCCGGGTGATGCCGGGTTGCACGACAACGTTCAGATCCTCGGCGTTCACCCGAAGCACCGCGTTCATCCGCATCATGTCGAGGCATATCCCTCCCGACGTACATAGGTGCTGCCCTTCTAGCGAAGACGCAGCGCCATAGGGGACAACGGGACAGCCTTCAGCATTGCAGATCTTGAGGATCGCCGACACTTCCTCAGTGGTTTCAGGAAAGGCCACAGCATCGGGCGGGGTTACAGGATAATATGTTTCGTTCTGCCCATGCTGATCCCGCACCGCCTCACTCGTCACCAGACGGTCCCCCAGCAAACTGGCAATCCGGTCAATGGCTGTGGAAATCGTCATGGTGTACTCCGCGATGCCGACCAAAGCGCAAGAGCAACAACTCCAAGCATGGAGAGGGCCATCAGGATGTTGATCGCCCTTTGAGTACGCGACGGCAGATTGAGTTTATGCAAGGAGACCCCGGCCCAAAGCCACGCCAGATGCAAAGGAATCCAGATCGTGTTCATGATAAGCGCCTTGGTAATCATCTCGAACAGGAAATTGTCGGGCGCATAGTTGAAACCAAGGATGAGCGAGCTGTTGACGGCATAGGCCTTGGGATTGATCGCCTGGAGCATGACACCACCCAGTACGCCCGGCGCCGTCTTGGCCTCCATGAAGGAAATCTGCGCACCCGCAAAAGCAATCCGCGCCGCGAGATACAGCAGATAGATCACTGATCCGATCATCAGAACCGAACGCAACCATGGCACCGACAAGATGATCGCGGCGAGACCGGTCATCACCGAGAGCATCACAAGATTCGTGCCAATGAACAGCCCCAGCACATAGCGAAGAGACGGGCGAAACCCGTAGGCCGCGCCGAACCCAGCCGTTGTCATCACACCCGGTCCTGGCGTGATGATGAGAAAGAGTACCGCAGCGGCGAATGTGAGCATCAGGTGAACTCCAACTGCACTTTCATGGCCTTGCTGCGGTCAGAGGCGATGACAAAAGCAGTCTCGAATTCAGTCAGCGGATAGCTATGAGTGATCAGCGGTGTCACGTCGATGAGACCCTTGCGCATGAGATCAACCGCAATGGCGAATTCCTCATGAAACCGGAAAGAGCCGCGCAGGGTCAGTTCTTTGGCGGTCACCTGCATCATCGGCAGGGTCATATCACCAGACAGGCCAAGTTGCACGAGCACCCCGCGCGGACGCAGCGCCGCAATTCCTGCTGCCAATGCGGGTTCGGCACCAGAACACTCAAAATGAATATCCATGCTGCCTTTGGCCTGTTGATAAGGTGCCAAGCCATCGGGCGAATGGCGCGTATTCATCACTACATCGGCACCAGCCGCCTTGGCAAAGTCCAACACTGTGTCCGCGATATCGGTTGCAATGATCTCGGCCGCACCGGCACGCCTTGCAGCAAGGATCGTAAGCACGCCGATCGGCCCACAACCCGTCACCAGAACGCGGCGGCCTAGAATCTCTCCCGCGTTGCGAACGGCGTGCAGACATACCGCCAAAGGTTCTGCCATCGCCGCTTGCGACGCGTTTAGACCATTGGCCTTTACGCATTGCGTGGCATCGGCCACCAGAGTTTCGCGGAACGCGCCCTGAATGTGCGGGAACGGCATGGCTGATCCATAAAAGCGCATGTTCAGGCATTGGTTCGGCACCCCACGCAAGCATTCATCGCAGTCACCGCAAGGCCGCGATGGCGACACCGCCACCAGATCACCCACAGCTAAGCCTGTCACGCCATCGCCCAGCGCGCTGACCTCACCGGCCACCTCATGACCGAGAACCATTGGCTCGCGGAGGCGGACTGAACCGAAGCCACCGTGATTATAGTAATGCAAATCAGACCCGCAGATCCCACCACGCTTCACGCGAATGGCGACCTGCCCTGGTTCGGGCTCGGCGTCTTCGCAGGGTTCCAGACGCAGATCATGCGCTGCATGGGCATATAGCGCTTTCATGGCAAGCCTCCTCCCCTCCTCAGGGGTAGCGCTTGCATTGCCCCCAAGATGGTATACCATTTTAATCAAGCCGGGTTTGCCCTGCAATGTCAATGCCGCGAAAAACAGACGGCACACGGGAGGAATTATGCAACTGTTCGATCTGAGCGGGCGCACCGCATTGATCACCGGGTCATCCATGGGGATCGGTTTCGCGCTCGCCCGTGGCCTTGCGCAAGCAGGCGCACATCTGGTGCTGAACGCGCGCAACGTTGACCGTCTTGAAGAGGCCGCCGAGACGCTGCGCGCCGAAGGGGCGCAGGTCGCCACATTGACCTTTGACGTCACCGACCCTGAAGAGACTCGCACGGCAGTGGACACGTACGAGGCCAAACACAGGGCGATCGACATTCTGATCAACAATGCCGGGATGCAGCATCGCACCCCGCTTGAAGACTTCCCAGTTGAGGCGTTTGAAAAGTTGATGCGCACCAACGTCAGTTCTGTTTTTTATGTCGGTCAGGCCGTGGCACGACACATGATTAAACGAAAAGCGGGCAAGATCATCAATATCGCAAGCGTGCAGACCGCATTGGCCCGTCCCGGCATCGCGCCTTACACGACGACCAAGGGTGCGGTGGCCAACCTGACCAAGGGGATGGCGACCGACTGGGCCAAATACGGGCTGAACTGCAACGCCATCGCACCAGGCTATTTCGACACACCGTTGAACGCGGCGCTTGTTGCGGACCCAGAATTCAGCGCGTGGCTTGAAAAGCGCACGCCTGCAGGCCGCTGGGGCAAGGTCGAAGAACTGGTGGGCGCTTGCGTCTTCCTGTCATCGGACGCGGCAAGTTTTGTAAACGGACACACTCTATTCGTTGATGGTGGCATCACCGCAAGCCTTTGAGGGAGACGAGAACATGAGCGACAAACCGACAGTTGGTTTCATAGGCGTTGGACTAATGGGGCATGGGATGGCCAAAAACATCCTGCAGGGGGGCTATCCGCTTGTCATCAAGGGCAATCGCAACCGCACACCAGTCGACAGTCTCGTCGGTATGGGCGCGAGTGAGGTGGGGACAGCACGCGAGATGGCCGCGCGATGCGACATCATCCACCTATGCCTGTCCAATTCTCCCCAAGTCGAAGCCATCATGCGTGGCCCGGATGGCATCTTGGCCGGCGCACGTGCAGGCTTAATCGTGGTCGACACAACAACCGCCGATCCAACCTCGACAATGACACTGGCAGAAGAAATGTCGGCACAGGGTGTTCACATGGTGGATGCACCGTTAGGCCGAACGCCCAAAGAGGCCGAGGAAGGCATGCTTGACGCGATGGTCGGCGCGTCCGAAGAAGCGTTCGCCAAAGTCAAACCAGTGATCGAATGCTGGACCGGATCAATCAATCACATCGGCCCCGTCGGGTCCGGCCACAAGATGAAGCTGATCATGAATTTCATGTCGATGTCCTATGCGTCGGTCTATTCCGAGGCGCTTAGCATCGCGGTAAAATCCGGGCTTACGCCGCAATCGGTGCGCGACGTGATGGGCCCGTCACGCATGGGTTGCGGGTTCTTCGATACCTTCTTTTCTGCGGCTGTCGGCGGTGATCCCAACGCGCATAAGTTTGCCATCGCCAATGCTGCCAAAGATGTGCGGTACGTTGCAAACATGGCAATGGCCGCCGGTGTCATGAACCCGATGGGCGCAGCGGTGCGCAACTATTTCGATCAGGCCGAAGCAGCGGGCAAAGGGCAGGATTTTGTCCCGACCATTGCCAATCACATCGCAGAACTGAACGGCTGTGACCTTCCTGCGGCCGTCAAGAAGGGTAATGCAGGGTAAGGAAGGAGATGGCAGATGCTTACCGAAGAACAAAAGGCGTTTTATAACGACAACGGCTATCTTCTGGTAAAGAATGCCGTCACCCCAGATCAGCTCCAGCGGTTGCGCGAAATCACCTACGGGCTGATTGCTGGGTCGCGCAGTGTGACCGAAAGCAACGAAGTGTATGACCTCGACAAAGGCCATACCGCGGACACCCCACGTCTGACGCGGGTAAAACTGCCGCACAAGCGCAATCCCTATTTCTGGGAACTGATCCGCAACTCGAAATTGACCGAGGTACTGACCGACCTGCTGGGACTTCACACAAACCTACTGACGTCGAAACTCAATGCAAAGGCACCGGGCGGCGGGCGTGCTGTAGAATGGCATCAAGACTGGGCGTTCTATCCTGCGACCAATGACAGCCTTCTGGCTTTTGGCCTCATGCTCGAAGATGTCGACGAAGCGAACGGGCCATTGATGGTCATTCCAGGCACCCACAAAGGCCCTGTGCTCAGCCATCAGGCAAACGGCTACTTTGCCGGCGCGATTGATCCGGACGATCTGTTGTTCGAGAAGGATAAAGCAGTGGCGCTGACAGGTAAGGCTGGAGACATGACAGTGCATCACGTGCGTGTCCTGCACGGGTCTGCCCCAAACATGAGCGACCGCAATCGCCTGATCCTATTTTACGAATGCAGTGCGTCTGATGCGTGGCCAATCCTTGGCGCATCCAGCTATATCCATTCGTTGGGGCAACGCGCCTATTGGGACGACTTGCAAGACAGGCAGATCACTGGCGAACCACAGCTTTCCCCTCGCATGGCTGATGTCCCAGTCAGGATGCCCTTGCCCCCCGCGCCCGACACCGGATCGATCTTCAAAACGCAGGAAAGTGCTGGCGCAAAAAGCGCATTTTCGTCCTAAAGACGCCTTTGGTGCGGGTTCTACGAACCAGTCAGACCTTCGACATTCGCGGGCGGGGTCCTCCGTGTGACAAGCGACGGATGCCGTTTCTCGTAGAACGCATTTCCGCCTGTCGAGACAACGTAGTGGATGTTGTTAAAATCTGCGACGTAAGTGCGAGCATGAAAGAACCGTGCTTTGGCTGTGCGCGGGTGGCGTTCGCCCTTAAGCACTGCACTCGCGGTATCACGCGCTAAGACCTCTGCATCACCGGACATTTCACGGGTCATTACACCCGGCGCGAATTGTCGTTTCTGCCCCACAACCTCGCAAACTGTGTTCGGAAAATCTTCCGAGGCAACGCGGTTCATTACGATACTGCCAACCGCGACCATACCGTCACGGCTGGAACGGTTAGATTCAAAATACATCGCACGCGCCATGCACTCTATGTCGTTCCAGTCTGGCTGATCAGAGGCTTGAGGGACAGCACAACCAGACACAGCGGTGATCACGGAAAGGGTGCTTACAACGACAAAACGCATCCTGAAACGGGTCATAGGAACAATGGCCTTTTAGGGTTTACACATCGTCCATACTCCAGCCTTGACCAAGCCTGAATACACTTTGTCAATCCAGGCTATGGACACGGCAAGATGTCGCCTTGGCTCTTGAATACAAACTTGCTCGGTCAATCGATCAACTTGGCACTTCCTTCATCGAGCATCGCCTGCACAGCGGGCATGTCGCAAAATCCGCCCTGCACCTTTTCATCAAGTGTATCTTCCAGCTCCTTGATCGCTACCAGCTGGGAAATGACTAGGTCAATCTGGGCAAATGGAACCACGACAACTCCATCACGATCGGCGACAATCATATCCCCGGTTTCGATATTCCGGCCACCCACAACAGCCCCAAATCCCACTTTTCCCGGTCCGTTTGAATACGGTGAGTTTGGGCTGAGCCCAGCGCACCATGCCGGCAGACCTGCAGCGACGATGCCGGGGTAATCTCGCATCTGACCGTCAGTGACAAAGGCCGCAACACCTTTGTTCTTCATCATGCCACAGAACCTGTCCCCGGCAGCCGAACAGTTCTTGTGACCATGCACAGCTGCGACCACAATGTCGCCAGCCTGCGCAATATGCAGCGCGCCCATCGTCGCCAATATCTCGGCCGGACCGTTGTCGGCAACCAATGCTGGACCGTAAGCATGGGTTGGAAGATCACGCCCGCCACCGATATGTTGGATCGTACCGCACAAGGCACCTTGCCCCTCCATTGCATCGCAAAGAAAACCTGTGGGGATATCGCGAAATGCCGCAATCTGTTCCGCACTTGGGCGGCGGATGGATTTACGAATTTGTAGTTTTGTGGGTTCTTCGATCATCTTGTGTCCTTTGGTCAAAGTCTCGGTCAAACAAAGCGCTTACTTACGAAAAGAGAAACTGCATCAGGTAAAGCGTGCCCATCCCGGCAACGATTGCCCAAATCACGCCAAAGCGCAGACCAGCCAGAAACGCGGCCAGTGCGGCGATCAGCCGGATTGGGTCGGGCGCACCACCAGTCGCCTCGGGCCAGACCACCAGCGGCATAAAGAGGGCAGGAAATACGGCAACTCCGACGTAGCGCAGGTAAAGCAAGACGCGGTCAGGCAATGTGCGACCACCGAGCAGGCCAAGAAACGAAAACCGGATCAGGAACGTCCCGATGCCAAGCAATATGGTCAGCGTCCAGAACGTCGCAGTGTCAATCATGGTTCCAACCTTTTGGCGCGGGCCGCGAGGAAGAGTTCCGCCTGTCCACCGGCGAACACACCTAACAGTGCGGCGATGATCAGACCCAGCGACCAAGGGACCCACGCAAACACCAACGCGGCCATGCCAGCCACCAAAGCGGCAAAGATATGCGGGCCAGAGCGCAAGAGCGGCGCGGTCAAGGCGATGAAACAGACAGGCACAGCAAAATCGAGGCTAAAGGACGCTGGAATACCTTGCCCTACCAGCGCGCCAAGTAGAGTGAAGCCGTACCAGAACGGGCAGATCAGAGCCATGCAGCCAAAGTAGTAAGCGACCTTGATTGGTGGCGTCATATCGGGCCGGTCTTCATATGTTCGGACAGCGACAGCAAAAGCCTGATCAACCATCAGATAAGCCATCAAAGCGCGTACGCTGAACTTTGCATGGCCGATATGCGGAACCAATGCGGCTGAGTACATTGCCATGCGCAAGTTCACCGCGAGCGACGCCAGCAATGCGATAAAGACCGGCGCTTGGTCTTGGAGCAAAGCAACCGCCGTGAACTGGGACGCGCCTGCAATCACCAGAACCGACATCGACATGGTTTGCAGAACGTCCAGCCCGGCATCGCGCGCAACGACGCCAAACAGCATTGAATAGGGCACGACAATCAGCGTGAAGGGCGCACAATCAAGGTAACCTCGCCAAAACGCCTTTCTCGGTGTCATCTGAGGTCCTGCGACCGGAGGTATAACCGCGCAAAGGTAAGCCCTGCCGCGTTTGCCTTGCAGCGTGCGTTCTGACGCAAGATCGCTGGTTCATTGTCCCGGCCCACGGCAAGTGACAACTCTTCCATCCGACTGCACTGAAGCAACGCCGACAAAAGATCGTACTTAGCCTCGATTCCGGCAATCGCTGCAATCTCGTCTGTTGCGACTTTTGAAATATGTGCCATCAAGCTGGAAATACCACCATTCCAGTCTTTCTCGGCGTCAACAAAACATAAAGTCGCGACGGCCGGGGCTTCGTTATCAACGGCCAGACACTCGGACTGTGCATCGTCAATGCAGGTCGCGGGTGATTGCCCGGTGGACATGCGTTCAGACAGGCAGGTTTTGACCTGGTCAACGCTGACTTCGGACATAGCTGGCTGAACGACAAGCATCAAAAAACCAAATGCAACCGACAGGCACGGAAAGCAGGTCGTCATGGCGGGGGTCCTGATATTTGGGTCATGTTAGCACTTGCATTTGGTATACCATTTAAGGAAGCTGTGCCAAGACCCTCCTTGGGTCCATTGGAGGAGACATATGTCCGATACGCGCGCCAACAAACGATTCCGTTCGCAGGAATGGTTCGACAATCCGAACAATCCTGGCATGACAGCACTTTATATTGAGCGGTATCAGAACCAAGAATACACACGCGACGAACTTCAGGGTGGGCGCCCGATCATTGGCATTGCGCAAACCGGAAGCGACATCGCCCCCTGCAACAAGATTCACGTATTTCTGATGGACCGCATCAAAGCAGGTATCCGCGAAGCGGGCGGTATTCCGATGGAATTCCCAGTGCATCCCATTCAGGAAACCGGGAAGCGGCCAACCGCCGCGCTTGACCGTAATCTGGCGTATCTGTCGCTGGTCGAAGTGCTGCATGGCTATCCAATTGATGGCGTCGTTCTGACCACTGGATGTGACAAAACAACCCCCGCCATGCTGATGGGGGCCGCCACCGTCGACTTACCCGCGCTTGCGCTGAACGGCGGTCCAATGCTGGATGGCTGGTGGCAAGGCAAACGCGCCGGATCAGGCACCATCGTCTGGGAAAGCCGCCGCCTGCTGGCCGAAGGTAAGATCGATTATGACGAATTCATGAGCCGGGTCTGTTCATCAGCCCCGTCGCTGGGTCACTGCAACACGATGGGCACCGCCAGCACGATGAACGCGATGGCGGAAGCTTTGGGAATGACCCTGACAGGCAACGCAGCGATCCCGGCGCCTTTCCGCGAACGCATGGCAATGGCCTATGAGACGGGACGGCGCGTTGTGCAGATGGTGCTCGACGATCTGAAACCATCTGACATCATGACCCGCGCAGCTTTCGAGAACGCCATCGTTGTGAACGCGGCGATCGGCGGATCGACCAACGCCCCGCCGCACCTGCAAGCTGTGGCGCGTCACATCGGAGTTGATCTGGATGTAAAGGATTGGGAAAGCATCGGCTTTGACGTGCCTTTGATGGTCAACATGCAGCCAGCTGGCGAATACCTTGGTGAATCTTTCTTCCGCGCGGGGGGTGTCCCCGCTGTGATGGGCGAATTGATGACGGCGGGCCGACTGCATGGCGACGCAATGACCGCCAGCGGTATGTCCATGTCAGCCAATCTGGCCGGGTGCCAAAGCCTCGACCATGATGTGATTAAAACCTATGACGCGCCAATGCGAACCAACGCGGGCTTTAAGGTCTTGTCCGGTAATCTGTTCGACTCGGCCCTCATGAAAACCAGTGTAATTTCTCCGGAGTTTCGCGAACGTTTCCTGTCCGAGCCCGGTAATGAAGGGGTCTTTGAGGCACGCGCCGTCGTCTTTGAAGGGCCAGAGGATTACCACGACCGGATCAACGATGCCGCACTTGAAATCGACGAGAGGACAATTCTCTTTATCCGCGGCGTTGGCTGTGTCGGCTATCCCGGCAGCGCCGAGGTTGTGAACATGCAACCGCCCGACGCGTTAATCCGGGCCGGCATCAATCATCTGCCCACCGTCGGTGACGGACGGCAGTCCGGAACATCCGAAAGCCCGTCAATCCTTAATGCATCGCCGGAATCTGTGGTTGGCGGCGGCCTTGCCTACCTAAAAACAGGTGACATGGTTCGGCTGGATTTGAACGCCAGCAGGATGGACGCATTGGTACCAGAGGACGAATGGAAGGCGCGAATTGATGCTTGGAAAGCACCCGATCTTGTTCACCAAACACCGTGGCAGGAAATTTACCGCACGCATGTTGGCCAATTGTCTGACGGGGGGTGCCTTGAGCTTGCAACCGCTTATCAAAAAGTTGGGCGCGATTTGCCACGCGACAATCACTGAAGAACACTGGGTGGAGGCTCCACCCCTAGCAAGACTTTCCGGGGGAGAGAATCCATGAGTAAGTCCATCATCATCACCGGCGCAGGTCGGGGCATTGGCAAGGCGACGGCAGACGTGTTTCTTGACGCAGGCTGGACCGTTGGCTTTGTTGGCCGCAACCTTGCCGCGTTGGAGGAGGCCGCCGCTGGTCGCGCAAACGCACTCCCGTTGCCGTGCGATGTCACTGATGAGGTTCAAGTCGCTGAGGCCTTTGGCAAAGCACAAAAGGCATGGGGACGCGTCGACGCAATTTTCAACAACGCCGGCGTGTCCCTTAAATCAGCGCCGATCAACGAGATTGACGTTGCCGATTGGCGGAACGTTATCGACATCAACCTGACCGGCAGTTTCATTTGCGCAAAGATTGCCTTTGGACTGATGCGCGCGCAGGATCCGCAAGGCGGACGGATCATCAACAACGGGTCTGTGTCCGCGTATGTCCCGCGTTGGGGATCTGTCGCTTACACAGCGTCAAAACACGCGATTACCGGATTGACACGCACGATCAGTCTGGATGGACGCCCGTTTTCTATCGCCTGCGGACAGATCGATATTGGCAACGCTCTGACCGACATGGCTGCAAAGATGACCGCAGGCGTGCCGCAGGCTGATGGTGAGATCAAGGTAGAGCCGGTGATGGATGTCTCAAACGTTGCCAATTCCGTGCTGCACATGGCGAGCCTGCCGCTGGACGCGAACGTGCAGTTCATGACCGTGATGGCGACCAACATGCCGTATATCGGACGAGGCTAAACAAACGTTCCACCGCCGAGAATTTCAGACCTTTGAGGGGCAATCTGCGGTCAGCGACGCGCCTTTTGCCTTTCGCGGTTCCAGATATAAAGACCAGAGGCGATGATGATCAGGCCACCGGCCAGCGTCCAGACTGTTGGCCATGTCGCAAACACCAAAACACCGGCCAATGCTGCCAGAAAAATCTGGCTATAGACCATCGGAGCAAGAATAGATGCATCCGCCCAGCGATGCGCCACCGTAGCCAAAATATGGCCCATCATGCCGAAGCCGCCAATCATGAGCATGATGAGCCATTGCAAGCCGTTTTCGGGCCAGACCCAGACCGACAGTGCAAAAGGTGCCAACGCGATGGATGCCAGGCCAGACGACCAAACCTGCTGGGTCGCGTTCGTCTCAATTCCGGCCAGCATACGTGTCATGATGAAATACAGTGACGCGATAATTAAGGCTGCGAGCGAGAAAAACATCGCAGGATGAAACTCGGTCCCCCAAGGCTGTATAACCACCAGCACCCCTAGGAACCCAACACACACTGCCACAATCCGGCGCAAACCAACCTTTTCACCGAGGATCGGGATCGCCAGTAGCGTCACGACGATGGGACCAGCGAACATGATGGTCGTCGTTACCGTGATGGGCAAAGATTGCAACGCAAAGAAGTTGCAAATGGTCGAACCGAACAAGAAAAGCGATCGCAGTACCTGCTTGAACGGCGCTCGGGACAGAAAGATCTCACCCCGCTCTTGTGGCAGATACAAGATCATCGCGTAGACGAAATGTCCAAAGTAGCGCACAAAGACGACCTGCATCACCGGCAATCCCGCAAGCACTAACCACTTTGCCGATGTGTCGATGCAGGTAAAAAACACCACTGCAAAGAACATCGTTAAAACGCCAGCGGCGGCACGGTCTTCGCGTGGGATAGGCGCGCTCATAAAATCACACGGTTCAGACGGTCATACCTCCGTCGATGGATATACACTGCCCAGTCATGTACCTGCTTTCCTCAGAAGACAAGTAAACCACAAGATCAGCCACCTCTTGTGCTTCACCGATCCGGCCCATGGGCTGACGAGCGATAAAGTTCTTCATAGCCGCGTCGTAGTCTCCGGTGTCGCGCAGGCGCTGATGCAGGCTGGGGCTATCAACGGTGCCCGGTGCGATACAATTACAACGAATTCCTTGCGTGACAAAATCAGCAGCCACTTGCTTGGTGAGCCCAATAGTGGCCGCTTTGGAAGTGCCATAGATAAACCGATTGGGCAAACCTCGCACGCTTGAGCAGACTGATGCGATGTTCACAATTGCACCACCGCCGCGTTCGACCATTCCCGGCAAAGCCGCTTGTATAGCGTGAAAGTGTGGGCGCACGTTCAGATTCATCGCGAAATCAAACTCTGCGTCCGTTGCGTCTAGAATTGTTCCGTTGTGAACGACGCCAGAGCAGTTCACAAGAATGTCTGGCTGCGCTTTGCGTACAGCTTCGACCAGCACAGTTTTGTCCGTCACATCCAGTGCAAAGCTTTCTGCTACGTCCAACCCGTCAAGAAGATCACCATTAAGATCGGTGGCGATGACCGATGCACCGTCGCGAGCCAGCGCCTCTGCAGTAGCGCGGCCGATGCCCTGCCCAGCAGCCGTAAGGAAAGCCCGTTTCCCATCCAGACGCATCACGCGGGTCCCTTCAAGTTTTTGCCCATCCAGTCCACCATCTCTGCAACCATTCGATCACCATCCCCGTCCTCCACGGCATCTGAAAGTGCGTTTCCGGCACATCCAGACATACGACTTTTCATTCCCATGTCAGACAGCATTTGACCGTAATAGCCCACATCCTTGGACGCATTCGCGATTGCAAATCCAAGGTCATTCTGACCGTTTACGGCATAGTTGCGCACGAAATCCATCATGCCCGAACGTAGTGGACCAGCGGACATCACATCGTAAAGCGCCTGCCGGTCAATGCCCGCAGCATCGGCAGTCGCGAAAGCCTCGGACATGGCAACCGCGGTTGTCATACCAAAGAAGTTATTGATCAGCTTGATTGTGTGCCCGTTTCCAAGCGCTCCAAGATGAAAAACGTTTTCCCCCAACACATCGAGTACCGGTTTCACTTGGTCGTATGCAGCTTGGTCACCAGAGCACATCAGATTCAGCTGACCTTCTTTCGCATGAGCAGGCGTTCGGCCTAGCGGTGCGTCCAAATAAGTCGCGCCTTTTTCAGCCAACGCCGCGCCGATCCTTTTGGTCGACTCTGGTAGCGACGTGCCAAAGTCGATCACCACCTGACCCGGTTTCACCCCCGCCAGAATGCCAAGATCGCCGTAGACACGGCTTTCCACCTGATCCGAGTTGCCAACGCAGAGCATGACAATATCGGCACTCCCGGTCAGCGCCTTAGCATTTGGCGCTTCGTTGCCACCACGCGCAATCGCTTCTTCAACGCCAGTGCGGTCACGGTTACCAAGCACAGTGACCGCATATCCTGCGTTTTGCAGGCATTCGACCATTGCCCGGCCCATCAGGCCCAGCCCGATGAATCCTATTGTCGGTTGCGTCATTTCAAACCCTTCATGTCTAAACCCCGGTATAGTCGCCCGGCACACCGCCAGTCCGCACAGGGTGTCCTTGTTTCGCCGAAAGCGCCGCTGCCAGCGTCATCTCCAACGCCTTCATGCCGTCAATACCAGTACACAACACATCGTCCTCACCCCCGGCCACTACATCGGCAAAACGTGCAATCTGTTCGAGCAATGGATCAACCTTTTCAAACTGCGCCCTCGGCGTACGCCGCAGCGGTTTTGACCATTCGATCTCTCCCGGAGCGGACCGCCCCCAGACGGTCAGCGACGGAAACTCAAGCGCGCCTTCGGTGCCGACAAAGCGCACGTAATCCTGGTGCGACGCAGCAATAGTAGGATTTTCGTTGGATGCCGCCTCGAACGACCAAGGCGAAGCGCCTGCGTCAGAAATCAAGAAAGACCCCAACGCGCCATTGGCGAACCGCAGAGCAAGAGCCGACGTATCCTCAATCACAAATCCGCGCCGTGCATTCGATGTGAGCGCGGTGACCTCTTCAATCTCTCCGACAAAGAACCGAAGCAGATCAAGCTCGTGTGTCAGATTGGTCAGCAACGGCCCCGCACCTGGCTGCCGCCGCCAATCAGCATCGTAATACGTATCATGCTTGCGCAAAGACCACAGGCCCTGAACCCCAACCAAATCACCGATCTGTGCAAGTGCATCGCGCGTAGCGCGCGAAAATGGATGGCACCTGCGGTGATGCCCAGTGAACAAGGGTACAGCTTTTGCTGCTGCACGCTCGATCATCTGCCGCGCGTGATCCAGGGTACCAGCCGTTGGTTTTTCCACGACCACGGGCCAACCGCGGTCGATACATGCCAAAGCCGAAACATGGTGATCCTGCGTCGGAGTTGCGATAACGGCTGCACGGGTCTCGGCAGGGGTGGCGTCCAATGATTCAACTGCATTCAAACCCATCGCCTGTAATTCGATGCGCCGCTCTGCAAATGGTTCGACCACGGCTGCAATCCGTGTCTTTGAACAGGCCAGAGCCACCTCGACATGGCGCATTCCAATCGACCCGGCACCAATTATGACAATGGGCAATTCCGTCACATTACAGCTCCGACCTGCCATGGTACGAATTCGTAATCTCCAAGCCCCTGCGCCTCAGACTTCGACGCCACGCCACTAGCCATGCGCAACCACATCCCGTAGATTTCGCGACCCACTTCCTCGACGCTCGCACCATCCGATAGGACGCGACCCGCGTTTACATCCATATCCGAGGTCAGGCGCTCGTACATCTGAGTGTTGGTCGCCACCTTCATCGTCGGCGACGGTTTCGACCCAAATGCCGATCCACGACCTGTGGTAAAGCAAACAAGGTTACAACCGCTGGCGATCTGACCAGTCACGCTGGCAGGGTCATAGCCAGGGCTGTCCATGAAGGTGAAGCCCTTGGCTGTAACCGGCTCGGCGTATTTGAAAACTCCGGTCAACGGTGTCGTGCCGCCCTTGGCCGCCGCGCCAAGCGACTTTTCGAGGATCGTGGTCAACCCGCCCTGCTTGTTTCCGGGACTTGGGTTGTTGTCCATATTGCCACGATTGCGTTCGGTATAATCCTCCCACCATTTAATGAGGTCGATGAGCTTGTCACCCACCGCGCGATCCGCCGCTCGGGCGGTCAGCAGATGTTCAGCACCGTAAATCTCAGGCGTTTCGGCAAGAACACCAGTGCCACCTTGCGCGACCAGAAGATCGCAGGCATGGCCAACTGCAGGGTTCGCAGTAATGCCGGACCATGCGTCTGACCCACCGCATTGCAAAGCCACCATCAATTCAGACGCAGGGCATGGTTCGCGCTCGACATCGTTGACCAAGGGCAACATGGCTTCGATCTTTTTGATGCCCATCTCGACCGTGGTTCGCAATCCACCAACGTCTTGGATATTCATGCTTTGAAAGAACGGTCCCGGCGTCAAACCATACGCCTCGATCAACCAATCGATCTGCATCATCTCACAGCCTAGGCCAGCCATCAAAACACCACCGACATTTGGATTACGGGCATATCCCCAGAGTGTGCGCTGAAGCAGCTCGAAACCGGTACCGTCCCCACCCATCGCACAGCCAGTGCCATGTACAAAAGCCGCCACGCCGTCGACATTTGGATAGGCCGCCAGAACATCCGGCGTGAAGTGTTCTGCGATCATCCGCGCAGCGGTGGCCGAGCAGTTGACAGAGGTCAAAACGGCGATGTAATTGCGCGTCCCGACCCGGCCAGTGGCCCGACGGAAGCCCATGAACGTGTCTTGTTGAGTGGCTGAGGCAACCGGGCGCAGGTTGGTCGAGAATTCGTATTCAGTGTCGACATTGCGGAATTCGAGGTTGTGCGTGTGAACATGCTCGCCATTCGCAATATCCTCGGCGGCATAGCCGATCACCTGCGCGTATTTTCGCACAGCCGTCCCTTTGGGAATATCTGTGGTCGCCATCTTGTGACCGCGTGGGATCAACTGGGTCGCGCCCTCTTGCCCGACTTCAAGCGGCGAAATGGCAGTAATGACATTGTCTTCAGGCGAAAGGCGAACAGTGTTCATGTATCTCACAACTTTGATCGGGGCGCGGCAGAAAAAACGCCACGTGATAGCCAAATGGATCAGGCGCAGGCAGGGCTGTCGCTTTTCCAACGGTGAATTGGAATATGCGGCTGGCCGCTCAGACGTGCGCGGGCCTCAAACCACATGTCACGCCAGTCCTGCCAATCGGACAGAACGCGATCCGGATGCGCGCGCGACCGTACGACGAAATCCGGAAAATGGGCGCGCCCTGTCGGTTGGCCTGTCACGTTATACCTAATGTCAAAGGACCAGCGGAATTGGTTGGATCGATTGTCCAGTGATGCGTGTGGCGTCAAAGGATGAAAAATCACTGCGCCCCCCGCCTTGACTGGCAACGGTTGCGCCTTGTCGAGATCAAGGAAACCATCCGCGATGGCCGTCTGTTTCTTGGGGCAATGCGGATACATCTGCGGCTTGCCGGGGATCGCCTGCAGACACCCGTTTTCGACCGTTGCATCGGATACTGCCAGCCAAACAGTGACCATCTGCGTGGCATCACCCTCTTCATGCGCAACGGCACGGTCCTGATGCCAGTCAGTCGCCATGATGTGCGCCCGATCCTCTGATCCGAGCAACGTGGGCGCTGGCGGTTTAAGGCGCACATGTTGAATTGGGTTCGATGTGATCTCGGGTCCAAGCAGACCCTCAACCAGATCAAGAAGACGCGGTGCAGTAATCATGTCGAAAACGGCCGGACCGAAATGGAACGGCGTGTCAGGTCTGACTTCACCACCTGGAAGCGAAATATCCATCGGCTGGAACCAGTCGCAACCCGCCTCATAGCTGACCAAAAGTTTCTGCCAGAAATCCATATCAGCCGCTTCCGGCACCTGACCGTCGGAATGCCAACCGTCGTATAGGTCGTCAAGCAACACTTCGTACTCGTGCTTGACGGCACTCAGCGTGGGCAAAGAAAGAACATCGGGCACGACAAGAACGCCGTCTGAATGGAACTGATCGATTTGGTTTTGTGTCAGCATAACAGGTGTCCTTAGGCGCGAAGCGTTTCCAATTTGTCCCAATCAAAGACCACGCCATGCCCGGGCCGATCTGGCGCGATTGCATGCCCGTCAACGATCTCAACTGGCTTTTCGATGTAGTTTTCAAGCCCAAAGCCATGCGCCTCAAGATACGAACGGTTCGGACAAGCCGCGAGTAGCTGTACGGTAATGTCATGCGCACCATGGCTGGTCACTGGCAGATGAAATGCCTCGGCTAGGCGGGCTATCTTCATGAATGGGGTTACCCCCCCACAATTGGTGACATCGGGTTCAGGGAAAGTCACACCACCTTCGATAGCTGTCCGGAATTCCCACAAAGACCTTAGGTTTTCGCCCGAAGCGACGGGAATCCCACCTTCAGTCAGGATACGACGATGGCCTGCTGGGTCTTCTGGTGGGATAGGCTCTTCGAACCACGTGAGGTCGAAGTCAGCGAAAGCCTTGGCCGCGCGAATTGCGCCGTCGACAGTAAACTTCATATTCGCATCGGCCATCAGCGCCATATCTGGACCAAACGCATCACGTAGAGCAGCAAGCTTGGCCACGTCTTCGCGCAAAAGATCGCGACCCACTTTCATCTTGATAGCGCGGTGTCCTTTGTCGATGTTTTCGTGTGTCTGAGCCACCAATTCGTCGGGTGTTAGGTGTAAGTCTATGCCACCCGCGTAGCATGGGACATTGGCATCAAATCCGCCCAATAAGCGCCATAAAGGCAATCCCGCCCGTTTCGCCTTGAGATCCCAAAGCGCCATATCGAACGCGGACAGCGCCAAAACGGTTGGACCACCACGCCCGCCGTAATGAAACGCCCACCAAAGATCTTTCCAGATCGCTTCGACCAAAGACGGGTCTCGGCCCATCACCAGCGGGGTCATTTCACGACCAAGGATATCTGCAATCGCTCCACCGTTGACGCCACAAGTGAATGTGTAACCAACACCTTCTGCCCCATCACTGTCCAGAACGCGGGAAGTGACAACCTCGAACCTGGTCATTCTTCCATGCATGCTGTCTTCCAGAGCGTGCGGCAGCGGGATCAGGAAATGATCTGTTTTCACATGTGCGATCTGCGTGGTCATGGCGCGATATACACTAAGCTCATTGAGAAAGGGGGCGAGGTTATCCCGCCCCCTTTGACTTTTCCTGTTTCTAGGTCATCGGTCACAGGAAGATCGTGACAATCGGAGGCCAAATCAGGAGCACAGACAGCGCGATCAACTGCAACGCAATGAAAGGCAGGAAGCCACGGAAGATCTGCGTCAAAGTGATATGCGGCGGTGCAACCGATTTCAGATAGAACGCCGCTGGTCCGAAGGGTGGCGACAGGAAACTGACCTGCATGTTCATACAGAACACCACACCAAACCAGATTGCTACGTGACGAGGGTTCAGTTCCCCGAAGATACCAATTTCCTGAACAGGAAGCTTGAGTACGATGGGTAGGAACACCGGCATGATCAACAGAACGATGCCAACCCAGTCCATAAACATCCCCATGATGAGGAAGATGAACATCATCACAAGAATGATCGACATGGTGGGCAGTTCAGCTGCAATGATCATGTTGGCTACATAGGTCGGACCACCTGACAGCGTGTATGCCGCAGCAAGCGCGGCCGCACCGATCGTCACCCAGATAATCGTACCGGTGGATTTCAGTGTACGGATCAGGCTGTCCCAGATGATCTCGAACGTCATTTCGCGCCTGATCACGCTGATGGTGAAAACCGCCACGACACCCATGCCGGCGGCTTCGGTGATGCCGGTGATCCCCATATAGATTGAGCCAAGCACAACACCGATGACGACCACAGGTGCAATGAGCCCTTTGCCCATGTCCCAACCTGTCGCCACACGCTCTTTACCGATTGCATACATGCCGGCGGCAGCAATACCGAACGCAACAGCGATATATGGCAAGTGATAGACCATGCCTAAGGCGATCGGGTCTTCGCCCTCTTGTAGCGTGTTCTGCCCTGTAACCGTGAAGAAAAGAGCGCGCAGGAAAAGTACGCCGATGATCCAAAGCCCAAACTTGGAAAGGAATCCAAGAAACATCAGACCTTTTTCACGTCCGGCCGGCGCATCGGGGTCAATCTCAGGCAACGGCGCAAGCGATGGGTTCAACCGCGTCCGGATCACAATGTAAATGATAAAGAACGACGCCAGCATAAAGCCCGGCAGGAAGGATGCTGTGAACAGCGCTTTGATCGAGGTTTCCGTCACGAGACCATAGAAAATCAAAACGATGGATGGCGGGATCATCGTGCCCAAAGACCCTGACGCACAGATCGTCCCGATGGCGAGGTTCTGGTTGTACCCAAGCCGCAGCATTTGCGGCAGGGCGATCAACCCCAGCAAAACAACTTCACCCCCGATTATGCCAGACATGGCAGCCATGATCACAGCCATAATAGACGTAACGATAGCAATACCGCCGCGCGTTCCAGACAGCCACACGTTCAACGAGTTATACATGTCTTTGGCAATGCCGGACCGTTCCAGCAGGGCGGCCATAAAGATGAACAAGGGTATCGATATCAGGACATAGTTGGTCATCTGACGATAGACCGCCTGTGCAAGCACCGACATTGGCCCTGAGCCGAAATCGCGGAACAAAAGCTCTGGACCAAATTTCATGATCAGGACGGCCACCGCAAGAAACGCTGACGCGAACCCAAGCGGCATGCCGATGGCAAGCAGGAAGAACATGCCCAGCAAAAGCCAAATACTCAGAGTGGCCACATCCGGAGCTTTCATCCAGGAGAGGTAGCTTAGGAATTCCATTTCCATTGTCTTACTTCTCCAAAGTTCGACGGATGTTTTCGATTTCCGTTTCGTCGATGTCATCTACGGCCAGGTGTTCAGCCGATTTGTTCCAGTCAGAAAAGATGTTCGACAAAGCCTGTAGAGCGACGAAACAGATGATGATCAGAATCGCGGGTTTGACGATGCCGGGAATGGGCGGATCCCACGCGGTGCCAAACGTCTCCATCCGCAAAAACCGGCGCATGGCATCATCGAAACCGCCCCAGACCATCGCAAAAGTGAAGAACCAGATCAGGAAAAGAGACAGAATATCAGAAGATTTCTGCATCCAGCGCGGCATCATGTCGTAAATCACGTAAATACGGATGTGGCTGCGCTGCTGCATGGCGTATTGGCCAGCCAACAGAAATACAAAACTCGCGATCCAAAGCGACAGCTCATTTGCCCAAAGAGTTGGTCGCGCAAAGACATAACGCGACACCACTTCATAAAACATCACAATCACGATGAGTGCGACCATGATCATCGCAATCCGCGAACACACCAACGATACGATGTCGAACACGCCGTCCGGCTCGAACTCAATTGCACCTCGTGTGTCAGACAGATAAAGCGCAACAGTCAGGATTGACCCCACAATCGCGAACAACATGATCTGCACGATCGGGCGACCAGCAGGCCGGATCATTTCGTGCATCCCGATGGCATCTTCCGACAGTATGCGGTTTCCGACCAACCAAACAAACAGCACGGCAACCACCGCGGTGAAAGCTATGGCGGCGATGCGAATAGGCTGCCTGAACGAGCCCAACCAAAGGCTGTCCTTCTCCATCCCGATCCTCCCTCGAAGATGCTGAGCCTTGTACCGGCCCATGATGACTGCTTGCTTCTAAGATGCGGGCCCCGGCATAGGGGCCCGCTTGTATCAACGAGGTGTCATAACCAAAGGCTGTGACACGCTTTCATCAGTTGATCAGGCCAAGCTGGCGCAGATAGCTTTTATGGCTTTCGACCAATGCGGCAGCTTCAGGGCTGCGAGTTGCCCAATCATCCCAAGCGGCCTGCGCGGCAACGCGGAATTCTTTGCGGTCTTCATCGGACCAAGCATAAAGCGTGACGCCCTGCTCTTGCAGTGCAGCGGCAGCTTCGGTGTTGGCCTTTTCATTCGCCATAGCGATCTGGAAGGACAGCTTCTGCCATGCTGTCTCGAGGATACGGCGCTGCTGTTCGGTCAGGCCATTCCAGACATCAAGGTTACAAGCCAAGTGGTCAGATGGCATTGAGTGGAAGCCCGGGTATGTCGCGTGCTTAACGATGTCGTACAGACCCAGACCAACGTTGTTTGCAAGCCCCGACGCGTCAGCACCATCGATAATGCCGGTTTCCAGAGCGGTAAAGATTTCGGTGAAATCCATCACGATCGGCGATGCGCCCATCTTTTCGAAAATCTCGGTCTCCATGCCCGGAGGCGAACGGAACTTCCAGCCTTTCAAATCATCGGGGCCAGCAAGCGGCTTGGAGGACGAGAACGATTCCTGGCCGTAGATCGCCCAACCAATCAGCTGCATGTTCTGAGCATTGTACAGCTCTTGCGCCGCATCCCAGCCACCGCCGTGATAAAGCCAGCTGTATTGCTGCCAAGGCGTGTCGTAGCCGCCCATGATGTCACCAACAAACTGGAATGCAGGATTCTTGCCGGTCTGATACGCGCCGCCTGTGGCGTCACAATCGACGATGCCGTTGATGGCCGCGTCGAACGTTTCAACTGTCGCCACGACCGAGGACGAATAGAACATCTCAATGGTGATATCGCCACCGGACATTGTCTGAACGTCATCGATCCATGTTGCCAGCATTTTGCCGGTCGGGTGCTCGGTAGCATAGTGCGTCTGGATGCGCAGGTTCACCGGCTCAGCTGTTGCAGACATGGCGATCATCGCCGTCGCGCCAGCCGCCATCAAAGTCGACTTCAAATTCATTGTTATTCCTCCCTTGGCGGCTCTCCTCGACCGCCTGTCACACCTTGGCGCAATAGATGCGCCGCGAAAGATGGTATACCATCCTGAAATGAAACGTAGCGAATGGAAACTCGACACGCAAGATTTTTTGGTATACCAAATTTCGAACTTTTATCGAAACGCCTTGAACGACCAGTCATCAAAAACGTTCCGCGGAAGCGTCTGATTGTGCAGAAAAAACCGGATGTCGAAAGAAACACTCGCTGAACAAATTGCCCATCGGCTTCGTCGTGACATCTTGCGCGGCAAGCTCTTGCCCGGAGCATCTGTCAAGGAACGCGATATCGCATCCGACATGGGAGTGAGTCGCACACCTATCCGCGAGGCTGTGCGCATCCTCGCAAAAGAAGGGCTGGTCGAATTGCGTCCATCGCGAAGCCCAATTGTTGCGCTGTCCGATTATTCTGAAGTCGCGGAGCAGACCGAGGTCTTGATCGCCTTGGAAAAACTGTCGGCCGAGCTCGCCTGCAAGAACGCATCCGATGCCGAGATCGAACATCTGGCAGACATCACAAAATACATGTCAGACAATTTCGATACCACCGATCCATTGGAAATGTTCGAGATCGACATGTCGTTTCACATGGCCATCGCAGCGGCTTCCGGCAACAAGGCGCTGGCCGAAACACATGGCACATTCCTACGCCGCCTATGGCGCGCCCGGTATCTTGCAGCACGCCAACGTCGCAATCGGGAACGTGTCGTCAATCAACACACTATGATTCTAGATGCTCTTCGCGCACGCGAAACAGACGCCGCCCGCGACGCGATCGACAACCACCTCTGGCACTTGGCCGAAGACATTCGTTCCGTCATAGAACAAGAAACAGCGACTCAGGAAACGTAAGGAAAACAGCGATGAAGCTTTTGCGATTCGGGCCCGTGGGCCAGGAAAAACCCGGCATTCTGGACAAAGACGGGAACGTACGGGACCTGTCTGGAAAGGCCGCTGATTTTGCAGGTGAAAGCGTATCGCTGGAAGCCCTGGAAAGAATCCGCGGCTTGGATGTGGCAGCCCTTCCGGTCGTCAATGAGCCCGGGCGCATTGGCTGTGCTCTGGCCTCGGTACCGAACTTCTTTTGCATCGGTCTGAACTATGCACTCCACGCCAAAGAAAGCGGCATGGCCGAACCCGCGGAGCCGATCATCTTTTCCAAGGCCAGCTCGGCCCTATCCGGCCCATTTGATCCAGTCATCATCCCGCGCTCTTCCGTTAAAGGCGATTGGGAAGTCGAACTCGGCGTAGTGATCGGAAAACCGACCCTCTACGTGAGCGAGGACGACGCACTTGACCATGTCGCAGCGTACTGCACGATCAATGATGTGTCGGAACGCGAATTCCAAATTGAACGTCAGGGGCAGTGGATCAAGGGCAAGTCCGCACCCACTTTCGGACCGGTTGGACCATATCTCGTGACTGCCGACGAAATCCCCGATCCTCAATCCTTGCGTGTCTCTCTCGACTTGAACGGCGAAACGGTACAGGATTCCAACACAAGTGACATGATCTTCAACGTGCGCCAGATCATTAGCCGCATGAGTCAGTTCATGCAGCTCATGCCGGGTGATATCATCGCGACCGGCACACCATCAGGTGTTGGAATGGGAATGAAGCCGCAGCGTTTCCTCAAGCCCGGCGATGTGATGGAGGTCGAAGTCGAAGGTTTGGGTCGCCAGCGCCAAGAAGCTGTCGCAGCTCAGTGAAGGCAAAAAACGCCTCTCTGGCGCAGCGTCGCCCCAATTCATGTCTTTGACCACCAACCTGAACGCATATCTTTATTTTGAAACCGTGGCGCGGCGTGGGACCATCACCCGCGCCGCCGAAGAATTGTCTGTCTCGCCTTCTGCTGTTAGCCAACAGATCAAGCTTTTGGAACAGCGGCTGGGCATCAAGCTTTTCCGTCGTGACGGGCGCACGCTGAGTCTGACACTGGAAGGCGAACAACTGTTCCAATCCTCGACAACGGCCTTGCGCTTACTGCGCGATGCCGGTCGTCATTTGGGAAAAACGCGCGAAACGCATCGGTTAAATCTTCGGGTCACCCCAAGTTTCGGCGTGCGGTGGCTTGGTCCCCGGTTGGCCGATTTCGTCGCGCGCCATCCAGACTGGGATTTGCGTGTCGATGCAGCACCGGACCCAACCGATTTCGAACGCGAAGTTATGGATCTCGATATTCGCTATGGCACGGGGGATTGGCAGGGCCTGCATTCGCGGGCGGTTGTCCACGACCACGTCCTCCCATTGTGCAGTCCAGGTTATCTGGCTGAACTGAGTCCCTCAGACAATCCCGGCGCCCTGCTAGATCAGGCGCGTTTGATCGACAGTGCGCGGGCGTTGTGCCAATGGGATTTCTGGCTCTATCACAACGGGATTGTCACACAGGGCAACCAAAAATCTATCCTCATGGATCGGTCGTCGATGGCTTTGCAGCTTGCGCTGGATGGGGCCGGTATCGTTCTAGAATCGTTGGCCCTTGCCCTGCCAGAAGTTGCCGAAGGTCGGCTTGTTCCGATCTTACCTGCAATCCCAGTTCTGACATTTCCATCCTACTGGGCCATCTGTCCTGCACGATATCTGAACCGCCGCGCCGTGAGGTTGTTCCTGGAATGGCTGGACCAGGAGGTCAGCGCTCATTCCGACCAGATTGATGAGATTTTAGTGAGCCACGATTTGACTGTCCACGACCTGAAGCTTGATGGCGGGCAGCTGGTCAGTATGTGACCAAAAAAATCTAGTGGATCAATGATCCCCCGTTCACATCAATCTCTGATCCTGTGACATAAGCCGAAAGGTCTGACGCCAAGAACAAGGCACACCCTGCCACGTCCGAAGCTTCACCTGCCCGACCCATCGGGATGCCGCCAAGGATCTGCTCCATCATATCGGACGTCAGTTTGCCCCCCGTAATGTCTGTGGCGATAAACCCGGGACAGATCGCGTTTGACCGGATGCCATCAGGCGCAAGCTCGCGGGCCATTGCCTTGGTCAAACCCAGAATCCCAGCCTTTGCTGCGGAATAATGCGGCCCACCAAAAATCCCACCACCACGCTGTGCGGATACAGAAGACATGTTGATAAGCTTGCCCGTCTTGCGGTCCCGCATATGGGGGATCACGGCTTGGCTCATATTCAGCGTGCCAAGCAAATTAACGTCCAACACCGCATCATAGTTTTCATGCGTGATATCCATGATCTTGAGCGGCTGAGTGATGCCAGCATTGTTGACCAAAATGTCGATCTGTCCAAAGGCCTCGAGCACTGTTGTGGCGGCTGCATCGCAGTCAGGCTTGTGCGTTACATCACAAGCAAGGCCCAGGTTACCGTCACCGATATCAGCCGCCGCATCCTCGGCTTGCGCCGCATCCAGATCAAGTATCACAATCCTTGCGCCATGTGATGCGAAAAGACGGGCTGTGGCCTTGCCCAGCCCCCGTGCACTGGCCGCCCCCGTGATGATAGCGATTTGTCCGTCCAGAAGTTTCATATTTTCTTTCCCATAAGAGGGCGTTGCCCAGCGTCAGCGCTCCGTAATCTTGCAGCCGGTTAGTGCCTCGTAAGCGCGGATGACGGCACTGTCGTCTTCACGACCCAAACCCATACCACCGGCGCCCACCATCATCTGATACGCCGCGGCAGCCAGTGGAACCGGCGCGCCACTGTCACGTGCGGATTGAACGACGAGGCCCAAATCTTTGATGAAGATATCCACTGTCGAGGTCGCCACGGGATCGGTCTGCATCATACGCGGCGCACGGTCGTCCATCATCCAACTTTGCCCGGCAGAACTAGATACGATGTCCAGCAACCTCTGCGGATCACACCCCGCCTTGGCGCCAAAGGCCATCAGCTCGGCGGCCGCCACCAAATGCACCCCCGCGGCCAGTTGATGCACCACCTTATAGGTGGCCCCCATGCCTGGTTCATCACCCAAGCGGTGAACCTTTTTAGACACTGCAGCCAAAACACCCTCTGCCCTATCGAACGCCGACTCTGGCCCAGACGCCATGATGGTAAGCGTGCCGCTGTCCGCGCCAACCTGACCGCCCGACACGGGCGCATCCAGCATCAAATGCCCGGCGTCATTCAATCGTGCGGCAATAGTCCGCGCTTCTGACGGCGCCACAGTCGAAGACAGGATGACCACGGCACCCGGCGCCAGTGCATCGGTGACGCCATCAAAGAGCGCCGTCTCAGCCTGCGCCGCAGTCGCCACCATCACCAGAAGCAGGTCACAGCCTTCGGCTGCCACAACAGCGCTTTCGGCACTTTCGCCCCCGCTTGTCTCAAACCGTTCGCGGGCGTCGATAGACAGGTCGAAACCGTTAAGAGGAATGCCCGCCTGGATGATCTTGCGCGCCATGCCCTGACCCATTGCGCCAAGCCCGATGATTGCGGTGTCTGCCATCTCAGTCCCCCAACCATTCTTTGATCTGTGCAGTTATCCTATCGACGGTGATCCCGTACTGATCGTGCAACGTAGGAAGCGCGCCAGCGTCGAGGAATTCGTCCGGCAAAGCGATCTGGCGGAACGGCACATGCACCTGCGCCCGCATCAGCGCGCCTGCAACAGCTTCACCCAGGCCTCCAGTAATCGAATGGTTCTCGGCCGTCACAACAAGCCGCCCACCTTTTCCAGCTTCGGCACAGATCGTCTCTACATCCAGCGGTTTGATTGTTGGCGAATGCAGCACCGCACACGAGACCCCATCAGCAGCCAGTGCTTTGGCCGCATCAAGCGTACGCATGGTCATGAAGCCAGACGAGATAATCAAAACATCCGTCCCGTCGTGAATCATCTTCGCTTTGCCAAGTTCAAACTGGTACCCATATTCGCCCAACACATTCGGCACCTTGCCCCGCAAAAGGCGCATGTAGACCGGACCGGGTGACTCTGCGATCGCGCGCGTTGCTTGGTCTATGTCAACCGCGTCGCAAGGGTCCAACACCGTGAGGTTCGGCAAACCCCGCATAATGGCAAGATCCTCGGTCGCCTGATGACTAGGGCCGTACCCCGTGGACAATCCGGGCAGGGCGCAGCAAATCTTGACCGGTAGATTTTCCTCGGCGATCGCCATCGCGACAAAGTCATAGGCGCGTCGAGATGCAAACACCGCGTAAGTCGTCGCGAAAGGAACAAACCCTTCGCGTGCCAGGCCGGCAGCGGCGGACATCAGCAACGCCTCGGCCATGCCCATTTGATAGAACCGATCTGGATAGGCTTCGGCAAAGATGTGCAAGTCGGTGTATTTCGAAAGGTCAGCCGATAGGCCGACAATATCGTCGCGCGTTCTTCCTAGATCGACCAGCGCATGGCCAAACGGCGCCGCGATTGTGTCACGGCCTTCGGCATCCAAAGACGCGATCATCGCACTGGTGGCGACCCGGTCACCGCTTGCTGGTGTACGTGGTGCGTATTTCGATTTCCGGCGCGAGGATGCGGGAATACTCATAGCGGTTTGTCCTCGTCCAGAAGCGCAATCGCTTTGGTCCATTCGTCAGCCTCAACGCGGATAAAGTGCGTGCTTTCCCGGGTTTCTAGAAACGGGATGCCCTTACACATTTTGGTATGGCAAATGATCACGCGCGGCCGTGGGTCGGGATGATTGCGGGCATTGTCAAAGGCTTGCGCAAGCGCATCCAGGTCATTGCCATTCACCTCTTGCGCATACCACCCAAAGGCAGCCCATTTCGGCGCTTCCTTGGGCGTTGCCAACGCATCAAGTGACGGTCCATCCGCCTGCTGATTGTTGAAGTCGACAACCGCGATCAGATTATCGAGCTTCCATTGGACGGCTGACATCACCGCTTCCCAGGTTGATCCCTCGCCCAGCTCGCCGTCGGACAACATGTTATACACAAACGCACCAGACGCCTTGCGCTTCAGGCCGAGTGCAGCCCCCACCGCGATTCCCAGGCCCTGACCGAGCGACCCGCCAGTGATCTCCATGCCCGGCGTATAAGATGCCATGCCGGACATCGGCATCCTGCTGTCGTCCATGCCGTAGGTTTCAATCTCGTTCTCGGGCAGGATACCAGCCTCGAGAAGCGCCGCGTAAAGCGCAATCGCATAGTGGCCAATAGACAGGTAAAACCTGTCGCGCCCCTCCCATTCCGGATCATCAGCGCGGTAATCCATCGCGTGAAAATACGAAATCGCCAACACATCGGCCACACCCAGTGCTTGACCAATATAGCCCTGGCCCTGCACCTCGGCCATGCGCAGAGCATAGCGTCGGATCGCCCATGCACGTGCCGCAAGGCTTACATTCGATCCATGTATTTCGCTGCGATTGGGCAAACCGGGTCTCCTCCCTCGTTGCGCGTTGCTTTGAACGAAAATCGCTTTAACGCAGGCTGTCCAACAAGCCGGAAATCATTAATCACCGTTTAGCACAGCTTAATGATTTCATTCGAATTTATGATGGTTATTACACCCACAGCCCCGGTATCTTGATGCAAACCGCACTATCCATAGAGGTAAATCCATGAATTTGTCCGCTCTACTCGCTGCGCGCACAGCACAAGGCAAACCCGTCCGGATCGGCCTGATCGGTGCGGGTAAATTTGGATCGATGATCCTGTCTCAGGCGCAACACATCGATGGGTACCACATCGTCGGGATCGCGGATCTGGATGTCACCAAGGCACAGACGTCACTGGCGCGCGTGTATTGGGAGAAAAACCAGTATTCGGCGTCATCCCTGACCGACGCGATCACATCAGGTGCCACTCACGTTACCGACGATGCATCAAGTCTTTTTGCCTGCTCTGAAATCGAGGTCATCATAGAAGCGACGGGCCATCCCATCGCAGGCGTGCGGCACGCTTTGTCTGCCATCGACGCAGGCAAACATGTGGTCATGGTCAATGTCGAAGCCGACGTGATGTGCGGCCCGGCTCTGGCCGAACGAGCGCGCAAGGCAGGGGTTGTCTATTCAATGGCCTATGGCGATCAGCCTGCCGCAATTTGTGAATTGGTAGATTGGGTGCACTCCTGCGGGTTCGAATTGGTCGCCGCTGGAAAAGGCATGAACTTTTGCCCCGGCTACCGCTATTCAACGCCTGACACCGTCTGGGACTATTTCGACTTCACTGACGAACAGGTCAAATCAGGCGACTTTAACCCAAAGATGTACAACTCCTTTACGGATGGCACCAAAGCTGCCATCGAAATGGCCGCCGTCGCCAACGCGACCGGGATGGACTGCCCAAGTGACGGATTGGCGTTTCCGCCTGCCGGGCTGCAAGACTTGGCCGAGGTGTTCAAACCTGTCAGCGAGGGCGGGCGTTTGGAAAAAACCGGCATTGT
Source organism: Marivita sp. (assembly GCF_965656765.1). Taxonomy (GTDB): domain Bacteria; phylum Pseudomonadota; class Alphaproteobacteria; order Rhodobacterales; family Rhodobacteraceae; genus Marivita. Next base: position 40,697 of record NZ_CBFHLV010000005.1, on the reverse strand, counting down.
CGACATTGCAGCCAGCCGCGAGCCAGATGGGCGCGTGGTTCTGAACAACATTCAATATGGCATGTTCGTCACCTTCCGCGCGCCAAACGAATACACGCGCCAATGCTTTAACCAATACGGGCTGATGACCGACGCATCCGGCTGGTATGGAAGCATGTGGCGACCGTTTCACCTGATCGGGCTGGAAACCGCTGTCTCGGTCCTATCCGCCACCCTGCGCCGTGAACCGACCGGCATTTCGAAACGATATCGCGCAGATGCGGTTGCCACAGCGAAGGGTGATTTCGCTGCCGGTAACATGCTGGACGGCGAAGGCGGGTTCAAGGTCTGGGCCAAGGCTATTCCGGCGAAACAGGCAGTCAGCCTTGGCGCGCTTCCCATAGGCCTGGCCCATCACGTCAAACTCAAGCGCAGCATTGAGCGTGACCAGATCGTAACGCTGGATGATATAGAGGTGGTCGACGACCTTGACATCCATGCGCTGCGAACTGAGCAAAACCAACTGCTGGAAAGCTAACATGACGGCCATTCAGAACATGGCAGACGCTATCCGCTTTCTTGCGATCGATGCAATCCGAACCGCGGGCGAGGGGCATCAAGGTGTGCCACTTGGCATGGCTGAGATTGCCGCGACGCTCTATGCAAACCACCTTAAGGCTGCACCGAAAGACCCGCTTTGGCCCGACCGCGACCGCGTTGTTCTGTCGAACGGGCATGGTTCCATGTTGCTCTACGCGCTTTTGCACCTTTCGGGCTATGACAAGATGACGCTGGATGCGCTGAAGTCGTTTCGCACGCTGCATTCGGTCTGTGCAGGCCACCCCGAGATTGAACAGAATGCAGGTATCGAGATCACCAGCGGCCTTCTTGGCCAGGGTATCGCCTGCGCGGTCGGCATGGCCGTGGCCGAAGAAAGGCTCGCAGCCCGATTTGGCCGTGATTTGGTGGATCACCGCACCTGGGCTTTTGTCGGTGATGGATGCCTTCAAGAAGGTATGGGGCAAGAGGCAATCTCTCTCGCCGGGCATCTTCAATTGGGACGTCTGACCTTTCTGTGGGATGACAACCAGATCACCGATGACGGCGACACCGCGTTGTCGATTTCAGAAGACGTGCCAGCCCGGTTTTGCGCAGCAAACTGGCATGTGGTGTCGGTTGATGGACACGACATCGATGCGGTGGACGCCGCATTCATCGAGGCCAAATCCGATCCGCGCCCGTCGCTCATCGCATGTCGCACGACTATCGCGCGGGGCATTCCGCGCCTGCAAGGCAAGCGCGGCGGCCATTCCGCCCCGCTCACACCACAGGATGCAGACGAGGCCCGTATCGCGCGCAGCTGGCCGCATCCGGCCTTTCATATACCGAAAGACATTTACGACGACTGGCACAAAGCGATGGACCGAGGTGCACAGGCCCAGACAGAATGGTCCAAAACGCTGGCAACACATCCCGACCAAGACGAGTTCAACCGTTGGATGACTGGCGCCTTGCCAGCTAATTGGGCGGACAACCTTCCCGGATCGCGCAACGATGCGCGTGCCACGATCCTATCATCAGGGGATGCGTGCGATATATTGACAGAGGTACTGCCTGAACTCATCGTGCTCTGCGCCGATCTCGAAGCTCCGACCAATCACAAACGCAGTCGCGATTCCTTTAACCTGACAAACCGCGCCGGGACTTATGTGCATTGCGGCGTACGCGAACACTTGATGGGCGCGATGGTCAGTGGCATCGCCGCACATGGCGGATTGCGACCGATCAACGTGACGTACCTGGCCTTTGCCGATTACGAACGCCCCGCGATGCGCATGGCCGCGCTGATGAGTCTGCCCGCGATTTACGTCTTCAGTCATGATTCCATTGGTGTCGGCAGCAACGGACCGACCCATCAACCGGTTGAAACCCTGGCAAGCTACCGCGCGATGCCGAACATGCGGGTGTTCCGACCGGCGGACGCGGTGGAAACGGCAGAGGCGTGGGAGGTCGCGCTGGAAACCTCAGATGGCCCTTCAATGTTTGCCCTGTCCCGACAGGACGCTGATCAAGTGCGCAGCGACACATCGGAAAACCTGACACGGTTGGGCGCCTACATTCTTGCTGGGAAAGACGGGGATCGCGACCTTACCTTGATCGCCACAGGCACCGAGGTTGGTTTGGCTGTAAAGGCCCGCGATATTTTGGAGCCCCTCGGCATCCGCACCACAGTCGTCTCTATGCCCTGCTGGGACCTGTTCGAAGATCAGCCCCCCGCCTATCAGGCGCAGGTTCTGGGGGATGCCCCGCGCATCGCAATCGAGGCGGCGCTGAAATTTGGGTGGGAACGATGGCTGCGGCCAACCGACCGATTCATCGGAATGACAAGCTTCGGCGCGTCAGCCAAAGCGCCTGTACTCTACGATCATTTCGGGATCAACGACAACAAGATCATCGTGGCCGCAAAAGAGCTGACAGGGCGATAACCGCCCTGCCACAACGCTTGATCACATGCCGTTCAGATCAACCGGCAATAGCGCATCCGGCATGTTCTGGTAGCAAACCGGACGCAGGAACCGGCGGATCGCCAGCGTGCCAACAGACGTTGCGCCAAAGTTCGTCGATGCCGGATACGGTCCGCCATGTACCATTGCATCGGCCACCTCAACGCCAGTGGGAAAACCGTTGACCAGCACGCGCCCGGCCTTGCGCTCAAGCACGGGAACAAATGGGTGTGCGATGTCGGTATCCGCGTCGTCCATCTGCAGAGTTGCAGTCAGCTGGCCTTGCAGACTGCGCGCCACCTCTAGCATTTGTTCAGGTCCGCTGGCAGTCACGAGGATACCCAACGGGCCGAACACTTCTTCGGCCAAATCTTCATTTTTAAGCCATGTATCAGCATCAACTTTATAAATCGCAGGGGCCGCATTGCGGCGGTCGCAGGTCGATTTCAGAAGCTCCTGAACACCGCTCGCGGAACCGACCTCAGCCACACCGCGTCGGAAGGCGTTCGCGATCCCGTCGGTCAGCATCACAGACTCTCCGGCAGCCTCCAACGCATCGGTTGCGGCCTTCGCGAACGCATCGAACTCTGGTCCCTCGGGTGCAACGACGATCCCTGGATTGGTGCAGAACTGACCAACCCCCATCGTCAGAGATCCAGCCCAGGCCGCGCCTAGATCGGACCCGCGTGCAGCAAGCGCATTGGGCATAACGAAGACCGGATTGACCGACCCAAGTTCGCCAAAGAACGGGATCGGAACGGGCCGTGCCGCGCAGAGATCGAACAGCGCGCGCCCGGCGCCCAAAGACCCAGTGAACCCAACTGCATTGATCAGGGGATGCTGAACAAGCGCGCCGCCCAATTCGTGGCTGGTGCCCTGGATCAGGGAAAACGTGCCAGCCGGCATACCGCATCGCACAATTGCTGCTGCGATGGCATCGGCGACGATCTCACCGGTAGCCGGATGGGCCGGATGGCCCTTGACGACAACCGGGCAGCCCGCCGCCAGCGCCGAGGCGGTATCGCCACCAGCAGTCGAAAACGCGAGCGGGAAGTTGGAAGCGCCGAACACGGCGACCGGTCCAATCGGCCGTTGCACCATCTTCATATCAGGCCGGGGCAAAGGCTGGCGGTCCGGCAGGGCCGCATCATGGCGGCGGTCCAGATACGCACCATTCCGAATATGGTCCGCAAACATCCGCAATTGGCCAGTGGTACGCCCGCGTTCGCCTTGAAGCCGCGCTTCGGGAAGACCGGTTTCGGTGCAGCCCAGTCGTGTAATGTCGTCACCACGCGCGTCGATCTCTTCGGCAATCGCATCCAAAAACGCAGCGCGTTCTTCGCGGCTTGTCCACCCGTATGTGGCAAATGCTTCTTCGGCAGCGCGCACTGCACGATTGACCTCATCGGCACCACCTTCGGAAAAGGTCTGACCTTCGCCTGTCACTGGTTGCGACGTGAATGTGGTTTGGCCGGACACCCAATCGCCGGCGATCAGGTGTTTGCCATGTGGTTCATAAACCATTGAATTCTCCCTTATTTTCCCCAACGCAGCGCAATCACATCGCGCTCGGCTGCCAATTGCAGCAACCGCGACCGCGTGCGCTGTGACATTGGTTTGAGGGGGTGTCGCACATGATCTGATCCGATCACACCCCCTTCTTTCATAACGACCTTTGTAGCCCGCAAGCCGCATTGCCGGTTTTCGTGGTTGATCAACGGTAAACAGTCGCGCCAATGCGCCAGTGCTGTGTCGATATCCCCAGCAAGGTAATTGGTCACAATTGGCTTTATCAGTTCAGGTTGCAAACCGGACGTCATCGTCCCGGTACACCCCGCGTCGAGATCAGCCAGCAGGGTCACCGCTTCTTCTCCGTCGAACGGCCCGACGATATGGTCGCCACCCGCGTTAATCAGCGCCGCAAGCTTATCTGCGGCAAAGGGCGTTTCCATTTTGAAGTAGCTCACATTTTCGATTTCTTTCGCCATCCGCGCCAGCAGCGGAACTGGCATGGAAACACCAGACAACGGAGCATCTTGCACCATGATCGGGATCGAAATGGCGTCCGAGACAGCCGCAAAATGCTCAAAGATTCCCGCTTCGGCAGGCACAAGGCCAACGCCATGATATGGCGGCATCATCATCAGCATGGATGCGCCCATCGCCTCCGCCTCGCGGGCACGGTTGATAACGACCTGTGTGCTGAAATGGCTCACGGTCACGATGACCGGCACCCGGCCTGCGACGTGTTCCAGCGACACCTTGGTCAACGTAGCGCGTTCCGCATCCGACAGCACGAACTGTTCTGAATAGTTTGCAAGGATACAGATCGCATCTGAACCTTGGTCAATCATACAATCCAACACACGCGTCATGCCGTCTGTATCGATTGAGCCGTCCTCATGGAACGGGGTTGGGGCCACGGGCAAAATGCCTGTCAGCGGGTGCTTCATGGAATGTCCTTTGATATTGTGGGTAACCTGCGCCCTAGTCGAAAAATGGGTCAGTCGGGTTGCGGCGGCCAAGCGCCAGCGCATCGGTGGCCAGCGTCATCGGGCGCAGATCCATGTCAATCTCACCCTTGCGGACCAGCTGTGCCATGCGGTCATAAAGCCGGGGATATTCACCACCCAAGGGTGCGGCATCGCCGGTTCGCATGCCGTCAACTTCCATCACCGCACCGCCATCACTGAGTTTAAGCGTTCCGACTTCCGTCACGGCTTCAATCTCCCAAGTCTGGTCGCCCTCCTGTCGCCAGTCGAACACGGCACTGACCTGGGCACCTTTAGGGTGGTGGAACGCGATATGCGCGCCAATCGGCGTCTGGCAGTTCGTTGGAATATCCAATTCGGCCTTGGTCACGTGAATGTCGTCGGGCAGAATTTCGGTCACGATGGACAGCGCGTTGATTCCCGGATCAAACACACCCAGCCCGCCCGGCTCCCAGATCCAGGCTTGCCCGGGATGCCAGCGGCGCACATCTTCTTTCCAGGTTACGGTCAGCGACAGCAGCTCTTTGTCCGCCAGCCAGGCCTTTGCTGCGGCAACCATGTCGGCATGCCGCGAATGCCATGTCGCATAGATCGACAGACCCGCGTCGCGCGCAGCAGCCTCAAGCGCATGGCATTCTGCAATCGTCGCGCCCGGTGGTTTTTCCAACATCACCTGCCGCCCAGCCTTTAGGGCCTGCATCGCATACTCGAACCTTGGCACCGGAGGCAGGCACAAAGACACAACGCGAATGTCGGACCGCGCCTCTAGCATTTCAGCCATGTCGGCAAAGGCCTCAACACCATCGACCGTGCCATGACGGCTAACTGTTGCAGCCAGCTCCCAGTCGGCACTGCCAGAAATCGCCGGCACATGCTGGTCCACCGCGATTTTTCCAATCCCGACAAGTGCAATTTTCATCAGTGACTGTCCTTTCCAACGGGCGCGCCCCGGCATCCCTTGAGGAAATCCAGATCCGCCCCAGTATCTGCACCTTCGACGTGTTGCTGATGCAACCAAGCATAGCCACTGTCTGCCCGCTCATGCCGGGGCGTCCATGCAGCGAGGCGCTCCGCAAGTTCGGTCTCCGAAACATCCAGATGCAAGCGCCGCCCCGCGACATCCACTTCGATCATGTCGCCAGTCTGAACCACGGCAAGCGGCCCACCAGCCGCCGCCTCGGGCGATGTGTGCAGGATCACTGTGCCATAGGCGGTGCCCGACATGCGCGCGTCGGAAATGCGGATCATGTCCTTGATGCCCTTCTTGAGCACCTTGGGCGGGAGACCCATATTGCCGACCTCGGCCATCCCGGGATAGCCCTTGGGACCACAATTCTTAAGCACCATGATGCAGGTCTCGTCTATGTCCAGCGCTTCATCGTTGATCTTGGCCTTGTAGTCGTCGATATCCTCAAACACGACGGCGCGGCCCCGATGCTGCATCAGCGCGGGCGTGGCGGCAGAGGGTTTCAGGATCGCGCCCTTGGGTGCAAGATTACCCTTGAGAACCGCGATGCCACCCTTGTCCGTCAGGGGGTTATCAACCGGGCGGATCACGTCCTCGTTCCAGTTCACGGCATCTTTGACTTCATCCCACAGGGTCAGACCCGACACGGTAAGAGCGTCTTTGTGCAGCTTCCCGGCTTCAGCCAAACGCTTCAGGACAACAGGTAAACCGCCCGCATAGAAGAACTCTTCCATCAGGTATTCGCCCGAAGGCTGAAGGTTCAGGATTGTCGAGATATCGCGCCCACAGCGGTCCCAGTCGTCAAGCGTGATATCCACGCCGACACGGCCCGCGATGGCCAGCATATGTACCACCGTATTGGTCGATCCCCCAACAGCGCCATTACAGCGGATCGCGTTTTCGAACGCCTCACGCGTCAGGATGTCAGAGGGTTTGAGATCGTCCTTGACCATCTGCACGATCCGGCGACCAGAAAGTTGCGCCATGACTCGGCGACGGCTATCGACGGCCGGGATCGCCGCATTACCCGACAACGCCATGCCAAGCGCCTCGGACATGCTGGCCATCGATGACGCCGTGCCCATCGTGTTGCAGGTGCCCGACGATCGGGTCACGGCTGATTCCGCGTTCAGGAATTCTTCCTGCGTCATCTCACCGGCCTTCACCGCTTCGGAAAAGCGCCACAGATGGGTGCCCGCGCCGACGCGTTCACCTTGGAACCAGCCGTTCAGCATCGGCCCGCCTGTCACGACAATCGAAGGCAAGTCGCACGAGGCCGCCGCCATAAGCAGGCTTGGCGTGGTCTTGTCACACCCGACCATCAGGACACAGCCATCCATAGGCTGGCCTCTGATCTGTTCTTCAATGCTCAGCGCCGCAAGGTTACGGAACATCATCGCCGTGGGCCGGAACGTGTTTTCAGACGCCGAAAAAACCGGCACTTCCATTGGAAAACCACCAGCTTCCCAAATGCCCGCTTTGACCTTTTCCGCCAATTCCCGCAGGTGGCCATTGCAGGGCGTCATGTCCGACCAGGTGTTCAGAATGCCGATGATGGGCCGCCCATCGAACAGGTCATCCGGATAGCCCTGATTCTTCATCCAACCACGATGGTAGATCACGTCCTTGGTGCTTCCGGTATACCACTCGGCAGATCTCAGCTTGCGGGGCCATTCGGCAGGTTTGAATGTCATGCCCCTAGCCCTTTTTCTTGTTGTAGACGTCAAAGATCACGGCGGCGAGCAAGACGAGGCCTTTGATCATCTGCTGATAGTCGATGCCGATCCCCATAATCGACATACCGTTGTTCAAAACCCCCATCAGGAATGCACCGACGACGGCACCGACAATCTTTCCAACGCCACCTGACATGGACGCACCACCGATAAAAACGGCGGCAATAACATCCAGCTCCAGCGCGAACCCGGCCTTCGGCGTGGCGGTGTTCAAACGTGCGGCAAAAACCAGCCCAGCAATGGCAGCAAGAATGCCCATGTTGACGAAGGCCAAAAAAGTCAGCCGTTCGGTTTTGATCCCCGAAAGCTTGGCCGCCTTTTCGTTGCCGCCTAATGCATAGATGCGACGGCCCAGAACAGTGCGTTCAGTGATGAAAGCATAGATGATAGTCAAAACGCCCATCGTCAGCAGCACGTTCGGCAAGCCTCTGAATGTTGCCAGCTTGTAGAGGATAAAGATCAGCGCGATTGCGATGATAGCAATACGCGCGACAAAGAATGCGCGGGGTTCATCTTCTATCCCGTAGGCCTTGTTCCGCGCACGTTGGCGCAGTCCCGACCAAACAACCCAGCTGGCAGCAACGATACCCGTGGCAAAGGCCAGCATGTTGAAATTACGCACACCGAATAAGCCCTTGAACGCTTCGCCACCCGGCAGAATATCGGGCACGAACCCCGTCGCAATAACCTGAAATTCGCGCGGAAATGGGCCGACAGATTGGCCTTCAAGCAACCAAAGCGACAAACCGCGAAACACAAGCATCCCGGCCAATGTCACAATGAACGAGGGGATTTTCCAATAGGCAATCCAGTATCCCTGCGCCCCGCCAATGATCGCGCCAACAACAATACAGGTCACCATCGTCAAAGCGATGGACATCTCGTAGTTGACGATCATGACCGCGGCCAATGCACCAACAAAGCCCATGACCGACCCAACTGACAAATCGATATGGCCCGCCACAATGACCACCAGCATCCCTAGCGCCATGATGACGATATAGCTGTTCTGCAACAGAAGGTTGGTCAGGTTGATCGGCTTGAGAAGTGTGCCGCCCGTGACAATCTGAAAGAAGCCCATAATGGCAATCAGTGCGAACAGCAGACCGTATTCGCGCAAATGCGCCTTGAGGTAATTCCCGATTCGGCTGGTCGAGCCCGCGTTTTGGGAAGTGTTTTCCACCACAGACATGCCTGCCCCCTTTATTCGTTCACGATGAGCGACATGATGCGCTCCTGACTGGCCTCAGATGCGGGCATTTCGCCTACAAAAGCGCCTTCGTTCATCACGTAGACCCGGTCACACATGCCCAGAAGTTCTGGCATCTCGGACGAGATCATAACCACGCCTTTCCCGGCGGAGGCCAAGTCGTTGATCAAGCCGTAAATTTCGTATTTCGCGCCCACGTCAATGCCGCGTGTTGGCTCATCGAGGATCAGAACCTCTGGCCCTACAAAGAGCCATTTCGACAGAACAACTTTCTGCTGGTTTCCGCCCGACAGATTTACCACCTTCTGAAACACACCCGGCGTCCGGATGCCCAGATCCTTGCGATACTTCTCGGCAACCTCTGTTTCAGCGTGATCGTTCAGTACTGATCCGCGCGCCACTTCGTTTAGGTTGGCCAATGTGATGTTGCGCGTGATGGTATCGTCAAGGATCAGGCCAAGGCTCTTACGGTCTTCGGTGACATACGCAAGCCCAGCGCCAATCGCTTGGCCTACCGTTGAAACATCTACGGGCTTGCCATGCATTTCGACGGTGCCGGTGATGTTCTGTCCCCAGCTTTGCCCAAAGATCGACATCGCCAACTCGGTACGCCCAGCGCCCATAAGCCCGGCGATGCCAACGACTTCGCCGGCGCGCACGTCGAACCCAACGTTGCGAATTACCTGCCGATCAGCATGTTCCGGATGGGCCACTGACCAGTCGCTCACCCGCATGATGCGGTCACCGATCTTGGGTGCGCGTGGCGGATAACGGTTTTCCATCGACCGGCCCACCATGTCGCGCACGATGCGGTCTTCTGTGATACCCTCGCTTGCGGCAAAGCTTGATACAGATTGCCCGTCACGGATCACCGTAACTGTATCAGCGATGCGGCGCACTTCATTCAGCTTATGGCTGATGATGATCTGGGTCATGCCCTGCGCCTTTAGTTCGAGCATGAGGTCCAGCAGCGCCTGACTGTCGCTTTCCGAAAGCGCCGATGTCGGCTCATCAAGGATCAATAGACGCACGTCTTTGGCCAATGCCTTGGCAATCTCGACAAGCTGCTGTTTCCCGACACCAAGCTTTTCAACCAGTGTGGTCGGAGCATCCCGCAGTCCAACCTTGCGCAATAGCGTTTCGGTGCGCTGGTTGGTCTCACGCCAGTCGATCACACCGCCTTTGGCGTTTTCGTTGCCCAGAAACAGGTTCTCGGCGATCGAAAGCAGAGGAACCAGCGCCAATTCCTGGTGAATGATAATGATGCCGCTTGCTTCGCTGTCGGAAATATCCCGAAACTGCGCCAGCCCGCCATCATAGTGAATTTCGCCTTCATAGTCGCCGGCCGGATAAACACCGGACAACACTTTCATCAGCGTCGATTTACCTGCGCCATTCTCACCACAGATCGCGTGAATCTCGCCGGTTTGAACCTTGAGAGACACATCATCGAGCGCCTTAACGCCCGGAAACGTCTTGGTGATGGAACGCATTTCCAGCAGCGTTTCCTGCATGGCGACAGCCTTTGAATTTGTATTTCAATTGGCGGCGGACCGGCCTGCCTCTTGTGCACACCAGTCCGCCCATCCAGTCAGCGCAATGCGCTTATTTGATCTGGTCCATGGTGTAGTAACCAGTCTCGATCAGACGCTCTTCCCAGTTGTCCGCTGTTACCTTCAGCGGCTCAAGCAGGTAAGACGGAATAACTTTCACGCCGTTGTCATAGGTGCTTGTGTCGTTGATTTCGGGCTCACCACCCTCAAGCAACGCTTCGACCATACCCACAGTCACCCGAGCCAGTTCGCGCGTATCCTTAAAGATTGTCGAATACTGTTCGCCCGCCAGCATGGATTTGACGGATGGAACTTCGGCATCCTGACCCGTCACAATCGGCATGGCCGTATCGCCGGACCCATAGCCAACACCCTTGAGCGAGGACAGGATACCAATGGACAGGCCATCATAGGGCGACAGAACGCCGTGCACCTGCGCGTCCGTGTAATGCGCCGACAAGAGGTTATCCATCCGCGCCTGAGCAACGGCACCGTCCCAGCGCAACGTGCCCACCGTGTCCATGCCCATCTGGCCGGAAACGATATTGACCTTGCCGCTATCAATCATGGGCTGAAGCACTGACATCGCGCCATCATAAAAGAAGTAAGCGTTGTTGTCGTCGGGCGAACCGCCGAACAATTCAACGTTCCAAGCCTCTGCATCTGGGAAACGCTCTTCAAGACCGGACACCAGTGTTTCCGCTTGCTGCACACCAACTTTGAAGTTGTCGAACGTGGCGTAGTAGCTGACGTGCTCGCTGTCGCGGATCAGACGGTCATATGCGATAACCTCGATCCCGGCAAAGCTTGCGTTCTCAAGCGCGTTTGACAGCGTCGTCCCGTCGATCGCCGCAATCACCAGCGCGTCAACGCCGTTGGTAATCATGTTCTCGATCTGCGCCAACTGGTTAGGGATATCGTCTTCAGCGTATTGCAGGATCGTTTCATAACCAGCCGCTTCGAACTGTTCGACCATCGACTCACCGTCAGAAATCCAACGGGCTGACGATTTCGTGGGCATGGCGATGCCGACAAGGCCTTCTGCGTAAGCAGATGTTGCCAGCGTGGTCACCAACGCCGTGGTGACCAGTACGGTTTTAAGTGTCATAGTTTTTCCTCCCCTGACAGACGCTCTTCAATGCGGCTCTGTCTTGTGCAAGGATCCGTATCCGAGCAAAGTATACCAATCCAATGCAAATATAGTCGACCGCCATAATAAAAATGTTATGGTGCGACATGACCTCTGTCCTGACCAATCGCCTTAAACCGTCACATCTCCGTTTGATCCGCGCCATCAATGACAGCGGCAAACTTCAACTGGCCGCCGATGCCGTCGGAATGTCCCAACCTGCCGCGTCCCGAATGCTGTCGGATATCGAAGCTGATGCTGGTGGGCCGCTCTTTGATCGCCTTCCCAGAGGAATGGTGGCCACTCCTGCAGGGGCGGCCTTTGTCCGTCGCGCCCGTATTATCCTCGCCGAGGTCGACGCATTGGGCAACGAGGTGGACCAACTCCGTCACGGGTTGGCGGGTGCGGTGCGTGTGGGTGCTGTCACCGGGCCAGCCGTTGGGGCGCTGGTTCCGGCCTTGACCCTGATGCGCCAGAAAGCGCCTGAAATTCACCCCACAATCGAAGTCGCACCTTCGGTTGCGTTGATCCGCGGTTTGGAAGAAGGCCGCTTTGATTTCGTATTGGCACGGCTTGGATCAGACAACGACACACGCTCGTTTCATGCATATCCCGGCCGTAAAGAAGAGATTTCGTTGGTGGTTCGAAGCACACATCCTCTGGCCGGACAGCACGTGTCTTTATCAGAAACGTTGCCTTACGAATTTGTCATTCAGGAACCAGGTTCCCCGATCCGCACCGCGCTCGAAAAATCGTTTTTGGAGCACAAGCTGCCGACGCCATCCAAGGTCACTAACAGTTCGTCGCTTCTGATCGCGCTAAGCTATATCGCGGGGACAGATGCTATAGCCCCTCAAACACGCGAGGTGGCACAGCTTTTGACGCGAACAAATTCAGGATTGTCGATCATCGACATAAAAGAGGACATCGCCGTCTCTTCATTCTTGGTTTTACACCATCGCCACAACCCGCTTTCGCCCTTGGCGCAAAACCTGTTGGACGAAGTGCTGCGCTTGTTATGAGACAAGCGCTCTTTGGGTAAACTCTTTCCCGCTAGATCAACGAGGCGAACGCTTGGCCAGTATCCGCTGCAATGTCCGACGGTGCATGTTCAACCGACGCGCCGTCTCTGACACGTTGCGATCACAAAGTTCGTAAACCCGCTGAATATGCTCCCAACGGACGCGATCCGCGCTCATCGGGTTCTCGGGCGGCGGCGGAAGATCGTCGCCTTTGGCCAAAAGCGCATTTGTGATGTCTGTTGCATCCGCAGGTTTCGACAAATAGTCAGTCGCCCCGATCTTGACCGCAGCAACCGCCGTCGCAATCGCGCCATAGCCTGTGAGAACAACAACCCGACTATCCGGGCGTTTCTCGCGGATCACTTCAACCACATCGAGGCCATTACCATCCTCCAACCGCAGATCAACCACTGCATAGGCTGGGGGGCGGGCTGTCGCGATGGCGGAACCGGCCGTCACGGATTGTGCAGTCTCGACTTCGAAGCCCCGCTTTTCCATGGCCTTGGCAAGCCGACGCAGAAACGGCTCGTCATCATCCACAAGTAGCAGGCTTTTATCATCGCCAAGATCGTCCAAAGTCCGCTCGCTCACCGTGGTTCCCTCCCGTCGCGTTTGCGTTATCCACCAGTATTACCGGCGAATTTTCCAACATCAACGGACAAATGACCCACTAACTTGCCGCGTCAAGAAAGCAGGAGGTGCGCTCGGCAACCTGCTCGGGCGACAATTCGCGTCGGAAAAACTCGACAAAGCCATCCTCAGGCATAACCAGGTAGCTAAAGGTCGAATGGTCAACGAGATAATATTCGTCATCTCCGGGCTGCGCTCGGAAATAGGTGCGATACGCTTGGCTGGCGGCTTTGACCTGCTCTTCCGATCCTGTCAGCCCGATCATGTCTTCATGCAGATTGGCCGCAAAATCGCCAACCACTTCAGGAGTGTCTCGCTTGGGATCGATTGAAATGAACACTGGCGTCACATCGCGCCCCTGCTCTTTAAGAATGTCTATCGCCTCGGCATTGCGCACAGTGTCCAACGGACAGACATCCGGGCAGAACGTGTATCCGAAATAGATAAGCGTCGGCTTTGTGATCACATCTTTGTCAGTAACCGTCTCACCAGCCGAATTGACCAGCGTGAAAGGGCCACCAATCGTATCTGACCCACCAGCCACCTGTGTGTTGCGGCAAGATGCGTATTTGTCACCACCACTGCCACCGGGCGCAGTTGCGTACCATATGCCACCTACCAAAGCCGCAATCGCCACACCCGCCGAAATCGCTGCCAAACGTACCATGTGATCTCCTTCGCCCTTGCATAAACAAAGCCCTTCTCATCAGGGGTGGCTTGCCTATGCTTTGCTAAAGCTGAGGTAAGGATTTTCAAATCCGTGGCAAGAGGCGAAAGGGCGCAGATGACGCAATCCGAGTTCGGGATTTTCCAAGAAAGGCAAAGGCGCAGCTTTATTCGTCTAAGGACAATGATCTGGCTTCGCTGGTGCGCAATCGTCGGTCAACTTGCTGCGATCACATTGGCGCAAAGATTATACAACCTGCAACTGGAGCTTGGGCTGTGTTATCTGGCTGTCGGAGTGTCGATTGTCGGAAACCTGATCGCGATTTTCGTCTTCCCGGAAAACAAGCGCCTGAACGAAGCCGAAAACTTTCTGATGGTGCTGTTCGACCTGCTGCAACTGTGTTTCCTGATCTACCTGACTGGTGGCCTGCACAATCCGTTTACCATTCTTATCCTCGGCCCGGTCATCGTATCAGCGACCATCATGACGCTCAGATCCACGATCATAATCGGAGCGACCGCCGTGATCCTTGTCACTCTGATGGTCTTCTTTCACCTGCCGCTCAGAACCGAGCAAGGCTTCATAATGCGCATCGCAGACGTCTTCGTCTTTGGTCAATGGACCGCGATCACCATCGCGGTTGTGTTCCTCTCACTCTATGCCCGCCAGATCACCGAAGAGATGAATTCGATGAGCGATGCGGTGGTCGCAACGCAAATGGCTCTCAGCCGCACACAGATGCTGAACAACCTCGGCGGTGTCGTAGCTGCGGCCGCGCACGAGCTTGGCACGCCTTTGGCGACGATCAAACTGACCAGCGCCGAATTGATTGAGGATCTAGAAGATCAACCAGATCTCCAAGAAGACGCGCGCCTGATCCGGCAACAAGCCGACAGATGCCGGGACATCCTTCAATCCATGGGACGCGCCGGCAAGGAAGACTTACACATCCGATCCGCCCCTTTGGTTGAGGTCATCCGTGAAGCTGCCGAACCACACTTGAATCGCGGCAAGGACGTACTCATCGAAGCGCGCGGCGAAACCGAAGATGATTTCGATCCGCCAATGACCTTGCGCCGGCCCGAGGTCATTCACGGACTGCGCAATCTGATTCAGAACGCTGTGGATTTCGCGCGCGCCACAGTCTGGATCGAAGCACAATGGACCGAAAAAACGATATCCGTTCGTATTCTGGACGATGGCCCGGGATACCCCACCAACATGCTTGGCAGAATAGGTGATCCGTTTGTTCGCAACAGGCGCACCGAACGTGATCGGTCTGCGCGACCCGAATACGAAGGCATGGGTTTGGGCCTATTCATCGCCAAAACACTCCTTCAACGGTCAGGAGCTGAGCTGAGCTTTGCCAATGGTGTCGGGCGCGCCAATGGATCATCAAATAGGCGCGGAGCAATTGTTGAGGTTATCTGGCCAAGCGATGCCATTGTGGCGCCAAGCCTGCCAAAGGGCAAAGGCATCGGTGAGAATCCAACCTTCGAAATTTAAGCAATCTTAACTGGCTGTTAACCATCCTGTCATTCAATGACCGCTCAGTTAGTGCGAGGCGTTCAAATGGATGCTCTATTTTGGAGTGCGACCCTGTTCGGACTTGTCTGTGCTGGTCTGATGACTGCGTCAGTCTTTACATTGACCCGTTCTGACTCCACGTCTGAGACACCAAATGACATGCCAGGCTTGTCCTTGGTTTTTAGCGGCAACCGCCTAATCGATGCGGATGATCCAGTTTGGTCAGTTTTGCCTGATCCGTCCACATTCCCAACCTACGATGACGTGCGTGTGGCTTTGCTACCCTTCGTTCCGAACTTGCCGCTCGTATTGGATCAAATTGATGAGCCCACACAGGGCTCCGAAGTTTCGATCACCGTATCGCAATTCGGCGCGCAAACGCGGCTCAAGCTGTCCCCAAAGTCCGTTGAACAAAACGACTGGTTCCACGCCAAAAAGCACCAAATCGCACTGGCCCAATTGCAGCCCGCGATCCAATACGCGCCAGATTTGATATGGAGCGTGGACCAACACGGCAGTTTAATTTGGGGTAATGACACTTTTGGCCGCTACGCCAGCGCATATGGCGGTGACCACGCCTTCGCAGATTTCATTACAGACCAACTATCACAACCCGAAGCACTGCGGTCAAAACGCATCAACCTGACGGCTCCTGAACTGCACTTGACGCAGAAACGTTGGCTCGAAGTGACGGTAAAGGCAATCGAAACGGGCATGCTCTACTTCGCCTCTGGAATAGACGCAGTCGTTCAGGCCGAGGCGGCACAGCAGAGCTTTGTTCAAACGCTATCAAAGACGTTCGCCAACCTCACAACCGGGCTTGCCATCTTTGACCGGGACCGCCGCTTAGTCCTGTTCAACCCGGCTTTGGTTGATCAAAGCGGTGTGTCCGCTGAATTCCTAAGCGCCCGCCCTGCAATGTTCGAATTCTTCGACAAACTACGCGATCATCAGATTATGCCGGAACCCAAGAACTACGATGATTGGCGCGAACGGATGGCCAGGCTTGTTGTTGCAGCCAGTGACGACAGGTTCCGCGAAACGTGGAACCTGTCCACCGGCCAAACTCTTGACGTCACCGGTCGCCCTTATCCCGATGGTGCGATTGCATTTCTGTTCAACGACATCACAGCGGAAGTGTCTCTAACACGTGGGTTTCGGACCGAATTGGAAACGATGCAATCAGTGATCGACGCGATGGAAGATGCCGTAGCTGTCTTTAACCACCAGGGCATCCTAACCCTCTGCAATGCAGCATATTCCAATCTTTGGAAAGTCGATCCAGACACCTGCATTTCCGAGTCGTCCATTCTTGAGGCAACGCAGGCATGGAAGTCGGCCTTTCACCCAAGCCCCGTCTGGGCTGAACTGCGTGACTTTGTGACCAGCACATCTGAACGCGCCAGCTGGGACAGTGAATTGCGCGCTAAGGACGGTCGTGAGGTGATCTGCCGGATTGATCCGATCTGCTATGGCGCGACCCTGGTCCGGTTTTGTCACCACACACACTCTAAACAGTCGCCGACCGACACGGACAGCCTTCAGATCGTCTCCGCGTAGCCAAGGTTTCCAAACTTGCGGCCCAGAACTGGACAGGTAAACATGGCTGCATGACCAAACACCGCGCGGCATTTACCTCAACCTCTCCAGATGAAACCGCGCGCCTTGCCATGCGTCTTGGCGCTTGTTTGGAGGCAGGCGATACCCTTCTACTCGAAGGTGGCATCGGGGCTGGCAAAAGCCATTTCGCGCGCGCACTGATCCTGTCCCGACTTGCTGAACCCGAAGACGTTCCATCGCCGACGTTTACGCTGGTACAGACCTACGACCTTCCCGACTGCGAGTTATGGCACGCTGACTTGTACCGCGTGGCCGATCCCGACCAGATAATCGAACTCGGCCTTATGGACGCGTTTCAATCCGCCATTTGCCTTATCGAATGGCCGGACCGAATGGACGACCTAACGCCGCCAGACGCCTTGACCCTCCGTCTTGAAGATCCCCACAAAACCGAAATGCGGGAAATCAATCTTTGTTGGAGCGATCCCAAATGGACGACACGGGTGAAGGATGCGCTGGCATGAAAATCGATGCGTTTCTTTCTGAAAACGGCTGGGGCGATGCAGTGCGGGAACCACTGGCTGGGGATGCATCGTCTCGACGCTACATCAGACTCTGTTTCGGCCGAAAACACGCTATTCTGATGATTGACCCTCAGGACGACACGACGCGCTTTTCCGACATAGCGTCTCACCTGTTGTCGGTCGGACTATCAGCACCTCAGGTATTCGCACAAACCAAAGGTTTGATGCTTCTGGAGGATTTCGGCGATGCCCAGTTCGCCAAGGTTATCGCCGAAGACCCAAAGATGGAAATCCCGCTCTATCTGGCTGCAACGGATGTGCTGTGCACTCTTGAAGACCATGCAATGCCGCAAGGTTTGACCACCGCGACTCCTCAGGTTCTGGGCCAGATGATCGAACCTGCGTTTACGCACTATCTGCCGCTGCTTGGCGTCACGCCCGGTCAGACAACCGCTCATACCACAAACGTTCTGACTGAATTGCTTGATCAACACCTCCCAAACGAAACGGTTCTAGTACTGCGCGACTTTCACGCCGAAAATATGATTTGGTTGCCAGACCGGCATGGCGTAGACCGAGTCGGCCTGCTCGACTTTCAGGACGCGCTTGCCGGGCCACCCATCTATGATTTGGTATCCCTACTACAGGATGCACGCCGCGATGTGACCGAGGAGTCCCGCCAGGCAACATTGCGTCACTACCTGACCGCAACCGGACGCTCCGAGGACAGCGTGATGCCAGCGTATCACCTGCTTGGACTACAGCGAAACCTGCGAATACTCGGTATATTTGCACGGCTTGCAACCGAACGGGAGAAACCTGGATATCTATCTCTAATACCGCGCGTTTGGAGACATATTCAAACCAGTCTGGCGCAACCAGTCGCCAAAACTTTGGCGCCGATAATCCGCGAAGCGTTCCCCGAACCGACCCTCGAACGGCTCACCAGAAAGACTACACAATGACAGATGCCGTGATGTTGTTCGCTGCAGGTTTCGGAACGCGGATGGGGCGTTTGACACAGGACAGGCCGAAACCATTGGTACGCGTGGCTGGCAAGCCTTTGATCGACCACGCAATGACACTCGTTCACGAGGCTGGACCTTTCCAAATTGTGGTAAACGCTCACTACAAGGCGGACCAGATCATCGCGCACTTCGCTGGAACTGACGTGCAAGTGACGGTAGAAACGCCCGATATCCTCGATACGGGTGGAGGGCTGAAAGCCGCTCTGCCGCTGCTTGGTTCGGATACTGTATTCACAATGAACACTGATGCCGTCTGGGACGGGCCCAACCCGCTTGCCCTACTCAAGGCTGCATGGACAGACGAAATGCAAGTTCTGTTACTGTGCATCCCAAAGGCGCGGGCCATTGGACATTCAGGCATAGGTGATCTTGATGTTCTGGAAGACGGGCACGCTAAATGGGGGACCGACACCATCTATTCCGGACTGCAAATCATACGCTCAGATACAGTCTTTAACATGGCCGAAAACGTGTTTTCGTTAAAAACCGTTTGGGATCAATTGGAAGCAAAAGGACAGCTCCACGCGGTTACGTATCCCGGTCGCTGGTGCGACGTAGGTCACCCCGACGGGATCAAGTTGGCTGAAGACATGCTGGGATATGCGGATGTTTGAACCAACGGACATAGCACGCGTGTTCGCGCTTCCTCCCGGCGCAGATTTCGCACGGGAACTGGTTCTCGGCCTCAAGTCACGGTTGGAAGGGCAACCACCCGAAGCAATGGCGCGGGTGGAATTGTTTATGAACACGCGCCGGATGCAGCGCCGGGTTGAGGCAGTCTTTGACGATCTCGGCCCGGGGTTTCTGCCACGCATCCGACTGATCACCGATCTGGCCGATCCCATTGACCGGGCACACTTGCCGCAACCCGTTCCAGCACTCAGGCGACAGCTTGAACTCGCTGCGCTGGTTGGGCGGCTGGTCGAAACCGACCCGACTCTGGCCCCGCGATCTGCAATCTACGATCTGGCACAAAGTCTTGGTGCACTGCTTGACGAAATGCAGGCAGAGGGCGTGACCCCAGACGATATCGCGATGCTCGACGTGACGGATCAGTCCGGACATTGGGAACGCGCCCAACGCTTTTTGCAGATCGTCACGCACTATTTTGATCCGAACAGCGCCGCGCCGGATGCGGCGACGGTCAACCGTATCGCGCTTGCCAACCGTCTGCGCCGTTGGAGCGAAACGCCGCCGCAGCACCCCATTATCGTTGCCGGGTCGACTGGGTCGCGTGGTTCGGCATTTCAACTGATGACCGCTGCGGCGCGTTTGCCGCAAGGCGCAGTGATATTGCCCGGTTTTGACCGCGATCTACCCAAAAACGTATGGGACGTGTTGCGCAATGACATACGCAACACCGAAGCAATGCAGGGTGAAGATCACCCGCAATTCCGGTTTGCGCGTCTTATGGACAGGCTCAACCTTGCCCTTGGTGACATCGGCACATGGACTGACACACCTCCCCCTAGCCCTGAGCGAAATGCTTTGGTCTCACTCGCGCTGCGCCCTGCTCCAGTTACTGATCAATGGCTGTCCGATGGTCCCGCCTTGCCTTCGCTGAAGACTGCAACTCAGTCTCTAACATTGTTGGAAGCGCCATCTCCTAGAGATGAAGCGCGCGCCATCGCACTGCGATTGCGGCAGGCGGTCGAAGACGGAACAACCGCTGCACTGATAACCCCAGACAGGATGTTAACCCGGCGCGTGACCGCCCTACTGGACCGTTGGGGCATCCTGCCAGACGACAGTGCGGGCACACCAGCCCAACTTACCGCGCCGGGACGGCTGTTGCGCCATATAGCACAGCTTCGCGTCAATGGTCCGACGGCAGACGCGCTCTTGACGATCCTCAAACACCCACTTTGCCATACCGGGGCCGACCGCGGGCAGCACCGGCTTTGGACCTCGGAACTAGAACTGTTCATTCGCAGCAAGGGCGTACCCTATCCAGACCTGACTCAACTGATGGCATGGAAACTCGCAGATGAGGCGCAAGATTGGCTTGCATGGATCGACCGTTGCTTGCTGCAATCGGCACTGCAAGGCCAGCACGCCTTGGCGGATCATGTCGACCAACACATCGCTCTAGCCCAAGCAATCTGCGCCGGATCAACCAGCGACGATGCGTCTGAGCTTTGGAACAAGAAAGCCGGTGAAACCTGTAACAAGGCCTTCGAGGCGGTCATCGAAAACGCAGGCTTTGGTAGCGCGATGTCCGCGCGCGATTATGCCGATCTGGTCGATGGCGTTCTACGTGCTGAAGAGGTGCGCGACCGCGATGCCCCACATCCGAAAATCCTGATCTGGGGAACAATCGAGGCGCGCGTGATGGGCGCGGACCTTGTGATACTGGCTGGGCTAAACGAACACTCTTGGCCCGATGTCCCGCCCCCTGATCCCTGGCTCAATCGACGTATGCGGCAACAAGCCGGTTTGTTGCTGCCGGAACGCCGGATTGGCCTTTCAGCGCATGACTTTCAACAGGCCATCGGTGCCAAGGACGTTTGGCTTACCCGTGCTGAACGGTCAGAGGATGCCGAAACAGTTCCGTCACGCTGGCTTAACCGATTGACCAATCTGATGCTAGGTTTGCCGCAGACAGGCGGTCCTCAGGCGATCAAAGATATGCGATCACGCGGACAACACTGGCTCTCCTTGGGTCGCGCATTGGAAACTCCAATCACCACGCCTTCGGCAACACGGCCATCCCCTGTGCCACCGGTCGTCGCGCGTCCGGACGAATTGTCGGTGACCAATATCGAAAAGCTGATCCGCGACCCCTACGCGATATATGGGTCCAAAATCCTTCGGCTACGGCAACTGCACCCGATTCAACACGCTCCAAACCCTATGCATCGTGGTACAATCATTCACAAGGTGTTCGAAGAATTCGTCTCTAACACAGCCCAAAATGGCGTTCCAATCACCGAAGATCAACTCATGTCCGTTGCGCACAGGATTCTGGATCGTGATGTGCCTTGGCCCACCGACCGTATTCAATGGCGCGTTCGTATCGAAAAGGTGGCGCACTGGTTTGTAGAAAACGAACGCGCGCGCCAGGCAAACGCGCATCCCGTACTGTTCGAACAGACCGGCGGCATCGAAATCGCGCAGCCCCCATTCCGGATTACCGCCAAAGCAGACCGCGTCGACCTCGATGACCGAAGTCAGGCCTATGTCTACGATTACAAAACCGGCACCGCCCCGACAACCGATCAGCAAATGCAATTCGATGTGCAATTACTTGTTACGGCGGCATTGATCTGTGAAGGCGGATTCAAGGATTTCAGACCCCGTGGCGTGGCTGAGGCGCGCTATATTTCACTTTCCGGGGACGGCAAAGAGGTGTCCGCGCCGCTCGGTGACTGCCCGCCAGAACGCATATTGGCTATGCTCACCAAACTGATCGAAGCTTATCGCGATCCACAAACCGGCTACACGGCGCGCAACAAGATGCATAAGGACATCTTTGGGTCGGACTATGATCAACTGTCGCGCTATGGCGAATGGGATGTATCAGATACCGCCACCAAGGTGTTTCTGACATGATCCGAAATGAGGCGACCCACGCCCAGGTGCGTGCCGCCAATCCGACGGCTTCGACGTGGCTGGGGGCCAATGCCGGGTCGGGAAAAACACGCGTTTTGACCGACCGCGTAGCGCGTCTGTTGCTTGGTAAAGCTCGTCCCGAACACATCCTGTGCCTGACCTTTACCAACGCCGCCGCCAGTGAAATGCAAAACCGCCTGTTCAAGCGGCTAGGCGAATGGGCGATGCTGAACGACGCCGATCTGGAAAGGCAGCTTCTTGAGCTTGGCGAAGACGCCGAAACGCTCACGTCAGAGTTCTTGGCCCGCGCCCGAACGTTGTTCGCCCGCGCGATTGAGACCCCCGGCGGATTGCGCATCCAGACGATACACGCTTTCTGCGCTTCGATTCTGCGACGTTTCCCGCTTGAGGCAGGTGTGAGCCCACAGTTTCAGGAAATCGATGACCGGGCCGCGCAGTTGCTCCGCGAGCAGATCCTCGATGACATGGCAAGCGGCCAAGACGCAAACTTGATCGAAGACATCACACGGATTGCGTCGAATAACCCACTGCAGGAATTGGCCGATCGGATTGTTGGTCATCGTGACGGCTTTAGCCCACCGCTCACACGCAGTGACCTTGAGGCGCGTTATGGCTTGCGGGAAAAAGATACGCTATCCATGTTGCTCGCCACGGTCTTTCCCAGTGGCGAAACCGAGTTTTTGACAGGATTAGTGCCCGATCTTAGGACTGGCGGCAAAGGCGACAACGACCTTGCCGATGCCATCCTGCAAGCGCAGGCTGGTGATCTGAATGCACTATTGGCGCTTGAGGCTATTGTTTTCACGCAAAAAGGCGACCTGCGCAAAACCTTTCCGCCCACTGCAAAGCTGCGCAAAGGCGCACCGGCTGCAAGCATAAATCGTCTCGAAGATCTGTACCAAAGGGTTGAAGCGGCACGGGAGACAAGACTGGCGTTTGAATCCGTGGAGCGCGACGCCACGCTGCACCGTTTTGCTGACGCTTTCCTACGCCGTTACGAAGACACGAAACAAGCGCGTGGCTGGCTTGATTTCGACGATCTGATCACCCGAACGCGCAATTTGCTCACTGACAAACGGCAGGCAGAATGGGTGCTCTACCGTCTTGATGGCGGGATCGACCACATCCTTGTGGACGAAGCGCAGGACACCAGCCCAGCGCAATGGGACGTGATCAACAAACTGGCACAGGAATTCACGTCCGGCGAAGGCGCCCGCAGCAATATGCAGCGCACGATCTTCGTCGTGGGGGACAAAAAGCAGTCGATCTATTCGTTCCAAGGGGCTGACCCAAAAGAATTCGACCACATGCGCGCTGCGTTCGGGGAACAGATGCAAGCCACCGATGCGCCACTTCAGGACGGACAACTCAGCTATTCGTTCCGGTCATCTGTCCCGATCCTGCGGCTCGTTGACGAAACCTTCAAAGGGCGCGACAAAGCCGGTTTTCTGCCTGATCAGACCCACATATCATTCCACGATCAACTGCCAGGGCGTGTCGATCTGTGGCCCCTGATTGAACCAGCCAAAACGGACGATGACGATCTGCCCTGGGACACACCCGTAGATCGCGTCAGCCCTACGCATCACAACGTGATACTCGCCCAGCGCGTGGCACGGTTCATCGACCAAACACTGAAATCTGGAACCGCAATTCCTGAAGGCTACAAAGACGGCGTACTGGACTCGCGCGCCATTCATGCCGGGGATTTCCTAATACTCGTGCGAAGCCGCGGTGCGCTGTTCCACGAAATCCTAAAAGCGTGTAAGGCATTAAGCTTACCCATTGCCGGTGCCGACAAGCTCAAGGTCATGGCTGAACTTGCTGTCAAAGATCTCCGCGCACTTCTGTCATTTCTTGCGACACCCGAAGACAGCCTGTCGCTTGCCTCGGCTTTGCGGTCACCACTGTTCGGATTGGATGAACAAGCCATCTTTGACCTCGCACACCGACGCAAATCGCCCCACCTTTGGGAAGAGCTACGTAGGCGGAAAGAAGATTTCCCTGCGGTCCTTGATGTTCTGGACGACCTGCGCGCCCAGCTTGATTTTCTTCGACCATACGACCTGCTGGAACGCATCTTGATCCGCCACATGGGCCGGCAAAGGCTAATCGGCCGACTGGGTGAAGAGGCGGAAGACGGGATAGACGCGTTGCTCAATCAGGCGCTGGCCTATGAGCAAACAGACATACCGAGCCTTACCGGTTTCCTCCATTGGATGGAAACCGACGAAATCGAGATCAAACGCACCGTGGACAGTGCCGGCGCCCGTATTCGCGTGATGACCATTCACGGCGCCAAAGGCCTAGAAGCGCCTATTGTGATCCTACCAGACACGCATAAGAAAGCGTCGCAATCTGGCAAAGAGACCTTTGTTTTGGCTGATGGGGCCGTCCACTGGCGAGGGTCGGACAAAACCCGCGCAGCGTACCAGCGCACCGCTTTGGAACAAGCCCGCGAGGCCGAAGATGAAGAACGGGATCGCCTGCTCTATGTCGCGCTAACCCGTGCAGAGCGCTGGCTGGTTGTCGCTGCGGCCGGAACCGCGGACAAATCCGGTGAAAGCTGGCATGACCGAATTTCGGCAACGTTAGAGACTGTCGGGGCAAATCCCCAGCGTTTTGAATTCAATGATGAAGGGCCGGACACCGGCCTTAGATTGGATCACGCGACATGGCCTCATCCAGTTACGTCCATTGCACCGCCGCAAAT
Organism: Marivita sp.; assembly: GCF_965656765.1. Lineage (GTDB taxonomy): Bacteria > Pseudomonadota > Alphaproteobacteria > Rhodobacterales > Rhodobacteraceae > Marivita. The sequence continues at coordinate 15,883 of NZ_CBFHLV010000005.1, read as the reverse complement.
CGCTGAACAGGTCAAGCTGCCAACCCTTTTCGCCACGCCAGCTCCGCCGCTCGCACCGACAACTGAGGCCAAAAGCCCATCAGATCTAGGCGGTGCCAAAGCCCTGCCCGGAGCGGATGGAGATTTGAGTGATGTTGCCAAAGAACGCGGCACGCTCATTCACCTGCTTTTGGAAACGCTTCCTGTTCTACCCCCGGCTGACAGACGCGATGCAGCGCACGCTCTGATCAGGGATCACCCCTTGGAAGACGAGATGATCGCGGAAGCGTTGACTGTCCTCTGCTCCCCCGAACTGGGTTGGGTCTTTTCCGAAACGGCCTTGGCTGAAGTGCCGGTAACAGCCACGGTTGATGCGCTGCCAGATACGCCTTTGCATGGCATCATCGATAGGTTGATCGTCACAGATGACCTGATCAAGGCAGTTGATTTTAAAACCAATCGAACGGTGCCTGCTTCCGAGGCAGATATACCCGAAGGTCTTTTGCGCCAAATGGGCGCATATCATGCAATGCTGGCAGAAATTTACCCGAACCGGGAAGTCGAAACTGGTATCCTTTGGACCCGCTCGGCCACCTATATGCCGTTGTCGGAAAAGTGTGTGACACAAGCTCTCGTGAGGGCACGCCACCTTGACGGCCCGTCAGAGGGTACCTAGTCTCTCGTTCCGACACACAAATGCGCCTGAGCCGCAAGGAGAACCCCGATGTCCACCGTCGCCGTGACTGATGAAACCTTCGACGCCGAAGTCAAAAATTCCAGCGTGCCCGTAGTTGTAGACTTCTGGGCAGAATGGTGTGGCCCCTGCAAGCAGATCGGCCCGGCCCTCGAAGAACTGGCCGCCGAATATGGCGACGCAATTAAAATTGCGAAAGTTGACGTAGACAGCAACCCAAATGCCGCCGCTGCAATGGGCGTGCGCGGGATCCCATCGCTCTTTATTTTCAAAGACGGTCAGGTCGTCTCGAACAAGACCGGTGCTGCACCCAAGGCAGCGCTCAAAGGCTGGATCGACGAAAGCATCTGATCTTTCGATGTTTTATCTCAAACGCCCGGCCATCTGCGCCGGGCGTTTTGCGTTGCAGGGCTTGTGTGGCATGGCTGTTCGGCCCATATCGAGACAAAGACGAAAGGGATGACACATGGCTGACAACGATTTTCCCGGCTGGCACGGCACCACGATTATCGGCGTGCGCAAAGGCGGCAAGGTGGTCATCGCAGGCGATGGTCAGGTCAGCCTTGGCCAAACCGTGATCAAGGGCACCGCACGCAAGGTCCGGCGCATTTCTCCCGGCGGATATGACGTCGTCGCGGGTTTTGCTGGCTCTACCGCCGACGCATTTACCCTGCTTGAACGACTAGAGACAAAGCTCGAAGGCACTCCGGGTCAGCTACAGCGCGCAAGCGTTGAGTTGGCTAAGGATTGGCGGACCGACAAGTATCTGCAAAAGCTTGAGGCAATGCTGATCGTTTCCGATGGCACGGAACTATACGTCATTACAGGTGCAGGCGACGTGCTTGAGCCTGAACATGATGTCACTGCCATCGGATCAGGGGGCAACTACGCACTCGCCGCAGGGCGTGCGCTGATGGACACAGACAAAGACGCCGAACAGATCGCCCGCGAAGCAATGGCAATTGCCGCCGACATCTGCGTTTACACCAATGGCAATCTGACGGTTGAGACCATCAGCGCTTGAACCGCTGAAGCGTCTCTTTGCCGATAAGGATACACTAAATGACCGACCTCACCCCCCGAGAAATCGTGTCCGAGCTGGACCGCTTTATCATTGGCCAGAAAGACGCCAAGCGCGCTGTGGCCGTAGCCCTGCGAAACCGGTGGCGGCGCAAGCAACTCAGCGATGATCTGCGCGAAGAGGTGTATCCAAAGAACATCCTGATGATCGGACCCACCGGCGTCGGCAAAACCGAGATCAGTCGCCGTCTGGCCAAACTTGCCAAAGCACCCTTCATCAAGGTTGAGGCCACCAAATTCACCGAGGTCGGCTATGTTGGTCGCGATGTTGAACAGATCATCCGCGATCTGGTGGATGCAGCTATTTCCATGACCCGCGACCATATGCGCGACGACGTCAAAACCAAAGCACATGAAGCGGCCGAAGAACGTGTGATTGAGGCCATCGCCGGTGAGGGCGCACGCGACGGAACGCGGGAAATGTTCCGCAAGAAACTGAAAGATGGCCTGCTGGACGACACAGTCATCGAACTCGAACTCCAAGACACGTCAAGCCCGTTTCCCACCATGGATATTCCCGGTCAGCCCGGCATGGGCGGCGGCGCAGGAATGATGAACCTTGGCGATCTGTTCGGCAAAGCCTTCTCGGGCCGTACGGTCCGCAAACGGATGACCGTCGCCGAAAGCTATGAAACCCTGATCGCCGAAGAAGCCGACAAATTGCTGGATGACGAACAGGTCAAGGAACTGGCCCTTGAAGCGGTCGAACAAAACGGCATCGTGTTTCTGGATGAGATCGACAAAGTGGCCGCCCGGCAAGAAACCCGTGGCGGTGATGTTAGCCGCGAAGGCGTCCAGCGGGACCTCCTGCCGTTGATCGAAGGCACCACTGTCAGCACCAAACACGGTCCAGTCAAAACAGACCACATCCTGTTCATCGCCTCGGGTGCGTTTCACATCGCCAAACCATCGGACCTGCTGCCGGAATTGCAGGGCCGCCTGCCGATCCGCGTAAACCTTCGTGCGCTTACGGAAGAAGACTTTGTGCGCATCCTGACGGAAACCGACAATGCGCTAACGCTGCAATACACGGCGCTGATGGCAACCGAAGAGGTCGTCGTGACCTTCACTGAAGACGGAATCGCAGCCTTGGCCAAGATCGCCGCCGACGTAAACCAATCCGTAGAAAACATCGGTGCGCGGCGTCTTTACACGGTGATGGAGCGTGTTTTCGAAGATCTAAGCTTCGATGCCCCCGATCGAGGTGGCGACGAAGTGAAAGTGGACGCTGCGTTTGTGGAAAAGCACCTCGGAGAATTGACGCGATCCGCCGACCTAAGCCGCTACGTGCTCTGACCTTCATCTTGCCAAGAAAACTCCCGCCGGAGGCTCCAACCACTTCCACTAAACCCTCGCTTTGGGTATGTTAGCGCCATCAAAGAGAGAAGCGCACATGAAACGGTCACGCATCAACGATATCCTCCGTGAAGGTGACGCGTTTATCCGGTCCTTTGGCTATACTTTGCCGCCATTTGCCTATCTGTCGCCGGAAACGCTGAAAACCAGTGACCACACTGAAATCAAAGCCCGGCGGATGGGTTGGGATATCACGGACTACGGCAAAGAAGCCTTTGATGACATGGGGCTCTTCTTGTTCACCACGCGGAACGGCCTGAATGCTGATTTGGGCAAGAAAAGCGCCATGCTCTATGCGGAAAAAATAATGATTTCGCGTGACCATCAACTAAGCCCGATGCATCGGCATGACATCAAAGTCGAGGACATCATCAACCGCGGTGGGGGCGTGTTAGTGATCGAACTGTTCATGGCTGACGCGGATGGAGGAATAGACCGTGATTCCGAAGTATCCGTAATGGTCGATGGCACCATGCGCAGCCTTCCCGCCGGCGGTCATCTCAAGCTCAATCCAGGTGAGTCAGTGACGCTTTTTCCCAACAATTGGCATGCTTTCTGGGGCGAGAAAGGCGACGTGCTGATTGGTGAAGTATCAACCGTCAATGACGACCTGACCGACAACATATTCGAACACCCAATTGGGCGGTTTTCCAATGTCGAGGAAGACGAAGAACCACTGCGCCTGCTGGTGTCGGATTACGACACACACCTCTAAGCGCTACGGCCCTCTAAACGCAAAACGCCCCACCAATTGGCAGGGCGTTTCTGTCATGTGACAGGCGTGAAGTTACGCAAACCACCAACGCTCGATCATACGCGAACTGTCCATCTGGAAGACATTACCGACGGTGCCAGAGTTGGTCAGTTTGGTTGAATGCGCGTCAACATAGTTGGCGTACATCGGAATGACGGTGCCGCCTTCTTTCGAGACCAGCATCTGCATTTCGCGGTACTGTTCGCGACGCTTGTCACTGTCAAGCTCTGCGCGTGCGGACAGCAGCAGCTCTTGGAAGCGTGCGTTTTCCCAACCCGAGTCGTTCCACGGCACACCTGCTTCGTAGGCGGTCGAGAACATCCAGTCCTCGGTCGCACGACCAGACCAGTAGCACGCACACCACGGCTTTTTCAGCCAAACGTTCGACCAGTAACCGTCATCCGGTTCCTGAACCACGTTGATGTCAATGCCTGCAGCCTTTGCAGACGCCTGATACAGCTGTGCAGCATCAACAGCACCCGGGAAGGCCGCGTTGGCGGCGGACAGATCAACGGACAAACCATCCATACCTGCTTCTTTCAGCAGCGATGCCGCTTTATCGGGGTCATAGGCGTTCATCTCAAGATCATCCGCGAAGTACTGGTTCGCCGGTCCAATCGGGTTGTCATTGGCAACCGCACCATGACCCAAAAGAATCTTGTCGACCAGTTCCTGACGGTTGACCGCGTGCTTTAGCGCCTGACGAACCTTGAGGTTGGTAAACGGATCGACATTTGTCAGCATCGGGAAGGTAAAGTGCTGGTTGCCCGTCACTTCGAAGATGTTGATCATCGGGTTGGCGCGCATGAGTGGCTCTGTTTTAAAGTCAACGCGGTTCACTGCATCAACCTGACCGGTCATCAGCGCGTTCATACGAGCCGAGGAATCATTGATCGCAATCATCTCGACGCTGTCGAACCAACCTGCATCACCGTCTTTATAGTGACCATCGACACGGCTCAGCAAAACGCGCACGCCGGGGTCAAAGCTCTCAACCTTGTAGAGACCTGTGCCAATACCCTGTGCAATCGCCTCTTCGATCTGGCCCGCGGGGAAGATGCAAATGTGATAATCAGACAGCAGGAACGGGAAGTCGGCGTTACCAGCCTTGAGCGTGAATTTCACCTCGCTATCGCTTACCTTGGTCATTTCCGAGATGTTTTCGACAATCGGCTTGGCTGCAGATTTCGCACCTTCTGCAGTGTGCATCTGGAGCGATTCGAGAACGTCATCCGCGCCGAACGCTTTACCGTTGTGGAACGTCACGCCCTGACGCAGCTTGAACGTCCATGTGACAGCGTCAGCCGACGCTTCCCAGCTTTCTGCAAGCTCACCAATCAGTTCACCGTTGGCCGCCACTTGGGTCAGACAATCAAAGACCGCACCGTGACCGGCCATGATCATAAAGCTGTCCGAGTGTGTCCGGCTGTCCCAGCTGTCCGAGGTGTTCGCCCCGGCCAAACCAAGGCGCAGTGTCCCGCCGCGCTGTTGCGCGCGCAGGGGCAGGCCGCTTGCCGCCAGAACACCGGCAGCCGCGCCGGTCTTAAGTAGTCCACGTCTTGAAATGCGAGTCATCATCTTCTCCCTGTTTTTTTCGCGGTGTCGTTCCGCCTTGCAGTCCTTTTTGGACCGATTCTCATGACATCTTACCAACAGCCGCGTCGCCGATGTTATCAACTCCGCGTTCATTGAGCAGATTCGTAAGCCAGTCCGGATCCATTTCAGGAACTGAACTGAGCAACAGATCGGTATAAGGGTGATGCGGCGGCACAAACATTTCCTGTTTGGGGCCTTGCTCCACCACTTTTCCCTCTTTCATCACGACAACTTCGTCAGCGATCGCTTTGACCGTCGCGAGGTCATGGGTGATGAACATATAGCTGAGTTTGAGGTCATCTTGTAGTCGCGCCAGCAACTTCAGAATGCCCTCTGCAACAAGCTGATCAAGCGCACTTGTGACCTCGTCACAAATAATGAATTTCGGCTCTGCCGCGAGGGCACGTGCAATGCCGATGCGCTGCTTTTGACCGCCAGACAGTTCGCTTGGCAACCGGTCTATATATTCGGATGCGGGCAGTTCGATTTCATCCAAAAGCTCTTCCACCCGGCGGCGCTTCTGCTTTCCGGTGAGGCCCATGTAAAACTGAACCGGACGACCGATAATTTCGCCAATTGTCTTGCGCGGGTTCAACGCCGTATCCGCCATTTGGTAAATCATCTGCGCCTGTCGCAACTGATCCTTGTTGCGCTGCTTATAATTTGCAGGAAGCGCTTGACCGTCGAATTCAATCGTTCCAGTCGTCGGCGGCAAAAGCCCCGTGATACAGCGCGCCGTGGTGGATTTGCCAGACCCGGACTCGCCAACAACCGCAACGGTTCGACCTTCGTGAATATCAAAGCTGACGTCATGCAGAACCGGGATCTTGCCATAGGCCGCCGATACATTCTGCACTGACACCACCGGCGTTGCACTGGTCTGTACAGCAGGTTTCTGCGGGCGTTCAAATGCGCGCACTGCCCAAAGGCTTTTGGTGTAATCTTCTTTCGGCTCTGACAACATCGTGCGCGTGTCAGCCTCTTCAACTTCGTCGCCCTTGAGCAAAACCTTGATGCGATCCGCCATCTGCGCCACGACGGCAAGGTCGTGCGTGATGTAGATCGCAGCTGTGTCGAATTGCTCAACGATATCGCGGATCGACGCCAAAACCTCGATCTGCGTCGTCACATCCAAAGCTGTGGTTGGTTCGTCAAAGATGATCAGGTCGGGCCGGCACGACATCGCCATCGCCGTCATCGCGCGTTGCAGCTGACCACCGGACACCTGATGTGGATAGCGAAAGCCGATCTCTTCAGGATTAGGCAGACGCAGCCGCCGATACAGCTCGATCCCATCCTCGGTGCTTTCAGAGCGCGACATCACGCCATGCTGTACAGGGCTTTCTGTATGCTGGTCGATCAGCTTATGCGCCGGATTAAAGCTGGCTGCGGCAGACTGCGCGACATAGGCGATCCTTTTGCCCAACAATTCGCGTTTCGTCGCCGCCGACGCCGAGATCAGGTCAATCCCATCAAACATCACCGACCCTTTGGAGATGCGCACACCGTCGCGGGTGAAACCCATCGCGGCCAAGCCAAGTGTCGATTTACCGGCACCGGATTCCCCGATCAGGCCGAGGACTTCGCCTTTCTCCAGAGAGAGGCTCGCCCCGTTGATGATCGGTGACCATGTTTCATCGCTGCGGCCTTCGATCCAAAGATCACGGATTTGGACAAGCGCGCTCATTCCTTTAGTCCCGAACTTCGGTGCAGCATCCAATCGACCACAAAATTCACTCCAACCGTCAACAATGCAATCGCACCCGCAGCCAATAGCGGCAATGCAGCTGTCAATGGAGAGAACGCTGCAAAGTTGATGAATTGCGCACTATCTCTCACCATAGTGCCCCAGTCGGCCAAGGGCGGCTGGATGCCAACACCCAAAAACGAAAGCGATGCAATCGTCAGAAACACAAAACAGAAACGCAATCCGAATTCCGCGAGCAACGGCGCGGTCGCGTTCGGCAGGATCTCTTTGAAGATCAGATATGACAGACCCTCACCGCGTAACTTGGCCGCCTCGATGTAGTCCATCACAACGATGTTGAGCCCCACCGCTCGAGCCAAACGGAACACACGTGTGCTGTCGATAACGGCAATGATCAGGATCATATAGATCGTAAGTAGCCACCGTTCTGATCCAGCCCATGCACTGGCAATGGTCATCAACAAGAGCGCAAAGATGAGTGACGGAATCGCCATCAGAACGTCGACCGTCCGGCTCAGAACTTGATCAAGCCACCCCTGCAAAGTCGCGGCAAGAAACCCAAGGGAACCGCCTAGAAAGAACGCCAGACAAGTCGTGACAAATGCGATTCCAACCGTGTTCTGCGCGCCGTAAATCAGTCGGCTCAAAAGATCTCGACCGATTTGATCCGTTCCAAGTGGATGCAGCGGGTCACCCCCTGTTGCCGCGTTCCCGCCGGGCAAGACGTTCACCTTGGCAAAGATCTCTTCTTGACCATGTGGTGCGAGCCATGCAGCAAAGATCGCCGTAAAAGCGTAGAGGATTACAACCAAGACGCCAAAGCTTGCCGTGAGTGGCATCTGGCGGAACATCTTCTTGGTGCCCGCCGTTCCAACGGTGCGACCCAGAATGCGGAACACGTAGGCTGCAATCGCCGCCATGATAAAGAACTGAACCGCCCACCGAAAAAACACGACCCCAGCGTTCGGAACGCCTGCATCATTCTGTGTCGGTTGAAAGAAATACCAGACCGAAAACAGCAAGAGGCTCGCGCCCAGGACATAACCGAACGCAACCGCATAGGGCATATCGCGAAAGGTTGGGGCGTTTGCCGTGGCTTTCTGGCCTACGAACCGAAAGGCCCAGCCCAAAGTTGCGATACCGATCAATAGCAAGGCCAATGTCAGAAGCGTGCTCATTTCGGATGCCTCAGACGGGGATTGGAGAGGATCGACAGAATATCCGCCAAAAGATTCAGAAGGATATACGCCGCCGCAAAGATCAGACAGCAGGCCTGAACCACAGGGATGTCACGAATTTTCACACTGTCGACGAACAGCTGGCCAATGCCGGGGTAAACGAACACCACCTCAACCACGACAACACCGGTGATCAGATACGCAAGATTGAGTGCAATCACGTTGATGATCGGCGCAAGGGCATTCGGGAGCGCGTGTTTGACGATCACCCGCATTGGCGACATGCCCTTGAGCCGCGCCATTTCAATATAGGGTGACGCCAAGAGATTAATGATCGCTGCGCGGGTCATGCGCATCATATGCGCCGTCACGACAAGAGTCAGCGTCAGCGCAGGCAGCAGCGTTTTCTCAAGCCTTTCACCAAAGGACATGCCCTCAAAGATGTTCGACAGCGAAGGAAGCAACGGGTTCAGCACGGCAAGGAAGAGGATCAAAACGTATGCCAGAAAAAACTCGGGCGACGAAATGGAGGTAAGCGTCGTCACGTTGGTTGCACGATCAAACACCGAGTTTCGGAACAAAGCGGCCAAAATGCCCAGCGTCAGCGAAACCGGCACCGCGATACAAGCTGTCACAGCGGCAAGGAACATCGTGTTGGCAAATCTTGGTGCAATCTGTTGCGCGACGGTCGTACGCACGCCGCTGTCAGCGCCGACAAAGCTTGCAAAGTTCGCCTGCGCAAAGGAATTGCCCAAATCGCCCTGAAGCGCGCCGCCAAGCCATTGGAAATATCGGGTGATCGGAGGCTGATCGAGGCCCAAATCCTTGCGGATTGCTTCAACCGCTTCGGGCGTCGCTCCTTGGCCAAGAATAGCTTGGGCGAAATCACCGGGAAGCATGTTTACCGCTGTGAAGATAACGATGGAAACAACGAACAGCGTGAGAAGTCCAAGCGCAAGCCGCTGCAAAATGATGCGAATGACAGAATTCAACGTCTCGGCTTAGCCTTCGTTACCCTAGTTGCATACGTTACCAACCGGGGACGACGTGTAAACATCTAATAGAATTTAAATGTTAAGCCGTTGATATACTGTCCATTATGCGGACAAGCTCGGCGCTGATGCCGGGCTCGGACAGGGCATGACCGGCATTCCGCACCATGCGCAGGTCACACTCGGGCCACACCCGCGCCAGTTCCCAGGCCCGCACAGGGGGGCAAATCATGTCATATCGGCCTTGAACGATCGCCCCGGGAATACCCGAAAGCCGATCCATGTTCTTGAGGATCCAGCCATCTTCTTCGAGAAACCCGTTGTTGATAAAATAGTGGTTCTCAAGCCGCGCAAAGGCCCGCGCGTAGTCGCCTGGCGACTCGCCTCCGGACCCGCTGGAGTAGACTGACGCCAAAGCATTTTCCCAAGCTGACCATGCCCGCGCAAACCGCGTTTCGGTACGTAAGTCACCCGAAAAAAGCCGTCTGTGATACGCTCCAATCAGATCGCCACGTTCGTCTTCGGGTATCATGTCGACAAATCGTGCCCAGGTCTCCGGCCAAAACTGCCCGGCGCCACCGCCATAGAACCAATCCAGTTCTGCGTGTGTCATGGTGAAAACACCGCGCAGCACCAAATGTGCCACCCGCTCCGGGTGACTGATGCCATAGATCAATGCGAGTGTGGCACCCCAACTGCCGCCGAAAACGATGAACTTATCAATCCCCAACGTTTCGCGGATCAGCTCGATATCAGCGACCAAATCCCATGTCGTGTTGTTGGTGACACTGGCATGAGGCCGCGACCGTCCACAACCGCGCTGATCAAACAGCACCACACGATACACTTTGGGATCGAAGTAGCGCCGCATAGATGGACTGCACCCGCCACCCGGTCCGCCATGGAGAACAATCACCGGAATTCCGTTTTCCGCTCCGCATTGTTCGACATACACGGTATGCCCATCCCCAACCGACAGCATACGCTGGTCGAAGGGGTCAATGGGGGGATAAAGGTACTGCACTGCGCGCTTTTGGCTCGGGAATTTATCCATACCCAATCTATATTGGCACCAAATACCAAAAGACCATGGGGAAATGTTCCATGACAGCCACGACAACCGTTGATCCGTCAGAAATTGCCAAGTTCGAGGCGATGGCCGCCGAGTGGTGGGACCCCAACGGCAAGTTTAAACCGCTGCACATGCTCAACCCCTGCCGTCTTGATTACATCACATCCCAGATCGCAGCAGAGTTTGATCGGGACCTTTCGCAAGCGCTACCATTCACCGGGCTGCGCATCCTCGATATTGGTTGTGGTGGCGGTTTGTTGTGCGAACCAATGGCCCGGTTGGGTGCAACGATTGTCGGTGTCGATGCCGGCGGCAGCAACATCCCGGTGGCGCAAGCGCATGCCCAGCAATCGGGCTTAGACATTGACTACCGACATACCACCGCAGAAGCGATGGCAGACGCTGACGAACAGTTTGACGTCGTTCTAAACATGGAAGTGGTCGAACACGTTGCTGATCCGCTGGCTTATTTGACCGCTTGCCAACGGCTACTGAAGCCCGGTGGGCTGCACCTGTGTTCCACGATCAACCGCAACGCCAAAAGCTTTGCAGCAGCCATTGTAGGCGCGGAGTTCATCATGCGCTGGTTACCAAAAGGCACGCATGACTGGGCCAAGTTCATCACCCCGGACGAACTATATGACCTGCTGCGGCAAGCAGGGTTGGACCCGGTTGATCGCAAAGGCTTCCAGTTCAACCCAGTGTCCTGGAAATGGAGCCTGTCGGATCGCGACCTGAGCGTGAACTACGTAACTGCGGCGTTGAAACCGGAGTAAGCCAATGGCCTAGGATCGCGGGTCTGGAGCTTCCAGCTTGACCCGCAACTCTCGCAGCACCGGGATCGCGGCCCGCACCTTGGTTTCACCCAGCTCTTGGACCATCTCGTTGATCAAGGGCGTGATCGCTGCAATCGCTGCATCACGCGCGGCAAGTCCAGCAGGACTGATTGACACTTGCTTGCGCCGCGCATCATCCCAATCAGGCCTGATGTGCACGTAGCCTGCCGCCTCAAGCTTGCCTAGGGTGTTGGTCATCGCGCCACGCGTCACGTGAAACGCCTTGGCCAATTGCGCAGGCGTCTTCTCAGACCCACCGCGCGCCAGTTGGTTCAGCACAGAAAAATGTGAGATTTCCATCTTGTTGGGCAGCACCCGCGTCAACCGATTGCGGAGCAACTGATCTGCGGTCAACAATTCACTAAAAAGCGAAATGGCAAGGGGACTGCTATCACTCATGAAGGCCCAGTAAACTCTCTATCATGCTGTAAAGACGGAATTTTCTGTCTGGCTTTTGCCACGTCAGACAGATCAAGGTCAACAAGGTGAACGCCAGATTGCATACCCGCATCCAAAAGCACTTCTCCCCAAGGCGAAATGGCCAGAGAATGCCCATGCGTGGTGCGCGCCCGACCTCGAACCGCTGAATGCGCGCCGCCCTGCGCCGGAGCAAGCACGAAACACCCGGTCTCGATCGCCCGCGCCCTGAGCAACTGCTCCCAGTGCATAGGACCGGTCGCAGGCGAAAACGCAGCAGGTACCGTCAAGATTGCGGAACCAGCCTGTGCAAGCGTACGATAGAGATAGGCGAACCGTACATCATAGCAGATGGTCATACCAATTATGCCAAAGGGTGTGCCCACCGTCACCGCACGGTCTCCCGGTTTAAACCCGGCGGACTCCTTGTAGGTCTCGGTCTCGGTCACCTGAACGTCAAACATATGCAGCTTATCGTAGTGTGCGGCAATCGACCCGTCCGGAGCGATCAAAAAAGACCGGTTCAGAAAACGTTCCTCGGGTGGGTCGGCCTTAAGAGCAAGCGACCCGATCAACACCCACACTCCCAGTCGCGCAGCATCGTTCTGCAGGCCAGCGAGCGTCGGATCATCAAGTTGATGATGCAAAACGGATCTCTGATGCGTCCGGCTGTTGCTGACGCAATTGGTAACCTCGGGCGTGACGATCAACTCGGCCCCATCCGTAGCGGCGTTCTGCACAAGCTCTGACGTGATCCTCAGGTTATCCAAAGGGTCATCCGAAGACGTTAATTGCAGCAACGCAGCCCGCATAGCCGTCAGGCCGCCAGAAGCGGATCAAGCTTACCCGCCCGATCCAAAGCGTACAGTTCGTCACATCCGCCGACATGTGTTTCGCCAATAAAGATCTGCGGCACGGTCCGCCCGCCATTGGCGCGTTGGATCATCTCGGGCTTGCGATCCGGATTGGACAGCACGTCGATTTCAACAAAGCTTGCGCCCTTTTGTGTCAGCAGGCGTTTCGCAGCATGACAAAAGCCGCAAAGTGGTGACGTGTAGATTTCGATAGTTTGCATAGTGTTTCCCCTACGGTGATTGTCGGGGATCTAAGCACCCTTTGCAACGCGCGCCAGAACCGTGACATAAATCTCTCGGCACTGTGCTGAATGACACGCCAATGCACACGCAGCGAGCGTTGCGCCTGATGTCATAACATCGTCGACCAGCAGGATCGGCCTATCGCGCAATATCGCAACCCTTTCTGCCTTGACCGATATCGCGTCCGAAAGCTCTGCAAACCTTGCATCGCGCGATTTGCCGTCCAGCGATGGGGTCCGACGATTGCGAAACAGCCCATCTGGGCAAAACTCAAGCTCACATCGCACCGCAATCGCCTGCGCCAAGAGCGCGGACTGATTGTATCGACGGCGCAATAGCCGAACCAAATGCAGCGGGACAGGTACAACAAGCGTGTCGCGCGGCATGTCCTGTGGCAGCGCGCCAACCATCCAATCCGCGGCTGTTGGAACTATATCTTGCCGATCCCCGTGTTTGAGGCCGAGAACCAACCTGCGCGCCACACCTTCATAGCGCAATGGCGCACGTCCCTTGATCCAGGGTCGACCCAATTTCAGGCAATCATCACAATGCACTAGATGGTCAGATGTGCCCGGCAAAGCGGTACCACAAAGATCACACACCAGACCCGTGATGAACGGGGTATCCGCGAAACAGGCGGCACAAATGCCGTTGTCTTGCTCGACCAAGCCGCCACACGCCAAACAGCGAGGCGGGTAGATCATGCGCAGCACGGTTTGCAATCCTATCTGGAGCATCCTATCTGCCCCTCATGTCCGAAGCTCCGATCCTGTTTGACCGCACCGCCCTCGCGCGGAACCGAACCCGCGCTTTGCAGCAGCCCGCACTGTTTCTGCACGAAGAGGCGCGCGATGATGCTCAGGATCGCTTGTCTTTGGTTAACAAAACCTTTCAGTCGCCTGCGATTGTGACGCCTTTCCCGCAGGTTTGGGCCGCTGCGTTTGGAAATAGCCACATCATTCAAGACAACGACGTGCTCGACCTGACAGAAGGGACACATGATCTGGTGATCCACGCGATGGGGCTGCATTGGGCCAACGATCCCGTCGGTCAAATCATCCAATGCCGCCGCGCGCTCAGGCCGGATGGGCTTTTACTGGTGCAAATGCTGGGTGGGCAAACGCTTCACGAATTACGCGCAGCACTGGGGCAAGCCGAAATCGAAGTCACCGGCGGTCTATCGCCACGCGTGGCCCCAATGGGCGAAATCCGCGATCTTGGCGCGCTATTACAACGCGCCGGGCTTGCCTTGCCCGTAGCGGATAGCGCTGTCCTGACGACCAGCTATGCGACGCCGTTGCATCTGATGCACGATCTGCGCGCGATGGGCGAAGCGAATGTGCTTTCCAGTCGCAGCAAGCATATTACCCGCAAAGACGTGTTTCTGCGCGCGATGGCGCTTTATGTTGATGCTTATTCCGAACTCGAAGGCCGGGTGAACGCGACCTTCGAGTTGATCACGCTCACCGGTTGGGCACCCGATGCATCACAGCCTCAGCCGTTACGCCCCGGTTCTGCTGCGCAACGGCTTGCAGATGCGCTGAACACGGTGGAAACACCGCTCAAAGATTGACCTGACCCAGATAGAGGTTAGTTAGCCCGTTAAACTAAGGTAAGGATGCAGGCCCGATGTTGGACGCAACAAAAACAGCACAACGCCCGACACATTCTCCGACAGACCACCCGAAGGTGTCGGCAGAGCGTGTCGGCATTCTTTTGGCCAATCTTGGCACACCGGACCATTATACCTATTGGCCCATGCGCAGGTATCTAAACGAGTTCCTGTCAGATCGCCGGGTAATCGACTACAGCCCGTGGCTTTGGCAGCCACTGTTGCAGCTTATTATTTTGACCAAACGTCCGTTCAGTTCAGGTGAAGCTTATAAATCGATCTGGAACGAAGATCAGGGTGAAAGCCCGTTGATGACGATCACCAAGGATCAGACCGCAAAGATCACCAAAACCATGCAAGACCGCTATGGCGATCAGGTTATGGTCGATTTTTGCATGCGATACGGAAACCCTTCGACCAAATCCAAGGTCCGCGAGATGGTCGAGGCCGGATGCCGCAAGATCCTGTTTTTCCCTCTCTATCCACACTACGCGGGCGCAACATCGGCAACGGCAAATGATGAGTTCTTCCGCGCGCTGATGGATGAGAAATGGCAGCCCACCGTGCGCACGGTCGACCCCTATTACCAACACCCGATGTATATCGAAGCTTTGGCGCAATCCATTGAACGCGCCTATGACAAGATAGAAAAGCGTCCCGACATCCTCGTCTGCTCCTATCATGGAGTTCCCAAGCGATATCTGCTCGAAGGCGATCCCTACCACTGCCAATGTCAGAAAACGACGCGCCTGCTGAAAGAACGGCTGGGTTGGGATGATTCTGACATCATGACGACGTTTCAATCCAAATTCGGGCCCGAAGAATGGCTCAAGCCCTATACTGTTGAAGAAGTCGCACGCCTTGCCGAAGAAGACGGTAAGAAAAACATCGCAGTCTGCGCGCCAGCTTTTTCAGCCGACTGCATCGAAACGCTGGAAGAGATCAACGAAGAGATCAAGGAAAGCTTTGAAGAGGCAGGTGGCGAGCATTTCACTTATATTCCGTGTCTCAATGATGACGATCCACACATCGCAGCCTTGTCGGCTGTCATCGAAGAGAATCTGAACGGTTGGCTCGAATGATCGGGCCGACCTGAACGGCCAAAACAAAAAAGGCGGTGCTGATGCACCGCCTTTCTCGTTAGTATAATCCGCCGTGGATTAGTCAGATGCAGCAGCAGCCAGCAGGGCGATAACGACCAGCGGGATGATGAGACCTGCGGACGAGGAGCTTGCTGCGGCTTCTTCAACCACAACTACCGGCTCCATCATCACGTCGTCTTTAGCGTAAGAACCGGCCATTGCTGTCGAAGCAGCACCAGCGAACGCAGCGGCGAGAACGAGTTTCTTCATATTAACCTCCAGATATTTGCATGTCGGCGCGCAAAAGCATCACACGACAGGCACCCAAGACTTACCTCGTAAGACTGTCTAATCAGTATATAGCGGCAAATGCAAACCTATCTTATCGCTCGACTTTCCGGCTTCGTCGGTATGTCGTCAAATTAGCAAC